>CANJCB010000024.1 GCA_947473305.1 Rhodospirillales bacterium
ACTGGTTCAACAACAGGCGTCTGCTGGAGCCTATCGGAAACATTCCTCCCGCCGAAGCCGAGGAACGCTACTACGCCATGCTCGACGACATACAAGCGGCAGCATAACTTAAACTAAACGGCCTCCACGAATCCCGGGGCGGTTCAGATGGGATGAAATCCATCTGTTATAAAAGACACCGCTTACCGCCCGAAGTTATCCGCCAAGCCGTTTGGCTATACTTCAAATTCACCCTGAGTTTGCGCGATGTGGAGGACATTCTCGCCGAGCGCGGGATTTACGTCTCCTAAGAGACGGTCCGGTGCTGTAATCTACCCCCTTCAGAGTGGTCCATCTGATGTTTTAGATTGGCCGCCTGCCCCGGAAACCGCGACGCTGCCATTGCTGCTTCCAGGGCCGCTTCGCTCCACCTCCGACCGTCAATGGCGAGGGAGGAAACAAAGTCCTAATATTCTACCCGGACCACTCGAAGCAGGCCTATCTGTATTCTAGAGTGGCAGAATATCAAAAATACAGCGCGAGTTTGCTACTGACGGACCTGAAGCCTACCGTGGCGCCCAAAACCGGAGTTTACCTTGGGAATGTCTGGCAAAAATCACGGTGCCGGGAAACAACTTGGTTAGTTACCATTATTTAAAATTTGATCCGCCTTTTAGGCGTTGAAAAAGAGCTAACTATATTTTGAAAAGATTTTGCCAGCTTTTTATGTTCTTAGTCGTCCTCACTTTTTCTGCAGGGGGGTGTACGGCTAACTATTATTTTGATCAGTCTGGTACGACAGTAATTAATCATCCTGTTGAGAAGGGTTCCGAAAAACCCACTACAGTAATGCGCCCGGTTCGTGATCCTCACAACCCCTACGGACGAGATCACCCTCCATTCAATGGATCATCACGTACTCGCTGATCGGCCTGATCTGCCCCCTTCAGAGTGGTCCATCGACTATTTTAGTGTGGACCCTGAAGGAGAGGAGAAATGGGCAAGAAGCACGGGCCTGAAGAACTTATCGGCAAGCTGTTCCCGGCGGTGACAAAGTAGGCCACTGAAGCGGCGGCATTTTGCGGCTGCGGCGGAGTAAAACCCGGGCAGTGCACTGGGGCACCTACGCTCCACCTCCAGCCGGCAATGGCGAGGAGGGCTAGGGCTTTTGCGGCGCGCAAGGCCAGGGCAACATGCCAGAACGGTGTTTTCGGAGTGTTTGTCCGAGGAACACTTGGGGGTAGACTTGGGGGTATAGAAGGTATTTATTTTATAATATTTATATTTATCAATGGCTTAAGATAAAGAATTGGCGGAGGGGGTGGACTCGATCATTGTCATAGAAAATATATGATGTCATTGAAGGTATTTCCATTGTTCCCTTTTATCGACAGCTATCCCGAGGGAGATGCCTGTCGGCCTGACTGAGGCCTTCGCACGATTGCGGAGGAATGCGGACTCTGCGTGGGCTTTGTGCTCAGACGCCGCCAGTGATGAAACCGCCCTTTTCCTGCGGTTGCAGGACGAACTGCGGCACTTCTTCACGCGGACCATCACTAGGGTAAGCGCTTCAGAAGGCGCTCGAGGCCGGTGGTCCTCGGCTGGGGGTGTCTAGGCCGCAGCGCTGGGGCCGGTTTTCGAAAGGTAGCTGCAACGCGCCAGGATCAGGCTCGTGGAGTTGCTGAACGAGGTGTTGAGGTAAATTGCTGGCGACAGTCAGAATCTTGCCTGCCAGGTCCGCGAGGGGTCCGCTTCGAAATGTGAGGAAAAATAAAGAGGGCGAAATCGACCATAGAACCGCAGAAACGCTTGGTGAGCCCGGCGGGATTCGAACCCACGACCCGCTGATTAAAAGTCAGCTGCTCTACCGACTGAGCTACGGGCTCTCTCAAGGGGGCGGACAATATTCCGCGGCTCTCATAGAATCAACCGAAAGACCGCCTATCGGCTTCGGCCCCGTTGACATCCCTCCCCTCCTTGATAGGCTTCGCATGCGGCGCTTCTCTGCGGCCTTCAAACTCGGTTCCTCATGACCACATCGGCTCTCTCATCGGACATCGGCGGCGGCGCTGCGGGGCGCGGCAGGAATCGCTTCGGCGAGTTCCGCAATACGCGGGTCTATTGGCTCTTTCTGGTGCCGGGCGCCCTCCTCCTGGTCCTCCTCTACCTGCTGCCGGTGGGGCAGGTGCTGTGGCTCAGCGTCACCGAGCCCAAGTTCGGCTTCGACAATTACGTGCAGATGGTCGAGAATCCTGCGGTTCAGCGGGTCGTCTGGGCGACTTTGCGCATCTGCGTGACCACCACCGCGATCACCGTGGTGCTCGGCTATGCGGTGGCCTATGTGCTGGTGCATGTGAACGAGCATACCCGCCGGCTCCTCATGCTGGCCGTTCTCGTGCCCTTCTGGCTGTCGCTCCTGGCGCGGGCCTTCGCCTGGGTGACGCTGCTGCGCGGCAACGGGGTCGTCAATACGGCGCTCATGAACTGGGGGATCATCGGCCAGCCGCTGGAACTGATGCGCAACGAGTTCGGCGTCATGGTCGGCATGATCCACTATATGCTGCCCTATGCGATCCTGCCGTTGCTGGCGAATCTCGACGGCATCGACCGGCGGCTGATCAGCGCGGCGCGGGGCCTGGGCGCATCGCCGACCGTGGCTTTCCTGAAAATCTTCCTGCCTCTGAGCGTACCCGGCATCGCGGGCGCGGCAACCCTGGTCTTCGTCTTCGCGCTGGGCTTCTATGTGACCCCGGCCATCCTGGGTGGCGGCAAGACCCTGATGCTGGCGGAGATGATCAAGGTGAACATCATCGATACCGTGCGCTGGGCCCTGGCAGCGACGCTCTCCTCCTCGCTTCTCATCGTTATCCTGCTCACCCTCGGGATCATGACCCGGCTGGTGGGCGCCAAGCGGCTCTTCGGCACGCCATGACCCGCAGCAGCCTGGGCTTCAAGGCCACCTTCGCCCTCACCTGCCTGGTGCTGTTCTTCCTGCTGGCGCCGATCTTCATCGTCGCCCCGGTTTCCTTGACACCGGAGCGCTACCTCTCCCTGCCGACAAGCGAGATCTCGTTCCGGCATTATATCGCCATCTTCGGGAACGAGGTCTGGCTCAAGAGCCTCGGGCGCAGCCTCCTTGTCGCGTTCTTTTCGACCGGCCTGTCGCTGTTGATCGGGATCTTCTATGCGATCGCCTGCTGGCGTTTGGGCCCACCCTGGTCGGGGATCTTCACCGGCCTGGCGCTGATGCCCCTGATCGTGCCCACCATCGTCAACGGCGTCGCCTTCTTCCGCGCCTGGATCGCGCTCGACCTGTTGGACACCTATCCGGGCGTGATCCTCGCCCATACGATCACCAGCATTCCCTACGTGGTGATCGGCTGCTCGGTGGCGCTGGCCAATATGGACCGGCGTCTGGAACAGGCTTCCCGCAGCCTGGGCGCCTCGGTCTGGCGCACCTCGCGTTCGGTGATCGTGCCGAACATCCTGCCGGGGATCGTTTCGGGAGGGGTCTTCGCCTTCATCCACGCCTGGGACGAGATTGTCGTTCTCCTCTTCATCTCGAGCCGCCACGTCTATCTCCTGCCGCGCGCGATCTGGGACGGCATCAACGAAAACGTCGACCCGACGATTGCGGCGATTGCGACCGTGCTGGTGATCATCACCATCGCGGTATTATTGACGGACTATTTCCTGGCGCGGCGGCGGGCGAGCCCGAGTTGATAAGCGCCACGGTATTTCACAGCATGACGGGACAGCGAGCCGGGATGACCGCCAGCCAATAGGCGGCTCACGGCGCAGGGAGACAGATTTGCAACAGGTCGCGCACAGCCTTTCGATCGAGGCCGTCACCAAGACTTATGGCCCCGTTCACGCCGTGGACAATGTCAGCCTTTCCGTGGAGGCCGGCCAGTTCCTGACCCTGCTTGGCCCCTCGGGGTCGGGCAAGACGACATTGCTCATGATGATCGCCGGCTTCGTCGAGCCGACTGCGGGCGAGATCCTGCTCGACAGGAAATCCATCACCGGGTTGGTCCCGGAAAAACGCAACTTCGGCATGGTCTTCCAGGGCTATGCGCTCTTTCCCCATATGAGCGTCGCCGACAATGTGGCTTTCCCCCTGAAGGTCCGGAAGGCATCGAAGGCGGAGATCGACGAGCGGGTGAAAACGGCGCTCGACCTCGTGCAGCTCTCCACCCTGGCGGACCGCCTGCCAAAGCAGCTTTCCGGCGGGCAGCAGCAGCGCGTGGCGCTTGCCCGGGCGCTGGTCTTTTCCCCCGACCTCCTGCTTCTCGACGAGCCTTTGAGCGCCCTCGACAAGAAGCTGCGGGCGGAACTGCAGTCGGAATTGAAGGAAATCCATCGCCGGGTGGGCACTACTTTCGTCAACGTCACCCACGACCAGGAGGAAGCGCTCTCCATGTCAGACCGGATCGCGGTCCTGCGCGACGGGAAGGTCGTCCAATACGGCGCCCCCACAGACCTCTACGAGCGGCCGGCAACGCGCTTCGTGGCCGATTTCTTCGGTGCCGCAAACTTCCTCCCCGCGCTGATCCTGGACCGGGACGAAAGCGGCTTTGCCTATGAGGTTGCCGGGTCCAGGTTCGAGCATCGCCAGGCCGCCGCACCTCCGGCGGCCGGCCAATCGGTCCTCCTCTCGGTGAGGCCGGATAAGGTCCGGCTCCAGCCTGCGGCGACCGAAGGCGCAAAACTCCTCGGTACCGTGCGGGTGGCAACCTATGTAGGGCGGCAGTTCCATGTGGTCGTGGACCTCGGAGCCCTCGGACGCTTCAATGTCACCCTGCCCACGGCCCTGGCGGTAGGCGATCTTCTGGAGCCCGGCGCGGAAGTCGCCTTGACCTGGGAGCGAGATGCTACGGTCATGGTCGAACACGACTGAAAATGGGAACGCACGGGAACAACCGGGAATAAAACGGGAGGTCTTGGGATGATCTACAAAGCATTCCCGCTGGGCGTCGCCATGTTCTGCCTGGTGGCAAGCGGCCTGACCCATGAAGCCAAAGCCCAAGCCCAAGAGACTCCGAAGCGCGGCGGGACCGCGATCTTCTCCATCGGACAGGACCCTCAGGGGGTCAATCCCGACACCTCCGTCAACCCGCCGGACCGGCTCATCGGCTGCACCACCTACGAGGGCCTGGTCAATATCTCGCCCGACTACAAGATCTTGCCCTTGCTGGTGAAATCCTGGGCTGTGACGGCTGACGGGCTCACCTATACCTTCGAGTTGAAGGACGTCGACTGGCATGACGGCAAGAAGCTCACCGCCGAGGACGTGAAATACACGCTGCTGGAGGTCGCGACGAAATATTCGCCGGTCTTCGCGCCTTCGGGCCGTGCCATCGAGAGCATCGACGCTTCCGTGCCGACACGGGTGGTGGTGAAACTGAAGCAGCCCTTCGGCCCTTTCATGATCTCGCTCACCTGCACCCAGGGCGCGGCGATCCTGCCCTCCCATCTTCTCAAGGGAACCGATCCCCTGAAGAACAAGGTGTCTCTGGATTCGCCCGTGGGCACCGGCTCCTTCAAGCTCGCCGAATGGAAGCGCGGCGACTTCGTCCGCATGACCCGCAACGAGAAATACCATCAACCGGGGAAACCCTATCTCGACGCCGTGATCGCCAAGGTCATCCCGACCGTCGCGGGCCGGCTCAACGCGCTCCAGGCGGGCGAGATCGACCTCCACCAATATTTTCCCGGCCATGAGATCGAAGCGGTCCAGAAGGACCCGAAACTCAAGATCGAGCGCAGCGACGCCTCGCCCGGCATCAACCTCCTCGCCATGAACGTAAACCGGAAGCCCTTCGACGACGTCCGGGTGCGTCGCGGGCTCTTCATGGCCGTGGATCGCGACTACATCTTCAAGAACGCCTTCTTCTCGGTGGGCGGTGTCGGATTGAAGCCCTATACCTCCGACATTCCCTGGGCGGCCAATCCCGACATCGATTTCAGCAAGATGTATCCCTACGACATCGCCAAGGCGAATGCGATGCTCGACGAGACCGACTTCAAGCGCGGAGCCGATGGAAAACGCGGCACGGTCCATATCGCCGTCTTCGCGACCCAATATCCCGAATTCCAGCAGGCGGCGCTTGCGATCAAGAGCATGTGGCAGGCGATCGGCGTCGATGTGGTGATGGACGCGCTGGAGGACACGAACCTCATCAAGACGGTCTATGTAGACCGCAACTTCGATATCATGATCCACAGCGGGCTCAGCTTCTCCGATCCCGCGCTGGGCCTGGCGCGGGCGTTCGTCACTTCCTCCATCGGCAAGCCTTTCGGCAATCCGACCGGCTATTCCAATCCGGAGGTCGACAAGCTCTTCGAGGACGGCGAGCGCGGGACCGACTTCGACGAACGCGGCAAGTTCTACAAGCAGGCGCAGGTCATCCTGGCCCGCGACCTGCCCGCTCCCATGCTGCGGCAATTCTTTAACATCGACGGCGCGTCGAAGCGGCTGAAAGGGCTCTGGGGCAAGGCCCAGGGCAATGGCACCTGGAGCGACGCCTGGCTGGATCAATAGGAGCGTGGGAAGCATGACGCCGGAGGGGCTCGAACTCGTCTGGGACGCGCAATGCGGGATCGCGGAAAGCTGCACTTGGGACGAACGGAACCGCCGCGTGCTCTTCTGCGATTCGACCGGGGGCCGCATCCTCGCCTATGGGGTCGACGACGGTTCCAAGCAGGCCTGGCGCTTTCCAGAAAGGGTCGGAAGCTTCGGCATCTGCGACTCCGGAAAGCTGGTGGTCGCCCTCCTCCACCGGGTCGTTCTCTTCGATCCGAAGACGGAGAAGATGAGCGAATTCACCGAACCGGTGGACCAGCCCAAGACCAGCAAGCTCAACGACGGCAAGGTCGGGCCGGACGGCTGTTTCTGGGTCGGCAGCATGGACCTCGACCCCAGGCGGCGGCCGATCTGCGATCTCTTTCGCGTGACGCCCGACGGCAAGATCGAAAAGAAGGCCGGCGGCTACAAGGTCTCCAACGGTCTCGCCTGGTCGCCGGACGGACGGACCATGTACCATTCCGACACCCAGGATTATTGGATCGACGCCTGGGATTTCGAGCCCTCGACCGGCCATATCTCGAACCGCCGCCGCTTCGCGACTTTAAGCGAAACCGACGGGCGGCCGGACGGCGCCCAATGCGATGTGGAGGGCAACTATTGGTCGCCCGGCGCCTATGGCGGGCGGATCAATTGCTTTTCGCCGTCAGGGGAACTCACCTTGACCATCGAACTGCCGTTCCCCACGCCGACCATGTTGGGCTTTGCGGAAGACAGCCTCTATATCACCACCCTGCGCCAGCACTTGAGCGAAGAGCTGAAGCAGAAATACCCCACCATGGGCGGCCTCTTCCGCATGAAGGCCCCTGCCGTCGGCGCCCCGGTCGCCCGGTTCGCCGACGTTTAAGATTGGCGTTGAAGTCCCTCTCCGCCCTTCAGGGGGGAGAGGGACCATCAGGGAGTTTAGGACGCCAGGAAGTCCAGGAAGGCCTGCTGGGCCTTGGCCTGGTTCTCGGCGTACCATTTCACGTCGAAGACGACCTGATGCGCGAGCGCATCGGGATCGCTTGGATTCTGCGACTTGAGTTCGGCCGGCACCGAGGCCGCCGCGGCCGGGTTCACCGGGCCGCAACCGATAAGCTTGAGGATCTCGACCTGCTGTCCCGGATCCTGCATCGAGGCGATGAGCTTCATCGCCGCTTCCCGGCCCGCCGGATTGCCCTTCGGCACCACCCAGGCGTTCGGCTGGAACATGCCCTGGTTCAGCACCGTCTTGATCCGGCCCTTGGTATCCTGGCCCAGAAGATAGGCCCGGGTGTTCCAGGTCTGGCACATGGTGACTTCGCCGTCGCGAATGAGCTGCTGGCTCTCGGCAGCCGCATTCCAGAAGATCGTGTCCTTCTTGATTTCCTGGATCTTCTTGAAGGCCCGCGGCAGGTCGATCGGATAGATCTTGTCCCTGGGCACGCCATCCGCGAAAAGCGCCGCCTCGACCACGCCCTGAGGATCGCGGCGCATGGCCCGCTTGCCGGGAAAATCCTTCAGGTTCCAGAAATCGGCCCAGCTCTGAGGCTTCTTGTTCGGGAACTTCGCGTCGTCATAGACGAAGATATGGCTGAAACCATAGCCCGCGATCGCATGGTCGTTCCAGAGGCCCGGCAGCACCTTGTTCTTGTCGACGATGGAATAGTCGATGGCTTCCAACAGGCCGGCCGCCCCCATCTCGATGCCGACGCCGAGATTGCTGTCGCCCACGTCCCAGGAGACCTTCTTCGATTCGACCATCGCCCTGATCTTGCCGGCGGAAGGTCCGGTCGTGTCGATCGGCATCTTCATCCCGGTCGCCTTCTCGAAGGGCTCGCCATAAGCCTTCTTATAGGCCGCGACCGCGTCGCCGCCCCAATTCGACATCACGACCTCGGTCGTCGCCGCCGAAGCCGATCCGGAGCCCAAGGCCGCCGGGCCGGCAAAACCCAGGAATGCCGCGACCGCCATGAACTGCCGCCGGTCGATCGTCCCCGCATCGAACTTCGCCTTGGCTATGGCGAGGCCGTCTTTTGCAACTTCATCCATGTGAATGCTCTCCCAGAACGTCAAGCCCGCCCGACCACTTGGTCGAGAATCCAATTATTGATCGCGTTGATCCCGGTCTCCGTCCGCCCGAGCCGTCCGGCGCGGGCATAGGGCGACTCGATCCCCGCCTGCTGGCGCAGCGCGATGTCCACATCCTCGCCGACGACCATGTCATTGCGATGATAGTAGTTTTTCACGATATCCTGGAAGTCGTTCCGCGCCACCGTCGATTTCGGGAAGAGCAGGCTCACGGTCAGGCGCGACTTCGTCGGGGACAAGGGCTCCGAGTTGAAGACCAAAGCCCCGTCGTTGCCCAGGGTCATCATCATGTTCGGATGAACCGCCGTGAAGATCGTCCCCTTTGCCTTGTCCGGATCGATCTGCGGCATCGCCGGGAAACCCTGCTGGCCGGGAAGCAGGAGCTGGCTACCCTCGTGCACGACGAGGCTCAGGCGATAGTGGCCTTGAGGCTCAGGCTGCGGCGAGCGGATGCCCTTCCATTGCGCCAGCGAATCCCGATGCACGGTCGGTATGTGATAGGCGTCGCTGTAATTTTCGACGAAGTATTTCCAGTTGGCGTCCATGTTGAACACCATCTCTTTGACGCAGACCATCTCCTCGAGTTGGTGCGATTTCAGCCGTTCCCCGAAATCGCCCAGCTGGTCCGAGAGCTTGGTGTCGTTCTTCTCGAACTTCACGAAAATAAAGCCGCCCCAGGTGTCGCACTCCATCTCGACGAGGCCGAATTCCTGCTTGTTCGTGGCATCGATCAGCGGCTTGCCGTCAGGACCCTCGAATTCCGGCGCGCCGATCAATCCGCCGTCGAGCGCATAGGTCCAGGCGTGATAGGGACAGCGGAAGCCCTTGCAGTTTCCCTCGCCCGTCGCGACCAGCGCGCCGCGGTGCCGGCAGGTATTGGCAAAGACACGGACCTTGCGGTCATCGCCGCGAACGATCAGCAGCGGGATGTTCATGAAATTCTTGGTGAAGAAGTCTCCCACATTGGGCACCTTCTCCACCCGGTCGAGCAGCGACCAGCCCGGCAGGAACAACTTCTGCATTTCCGCATTGAAGAAGCGCTGCGACGTATAGCACCAGAGCGGCAAGGAGCGGCTTTGGGCGGGGTCGCGCACCTGCTCGTAGTGGCGCGGGTCGAGTACGTCTTCAGGTTCGGCGATACCGTAATTGCTGATGTCGTCCGGCATTCCAGGTCTCCATTCTTTCGCCGCCTGCGCGACGTTGGAGAAACGATAGGGATGCGGGGCCGTTGGAGTCCAGCGTTAGCGGTAGGCGCTTCAGGAAAAGTTGAGCAGATGCAGGGCTGCCATTCCCTGGTGAAGATCCCTGCGTCCCTTATATGAATGGGCGCAGCAGCAGGAGACCGCACTTTCATGCTCGACACGATCCTCACGAACGAGCCGCCGCCGGTCGACGAAAGCCGGTCGAAGAAGCTGCCCTCCCACATCCTGCGCTACGTCTATCAGTCGAGCCGCTGGCATCAGGTGGCGCTGGTGGCAATGACGGTCGTGGTCTTCCTCCTGGAAGTTGTGCCGCTGGAATTGCAGCGCCGGGTCGTCAACGACCTGGTGAAGCATCGGGACTATGAGCTCGTCATCCTGCTCTGTGCCGCCTACGCCGGGACGGTGCTCGTGCAAGGCGGCATCAAGATGGTGGTCAACATCTACCGCGGCTGGGTCGGGGAGCGCGCCGTGCGCGACCTGCGGATCCGGGTGAGGTCCCTGCTCGGCGGGCTTCCCCAGGAACAAATAGGCTCCGACGCGCAAGGGGTCGGCATCGCCATGCTGGTGGCGGAGGTCGAGCCGGTCGGCGGTTTCGTCGGCTCCAGCGTGTCGGAACCCCTGCTCCAGGGCGGCATTCTTGCCTCGGTCCTGAGCTATATCTTCCACCTCGACGCCTGGATGGCGCTGGCGGCGCTCCTGCTCTTCGTGCCCCAGTTCGTTTTCGTGCCCCTCATGCAGGGCGCGATCAACCGTCGGACCCATACAAGGGTCTCGATCCTGCGGCACCTCAGCGTCGATGTGATCTCCTCCGAGGAGAACGACGCCACCCGTAAGACCGATCGGGAATATATCGACCACGCCTTCTCCCTCAACATGGGGATCTATCGCATCAAGTTCTCGATGAACTTCCTGATGAACCTGTGCAATCACTTCCAGGTCATCTCGGCCCTGCTGCTGGGCGGCTGGTGGGTTTATACGGAACGCCTGGAGATCGGCGGCGTGGTGGCCTTCATCTCCGCCATCGGACGGCTCAACGATCCCTGGGGCGATCTGGTCAACTATTTTCGCGACGTGAACAACGCCCAGGTTCGCTACGACCTGCTTTCCGGGGCGATAAACCAGCTCGCCGACGGCAAGCCGCTCGAACAGGTCGAGATCCCGAAAGACCTCTGATTCCCCTATTCCGCAGGCTTCGCAACCGCGTCGGGCGCCAGGACAGGCGGTGGAGGACGCTTAAGCCGCAACAGGAAAAGCACGGGGATGGCGCAGAGCAATTCCAGGGACATCAGCTTGAAATCGTCCATATAGGCGATCATCACCGCCTGGCGGGTGACCTCCTGATTGAGCAAGGCCAGGCCATGCTCCGTATGGAGGTTCCAGAAGGCCTGGACCGCGGGATGGGTCAAGGCCTGGTTGTAAGGCGTGACCTGGGCCGCAAGCTGCTCGTGATTGACCTGGATGTTGCGGGACAGGATCGTCTGGAAAACGGAGATCCCGGTGCTGCCCCCGATATTCCGCACGAGGCTGTAGAGGGTGGCGCCTTCCGTCCGCAGTTGAGGCTGCAACGTCATGAAGGCCGCCGTCGAGAGCGGCGCGAAGATGCAGCCGACTCCGATCCCCTGGATGATCGAGGCGATGACGATGGGCGTCTCATCCGTATCCGGCGACAAACTCCCCATCAGCCGCATGCCGATGGAGGTGAGAATAAAGCCCATCAGCAGGAAAACCCGAGGATCGATCCGGTTCAGCAGCCGCCCGATGATATAGAGCGAGGCCATGTTGGCGACGCTGCGCGGCATCACCACCCAGCCCGAGAAATAAGCCGAATATCCCAATTGGTTCTGAAGCATCGGCTGGACGAGCGAGATCGTCGAATTGA
The DNA here is from genome assembly GCA_947473305.1 of Rhodospirillales bacterium. Taxonomy (GTDB): domain Bacteria; phylum Pseudomonadota; class Alphaproteobacteria; order ATCC43930; family CGMCC-115725; genus CANJCB01. The sequence goes on from CANJCB010000024.1 coordinate 11,699, forward strand.
AGATGCTCGCCATGATGAAAATCAGGATGCAGGAACTGACGAAGGTTCTGTCCTTCAGCATCCTGGGGTTGATGAAAGCGTTCTTCGCCGTGGCGGAATGGACCGCGAAGACCCAGAAAGAACCGGCGGCAATCGCGGCTTCCAGAATGGTCTCGCCCGTATCGAACCAGTCGTTCTGCTGCCCCCGGTCGAGCATCATCTGCAAGGCGCCGACCGCAAGACTGAGGGTCGCGAAGCCGAAGAAATCGAAGGGCCTGGGCTCCATCACCCGCTGCTCGCGAAAGCAGAGCAGGAGACCGAGAAAGGCCAGGATGCCGAAGGGCACGTTGATGTAGAAGACCCAGCGCCAGCTATAGCTCTCGGTGATCCAGCCCCCCAGTGTCGGGCCGAAGAGCGGCGCCACCGTGATCCCCATCCCCCAGGTGGCCATGGCGCGGCCATGCCGCTCCCGAGGATTGATGTCGAGCAGCACCGCTTGCGCCAAAGGCTGAAGCGCCGCGCCGCAAACTCCCTGCAGCAGCCGGAAGATCACCATTTGCGGGAGCGTCGTGGCCGCGCCGCAAAGCACCGAGGCGAAGGTGAAGCCCGCTACCGAGGCGAGCAAGACGCGCTTGCGCCCGAAGCGCCGGGCGAGCCAGCCGCTCAGGGGGATCATGACGGCGGCGGCGACGATGTAGGATGTCAGGACCCAGGTGATCTGGTCCTGGGCCGCCGAAAGGCTCCCCTGCATATGGGGCATCGCCACATTGGCGATCGAGATATCGACGGATTGCATGAAAGCCGCCGTCATGACCGCGATGGTCACAAGGGTACGGTTGCCGTAAGCTGCGGAGCCCTGAAGCGGCAGCGCCGCCATCAGTCTGTCGCCAGAATGGTCGTCCGCTCGCCCGCCTCTCCCGGGGCGGCGATTTGTTCCGCGCTGAAGGCGGGCATGAGGCGTCTCTCGGTTTCGTCTCGTTTTATTGCAGTAATTCTACATGACGCCGCCGAGAAAGCGCGACTTTTTCACTGACTAGTTACATCAATCCGGCGCAAGCGGGATCGTGACCATCAAGCCGAACTGGGCAGGAAATCCGGGCGGTGGCGCCGGAAAAGGCTGGCTCGCCACCAGGGCGTCCCAAGCCGCCTTGTCGAGGATCTGCGCGCCGGAGGGCTGCATGAGTTCGATTTTCAGGAGGCGCCCGCTGTTGTCGACGATAAGCCGGTAGACGACATAACCCCGGAGATTGAGAACGCCCGCCCGAGGCGGATATACGATCTTGGTTCGGATGATTTCGTAGATCTTGTTGAGATAAGGGTCACCGGTTTTATCCAGGTCCCCGATCTCGGCTTCGGGCATCACAGACCGTGGCGCGGCCGGCGTCGGTCTGGGCGTGGCAACCACGGGCTTCGGCGGCGGCGCCGGCGGCTTCGCCGTATCGAGCGCAGGACCCGGAGCGGGCTTCGGAACGGGGGGTTGCGGCTGCGCAACCGGCGCTGGCTGCTCGACCACAGGCGCGGGCTTGGGTTCCTCCACAGGCGCCGGTTCGGGAGGCCGTTCGGCGGCCCGCGTCGTCGTCTCGTCGGGTCCCGACTGGCGGGCGGGCAAGGGCGGCGTCTCCGGCGGCGGTTTTGGGACAGAGACAGGTGGAGGTGGGGGTGGAGGCGGCGGTGGCGGCGGCGGGGCGGGCGGAAGGGGCTTGGGCAGTTCCAAGACGAGCGCGACGGGAATCGGCGCCGTGGGAGGCGGATCGAGGAAGACGGTCCAACTCCTCAGCGCCGCCACCAACAGCAGAAGATTGAGGATCGCCGCGAGGCCAAGCGCGGGCCAGCGCATCCGTCCATCGGATACGGCCAGGGGGATTATGCGTGACCTCGTTTCGGACATCTCGTTGCAGGAACCTACAAGGAACGAAGGGCCACCGCCATGTCGCACGGCTATCCCGATCGTCGCAGGCGGTGATAGAGTGACCCGTCGCCTCCTGCGGGAAGACTTGTACCTTATGGCGAGAACGCGTCGCTTTTTCCTTAATGCCGGCTTCGCCGCATCCGCGGGATTAGCCTTCCCCGGCATTTCGTGCGGGCAAGCGGCGGAAAAAGTCGTCGTCAGCCTGGCGACCGGGCCTCGCGGCCAGACCGCCTATATGGATATGGCCCAGGCGAAGGGCTATTGGGTCAAACGCGGTCTCGACGTAGAGATCGTCCGGGGCAACGGCGCCGCCGCGACCATCGGCGCGGTCGGCAGCGGCCGGGCTCAATTCGGCCTCGTCCAGATGCCGGCCATCATCCTGAGCCGGACACCCGGAGCGGCGGTCACCTGTATCGCGATTGCCCAATACGACAGCACGCTCGGCGTCGGCTTCCTCCAGGGTTCCCCGATCCGGGAACCCAAGGACATCGAAGGCCGCACCCTCACCGCGCTCAGCGGCGGGATCGCGGGGCCTTTGCTCCCGCTCTACGCACAGCGCAACGGGATCGACGTCACCACGGTCAAGATCGTCAACATCGACAGTCCGCTCAACGACCAGATGGTGCTGCAGAAGAAGGCGGACGGGCTGCTCGGGACAGTCTACGCCAATGTTCCGGCCTATGCATCAGAGGGTCACAAGATTCACTTCATGCCCTACCGGAAGGCGGGGATCGAGCTTTACGGCCTGTCGCTGATCGCGGGAAGACGGCTCTGCGACCGACGTCCGGACCTGTGCCACAGCTTCGTCGATGGGCTCATGGAAGGGATCCGGGACACGCTCCTCAATCCCGACGAGGCCCTGGACATCTATCTGAAGGCCAATCCCGAGATGGGGGTCTCCAAGAACGGACAGGATTTCGCCCGGCTGGGCATCGGCATCTTCCTGACCACCCTGGGCGAGGGCGAGATCGAAAGCCACGGGCTCGGCTGGGCGGACCCGGCTCGACTCGGTGCAATGGCCGACCTCATCGCCGCTTACCTCGCGCAACCCGGCGCGCCTCCGGTCGATCCCGCCAAGCTCTTCCGCAACGATTTCACCGGCCAGATTTCGCTGTCGCCCGCGGAACTCGATCAAGCCCGGCGCAACATGAGGCCGTTCCTCAAATATACGGTGTAAGGCCGACGCCGAAGCGTCAGCCTTTCGCCGCTATTGCTGCGCCTTCCAGGCGTCGAGGATCTCGGCCCCCGTGGCGTTCCAGACGCCGGCCCGCCGCATGACCATATCCAGCGCCTTTTCCAGATAGGCGATGCGATAAGGCTGGCCGGTGATCCAGGGATGGAGCGAGAGGCTCAGGATCCGGCCGCCCTCGCGCCCCGCCTCTTCGTAGAGCATCTCGAACTGGTCCACGATGTGATGGACCAATTCGTCCTCCGAGAAGTGGAACTGGATGGAGATCGCATAATCGTCGATCTCCGCCGACAGCGGCATCGCATGGATGGCCCTCGATTTGGCGCGAAACTTATAGGGCATGTCGTCGTTCGCCCAGTCGCAGAGATAGTCGATCCCCTGCTCCGCCAAGAGATCGGGCGTCGTATAGCTCTCCGACCGCGCGGGCGAAAGCCAGCCGCGCACCCCCTGCCCCGATCCCTTCCGCAACACATCGAGGGATTGGGCGATGGTCGCTTTCTCGTCTTCTTCCGACATGCCGCCGTGATGGATCCTATCCATGTGTAGGCCATGGGCGATCACCTCATGCCCCTGCCCCACGATCTCCCGCAGGAGATGGGGATAGCGGGCGGCGACGGCGGCATTCGCGGCGACGGAGGCTTTCAGATCCCGCTTTTTCAGCGCATCCAGGATCCGATAGATCCCGACCCGGTTGCCGTAGTCGCGCAGCGTGTAATGCCGGAGATCGGGATAGGCCATGACCATGCCGCCAGGCGCCTTGAACGGCTTGCCCTGCATGTCGAGCGGAAACCATTCCAGCACCGGAACGATCCAAAGCGCGACCCGCGCGCCGTTCGGCCATTGCACGGGCTTCCGGCGCGGCAGCATCGACCAGTCGTAGCGATCCTGATCCATCCCGTAGTGGCGATGGGGATAGCGCATGTAATCGTCGGGCATACCCATCAGAGGCTCCCCACCGGCTGAGAGGCCTTGGCGAAAGTGTCGAAATCGTTCGCGATGAAATGCTGGGCGATCTCGCGGCCCGTGGCCAGCCAGACCTTGTCGTGACCGGCGATATAGGCGATCGCCTCCTCGAAGGCCTTGATGCGATGAGGCGAGCCAATGAGATAGGGATGGAGCGGAATGCACATGACCGTGCCCGATTCCGCCCCTTCCTCATAAAGCCGGTCGAATTGCGCGCGGATGATATCGCCGTAGCGGCGGGGGCTCACGAGGTTCACCAGATAGGCGATGACATCGTTCATCTCCAAGGAATAGGGGATGCTCGCGAGCTTGCCCTTGGCGGTCTTCACCGGGCAGGGCTGATCGTCGTGGAAGAGGTCGCAGATATAGGTCAGGCCCATTTCCGCCACCAATTCGATGGTGCGGTCGGTGTAGCTCAAGGCCGGAGCCAGCCAGCCGTCGAGCTTCTGGCCGGTGTGCTTCTTGATCGTATCGATCGAATCCTGGATGAGTTCCCGCTCCTGCGCCTCGCTCATATTGAAGGTGTAGCGGGTGTTGTAGGTGCCGTGGCTGTAGAATTCCCAATCGTGCTTGGCGCAGGCCTCGATGATCTCGGGGCAATGGTCGCACATGGCGACATTGAGCGAGACCGAGCCCCGAATGTTGTGACGCGCCATGGCATCGAGCATCCGCCAAAAACCGGTTCGGTTGCCGTAGTCGCGCGCCGAATAGGCCAGCACATCTGGCAGCGGCCGGGTCCAGGGCGCGCGACTGGCGTTGGTCGGCGGCTGGAACTCGTAGAACTCGATATTGGGCGCGATCCAGAAGGCGACGCGCGCGCCATTCGGCCAAGTGATCTTCGGCCGCGTCCTGTCATAGGGCAGATAGTCGTAAAGACCGGGATCGCTCTTCATCGCAGGCAGCCTCAGCTATTGGACGGGCGATAGTCGCGCATATGGGCAATGGCCTCCGCGACCGGGATCACATCGGCGTATTTGATCGCGATATCGTAGAGGTTCGCGAAATGCGGGCTCTCGTGCTTGTCGGCGACGCATTCCTCGGGAACGATGGTGCGATAGCTGCGCGAGAGGCTGTCCACCACCGTCGCCCGCACGCAGCCCGAGGTCGAGCCACCGGTCAGCACGACGGTATCGACCCCGTGGAAATTGAAGACCGAGCCGAGGTTCGTCTCGAAGAAGGCCGAGGCCATCCGCTTGTTGACGATGATGTCCTTCACCTTGTCGATCTCGCAGCGGTCGTCGAATTCGGAGCGCCGGGAGTCGACCTTGATGTTCTGAAGCGAATCCGGGGTATTGGTCCGGGTGCCCCAGACGCCGCAATCCTCGCCCGATTCCATATAGGCGACATAGGTCCAGACGACCGGGCAGCCACCGGCGCGGAAGAGCCGCGCCAGCTCATTGATATAGTCGATCTGCTTGGGGTCCGTTTCATAGGCGGTTACGAATTCGCCCACCGCCGTATAGGCCTTTTGTACGTCGATATTGATAAGGGCCGGCTTCCGCCCAAAGCCGAAGCGCGGGCGAGTGGGCTTTGCCTTGATCTCCTCGTAGAGCTGGCGGGCGGTCTTGTTCGAAAGCTCCATGATCTCTCCTCCGATGGCCGTTCAGGAGGTTTCCTTGTCGGCCTCAACCTTCAATTCGCGGTGCATGATCTTGCCAGTGCCGTTCTTGGGCATCCGGTCGATGAGGCGGAAGGACTTCGGCACCTTGTAGGGGGCGAGTTCCTTGGCGCAATAGGCCTTCAGCCCCTCCACATCGATGGTCTCGCCCGATCGCTGGACGAGATAGGCGGTGACCGCCTCGCCCCAATAGGCGTCCTTCTTGCCGATGACGGCGGCTTCCGCGACGCCGGGATAGTGGTAGAGCAATTCCTCGACCTCGCGGGGGAAGACATTCTGGCCGCCGGTGATGATGACGTTCTTCTTGCGGTCGACGATATAGAGGTAGCCCTCTTCGTCCCGCCGTCCGAGATCGCCCGAATAATACCAACCGTCGCGCAGGACTTCGGCGGTCTGCTCGGCTTTGTTCCAATAACCGTTGAAGAGCCAGCCGTTGCGGCAGACCACTTCGCCGATCTCGCCTTGCGGGACGGGCTTGCCGTCGTCGTCGAGGATCTTGAGTTCCACACCCGTCAAAGGCAGGCCGACGCAAGATTTCTTGCGGAGCTGATCTTCGGGCCGAAGGTTCGAAATGCCGCCCGCCTCGGTGCTGCCATAGCCCTCGAAAAGCCGCCCCTCCCCGAAATGGGCGACGATGCGCTCCTTCGTTTCTTGGGGCAACGCCGCCGCGCCCGAGCCCACCATCCGCATGGAGCTGACGTCGTATTTCGCCAGCGTCGCGGCTCCGAGGTTGAACATCGCGTGGAAATGCGTGGGCACAAAAAAACCGACCGTGATCTTCCGGTCGGAAATCAGCCTCAGCGTCTCCTCGGCTTCGAATTTCTGAAGCATATGGACGCTGCCGCCGAACCAGATCGGCGCGAGGCCGTTGATGAAACCCGCCCCGTTGAAGAAGGGCGCAATCGCGAGTCCCCTCACCGAAGGCTGGTAGCAGCCCGCGTTCACCCCATGGGTCATCAGCATATGCATCACCCGGGACTGATGCGAAAGCATCACGCCCTTGGGCTCGCCGGTGGTGCCCGAGGTATAGGGGATCGAGAAGACGTCCTGCTGTCCGACGGTCCAATCGGGCTCCACGGCACGCGCCTGCTGCAGCACATCCTCGTAGTCGCCGCCGATCACGATGATCTGTTTCACCGTATCGAGCTTGGCGGCGCGGGCCTGTTCCTCCAGCGTGTGGTGGACGAAAAGGACGCGGGCCTCGGCATCGTTGCAGATGTAGGAGACTTCGCGCGGTGTCGCTTGGGGGCTCACCATGGCGCTGGCGACGCCCACATCCGCCATGCCGCAGACGATCTCCAGATATTCGACGCAATTGGGCGACATGATCGCCACATGCTCGCCGTGCGTCAGACCCAGGCCCCGGGCTAAGGTCCCCGTGCGATTGAAGCGCTCGACCATCTGGGTATAGGTGAAGCTGCGCGTGTCGTCGGTCACCGCGATCCGTTCGGGCGTGCGCGTCTGGGACGCACGCACGCCGGTCGAAACGAGAATGGCATGGAAGCCGGGATGATTGGCCATGAGCGGAAACCGTCTCCTTAAGCGGCGGCCTCGCGGCGAGGCGTGAATTGGATTTCATCGGAGCGCAGAGTTCGGCCCATCAGGAGATCGACGATCTCCCCCGTCGCATTGCCAAGGCCCTCGTTCCAACTTCCAGCGGCGTCCGAGATGAGGGCAACGTCGAAACCCTTGTCGAAGGCGGCGAAGCCGGTCGCCAGCACGCAGGCATAGGTCACGACCCCGGTCAGCAGAATCGTCGTCACCCCCCGCTCCTTCAGATCCCGTTCCAGCGTGGTGCCCTCAAAGGAGGAATAGCCGATCTTGTCGACGATCAACTCGCCCTCGCGAGGACACAGGGGATCGACCACTTCGGCCCCCCAGCTCCCGCGCATCAAGCGCTCGCCAAAACTGAACCAGCGTTTGGGCAGGAGCTTGTGCTGATTCTCGGCCGCCTCCCCCTTCTCGCGGACGATGCGGGTGAAGACAACTGTCATCCCCGCCTCCCGCGCCCGGCCGAGGAGTGCCGCTAACGGCGCGGTCGGGGCCATGAGGCCGGAGATATCCATGCCGGCCTTGCCATAAAAGCCTTCAGGCTCGCAGAAATCGTTCTGCATATCGACAACGACCAGCGCGGTCTCGGCTGCATCGAAAGTCAGCTTTTCGGCCATCAGCGCCTCATGCTCCGTCTTTTCGCAGGGGATGATAGTCGCCCATCCCGTCGCCCGCCATACGCCTGGGTATCGTTTTCAGAGCTTGAAGATCTTGATCGCGTTGTCCCGCAGGATCTTCTTCAGAGGATCGGGCCGGAAGTTCAACCCCGCCATGTCGTCCATGGCGCGCTCGGGATCGATCACCGCCCAGTCCGTCCCGAACAGGAATTTATCCTGGCCATAGGTATTGGCGTAGTGGATCGCCTGTTGTGGCCAATGTTTGGGCGCATAGGCGTCGCCCGCCATATAGACGTTGGGATGCTTCCAGCAGACGCTGATCATCTCGTCGGTCCAGGGGTATCCCAAGTGGATGCCGATCAGGATCAACTCGGGAAAATGGATCGCGACTTTGTCGAGGGTCATGGGCCGACCGACCGAAGGAAGCCGCCGGTCCTTCTGGTAAACGAGGCAATGGCCGACCTGCATCATGATCGGGATCTCAAGCTCGGCGCAGCGGGCGTAATAGGGATAATAGATCGCCGCATCCGGCGCCTCGTAGAACCAATGCGGATAGAGATGGGCGCCGACGAAGCCGTATTCTTTCACCGCCTTGTCGAGTTCCTTCAATCCCGCGATACCCCGCGTCGGATCGATGCCGGCGAGGCCTGAGAAACGGTGAGGATATTTCTGGCAGGCCTCGGCCACCCATTCGTAGGGGATCTCGGTCGAGCCCTTGATCCGCATGTCGCCGCAACGGGTCGCGATCAGCAAGGACCGCTCGATCCCGGCGCGATCCATCTTTTCCAGATATTCCTCGAGGGTCACGCCCCGGCGATAGCCTTCCTTGAGCCCGACCTTGCTGCGGAAGGCATCGTCGGTCGGGATGCGTCCCTGCTCGAAGGCCTCGGGCACGGACATATTGACCACGATATCGATGGCGCCGTAGCCGGTGCGGGTCTTGGCGGGATCGAAACGGAAATCGGGACTGGGCATAGGGCGGCCTCCTCGAACGACGTTTCCCGAGGATTACGCCAGCCAGCCCGCAAGCGGAAGCGCCAAATCGGCAGGCTAGGGCTTCCGATCGTATACGGCAGCGATCTTCTCCAGCATGCGCCGCTGGACCTTCGCTCCCGGCACGCCTCCCAGCAACCGCATCGCCAGCAATTGCATCCGGGCGGCAACCGACCCCGGCAAATGCCGTCTTGCGTAGTTATAGGCACGGGTCGCATTGCGCCGCACGGCTTGGGCGCGGTAGCGCGGGTCCCAGGCCTCGACCATGTCGCGGACGATCAGGACGGAGTCCCGGAAGAGCCGTGCCTTGCTGTCAGTGATCCTGCCCGGGGCCACCCGGGGCGCGTAACAATAGATGTCCTCCACCTGGACGAAGCTGGTGGTCATCGCCAGCAGTAGCCCCAGGGACATGTCCTGGACGAAATATTGCTCCGGCAAGGGCAAGACCCGGTCATAGACCTCCTTCCGGCCGAGCGAGGCGCTGACCACGAAAAGCTGGGAGCGGATCATGGCGGCGAGAGGATCGGCGACTTTCCCCCAGGTCGGACCGGGTTTGGCCTCCGGCAAATCCGCTTGGATCGCACCGAGATCGTAATTCCCAAGACCACCGAAGATATAGCCGCAACCCGTCTCGTTCAGGAGGCGCATCAAGACGCGGGTGCTCCCCCGCACGATGATGTCGTCGCCATCCACCAGGCGGACATAGGGGGGGTGCCGGACAAGCCCCAGGCCCACGTTCGTCGCCTTGACCACACCGGCGTTGACCTGATGGACGATGCGGATATCGGGGCCGGTCGCCGCGAAGTCATCGAGGATCCTGCCCGACTCGTCCTTCGAGCCATCGTTGACCACGATGATCTCGCCGCCGCTTTCCGCCCGCTCGGCCGCAACGGCGGCGAGCACTGCCGGAAGAAAAGGCGCCTTGTTGTAGACGGTCAGGATGTAGGAAACGGTCATGGCTTGTGAAGATAACGCTTTCACCCGATCTTGAACCCAGTCGTAACACGAAAACGGATAAGATCGCGCCGCCCGATCGATCGTATCAGGAGAAATCAGACATGCCCTGGGGAGCGGCCGGCCTGCTTCTGGCAGAGATCTATCTGGCCCTGGGACTGGTGGTGGCGATTGGCTTCGTGAGCCTGGGCCTTACTCGCGCTTTTCCCCATTCCGGTCCGTTAACGCTGGGAGCGAGACTGCTCATTCTGCCCGCGTCGGCCTTGCTTTGGCCGCTGGTCCTGCGGCGATGGGCGAGCCCCAGATGAAGCTCCGGCAAAGACGTCGGCATCGTATCGCCTGGCTGATCGTGGCCCCCCTGGTCGCGGTCCTTTTCCTGGCGGCGCTGGCGGTGAAACCGCCCGTGCCCATCGCCCCCCTGGAGTCCGGGCGATGAGCGCCGGTTTCCGGGCAGTCCAATGGAACCGCTACAAGATCGGCTACGACATCGTGGTCGTGGCGCTTGTCGCGAGCTACCTCAGCCTTTTCATCAACGCGGCACCGCTGCTCTGGCCGCAGGACAACCCCGTAAACCCGCAGATCCAATGGATGCGGGCGCTCGGAAGCTGCGCTTTCCTCATGCTGACGGCGATCCTCTGCATCGGGCCTTTGGCAAGGCTCGACACGCGTTTTCTGCCCTTGCTCTACAACCGGCGGCATCTTGGGGTTGCGACCGCCTTCGTGGCGCTCGCCCACGCCTGGTCGGTGCTCGACTGGTATCACGCCCATGGGAAGATCGACCCCCTGCTTTCGATCCTCGTGAGCAACTCCCGCTATCTGAGCTTTCAAGGCTTCCCCTTCGAGGCGCTGGGGCTCGCGGCGCTTCTTCTGCTCGTCGTCATGGCGGCGATCAGCCATGACTTCTGGCTCGCTTTCCTGACCCCGCCGGTCTGGAAGACGATCCATATGCTGGTCTATCCCGCCTATGGTTTCTTGGTGATGCATGTGGCGCTGGGAGCGATGCAGGGACAGGCGGGGCTGACGCTTCCCCTCCTGCTTATCTTCTCTTTCGGGGCCGTGACAGGTCTCCATCTCTTTGCCGGCTGGCGCGAGGCCCCCGCCGATGAGGGCCAGGACGCGCGGGATGGCTGGCTCGACGTGGGCCGGCCCGAAACCATTTCCGACGGCGCGGCATGCATCGTCGCGCCGCGCGACGGAGAGCGCATTGCCGTTTTCCGCAACGGTGACCGGCTCTCGGCGCTCTCCAACGTCTGCGCGCATCAGAACGGCCCCCTCGGGGAGGGTTTCGTCATCGACGGCTGCGTCACCTGTCCCTGGCATGGTTTCCAATACCGGCTGGAGGACGGTTGCGCCCCTCCTCCCTTCACCGAAAAGCTCAATACCTTCAGGCTTCGGCTCGTCCGGGGGATCGTCCAGGTGGATCCCAACCCGCTGCCACCCGGCACCTTCGTCGAACCGCTCAATGTGGGAGCCGCGATATGAAGCCTTTTTTCATCGGCTGGATGGGATTGCCGAAAGGGCTGAGGCTTTTCATCGCCGGGGCGGTCGCGATACTGGTCCTGTCCCAGGCGGCCATCGCAGCACTCCTCTATCTCGGCCAGCCGCCGCGCGCGACCGGCGTCTGGGGCGACGGCGAGCAGAGCTTCGAGGGCACGCTCCTCACCCTTCCCTATCCCATGGTCCGGCTCGCCCCAGCCGACGGCAAGCCGGCCCGTACGATCCTGCTGGTCGACGAATGGAAATTCGGCCTGCCGCTCGGATCCGACTTCAAGGACGGCGACAAGGTCGGGGTGCGCGGCTATTCCATCGAACGTAACGGTGTCACCGTTCTCCAGGTCTCGGCGCCCTTGGACCGTTTGGCGGCAGGAGCCGCCATGCCTGGCATCGACCGCGGCGAGCAAACCCTCACGGGCGAAATCGTCGACAGCAAATGCTGGACGGGCGCCATGAACCCCGGCGACGGCAAGGCGCATAAGGGCTGCGGGTCGCTCTGCCTCCTGGGCGGGATTCCCGCACTCTTCATCCCGGCCAATGGATCGGGCTGGTATGTGTTGGCGGATGGCGAAGGCCAATCGCTCGGCGAAGATATCCGCGCAAGGATCGGCGAGCGGCTGACACTCAAAGGCCGTTTGTTCGGCGAGGGGGACCTTCGCATCCTGCGGGTAGATGCCGACAGCCTCCTGAACTCCCCCACAGGATGAAACCTGGCGCGGGGTACTCGCGGATTTCTGAAAGCGGTTCCCTCCTTTTTATCATTTGCGGCCAAGGTCGATCCGCGAACATTATCGCGGCTGAGAATCGATCAACGCCAAAACGAGCAGGGTGAGCGGCAATGCAGGACCTTATCCCTCTCGCCGAAAAGGCGGGCGGTCTGCTCAAGGAACGTCGGCAATCCATCGCCGTCGCAGAGTCATCGACCGGAGGGCTGATCGCCGCCTCACTCCTGGCGGTACCAGGCGCTTCGGCCTATTTCCTCGGCGGCGCGGTGGTCTATACCCGCCAAGCCCGGGAAGCGCTGCTCGCCATCGAGGTCTCGCAACTCGAAGGCATGCGGCCTTCGACCGAAGCCTACGCATTGCTTCTCGCCCGGACCGTGCGCGCGAAATTCGGATCCGCCTGGGCGCTGGCCGAGACTGGAGCCACCGGCCCGACCGGCAACCGCTACGGCGATGCGGCGGGACATTCCTGCCTCGCGGTCGCAGGCCCGCTGGAGAGATCCATCACCCTCGAAACCGGCAGTCCCGACCGGGTCGCCAATATGCATGCCTTCGCGGCTGCGGCACTTGATCTTCTGTCGCAGTGTCTTGCCACAAAATAATGAAAAGGTGAGAGAAATGCCCACGAGCAGCAAGAACCCCGAGACCATCGTCCTGCACGGCGGCTCCTATCGCGCGGATCCCTCGACGGGTTCGGTCGCGGTGCCGATCCACCAGACCACCAGCTACCAATTCCGCAACAGCGAGCACGCGGCCAATCTCTTCGCGCTGAAAGAGTTCGGCAATATCTACACACGGATCATGAATCCGACCCAGGACGTCTTCGAGCAACGTCTCGCGGCGCTGGAAGGCGGGGCTGCGGCGCTGGCGCTCGCCTCCGGCCAGGCGGCCTCCCTGTTCTCGATCCAGAACATCTGCCATGCCGGCGATAATTTTGTAAGTTCTACAGACCTTTATGGTGGGACCTGGAACCTCTTTCTTCACACGATGAAGACCATGGGGATCGAGGTTCGCTTCGTCGATCCTTCCGATCCTGAGAATTTCCGCCGCGCCACCGACGCCCGGACCCGCTGCTATTATGCGGAAACCCTGCCCAATCCGAAGCTCCAGGTTTTCCCCATCGCCGAGGTCGCCAAGATCGGGCGCGAGCTGGGCGTGCCGCTCATCATGGACAATACGGCCTGCCCCATCCTCTGCCGGCCCTTCGATCATGGCGCTGCCATCGTCGTCTATTCGACGACCAAATATATCGGCGGCCACGGCACCTCCATCGGTGGCGCGATCGTCGATAGCGGGTCTTTCGCCTGGGAAAAGCACGCCAGCCGCTTCCCCATGCTGACCCAGCCGGATCCGAGCTATCACGGTGCGGTCTGGACCGAGGCGGTGAAGCCCATCGGACCCGTCGCCTATATCATCAAGGCGCGGGTGACCCTGTTGCGCGACATCGGCGCGGCCATGAGCCCCTTCAACGCCTTCGCCTTCATCCAGGGGCTGGAAACCCTGCCGCTCCGGATGCGCGCTCATTGCGAGAATGCCTCGGCTGTGGCCAAGCATCTTTCCGGCCATGCGAAGGTCGCAAAGGTGATCTATCCCGGCCTTATGACGGGAGAGACGAAGCGCCGGGCCGACGCTTATCTGAAGCGCGGCTACGGCGGCCTTCTGGGTTTCGAGCTCAAGGGCGGGATGGAGGCTGGCAAGCGCTTCATCGACGCGCTGCAGATGTTTTACCATGTCGCCAATATCGGTGACGCCCGAAGCCTCGCCATCCACCCCGCCTCCACCACCCATTCGCAGCTTTCCGCCGAGGAACAGGCCCAGACCGGCGTCACCGAAGGCTATGTGCGGCTGTCGCTCGGGATCGAGCATATCGACGACATTCTCGCCGACCTCGACCAGGCACTCGCCGCCGCATAAGAGCCATGCCGAAAAACTTTGCAGCCCGGAGGTCACTTCATCTTACATGCTGAGGAGACAACCACTTCGACCGGTCCAGCCATGACGCAAACTCCGGAAAAAGATCTGCCCTTCGTCGAAGGCGAGCTGACCTATCTCGTTCCTATGAGCGAGAAGCCCTACACCTATACCTTCGATCGTCCGGGTGACCCGAAACGGACCAACCAAGTGTTCGAGAACCGGAAGCTTCCGATCCACGACGCACGTGCTCTTCCCGGTCACCTCTCGATAGATCGGGAAGGGTTCGAACTCCTAAAGCGGCCCAGCACCGTCCGCGACTTCTACGACGAAGACGAGTTGCGGCGGATCTATTATCCGGAAACCCAGCGGATCATCGCCGAGGCGACGGGCGCCAATCGCGTCGTCGTCTTCGATCATACGATCCGCCGCCGTCTGCCCGGCGTTGCGGATCGCACGGCGGGGCAGCCGCGCCAGCCCGCCACCCATATCCATAACGACTACACCCTGAAGTCCGGCCCGCAACGGGTGCGCGACGTGATGGGCGACGAGGCCGAGACGTTACTGAAGCACCGGTTCGCCCTGATCAATCTCTGGCGCCCGATCACCGGCCCGTTGCGCGACGCACCGCTGGCCTTTTCCGACGCACGTACCGTGGCCGACAGGGATTTCATAGCTTCGGAACTCATCTATCCGGACCGGACGGGGGAGATTTTTCAGGTGGTCTGGAGCCCGTCCCACCGCTGGTTCTATGTGCCGGAGATGCGGCCCGACGAAGCCTTGCTCATCAAGTGCTACGATTCGCTGACCGACGGCACCGCACGCTTTTCCGCTCATACGGCCTTCGTCGATCCCACCGCACCGAAAGACATCCTGCCTCGCGAAAGCATCGAGATCCGCACGATCGCCTTCTACGACGCATAAATAACCCGCATACTCCCTCCAAGACTTGGGATCGGGGGGACCATGGCGGCACGGACCCAGGTGGGGATCATCGGCGCGGGACCGGCGGGGCTTTTCCTGGCGCATCTTCTTCATCGCGCCGGGATCAGTTCGGTCATCGTCGAGCATCGCAGCCGCCAGGCCATCGAAGGCACGCTGCGCGCGGGCGTGTTGGAGCAATGGACCGTCGATCTCATGAACGAGATGGGGCTCGGCGAGCGGATGATGCGCGAGGCCCATTTCCATTCCGGCATCACGCTCCGCTTCAATCGCCAGAGCCATCATATCGACATGGCCGGCCTGACCGGGGGCAAGCGGGTCACAGTCTATGCCCAGCATGAGGTCATCAAGGACCTGGTCGCCGCCCGCCTCGCCCACGGCGGGGAGATCGTCTTCGATGTCGGCGAAACCAGCCTCCACGACATCGAGGGCAAGCCCGAAATCCGCTACCGTCCCCATCAGACCGGCGAGATCGAGACCCTGCGTTGCGATTTCATCGTCGGCTGCGACGGGCAATACGGGCCGAGCCGCCAAGCCATCCCGGATGCCGTGCGGACCGAGTACCACAAGACCTATCCCTTCGGCTGGCTCGGTATCCTGGCCGACGCGCCGCCGGCCCATCACGAACTCATCTACAACAATCATTCCAGGGGCTTCGCGCTCCTGAGCACGCGGACGCCGACGGTGCAGCGCTACTATCTCCAATGCGATCCCCAGGACAACGTCGCGCAATGGAGCGACGACCGGATCTGGGCGGAACTCCATCGGCGCACCGAGACGGTGGACGGCTGGAAGCTCACGGAAGGACCGATCACCCAGAAAGGCATCATCGCCATGCGCTGCTTCGTTTCGGAGCCGATGCAGCACGGGCGGCTCTTCATCGCGGGCGACGCCGCACATATCGTTCCGCCGACAGGGGCGAAAGGGCTCAATCTGGCGGTGGCGGATGTGGTGGTCTTGAGCAGGGCGCTCGATGCGCATTACCGCAAGGGGGCCACCGACCTCCTGGAGGCCTATAGCGAGACGGCCTTGAAGCGCATTTGGAAAGCCGAGCGCTTCTCCTGGTACATGACCTCGATGCTGCATCGGAACAAGGCGGAATCGTCCTTCGAGCAGCGGGTCCATCTGGCCGAGCTTGACTACCTTATAAGCTCGCGGGCGGCGGCTACGGCGCTCGCCGAAAACTACGTGGGCCTGCCCATCAACTAGGCCCGTCAATTAGACCGAGAGGGCGACGCTCAGATGGCGTTCCATGAGGGCAGTATCGTTGCGGAAAGTTGTGGACGGCCCCCGATGGACGACCTTGCCCCGGTCCAACACGACGACGGTCTCGCAAAAATCCAGCGCCCGGTCGATCTGCTGCTCGACGAGGAGGACGCTCATGGAAAGGCTCGACAGGGCCGCCATGAGCTGATCGCAGATGACCGGGGCCAATCCTTCCAAAGGCTCGTCGAGAAGCAGGACCTTCGGCTGCCCCAGAAGCGTCCGCGCCACGGTCAGCATCTGCTGCTCCCCACCGGAGAGCGATGAACCAGGGTTCCGACGGCGCTCCTTGAGGCGCGGGAAAAGGGCATAGGCCTCGTCGAGCGCAGCGCGCGGACGGCGCTTCAAGCCGGTGATGAGGTTTTCCTCCACCGAGAGCGAGGGGAAAATATTGCGGGTCTGCGGCACATAACCGAGCCCCCCGGCTGCTCGGGCGAAGGACTTCAGGCGCGTCAGTTCCATTCCGTCGAGTTGGATGGATCCGCCGTGAAAGGTCGTCTGACCGACGAGGGTCGCCAGCGTCGTGGTCTTCCCCACCCCGTTACGCCCCAAAAGCGCCACGCGGGCTCCTGGCGAGACGGAGAAGGAAACGTCCTCCAGGATCCGCGTCTCGCCATAACCCGCGGTGATTCCGACGACATCGAGCTTTCCTTCAGCCGGCATCGGCGCGGACTCCGAGATAAACTTCCCGCACCCGGGGGTCGGCCATGATCTCGCCCGGTGTGCCGTCGCAGAGCAGCTTCCCCTGCGACAGCACCACGACCCGACGCGCGAAGCGCGAGACGAGGTCCATGTCGTGCTCGACCATCAACACGGCCAAACTCGGCGGCAGGCGGTCCAGAGCGTCGAGAATGCGCTGGCTCTCCCCATGGGGCACCCCCGCCGCAGGCTCGTCGAGAATGAGGAACCGGGGCTTCAAGGCCAAAGCCAGCGCTATCTCCAACAGCCGCTGCTGCCCATAGGCCAGCATACCCACGGGCCGCTCCGCGACAGCCCCCAGCCCCATCTCGTCGAGATAGGTCCTGGCCTCGTCTTCGACGCCCGCCATGCGCTTCACGGAGGAAAAGACCCGATAGGTTTTCCCCTCCCGTTCCAGGATCGCGAGTTCCAAATGCTCGCGGGCGGTCATGCCGCGGAAAAGGCGCGCGATCTGGAAGGAGCGCACGAGACCGCGCTTGACCCGGGCCGGCGCCGCCAGCCTGGTGATATCGCGACCGTCGAGATGGATCGCGCCGCCGCTGGGCGGCAGGACTCCTGTCACCATGTTGACGAAGGTCGTCTTGCCCGCCCCATTGGGACCGATGAGCGCGAGACGTTCGCCTTCCTCGATGTAGAGGGTGATATCTGAGCAAGCATCGAGGCCGCCGAACTTCCTCGACAGATGCCTGATCTCCAGCACACCGCCGATCATCGCTTGGCCTCCGCGCGCTTGCGGAATCGAGCAATCGCGGGATCCAGGACCGCCACGATGCCGCCCGGCACGAAAAGCACGATGGCGACCAGCATCGCGCCGATTACCAACATCCAGCGGAAAGGATCGGCGGCGGAGAGGATATGGTGGATCGTCATGAAGCCCACCGTGCCGATGATCGCGCCGCAAAGCCGCCCGGCGCCGCCCAGTACCAACATGACCAAGGCCTCGGCGGACCAGGAAAAACTGACGCTGTCGAGACCGACGATCCCGCTGGTGACCGCGGTGACGGCCCCGGCAACTCCCGCAAAGACACCGGAAATCCCATACATGACGATCAGATAGCGTCGGGGACGCCCCCCCAGGGCGACGACGCGCAAGGGATCCTCCTTCACGCCCCGGCAGGCAAGGCCGAAGGGCGAGCGCACGATCCGGCGCGCCACCAGGATGCCGATGACCAGCACGGTCAGCGCGAAGAGGTAGCCGGTGCGGCCATACATATCGAAACGGAAAGTCCCGAAGACCGGCGCGGCGGACACTCCCCCCAGCCCGTCGCTGCCGCCCGTATAGTCCCGCGCCTTGTTGACCACCTCGCGGACGATCTCGCCCACCGCGATGGTCAGCATCAGGAGCGTCAATCCCCGCGCCCGCAGGATGAGCGTCCCGGTGACGAGCGCCACCAGCCCGCCCACGACGCCGCCGATCCCGAGCAGGACAATGGGATCCTGCACCAGCCGGATCGAGGCGATCCCCGCCGCATAGGCCCCCGCGCCGAAAAGCGCCGCCTGCCCCATCGACGGAATGCCGCCATAGCCCAGGATCAGATCCAGCGACAGCACATAAAGCGCCGTCGCGGCGATGCGGGTCATGAAGCCCAGGTCTTCGGGGAAGACGAAGAAAGCGGCGACGCCCAGCACGGCGACGAGGGCAACGCCCATCTGATCGATAAGCGCCCCCTTCCCGGTCATGCGGCCCTCTTGTCGAAGAAGCCATTGGGCCAGCGGAAGAGGATCAGGACGAGCGCGCCATAGAAGAAGAAATCGCCGAAATTGGGGAAGAGGTACTTGGCCCCCGTGTCGAGGATCCCCAGCGCCAGCGAAGCCGCGACCGACCCCAGGATGCTGCCCGCTCCGCCCACCGCGACCACCGCCAGCAGGATCACGATATAGCGGATCGCGTAATAGGGCTCCAAGGGCAGCAGTTCCGCGCCAAGCACGCCACCTAAGGCCGCCAAGCCCGATCCCAGCGCGAAGGTCGCCGCATAGAGCGTCTCGGTCTTGATCCCCAGGGCCGCCGCCATCTTGGGATCGTCCACGGCGGCCCGCAGCCTGATCCCGAAATCGGTCTTCTCCAGCAGCGCCCAAAGCCCGAGGATCGTCGCCACGCCCATCCCGATGACGAAGATCCGATGCGCCGAGATGATCTTGGGGCCGAGCGATACCGGGCCGCTCAAAAGTTCGGGCAAGGGGATCTGCTTCAAGGTCGGGCCGAAGATGATGTTCATGGTGGCGACCACCATGAAAGCGAGCCCGATGGTCAGCAGCACCTGGGGCAACTCGTTTTCAACGCCATAGAGCCGCCGGTAGAGAAGCCGTTCGAGAGGAAGCGAGATCAGCACGGTAACGACGATGGCCAGGATCAGAGCGCCTGCGTAACCGAAGCCCAGGGACTGGATGGCATAGGAGGCCGTATAGCCTCCGATCATGGCGAAGGCGCTATGGGCCAGGTTCACCACGCGCATCAGGCCGAGCGTGACCGAAAGCCCGACCGAGATGATGAACAGGATCATCCCATAGGCGATCCCGTCCACCACGATGCCGAAGACTGTTTCCAAAGCTAGGCCACCCTGAAGGGCGGAGAGGGTTCAACAAGCAAAAGCGCTGGGGTGACCTTACCTCGCTTCACAAAGTTCAGCGCTTGTAACCAAAATCCGGCTGGTCGGCGACGATGGTCACTTCGGTGTTCTGATACTTGCCGTCCACCTTCTCCAGGGTGCGCAGATAGACGTTCTGCACCAGATGGCGGCTGTCGGGATCGATCATCACGGGACCGCGCGGGCTTTCCCACTTCATGCCCTTGATCGCCGCGATCTGCTTGACGCCGTCCGACTTGCCCTTGGTCGCCTCGACCATCTTGTAAATGACATGAGCGCCGTCATAGGCGTCGACCGTGGTGAAAGTGACCTTGTCGTTATTGCCGAACATCTCCTTGTGCTTGGCGAGGAACGCCTGATTCGCCGCCGACTTATGGGCGGCGCTGTAATGGAAGCTGGTCACGAGGCCCAGCGCCGGCTCGCCCAGGGCCGGAAGATCGGGTTCCATGACGAGATCGCCGGTGGAGAAGAACTTCATCTTCTGCCGGAGGCCGTTGTCGCTGAACTGCTTGACGAAAGTGACCGCCGTCGGCCCCGCCGGCAGGAAGGCGAAGAGCGCGTCGGCATTCGAATCCTTGATGCGCTGCATGAAGGCCGCGAAATCGGTGGCCGCGACCGGCATGCGGATGCTCTCGGCGATCTTGCCGCCCGCCTTCTCGAAGGTCGCCTTGAAGGCGGTCTCGGCGTCGATGCCGGGACCATAGTCGCTGACCGCGGTCACGACCGTCTTGGACCCGCCGCTCGCCACGTAATTCGCCAGCGGCACGGTGTTCTGCCAGAGCGTGAAGGAGGTCCGCACGAAGAAAGGCGACTTCTCGGTGATCGCGGAGGTCGCCGCGTTGAAGATCACGGCCGGAATCTTCGCTTCGTCGATCAGGGGGGCCACGGCCAAAGCGTCGGGCGTGAAATAGAAGCCCGCGAGGAAGGCCACCTTGTCCTTGACGATCAATTCCTGGGCGAGGGCCTTCGACTGCGCGGGATTGGCGGCGTCGAGGTCTTTATAGATGAATTCGATGGTATCGCCGCCAACGGTCTTGCCGTGCTGCGCCTGATAGACCTCGACCCCTTCCTTGAAGGTCAGGCCGCTCAAGGCAAAGGGGCCGGACATCGGACCGATCACGCCGACCTTGATGGTGCCGGCGTCAGCGGTCCCCATGCCGAGGGCCACCGTGAAAACGGCGCCAAGAAGCGCCTTGCGCAAATTTCTTGTCATGGGTTCCCCTCCCTGCCGGGCGGAGCCGAGCGCCTCGCCCTTTGCCCCGGGACCGTAAAGGGCGGTCTCCCGGGCGTCAAGCCAGCGTCAAGGCGGCGTCAAGGCGGCGTCAAGCCAGCGTCAAGGCGGCGTCACGGAAGGGAGGTCGGCCTGGAAACGGCCAAAGCTTTACGCCATCATGCGCCCGTGCCGCCGATTTTCAAAAAGACCACGGGAGCGAAACGATGCCGGAAGCCTATATTTGCGACGCCATCAGGACGCCGATCGGCCGCTACGGCGGGACGCTCTCCAGCGTGCGGGCGGACGATCTTGCCGCCTTGCCGATCGCGGCCCTCAAGGCCCGCAACAAGGATGTCGACTGGGGATCCATGGACGACGTCGTCTATGGCTGCGCCAACCAGGCGGGCGAGGACAACCGCAACGTCGCGCGCATGGCGCTCCTGTTGGCGGGACTGCCCGACACGGTGCCGGGCAGCACGATCAACCGGCTCTGCGGCTCGGGGATGAACGCGGTCGCGATTGCCGGCTGGAACATCAAGAGCGGCGAATCGGACATCATCATCGCCGGTGGCGTCGAAAACATGAGCCGCGCGCCCTTCGTCATGGGCAAGGCCGACAGCGCCTTCTCCCGCAACGCCGAGATCTACGACACCACCATCGGCTGGCGCTTCGTCAACAAGCTGATGAAGGAGGCCTATGGCACCGACGCCATGCCGGAAACCGCCGAAAACGTGGCCGAGGACTACCAGATCGCCCGCGCCGACCAGGATGGTTTCGCGCTCCGCAGCCAGCAGCGGGCTTCCAGGGCCATCGCCTCGGGCCGGCTCGCCCGGGAAATCGCTCCCGTGATGCTCCCGTCGCGCAGCGGCCCGATCACCGTCGACCGCGACGAGCATCCCCGGGACACCACCCTCGAGTCCCTCGCCAAGCTCCGGCCCATCGTCCGGGCCAATGGCACGGTGACGGCGGGCAATGCCTCAGGCGTCAACGACGGCGCTTGCGCCTTGATCGTCGCCTCGGAGAAAGCGGCCCAGAAGAACGGGCTCCGGCCCCGTGCCCGGATCGTCGCGGCGGCCTCAGCCGGGGTGGCGCCCCGCGTCATGGGGATCGGCCCGGTTCCGGCTTCCCTGAAGGTGCTGGAGAAGGCCGGACTTTCCATCGGTCAGATGGACGTGATCGAACTCAACGAGGCCTTCGCCGCGCAAGGCTTGGCGGTGACCCGGCAATTGGGACTACCGGACGACGCGGAGCATGTGAATCCCAATGGCGGCGCGATTGCTCTCGGTCATCCCTTGGGCATGAGCGGCGCGCGGCTCGTCACCACGGCGCTCTATGAATTGGAGCACCGCCAGGCACGCTATGCGCTCTGCACCATGTGCATCGGCGTCGGACAGGGGATCGCCCTGGTGATCGAGCGGGTCTGACCCCATGCCCTTCATCGATGCGGGCGGACTCTCCGTCCATTACGAGTTGAGCGGTCCCCCGGGCGGCGAGGTGGTCCTGTTCTCGAACTCGCTCGGGACCAATCTCCACGCCTGGGACGCCCAGGTGGCGGCGCTCCAGGACCGCTACCGGGTACTGCGCTACGACACGCGCGGCCACGGGATGACCGAGGCAACATCGCCACCCTACACGATGGAGACGCTTGGCCGAGACGCCCTTGCGCTGCTCGATGCCCTCAAGATCGAGAAGGCCCATGTCTGTGGCCTCTCCATCGGCGGCATGGTGGCGCAGCGGCTCGCCACCCTGGCGCCAGAGCGGGTCCGGTCGCTGATCCTCTGCGACACGGGCAACAAGATCGGGCCGCCGACCCTTTGGGAAGATCGCATCGCCGCGGTCAAATCCCAAGGGCTGGCGGCGCTCGCCGAGGGCGGCATGCAGCGCTGGTTCACCGCCGGCTATCTCAAGGACCACCCCGCCGAGGTGCGCGGCTATATGGCGATGATGAGCCGCAACTCGACCGAGGGTTATATCGGCTGCTGCGCGGCGCTGCGCGATGCCGACCTCGCGGAGCAGAACCGGCAGATCGAATGTCCCACCCTGGTCATCGTCGGCGACCAGGATGTGGCGACATCGCCCGCCCTGGCCAAGGCCCTGGCCGATGGGATCGAAGGCGCGCGGCTGGAGATCGTTTCGCCGGCGGCCCATATCGCCTCCATCGAGGCGGCGGACCAGATGAACCGGGTGATCCTGGATTTCCTGGCGGAGCAGCAAAGCGCCGATCTCTACGAACGCGGCCTTGCGACCCGGCGGGCGGTGCTGGGGGATGCCCATGTGGAGCGGGCAACCAGGAACGCCACCGATCTCGACCGGGATTTCCAGGCCTTTATCACGCGCCAGGCCTGGGGCGAGGTCTGGACCGGCAAGGGTCTCGACCGGAGGACCCGCAGCATCGTCACCATCGCGCTGCTGGCGGGTCTCGGCCACCATGACGAGGTGAAGCTTCATATCCGGGCGACCCGCAACACGGGCGCAACCTTGGAGGACGTCAAGGAAGCGCTGATGCATGTGGCGATCTATGCCGGCGTGCCGGCCGCCAATACCGCCTTCAAGCTCGCCAAGGAAACCTATCTGGAAATGGAAAAGGAAGGCTCGTCATGACGGACATCCTGTCCAGCTACAAGCGCGAGGTCGAAGGCGACCAGCCGCCCCTTCACTACCCCGATTACAAAAGCACGGTGAAGCGCAACCCTGCCCGCGCGCTTCTCCCGCTCGACCACACCCTGTCCGAGGTTACAGGGCCGGTGTTCCGGGAACGGCTGGCGGGGCCCGACCGGGCGGACCTCACCACCCAACACAAAGGCCAGCCCATCGGCGAGCGGATCAGCATCGAGGGCTGGGTGCTCGACGAAGATGGCAGGCCTGTCCCAAATACGCTCATCGAAATCTGGCAATGCAATTCCTCGGGCCGGTATCTCCATCCCGTCGACCAGCACGACGCGCCGCTCGATCCCAATTTCTCGGGCGCGGGGCAGATCGTCACCAATGCCGAGGGCGGCTATCGCTTCGTCACGATCAAGCCCGGGGAATATCCCTGGCGCAACACGCCCAACGCCTGGCGGGCGGCGCATATCCATTTTTCTCTATTCGGTCCCGCCTTCGCGACGCGGCTGATCTGCCAGCTCTATTTCCCGGGAGACCCGCTGCTGGAATGGGACCCGATGTTCCAATGCATCCCGACGCAAGCCGGAAAAGACCGGGTGACCGCCAAATACGATCCCACTCTCAGCAAGGCGGAATGGTCCCTGGGCTATCGCTTCAATTTCGTGCTGCGCGGGCGGGACTCGACGCCTTGGGAGGCCTGAGATGGCTCGCCTGACGCCAACCGCCTGGGCCACGGTCGGCCCGTTCTTCTCCTTCGGACTGGACCGGCCGGATTGGCGCGACCTGACGAAGGATGGAGCCAAGGGAGAAAAAATCCTTATCGAAGGCATCATGACCGACGGTGACGGCGCCCCGGTGCCCGACGGCATCGTCGAAATATGGCAGGCCAATGCGGAGGGCCGCTACGACCATCCGGACGACGCCCGGTCGGACAAGCCGCTCGATCCGAATTTCTCAGGCTTTGGCAGGGTCTTCACCGATGCGGAGGGAAAATATTCCTTCCTGACCGTCAAGCCCGGCCCGGTGCCGGGGCGCGGCAATGCGCTCCAGGCGCCCCATGTCATGGTCTCGGTTTTCGCTAGGGGGATCATCAAGCGGCTGGTGACGCGGATCTATTTCGCCGACGACAGCCGCAACGACGCGGACCCCGTTCTCGGCCGGATCGAGGACAAGTCGCGGCGCGACACCCTGATCGCTCAGCCGCAAGGCGGCAACCCGGCGAAATACCGCTTCGACATCCGCCTCCAAGGCGAGGGCGAAACCGCCTTCTTCGATATCTGATGGCGTCCACGCCACTCGACTCGGAGCTGACCCGCGATCTTTTCGGCACGGCGGAGATGCGCAGGGTCTTCTCCGAGGACGGCCAGCTCCAGGCCATGCTGGATGTGGAAGCGGCCCTTGCCCGGGTCCAGGCGAAACTCGGCATCATCCCGAAGGCAGCCGCCACCGCCATCACCAAGGCGGCCAGGGTGGAGAACCTGTCGGCGACGGAAATCGGCATCAGCACCACCAACGTCGGCTATCCGGTGGTGGCGCTCATCAAGGGCCTCGCCAAGGCGGCGGGACCCGAGGCCGGCGGCTATGTCCATTGGGGCGCCACGACCCAGGATATCCTGGACAGCGCCCTGGTCCTGCAGATGGCGCAGGGGCTCGATATCGTCGAGCGGGATGTGAAAGCCATTGCGACCGCGCTTGCGGAAAAGGCCCGCCGGCATCGCGGCGACGTGATGGCGGGCCGGACCCATCTCCAGCACGCTCTGCCGATAACCTTCGGCTATAAATGCGCGGTCTGGCTGTCACCCTTGCTCGACCATCTCGACAGGATCACGGAGATCAAGGCCCGTGTTCTCCGCGTGCAGTTCGGTGGCGCGGTCGGAACCCTCGCCTCGCTGGGCGCGGAGAAGGCCCATGCGGTCACGGCCGGTCTGGCCAAGGAATTGGGCCTCCGCACCCCCGACGCTCCCTGGCATGTGGCGCGGGAAACGGTGGTGGAAGCCGCGAGCTTCCTCGGGCTCCTCTGCGGCACCCTCTCAAAGATCGCCTTCGACGTGATCCTGCTCATGCAATCCGAAGTGGCCGAGGTCTTCGAGCCCCATCAGGCCGGCCGCGGCGGCTCCAGCACCATGCCGCAGAAGCGCAATCCCATCGCCAGCGAATATGTGCTGGCGACGGCCCGGGGCGTCCATGCGCTGATCCCGCTGCTCTACAACGCCATGGCCCAGGACCAGGAGCGCGGCACCGGCCCCTGGCAGGCGGAGCAGATCGCCCTGCCGCAGATTTTCGTGCTGACCTCGGGCGCGCTGGCCCATGGGATCACGCTCGCCGAAGGTATGACCGTCGATACGGCGCGGATGCGGAAGAACCTCGATCTCACCGGCGGGTTGATCATGTCGGAGGCCGTCATGATGGGGCTCGCCCCGAAACTCGGGCGGGGTGCGGCGCACGAGCTGGTCGAACATGCGGTCAACCACGCCTTGAAGGCAAAGAAGCCGCTGGGCGACATCCTCGCCAAGAGCGCCGAGGTCAGGAAGCACCTGACCGAAAAGGAAATCGCCGGCCTCACCGAGCCCGAAAGCTATATCGGCGAGGCCCGGGAAGTGGTGGACCGGGTGCTGGCCCGGGCAAAACGCCGCCTCAAGTAGTCTTCAGCGCCTCGACGAAAGCGGCGATGCCCGAGGCCAGATCGCGGGAATTATCGACCCGGATCACGTCGGGGCCGGAAACCTCGACGGCGCCCGCGCGCTCCAGCCGCCTGGCAATATCCGCCGCCGTCTCCCGCCCTCTTGCGGCGAGCCGGGCCGCAAGCACCTCACGGGTGGCCGTCACCTCAAGGATCTTTACCGGCGGAAACCGCCGCCGCGCCTCGTCGAGCACCTGGCGCGAGACATTCGCCACCACGTTTATGCCCGCCGCCAACTGCGCCTCGATGTCCCGCCGGATCCCATAGGAAAGACCGTGGGCCGCCCAGGAAAGGGCCAGACCCTTTGCGCTCTCAAGAGCCTCAAAGGCTTCCCCGCTCAAGGCTTCATGCGCCTCGCCGCCCGCATCGGCCGGACGGGTGATGACCCGCCGGGCGAAGATATAGGCGGGATTTCCCGCCAACGCCTGCCTCGCGCAATCGAGCAGGGTATCCTTGCCGGCGCCGCTCGGGCCGACGACGAGAAAGAGCGTGCCGCGGGACGGATGGGTCAAGAAAGCACCTCTTGGGGAATCGCCGGAGTATGACTTTTCGCAGCTCATGCGGAAAGGGGCGTTGCGGCGATTCTCGCGCTTTACAACCCTTTGCGAGGCTTACACTATGGCCGCCGCGATAACGAGGCGAGACCCATGGACTTCGATCTTAACGACGAACAGCGACTCCTGCAGGAAAGCGTCGACCGGCTGATGGCCGACCGCTACGACTTCGACCAGCGCAGCAAGGTTCACGGCAAGTCCGACGAGGGCTGGAGCCGGGAGATGTGGTCGCAATATGCGGAGATGGGCCTCTTGGGCCTGCCGTTCGACGAGGAACACGGCGGCATCGGCGGCGGGCCGATCGAGACCATGATCGTCATGGAGGCCTTCGGCAAGGCGCTGGTCCTGGAGCCCTATCTCGGCACGGTCATCCTGGGCGGCGGCTTCCTGCGCGAGGGCGGCAGCGCGGCGCAAAAATCGGCGCTGATCCCTGAAATCGCCTCGGGCGATCTCATCCTGGCTTTCGCGCAGATCGAGCGGCAATCGCGCTACGACCTCCACGACGTGGCGACCAAGGCTGAGAAAGATGGCTCCGGCTGGACCTTGAACGGCGCCAAGTCCGTGGTGCTCCATGGCGACAGCGCGGACAAGCTCGTCGTTACCGCCCGGGTCTCCGGCAACCGCCGCGACCGGGACGGGATCGGCCTTTTCCTGGTGGATGCGAATTCTCCCGGCGTCACCCGGCGCGGTTATGCGACCCATGACGGATTGCGCGCCGCCGAGATCACCTTCGAAAACGTCAAGGTCGGCGCGGAAAGCGCCATCGGCGAGCCCGGCAAGGCCCTCCCCCTCATCGAGAAGGTCGTCGATCAGGCGATTGCCGCGATCTGCGCCGAGACGGTGGGCGTCATGGCCTCGGCCCATGAGATCACCCTCGACTATCTCAAGACCCGCGCGCAATTCGGCACGGTGATCGGCAAGTTCCAGGTGCTGCAGCACAAGGCCGTGGACATGCTGGTCGCGCTGGAGCAGGCGCGCAGCATGGCGATGTATGCCACCATGATGGTTTCGGAGCCCGATGCCGGCCAGCGTCGCCGCGCCATCGCCGCCGCCAAAGTCCAGGCCGGCCGCTCCGGCCGCCTCGTCGGCCAGCACGCGGTCCAGTTGCACGGGGGCATCGGCATCACCATGGAATACAAGGTTGGGCATTACTTCAAGCGGGCCACCGCGCTCGACACGACCCTTGGCGACGCGGACTACCACCTGAAGCAGGTGGCCGATGCGGGCGGGCTCATCACCGCCGAAGACTAAGGAAACCCCATGACCGAGACGCGGCAGCAGATTCGCATCGAACGCGAGGGCGACGTCGCCGTCCTGGTGATCGACAATCCCCCGGTCAACGCCATGACCCCCGATGGCATCGTCCAGTTGGTCGATGCCATCGAGGCCTGCGACGCCGATCCCGCGATCCGGGCCATGGTCATGATCGGCGATGGACGCAGCTTCATTGCCGGTTTCGACATCCGGGAATTCGGCAAGAACCGCCCCGCGCCCCGAAAGCGCAGCTATGAGGCGCTCGACGACAGCCCCAAGCCGGTCGTCGCCGCGATCCATGGCTACGCCCTGGGCGGCGGGCTCGAAGTGGCGCTCGCCTGCCACTACCGGATCGCCGTGCCCAGCGCGAAGCTCGGCCTGCCCGAAGTGGCGCTTGGGCTGCTGCCGGGCGGCGGCGGGACGCAGCGTCTGCCTCGGCTCATCGGCGCGAAGGCAGCGCTCGATCTTATCACCAGCGGCCGGCATGTCCCGGCGGCGGAGGCCCTGAAGCTTGGCCTCATCGACGAATTGGTGGAAGGCGACCTTCGGCAGGCGGGCATCGCTTTCGCCCGCAAGGTCGCCGGTATCCTGCCCCCTCCCCGCGTCAGGGACCGCGAAGCGAAGGCCGAAGCGAGCGTCTTCGACGACATCCGCAAAAGCATCGCCCGCAAGGCCAAGGGCCAGCGCGCGCCCTATGCCTGCATCGAGGCGGTGGAAGCTGCTTTCGACCGTCCCTTCGAGCAGGGCGAAATCCGCGAGATCGAGCTTTTCCGCGAAATGGAAGGCTCCGACGAATCGAAGGCGCTACGCTATGCCTTCTTCGCCGAACGCGAGGCCAACAAGCTGCCCGACGTTCCGAAGGACACGCCCGTCCGGCCGGTCGCCTCGGCGGCGGTCGTGGGTGCCGGCACCATGGGCGGCGGGATCGCCATGTGCTTCGCCGATTTCGGCGTGCCGGTGAAGATCATGGACGCCACCCCCGAAGCCCTCGACAAGGGCCTGGAGCGGGTGCGCGCGAATTACGCCGCCAGCGTCAAGCGCGGCAGCCTCTCCGAAGCGGAAGCCCAGGCGCGGATCGCCAGGATCACCCCCGCCCAATCCTATGAGGAGATCGGCGACGCCGATGTGGTGATCGAGGCCGTCTTCGAGAACATGGCGCTCAAGAAGACGGTTTTCGCCGATCTCGACCGGGTGATGAAGCCCGGCGCCTTGATCCTCACCAACAGCTCCGCGCTCAGCATCGACGAGATCGCGACGGCGACGAAACGGCCCCAGGATGTCAGCGGCGCGCATTTCTTCAGCCCCGCCAATGCCATGAAGCTCTTAGAAGTGGTCAGGGGCGCCAAAAGCTCGCCCGAAACCATTGCCAGCGTCATGCAATTGGGCCGCAAGATCGGCAAGATCTCGGTGGCCTGCGGCAATTGCGACGGCTTCGTGGCCAACCGCAGCCGCGTGCCCTTCGGCACGGAAATCAACATCCTCATCGAAGACGGCGCGATGCCGGAAGAAATTGACCGGGTCATGACCGATTTCGGCTATGCGACGGGACCGCTGGCCGTCGCGGATGTGGTCGGCCAGGATCTCAGCTACAGCGTTCGCAGGCGTCGCGAGGCCGAGAACCCTAATGCCCGCAAGGTGCCTATCCTCGACCGGATCTATGAGGCGGGACGCCTCGGCACGAAGAACGGCAAGGGCTGGTATCGTTATGAAAAGGGGGATCGCACCCCCCATACCGATCCGGAAGTCACCCAGATCATCGCCGAGGTTCGCGCCTCGCTCGGGATCACGCCCCGCTCCTTCACCCCTGACGAGATCCTGCGCCGGGTGCTCTTCGCCTCGGTCAACGAGGCCTGCCGCATCATCGACGAGGGCATCGCCTATCGCGCCAGCGACATCGACGTCATGTGGCTCTACGGCTTCGGCTTCCCGCGCTGGCGCGGCGGCCTGATGTTCTGGGCCGATGGGATCGGCGCCAAGGCGATCTTTGACCAGGTGAGCCGCTGGGAGGAGGAACTGGGGCCGCGTTGGGCGCCGGCTCCCCTGCTGAAGGCGCTCGCCGAAAGCGGCACGCCCTTCCGCGAGGCCAAGCCTCCCGCCAAGAGCTGACCCAAGTGCCGCTCGATCAATTGGAGACCATCCTCGGTGGCGGTCCGGCGCCGGTTTCGCGCTTCTATTTCTCGCAGCGCCTCCGGCTTCATTACCTCGATTGGGGCAACGAGGGCGCCCCGACCATGCTGCTGGTCCATGGCTGGCGCGATCATTGCCATAACTGGGACTGGCTGGCCTCGCGGCTGCGCAAGGACTGGCACATCCTGGCGCCCGATCTGCGCGGCCATGGCGACAGTGAGTGGCAGACAGAGGGCAGCTATCCGCGCCATGTCTATACCTACGACCTGGCGCAACTCATCCATCAGCAGAAGATGAGCCCGGTCACGATCATCGCCCATTCCAATGGCGCAAATCTCTCCCTGCGCTATGCCGGGACCTATCCCGAGACCGTGCAGAAGATCGTCGCCATCGAGGGACTCGGCACCAATCCTGTCGCCCGCAAGCGCGAGGACAAGGGGATCGTCGAGCGGATGCACGAATGGATCGAGGGTCGCCGCAACCTCTCCCGCCGGGCCGAGCGCCGCTTCGCCTCCATCGACGAAGCGTTCATCCGAATGAAGGAAGCGAACAAAAGCTTCTCCGAGGAGAGGGCCTGGCACCTGACCTTGCACGGCGTCACCCGGAACGAGGACGGCACCTATAGCTGGAAGTTCGATCCCTATCTGCGCTCCTGGGCGCCCTATGACATGCCCCGGGCGGAAGTGATGGAACTCTGGGGCCGCATCACCTGCCCCACCCTATTGATCGGCGGCGCCAAAAGCGGGCGACCCGACCCGCGCGCGGACGGGTCCGCGGCGCTTTTCCGCAATCCGAGGGTCGAGATGATCGAGGGCGCCGGCCATTGGGCCCATCACGATCAGTTCGAAACCGTGCTGGGCCAAATCACGGATTTCCTGAAGACGCCATGACCGACAGCCGCCCGGCCGAGGGCCTGCCCGCCCGGCAAAGGCCCTGGGCGCTTTTCGCCGTGCTGCTGCCGGTCATCATGTCCGTGCTCGACATGCAGATCGCCAATGTGGCCCTGCCGACGCTGTCGCGGCAACTCGACATCAGTCCGGCGACCTCGATCTGGATCGTCAATTCCTACCAATTGGCCCTGGTCGCGGGGCTCTTGCCGCTGTCGTCGCTGGGCGATGTGGTCGGGCACCGCAAGGTCTTCTGCGTCGGCATCGTCGTCTTTACGCTCGCATCGCTTGCCTGCGCGATGTCAACAACCTTGCCGATGCTGGCTGCGGGCCGCGTCGTCCAGGGACTCGGCGCGGGGGCGGTCGTCAGCGTGGATCTGGTGCTGATCCGCTACATCTTCCCGCAGGAGCGGCTGGGTCGCGGCGTGGCGTTCCTGGGGCTCAGCATTGCCTGTGCCGCCTCTGCTGGACCGACCGTCGCCTCGGCGATCCTGGCGCTGGCGCCCTGGCCGTGGCTCTTCGCGGTCAATGTCCCGGTCGGCGTGGTTGCCATCGTGCTGGCCTTTCGCTTCATTCCGGCGATCCCCGGCTCCTGGCGGAAATTCGACTTGCCGAGCGCCATCTTGAGCGCGCTCGCCTTCGGACTGCTGATCACCGGTCTCGATGGGATCGCCCATCACGAGGACCTGCTCATTGTCGCCGTGGAGCTCGGGGTGGCGCTGGTCAGCGGCATCCTGATGGTGCGGCGCCAGAAGTCGCTCGAAACGCCGGTCTTCGCGGTCGATCTCTTCCGCCGTCCGGTCTTCGCCTTGTCGATCTGCACCTCGGTCTGCGCCTATATGACCCAAGGGCTCGCCTA
Organism: Rhodospirillales bacterium; assembly: GCA_947473305.1. Taxonomy (GTDB): domain Bacteria; phylum Pseudomonadota; class Alphaproteobacteria; order ATCC43930; family CGMCC-115725; genus CANJCB01. The sequence continues at coordinate 43,266 of CANJCB010000024.1, forward strand.
TATCTCCCTGCCCTTCTATTTCCAGAACCTCCTGGGCCGGTCCCAGGCGGAGACGGGCTTTCTCATCACCCCCTGGCCGCTCGCCATCGTGGTGGTGGCGCAGATCGCGGGCAAGCTTTCGGACCGGCTTCCGGCCGGGCTTCTGGGCGGTTTCGGGCTCGCTTCGGTGGCGACGGGCCTGCTGCTCCTGGGCTTCCTGCCGGACGACCCCTCGACCGCCAATATCCTCTGGCGGGTGGCGATCTGCGGCGCCGGCTTCAGCCTGTTCCAGACGCCGAATGTCCGCTCGATCCTGGCGAGCGTGCCCAAGGCCAGGAGCGGCAATGCCACGGGGATCAACGCCACCTTCCGCACCTTGGGGCAGGCGACGGGCGCCGCGCTCTGCGCCCTGATTTTTGGCTTTTTCACCCAGGCCGACGGCAGCCTGGGTGCCGCGCCCGTGACGGCCGTCCTCCTCGGGGTCTGCGTCGCCGCCTCGGGCTCCTTGCTCAGCTTCCTGAGGCTCGTTCCGGCGAAGCCCGCGACTGACACGAAATAACTTCCGCGTTAAAGTCTTCCGCAAATAACAAACGGAGGAAGCCTCATGACCAAGAAGATTTCCCGTCGGACCCTCATCGGCACGGCCGCCGCCCTCGGCGTGGCGCCCGCGATCGTCGGCAGGAACGCCGCCGCCCAGGAAAAGATCCTCTACGTCAACACCTGGGGCGGGACCCTCGCCGCCGCCGAGGACGCGGCTTTCTTCCAACCCTTCACCAAGGAGACCGGGATCCAGATCCGCCAGGTCTCCCCCGTCTCCATCGCCAAGCTGAAGGCGCAGGTCCAGAGCGGCCAATACGACTGGGACGTCAGCAACATCGACACGATGGAATATCTCCAGGCCAAGCACGAAGGCCTGTTGGAGCCCATCGACTTCTCGGTGCTGGACAAGTCCAAGATGGCGCCCGAATGCGTCGATACCCACGGCATCCAATATGTGGCGACCAACACCAACCTCGTCTACCGCAAGGACAAGTTCCCGAACGGCGGGCCGAAGAGCTGGGCCGATTTCTGGGACGTTCAGAAGTTCCCCGGCAACCGGTCCTTCTATAACCAGCCCCATACGATCCTGGCCTTTGCGCTGGTGGCCGACGGCGTTCCGCTCGACAAGATCTATCCGATGGACCTGGACCGCGCCTTCAAGAAGCTCGACCAGATCAAGAAGAACATCAAGGTCTGGTGGACCCAGGGCGGCCAGTCCGAGACGCTGATCAAGGACGGCGAGGTCGATATGATCGCCATGTGGGGCGCCCGCGCCCAGCTTCTGATCGATCAGGGCGTGCCGCTGGAGATCGTCTGGAACGGCAGCCAGGTCGCCATCGGCTATCACTTCGTCCCCAAAGGCACTCCCCGGGCCAAGGAAGCCTGGAAACTCATCGAATACACCGGCCTGCCGAAGCCTCAGGCGGAGTTTTCCAAGCGCCTGCCCTATGGCCCCTCGAACCCCAAGGCCTTCGAGCATATGACCAAGGCGGAGGCCGAGCGGCAGTCCACCAACCCGGAACATATGAAGGTGAGCTTCGTCCCGAATTACACCTGGACGGCGGCCAACCTGCCCATGATCCGCGAGCGCTTCACCCAATGGCTGGCAGCCTGAAGATGATCCCGCATCTCCTGGCCGTGGAGGCGCTGACGCCTGAGGGGTTCGCGCCTTTCGGCCAGATCATCGCCACCCGGACGACGGGCGGCCAGGGCGTGAACGCGGCTTACGATCCGGACGCCAATCCCGAGGAGGCGCAGCTCGTCCTGACCAACGGGCGGCCGAGGCTTTGGCTGATGCATTCCAAAGGCGTCGGGACGAAGTTCACCCATATCGCCCGGCATCGGAAAGTGACCCAGTGCCTGGGCTCGATGGGTGGCAAGGAATGGCTGATCGCCGTGGCCCCGCCCGGCGACCCCTCCGATGCGGCGCGGCCGGGCCTGAAGGACATCCGCGCCTTCCGCATTCCCGGCGACCAGGCCATCATGCTGGATGTCGCGACCTGGCACGCTGGTCCCCATTACATCCACGAGGATTGCCTGTTCTTCAACCTGGAGAACATGGATACCGGCGAACGCGACTTCCATCAGGTCGATCTCGGCATCGAATGCCGCTACCAGCTTTAGAGAGGTCCCATGGCGCAGTTTCTCGTGCTTGCCTATGACGGAACGGACAGCGATGCCAAGACACGGCGGGCTGGGGCGCGGGTGGCCCATCTCGACTACATCAAGCCCATGGTGGCGAAGGGCGAGATCATCGTCGGCGGAGCGATCCTCGACGATAAGGGCGCGCCCATCGGCTCCGCCGTGGTGACCGAATTCCCCGACCGCGCCGCGGTCGATGCCTGGTTCGCCAAAGACCCTTATGTGACGCAAGGCGTTTGGAAGAAGATTGAGGTTCAGCCCATGAAGATCGCCGTCCGCGACGGCAAGATCGCGCCCTGATGTCCTTCGTCGATCCCCGCCTCGTCGGCAAGCCGATCCCCGTCGTTTCAGTCGAGCAAATGGAGAAGGAACGCGTCGCAAGGCCGGCCGAGGCCAAGGGTTCCGGCCTCGCCTTCCTCGACCAGCGCATCCCCGGTTTTCAGCGCGAGATCGTCAATCTCGTCGGCATGGGGGTTACGGAAGCCGTCGCTGATCCGAACCTCGCGCCCAAGATCGCCGCCCCCGCGCATGGCTTTTCCCTCACCTATAATCGCGGCATGAAAAAAGGCCATGGCGCGGCGCTTCATCGCCATGCGACCGAGGAAGTCTTCATCGCCATGACCGGCCAATGGGACATCTATTGGCTCGAAGGCGAGACCGAGCGGCAAGTCCTGCTGGGTCCCGGCGACGTGGTCTCCCTGCCCATCGGCATCTATCGCGGCTTCCGCAACGCGACCGAGGATCTGGACGCGACGCTGCTCGCGGTCGTGGGCGGCCCCGATCCCGGCAAGGTCGATTGGCATCCGAGCGTGATCGAGGCGGCGCGCGAAACCGGTCTCGCCGTCGACGACGACGGCAATCTCTCAGTACAGAAAAAGGGGCAGTCATGAAGGTAGCGCTCGTCACGGGAGCCGGCACCGGCATCGGCAAGGCGGTGGCGCTCGCCTTCCTGGAAGCGGGATACGGAGTGGCCCTCACCGGCCGCCGCAAGGAGGCTCTGGACGCCGTATCGAAGACGGGCGGGGCCGCCGACAGGACCCTCGTCTTTCCGGCCGATGTGGGCAAGCCCGCCGGGGTCGAGGGTCTCTTCAAGGCGATCAAGGACCGTTTCGGCCGCCTCGACGTGCTGTTCAACAACGCGGGCATGGGGGCGCCCGCCGTGCCCCTGGAAGACCTGACCTACGAGCAGTGGCAGGCGGTGGTGGACGTGAACCTCACCGGGGCTTTCCTCTGCACCCGGGAAGCCTTCCGCATCATGAAGGCGCAAGACCCGCAAGGCGGGAGGATCATCAATAACGGCTCGATCTCCGCCCATGTGCCCCGCCCCTTCTCGGCGCCCTATACGGCCACCAAGCATGCGATCACCGGCCTCACCCGTTCGGCCGCGCTCGACGGGCGGAAATACAACATCGCCTGCGGTCAGATCGATATCGGCAACGCCGCCACCGAGATGACCGACAAGATGGCCGCCGGGATCATCCAGGCGGACGGCAGCATGGCGGCCGAAGCCCGGATGGACGTGAAGCACGTGGCGACCTCGGTGCTTCACATGGCAAACCTGCCCCTGGACGCCAATGTCCTTTTCATGACCATCATGGCGACAACCATGCCCTTCGTCGGGCGCGGCTAGCCTCCGCCCCTCAGGCGTTCGAGCCCCGCGAGGGCGGCGCGGGCGGCTTTCAGTTTCTTTCCCATGTCGGGCAGGAAGTTCACATGTCCCGCCGCATCGAGGAAACCCGCCTCGGTGTCGGGGGGAAGTTCTCGCACGATCCTGAGATAGATGTTCAGGATCCGCTCCAGATCGGCCGCCGTGAGCGGCCGGGTATCGACGCTACGTCCGTCATCCATCCGAACCCTCCAATCAGGCCGTCAGGATCTCCAGTATATGCCCGTTGGGATCGCGGAAGTAGCAGCCGCGCCCGCCATGCCGGTGGTTGATCTTCATATCGTCGAGAACCTGAGGCCCGCTGCCATAAACGACCCCTTCCGCCTCGATCCGCCCGAAGATGGCGTCGAAGGTTTCGTCATCGACCCGGAAGGCCAAATGATGCGACTCGAACCTGTCGCTGGTATCGAAATCGAGGGTCAGGCTCTCGTTGACGCGCACCGCCGCGAAGCGCCCGCCCGCCCCTTCGTAGAGCAGCCCGAATATCCGCGAGAAGAAACGGGCGGAGGCCTCCCTGTCATGGGCCGGCACGATCGTGTGGTCGAGGATCAGGCTCATCAAAACCTCCGTCGCGTCAGTGGAACGAGAGTTTCATCCCCACATGGCTCTTCTTGAAGCCCATCCGCTCGTAGAACCGATGGGCGGCGATCCGGCTGTTGTCCGAAGTCAGCTGCACGACGCCGCAGCCCCTCTCCTTCGCCCGCTCGATCGCATAGAGGCAGAGTTTCTCGCCGATGCCTTTCCCGCGCAAAGGGGCATCGACGCGCACGCCTTCGAGCTGCGCCCGCGTCATCCCCTGGTTGGAGAGGCCCGGCAGGATCATGAGCTGAAGGCAGGCCACCACCTCCGACCCGACCTCCCCGACCAGAAGCTCGCTGCCCGGTTGCGCCGCGATCTCGTCGAAAGCCTTGTAATAGCTCGCCGGCAAGGGATCGGTCAGCGCCTCGCGGGCGGCCCCCAGATGATCGTCGGCCAGAAGCCGGACGATCGCGGGAAGGTCTTCCCGCCGCGCGGGACGGAGCACCAGCTTGTCGAGATCGCTCACGGAAAATCCCTTCGATACGGCTGCTTGTACAAGCCTCGCCGCGGATGCCAGAATGACCAGCAGAATCGGGAGGCGGGAACAGGATCATGGAAGATTTCACGCTGGGCAACATCCGCATCACGCGTGTGCCGGAGATGATCAATCCCAGCGCCGCCGCCCGCGACTTCTTCCCCGAATACGAGGAGGAACTCTACAACCGCCACAAGCATTGGCTGGAGCCCAAGTTCATCGATCCCGTCACTCAGCAGCTTCTGATCTATATGCAGTCCTGGGTCATCCGCACGGAGAAGCACACCATCCTGGTCGATAGCTGCATCGGCAACGACAAGGACCGGGACGGGGTCGGACGCTTCCACATGCTCAACACGCCCTATCTGCAGCGGCTGAAAGGCATCGGCGTCAATCCCGAGGACGTGGACTTCGTGCTCTGCACCCATCTCCATGTGGACCATGTGGGCTGGAACACGCGCTTGGAAAACGGGCGCTGGGTCCCGACCTTTCCCAATGCCAAATACCTGATGTCCCGCGTCGAGCACGATCATTGGCACCATCACGCCCAGCTGCCCGACACCAGCCGGCGCGACAAGAACATCTATAACGACAGCATCCTGCCCGTCGTCGAGGCGGGCCTGACCCGCTTCATCGACGGCGAGGACGCCATCGAAGACCGGCTGACCATCCATCCCTGCCCCGGCCATACGCCAGGGCACGTCCGTCTCGATCTCGCGTCCCTGGGCAAGCAGGCGATCTTCTCCGGTGACGTAGTGCAATGCCCGCTCCAGGTGCCGCTCTGGTTCTGGAACAGCAAGTTCTGCATCGATCGGGCGCAATCGGCCAAATCCCGGAAAGAGGTTCTGGCGACCTGTGCAGAGCGCCATGCCCTCTTCGTGCCGGCGCATTTCGCCGATCCCTTCGTCGCCTATATCAACGCCAAGGGCGACAGCTTTGAGCTCGACTTCGACGTCGGGCACTAGAAGCGCCGCCCGCAAACGGCGGCGGGCCCAGGAGCGTCCGCCGCCCGAACGCTGGCCGGACCTCAGCCGGGCGGCGCTCCTGACGCTGGTGGCCGGCATGGCTGACGCCATCGGCTATCTCACCATGGGCGGCATCTTCGCGGCGAATATGACCGGCAATACGGTATTGACCGGGCTGGCCGCCGCGAAAGGGGACATCGCCGGCGCGCTGCATCACTGCGGCCCCCTCCTCATGTTCTTTCTGGGCGCGATCACCGCCCGTGTCCTGCTCCGGGTAGCAAAGACCCTGAAAGCGCCGCTCGCCTGTCATGCGGTGGCCCTGGCGATTGCGACCTTCTTTCTGGAGGATCCCACCCTGGCGATTTCGGTGGTCGCCTATGCCATGGGCCTCCAGGCTTCGGCGATCACCCGCTTCGGCCGGACCGCGGCCAGCACCGTCGTCGTCACCAGCACCATCGCCCGGCTCGCCGATGCGGCCGTTGACCGCTGGGCGGGGCGCCCCCGGTCCGATCCGACCCCGGGTGGCGATCCTCGCCTTCTGCTGCTGACCTGGGCCTGCTACCTGCTGGGGGCCGTGGCCGGGGCCGCGATCCTGCCGGTCATGGCGACACCTCTGCTGGTGCCGACGATCCTGGCTGTCATCGTGCTCTTCTTCTGAGCCTTTGCGCTTGTAGGTTGGACCGCATGCCGCTATGTGTCGCGCTCTTGGAGACCGCCTTGACCGCTCCTCAACCCCTCATCCTGCTGGTCGACGATGTCCGGATCAATCTGGACCTGCTGGAAGCGGTGCTTCAGGCGGAGTACCGGATCGTGCGCGCGGTGAATGGCCTCGAGGCGATCGAACGGGCCAAGGAGCTCAATCCCGACCTCATCCTGCTCGACGTGATGATGCCGGAAATCGACGGCTTCGAGACTTGCCGCCGCCTCAAGGCCGATCCCCAGACCCAGGCGATCCCGGTGATCTTCGTCTCCGCCTTGAGCGAAATCGGCGACGAAGCCCAGGGACTCCAGGTCGGCGCCATCGACTACATCATGAAGCCGATCCGGCCGATCATCGTGAAGGCCCGGATCCGAAATCATATCGCGCTGAAACAGGCCCGCGACCAGCTCGAAGAAATGACGATCCGGGACGCGCTGACCGGGATCTCGAACCGCCGCCGCTTCGACGACATGCTCGCGCAGGAATGGTTGCGCGCCCGGCGGCGCAGCGCGCCCCTCGCGCTGCTTCTCGCCGATATCGACCATTTCAAGCTCTATAACGACCACTACGGGCATACCTCCGGCGATGTCGCCCTTCGCGAAGTCGCCCAGGCGCTCGACAAGGCGATCCGGCGGCCAGGCGATCTGGCGGCGCGCTACGGGGGCGAGGAATTCGCCTGCATCCTGCCCGATACCGACAGCGTTGGAGCGGCGCAACTCGCCGAAAGGCTTTGCCAGGCGGTGTGCGATCTCGGGATCGTGCATGCCCATTCCTCGGCTGCCCAATGCGTCACGCTCAGCATCGGCGGCGTTTCTCTCGTTCCCTCGGTCGAGGACGAGCCCAGGATCCTGGTCGATCTGGCCGACGTCCAGCTCTATGAGGCAAAACGCGCCGGGCGGAATCGTGCTTCGATCCGCCAGGACGGCACATCGTAAGAGGGAATGAAATGGAAGCATTGACGCTGGAAAAGGGCCTCAAGATCATTGAAGGCGCCTTCGCGAAATCCGCCGAGATGAAACTGAAGCCCCTGGTGATCGCGCTCTTCGACGCGCGCGGCTGCCTCAAGGCCTTCCAGTCCCAGGATGGCCAGGAAGCCCTCATCCGCAGCGATATCGCCCAGGCCAAGGCCTATGGCGCGCTGGCCATGGGCATCGGATCGCGCACCATCGCCAAGCGCGCCAAGGACGGCCCCGCCTTTATCGCGACGGCGCTCGAACTCGCGGGCGGAAGGCTGATGCCGGTGGCGGGCGGCGTGCTGATCCGCGACGCTGAGGGCCGTATCGCCGGCGCCCTGGGCGTGAGTGGCGACACATCCGACAATGACGAGCTTTGCGCCATCGCCGGGATCGAAGGCGCGGGCTTCAAGGCCGATCCCGGCAGCTCGACCTGACGGCTATTCGGCCGCGACCGCCTGCTTCTTGGCGAATTTCTCCCAATTGAGTTTCTCGACCTCGCTGTCCTTGCGAGGATCGAGGTTCGGCCAGCTCGGCACACTGAGCCAGAGCCTCAGCAGGTGCCGGCGACGGTCCTTCTCGGGATAGTCGTCGAAATGGGCGCGGCCGTGAAAGACGGTGCGGTTCTTGACGAACTGCATGTCGCCCGGCTTCAGGAGCATGTCGAGGCAAAGGTCCGGGTGGTTGCTATAGGCGGTGAAGACGGCGAGCGCCGCCGCTTCCTCCGGGTTCAGCACGATATCCCCCGCCTCGATCGCCCGCTGGATATAGGGTCCGCCGTGGAAGCAGGCGAGTTCGCCGTCCCGGGCGACGAAAGACGGGCGGCGCTCGCCGCTCAAGGGGTTGCGGCCCGCCGCTTCGGCATCACTATCGGGCATCCGCGTGAAAAAACCCCGATACATGACCGCCAGTAGCTCGGGGCAGGTATCGAGCATCATGTTATGGACGGCATGGATGCTGACGAGACGGCTCGCCCCGCCGGATTTCGCCTGACGCAGGCTCAGCATGGAGAGGATGTCGCAGCTGTCGGCATGGGTCGTCTGCGCCCCGCCCGAATGATAACCCCGCCGCCGTAGTGGATCGGGCTCCTCGTCGCTTACATCCCTGATATGGCCGAGCCGGTCTCCCAGGAAACTCTGGGGCATGCCGACCCCAAAATGGCTGCCGATGCCCCAATAGATGAGCGCCAGCTCGTCTTCGCTGTAGCGCTCCGTGGAGAGCCCCTTGACCAAGGCGAAACCGCGCCCCTCCTTGACCTCGGCGAAGATCGCCTTCAGTTCGTCTTGCAGGGCGGTCAGCGGGAAATCGTCCCGCTTCATGGTATCCAAGGTAACGCCGCGCGCCTGAGCCCGCCTGAGGTCCCGCTCGATCTCATCGAGCGCCAAGGCCGAAAGCGAAACGGTCCAATCCTTGGATTGTGCGAGGTCCTTGCCCCGCCAGACCGATTTTCCGGTGGGACGGAAGAATTGCTGTCCGGTCATCGCGTGCTCCCTCAGACCCCTTGCCCGAATGACGCAATCCTAGGCTGGTGAAACTCGCGGGTAAAGTCTTGGAAATTAACGCCGCGAACCCAGGGTGGTCTGGACGACTTCGACGAGATCATGCGGGAGGAAGGGCTTACGCAGAACGGGGACGCCGGGCAGCATCGTGAGTTCGGCGGCATAGCCCGTGACGAAGATGATCTTGAGGTCCGGATAGAGTTTTCTGGCCTGGCTCGCGAGATCCGTGCCGGACATGACCGGCATCCGGACGTCGGTATAGAGCAGCCCGATGGACGGATGGTCGGCGAGAATGTCCAATGCTTCCCGCCCTTGGCTCGCCGCATGGACGGTGAACCCCATATCCTTGAACAGGATGATCGACCAGTCCCGGACATCATCCTCGTCGTCGACGACCAAAACCTCACGCATCGGGCTGTCCTGCCATGCCTAATTCCCTCGTTCCGGCCGAAACGCACCCTAAACTTTACTAGCTGGTTTCTCAACCTCCCGGTCTATTGTCTGCGAAAGACGAGCTTTAGTTAAGATTTGCCAAAGAACTTCCTTCTGCCACAAGCCTCCTGAGGAGCGGGGCGGGAGTCCAGGCCGCCCCGTATCTGGCGCGATAGCCCTCGATCCGTTCGAGAACGAAGGCGAGCCCCAATTCGTCGGCATAATGCATCGGCCCGCCCCGCGCCCTGGGGAAGCCGTAGCCGTTGAGCCAGATCGCGTCGATATCGCTGGGCCGGGCCGCGAGCCCGTCGTCGAGCAGGGCGATGCCGAGATTTATGACCTGCAGCATGCAGCGCTCGACGATCTCCGCATCGCTCGGTACCTGTCGCGCGATGCCGTTCTCATGGGCAAGGCTCTCGCAGATCGCCAGCACGTCCGCATCGGCGTGAGGGGTACGGTCGCCGGCCTCGTAGCGATAAAAGCCCTTGGCGGCCTTGACCCCGTTGCGTCCCCGGGCCGCGAGTGCCTCGGTCACCAGGAGATAGGGAAACGGCCGGGTCTCGTGCTGGAAAAGCTCCTTGCGGATCAGGGCCGGCACATCGACGCCGGACATGTCGCTCACGGCACAGGGACCCATGGCGAAACCATAACCCAGCATGGCCTGGTCGATCTGGGTCGGCGTGGCCCCCTCCAACAGTAGGACTTCGACCTCCCGGAAATAGCCGTCGAGCAGCATCTTGTTACCGACGAAACCGAAGCCGACGCCGACCACGACGCCGATCTTGCGCATCCGCTGGATGAGATCGCGGCAGGCGGCGATCGTCTCCGGGGAGGTTCCTCGCCCCCGGACGATCTCGACGAGTTTCATCACATGGGCGGGGCTGAAGAAATGGAGCCCGATGGACCGCTCAGGCCGGACGGCCGCGGCTACGATCTTTTCGAGATCCAAGGTCGAGGTATTGCTGGCGAGGATCGTGTCCGGCCCCGCGTGCCGACTGAGATCCGCGAAGATCTGCTGCTTCAGGGCGAGGTTCTCGAAGACCGCCTCGATGACGATTTCAGCGCCCGCAACCTGCTTCGTATCGGTCGCGGTCGTGACCAGGGCGCGACGTTCCTTCGCCTCCTCCGGCGTCGCATTGCCCCGCTTCACCGCCGAGTCGAGGTTGCGCTCGATGGCGGCGATCCCGCGCGCCACCGCCGCTTCGTCGACATCGATCAAGGTCACGCTCAAGCCCGCGTTGACCAGGCTGGTGGAAATGCCCGCCCCCATGGTGCCGGCGCCGATCACCGCCGCCTTCTTCAAGACCCGCGCCTGCAACCCCTCCGGAAGCCCCGGCACGCGGCGCACGTCCTGCTCGGCGCGTCGCACATAGTCCGCTATCGGATCGGAGGAGTCCGTCATTGCTTCCGCCATCTGAAAGAGTGCCGCTCGCCGCAGAGAGTGGTCGGCGGCAGGCGGGCCGTCAACAGGCTCGGCAGCCCAGGGAACGGTTTACACCCGGGACTTTCCGGGCTCATGATGGCGCGACCGAGCCTTAGAGGAACGCCATGGACGGGCATGACGAAATCCACCTGATGGAGAACCCGGATTCGACCGAGGAAATCCCCATCCTCGATATCGCCCCCTTCCTCGCCGGGGAGCCCGGCGCCAGGGAGCGCATCGGCGCCCGGTTGCGCGAGATTTCCCAGACCGTCGGCTTCTTCTATCTCATCGGCCACGGCGTGCCTCGGAGCCAGATCGACGACATCATGGCCGAGACCCGGCGGCTCCACGAATTGCCGATCGACTTCCGGCGCACCATCGCCCGGACCGACCGCATCGGCTATCGCGCCGCCGAGGATCGGGAAATGCAATCGGACGGCCTGCCGCCGCCCTTCCTCTCCGCCTTCGTGACGCTTCGGGAGCGCCCGCCGGGCGATCCCCGCACGGTGCCGGGCGATCCGTTGCGCATGCCCAACCACTGGCCGGACGGCATGCCGGAGTTCCGCGACAAGGTCGTCGCCTATTGGAAGGCGGCCGAGCAGGTCCATATCGACATGCTGCCGCTCTGGGACACCGCGCTCGGCCTGCCCTCGGGCTATCTGCTGAAGCACTTCTTCAGCCATCCCTATGCCGCGCTGTCGCTGCTGCATTACCCGCCGCAGAAATTCGCCAAGTCCCGGCAATACGGGTTGAAGCCCCATACGGACAACGGCTTCGTCACGATCCTCGCCCAGGGCGACGTGCCGGGCCTCGCGGTGCGGATGCCGTCGGGTCACTGGCGGGTCGCGGAGGTGATCCCGGGCGCTTACATGGTCAATACCGGGAACATGATGGTCCGGATCACCAACGGGCGCTTCCTCTCGACGAAACACCGGGTGATCAACACCACCGAGGGTCCCCGCTGTTCGGTGCCGCTCTTCGTCGGGGCCGACCTCGACTCGATCATCGAATGCCTGCCGACCTGCCAGGATCCGGCCAACCCGCCGCAATTCCCCCCGATCCAATACGAGAAGCTCTATCGCTGGTACTATTACGGTGAGGGCGGCCGCGAGAAGGCGGTGGGGCCGGATGTGAAGTCCGAAGGACCCTGGCTGCCGCCCGCGCGCTAGATCACCAGAAGGTGTCGCGCCCCGGCTGATAGGCCCTGATCGTCTGCTCCGGATTGCGATTGACGAGGGGACGCCGATAGAGCGGGTGACTGACGCTCCGCACCTCGTGCTCGATGACGAAGAGCGGCGGCCCACCCTCGGGATCGACGATATCCTCGAAGCGGTATTGATAGGGGTTGCTCTCCTCGGTCACGAGGGAGCGTTCCAGCAGGCCCCGGTGGGGGCCGGAGAAATCGGCCACATAGACCTGGATATGATGCTTGTCGTAAGCGGCGGGTTCGGCCTCGGTCTCCCGGAAGATGAGGCGCTGGTTGGCACCGGCGGTAATCCGCGCGGCGCCGCCCTCGACGATCGCAGGGGCTCCCATGATGTCCCGATAGAAGCGCGCGATCCCCGCCGCGGCTCCCTTGGGAACCTCGAACTCGACATAGGCCATGCCGAGCCGCATGGCTCCGAAAGCCGGGCTCGGTTCATGGCACCTGAGACGGTTCCCCCAGGGGCATACCGTCTCGACGAAATCGGCATGTTCCGCGAACGAAAACCGCGTGCCTTCGAGCGGCTTCCTGACCGCCGCGAGGCGCGCCAGCAGAGCCTCGCGGTTGGGGATCACCAGACCGGTTACGCCGCGCAGAACCTGCGGCTTTCCGGTCGGCAGGTGGAATTGGCTCTCGCCGACATTGACCCACATGTTGTCGACGCCGGCCATCATATAGGGGTCGCGGGTCAACCCCAGGCCGGCGACATAAAACAGCGTGGCGGTCGGCTGATCGGCGACCTGGACGTTCACATGTTCGAGACCGACGATGTTGCCGATATCCTCGGCGCTGCGGTCGTATCGGTTATCCATAGGGGCCTCCATTCAAGGGAAAAACGAGACCACGAGCCAGCCTCGGCGCGCAAGCGTGTTGGACGGGCAGATGTGTATTTCGCATCGCACAATTTTTACTGTTGCGCGACAGTGGGCGAGGGCATCATAACCCTCTGGGGGGCGTGTGCGCGAAAACGGCACCGTCCAAGCGAGTTAAAAAGAGCGGATTCAGGGATGAGCATATCACGCAAAGGCCGGGCGGTTTCACGCTGGCTGTCCTCAGGGGACTGTTGAGCCATGGGACATACGTTGTGGGAATACCAGCCCTTCCTGCTGAAGGGCATCCCGATCACCCTGACGGTGATGACGCTGGCCATGCTGCTGGCGATACCGACCGCGCTGATCCTGGCTCTCGGGCGTATGTCCAAATACGCCGTCATCCGCAGCCTCGCAGGTTTCGTGATCGAGACGTTCCGCGGCACTTCTGCCCTCGTGCAACTCTTCTGGGCCTTCTATGTCCTGCCCTTCTTTGGCCTGGAACTGACGCCGATGCAAGCTGGCATCATCGTGCTCGGGCTCAACGAAGGCAGCTATTTCTCCGAGGTCATCCGGCCGGCGCTGGGCTCGGTCCTGGCGGGCCAGCGGGACGCCGCCATCGCGCTCCATCTGCCGACGCGCTACCGCTTCTTCCGGGTCGTGCTGCCGCAAGCGCTGCCGGTCATGATCCCGCCCTTCGGCAATGCGCTGGTCGGCATGCTCAAGTTCACCTCGCTCGTCTCGCTCGTGACCTTGCAGGACCTTTCCTTCCGGGCGGGCCTGATCCGAGCAACCCTGGGCGAGAGCGGCCCCACCTTTACCGAGACCCTGATCCTTTATTTCATCATGGCGCTCATGCTGGGCGGTCTGGTCAAGGTGCTGGAGCGTTGGGTCAATCGCCGGGCCGGCCGGCCGGTGGCTCCGCTGTCCTTGGCCTGGAAGCGCAATACGCCGGTGCCCACCTGGGCCCTCGGCGGAAGGTAGGGAGAGCGCCATGACCGGATTTCAATGGGACTGGGGCTATGTGTGGACGGTCATCCCGCATCTCCTCGAAGGTCTGAAAATCACCGTCGCGGCGACCGTCTTGGGTTCGGTCTTCGCCTTCCTGCTGGGGCTTATCTGGACGGCATTGCGGCTCGCCAATATTCCCATCATCAGCCCGCTCACGAACCTTTGGGTGTCCTTCATCCGAGGGACGCCCTTCCTGGTGCAGCTCTACTTCGTCTTTTACGTCTTCCCGAATTATGGACTGACGCTGTCGGCCATGATGTCGGGCGTCGTCGGTCTCGCGCTTTTCTACAGCGCCCCGGTTTCGGAAGTGTATCGCGCCGGCATCGAGGGCGTGGCCCCCGGCCAGTGGGAAGCCTCGCTGACCCTGGGCCTGCCGATCCGCCGCGTCTGGTTCCGAATCGTCCTGCCTCAGGCGTTCCGCGTGGTGACGCCGATGCTCGGCAATACGACGATCTCCATGTTCAAGGAAACGGCGCTTCTGTCCACGATCACCATCGCGGAACTGATGGCGCAGGCTATGGATATCGCGATGGCGCAATATCGTTTCATCGAGCCGCTGACCATGGTCGGAGTGCTCTACTTCTGCGTCAGTTACATTTCCGCCAAGGGTGTGCGCGGATTGGAAAAATGGAGTGCGGCGCGTGGCTGATATCTTGACCGAAGCCCGTCCTCCCTCCGTGTCCCCCGGCCGGACGATCGCCTCGATGCGGGGGATCGTGAAGATCTATGGGACGCGGACGATCCTGGACCATGTGGAACTGGACGTTTCGGCAGGCGAGAAGGTCGCGCTGATCGGACCCTCGGGTTCGGGCAAGACGACCATCCTGCGGCTG
>CANJCB010000025.1 GCA_947473305.1 Rhodospirillales bacterium
GGCCGTGGTCGCGGTGAGGTCGAGGGTCGAGGCGATCGACTGTGCGGCGACGGTGAGGTTGCAGCTCTGGCCGATGGAGCCGGAGAGGTTGACGGATCCGGTGGTGCCGGCCTGGGCGGCGGAAGCCGCGATCACGAGGGCGGCGGCGGCGGTGATGGTCTGGGCGGCGGAGCGGAAGAAGCGGTTCATTTGAAATCCCCTGGAGTTCGGTTTGTCGATCGTTTCAATCAACTTGATGATTAATTTATCAGACATTTTATATAAATCAATAGAAAATATTTAGGGATTTGTTAACGAGTGACCGGCATCACACAAGGCGCCCCGTCCTTCAAGCCCCCCACAAGGGATGAAGTCAGGGATTAACCAAGAAATTCAATGGCGTATAAGAATGTCCGGAAAGCGCTCCAAAATCCGGCCGAAGCGGACCCAGGTGAAATCGCATGGCTGGGCGGCTCCGCCGCCCCCCGGTGGGACCTGTTCGGGACGGTGGGGGCGGTTGTAGGATCGAGGTCCCCTCTTCCCTTCCGGAGCCCCCATGAGCGAAGCCGCCAGCCCCCTGCTCTTCACCCCCCTCCAACTCGGCGGGCTCACCCTGCCCAACCGGATCGTCGTCTCGCCCATGTGCCAATACAGCGCCGAGGCGGGATCGGCCACCGACTGGCACATGATCCATCTCGGCAGCCTGGCGCTCTCCAATGCGGGGCTCCTGGTGATCGAGGCGACGGCGGTGGAGGCCCAGGGCCGGATCACCCCCGGCGACCTCGGACTCTATAGCGACGCCAACGAGGCGGCGCTTGGCCGGGTCCTCGACGCCTGTCGGCGCTGGGGCAACACCCCCATCGCGATCCAGCTCGCCCATGCCGGGCGAAAAGCCTCGGCCCAGGTGCCCTGGGAGGGCGGCCTGGCGCTGAAGGACGGCGCCTGGGAGACCTCCGCCCCTTCGGCGATCCCCTTCGCCGACGGCTGGCACACGCCCAAGGCGCTCGACAAGGCAGGCCTCGCCCGGATCCGCGACGCCTTCGTGGCGACGGCCCGGCGCGCGGACCGGCTGGGGATCGACGCGGCCGAGATCCATGGGGCGCATGGCTATCTCCTGCACGAGTTCCTCTCGCCCCTGTCGAACCAGCGCGAGGACGACTATGGCGGGAACTCCCGGAACCGCATGCGCTTCCCGCTGGAAGTCGCCGCCGCCGTGCGCGACGCCTGGCCGGCCGGCAAGCCGCTCGGCGCGCGGATCACCGGCAGCGACTGGGTCGAGGGCGGGCTGACCCCTGAGGACGCCGTCGCCTTCGCCCAGGCCCTGAAGGCGCTGGGCTACGATTATGTCTGCGTCTCCAGCGGCGGCAACGCGGCCCAGGCGCGGATCAAGCTGGAGCCCGGCTACCAGGTCCCCTTCGCCGAAAAGGTCAAGGCCGGAGCCGGGATCGCGACCCGCGCCGTGGGCCTCATCGCCGGGGCGCGGCAGGCGGAGGACATCCTCCAGGCGGGCAAGGCCGACATGGTGGCAATGGCGCGCGCCTTCCTCGACGATCCCCATTGGGTCTGGCACGCGGCCGAAGCGCTGGGGGCCGAAGCCCCGCCCTATCCCAGGCAATATCTCAGGAGCCAGGCGAAGGTCTGGCCGGGCGCCGCGCTGGCGCGGGGGTAGGTTCGGGCGTCTGAGGGAGGGGATAGAGTCCAGGTCGCACAATGCCCCTACCCCACTAACCGTCATCCTAGGGCTTGGCCCTAGGATCCACGAAGGTGTTTAGTCGCCTCAGACTGGCTCCTACATATACTTAGTCGTGGAGCTTTCTTACCGACAGCGGGAGCAAAGCTTCCGCGATAGGCGGGCTAAACCCGAGGGTGACGGTCGGAGAGGGAAGGACGGCAAGTGCGACCGACGGGGGACAGCGGCATGAATAGACTCACCGGCGGGCGGCGACCTAAACCTACCCCGACCTGACCCCGCCCGCACGATCCAGCGTGAGCAATATCGTCTTAATCGGCTTCTTTGATTGATCTTAAAGCGCATCCTGTGCTTTCTGCACCGACTCCGGACGACGCGATGTAGACCGATTGGAACCGCAACTTCTCCTGCCAGCGTTGTCGTCCGTAAGCGCCACCATCCGGGTGCTGCGCCTGCTGCTGGCCGCCTCGGTGCTGGTGCCGGCGCTGGTCTTCGGCGCCATCGCCGTGAACCGCCACGCGACGACCCTTCGGGAAGCGACGGAATCGGTCAACAAGACCACCCGCATCTTCCAGGAACACGCCCTGAAGGTGCTGGAGACCCATGAGCTGGTGCTCGACCGGATCGCGGGGCGGATCACCGGGCTCGACAACGAGGCGATCCGCCAGTCGCCGGAGATCAATGACTTCCTGCGCCGCCTCGACGAGCCGCGCGACCAGATCGCCTCGCTCTGGATCATCGGGGCGGACGGCCAGCCGATCAGCGCCAGCATCCCCTGGAACTCCTCGGTGCGGGCGAGGCGCGGCGACGACTTCCTGGCGCAGGTGGACGGCGACGCCGGGACCTATATCGGCAAGTCCTACAAGGGGCTGACCACCGGAACCGAGGCCTTCAGCATCTCGCGGCGGCGGGTGGCAGTGGACGGGAGCTTCGCCGGCACCATCCATCTCGCCGTCTCGACCACCTATTTCCGCAACTTCTTCCAAAGCGCCGCTCCCGATCCTTCGCATCTGGCGATGCTTCTGCGCGAGGATGGCGAGATCCTCGCCACCGACATCCCGCCCGAGCAGGCAGGCGACGCCGCCGTCGCCGTCGCCGCGGAATGGGCGACATCGGCCCTGTCGCGCCAACCCGGGTTCTGGCCCTGGACCGCCGGAACCGACCATGTCGAACGCCTCATGCGCGCGGCCAAGGTCGGCAGCTTTCCGATCTATGTGGCCTATGGGATCGACAAGCAGACGGCGCTCGCGCCCTGGTACGACGACCTGAAGCTCTATGGTGGCATCGGTTTCGCGGCCTCGCTGTCGCTCTGCCTCGTGACGCTCCTGGCGCTGCGCCACGCGCGGCAGGAGGCCGTGATGATCCAGCAGCTCGACCGCGCGCTGCAGCAGGGCGAGAAATCCCAGTCCGCGCTCCACCAGGCGCTGAAGATGGAGGCGGTGGGGCAATTGACGGGCGGCATCGCCCATGACTTCAACAACCTCTTGACGGTGATCGCGGGCAATCTGGCGCTGCTCCAGGCGCGCTTCGCCTCGGACGAAAAATCGGCGCCCTGGATGGC
Organism: Rhodospirillales bacterium; assembly: GCA_947473305.1. Taxonomy (GTDB): domain Bacteria; phylum Pseudomonadota; class Alphaproteobacteria; order ATCC43930; family CGMCC-115725; genus CANJCB01. Next base: position 3,231 of record CANJCB010000025.1, read on the forward strand.
GGCGGCGCAGCGGGCGGCGGATCGCGCGGCGAAGCTGACCGCCCAGCTGCTGGCCTTCGCCCGGAAGCAGCAATTGGTCGCCGAGCCGGTGGACCTGAACCGCATTGTCGCGGGCATGAGCGGCCTCATCCGCAGCGCCGTCGGCGGCACCGCCACGGTCGAGACCGCCCTGGGCAAGGACCTCTGGGCCGCCAATGGCGACATCAGCCAGATCGAGCTCGTGATCCTCAACCTGGCGATCAACGCGCGGGACGCCCTGGGCGACCGGGGCCGCATCCGCATCGAGACCGCCAATACCACCGAGCCCGCGCCGACCCGCCCCGAAGACCCGCCCGCCGGGGATCATGTCGTCGTTTCTGTCATCGACACCGGCGACGGCATCCCGCCCCATGTGCTGAACCGGGTCTTCGAGCCCTTCTTCACCACCAAGGAGGTCGGCAAGGGCTCGGGCCTCGGGCTGCCCCAGGTGCTGGGCGTGGCGCAGCAATTGGGCGGCGGCGTCCGCATCCTCTCCGTCCCCGGCGAAGGCACCGAGGTGCGCGTATATCTTCCCCGCGCCTTTGACCCCGTGGCGCCGGAGGTCGACGAAACCCTGCCCCGCCTGCTGCACGTCCCCCGGAAACGGACGGCCACGATCCTGGTGGTCGACGACGAGGAGGATGTCCGCCGCCTGACCGGCGCGGCCCTGCGCCAGGCGGGCCACGAGGTGGTGGAACTGGACGGCGGCCGCGCCACGCTCGACTGGCTGGAGCGCGAGGGCTATCAGGCCAACCTGCTGGTGCTGGACTTCGCCATGCCGGACATGGACGGGGCGGAACTGGCGAAGCGCGTCCGCCAGAAGCGGCCCGCCATGCCGATCCTCTTCGTCACCGGCTTCGCCGACGCGGCGGCGCTGTCGGCGGAGGCCAAGCCGGGAGACATCCTGCGCAAGCCCTTCCTGACCGACGAGCTGCTGGCCCGGGTGGACCGGGTCCTGGGCAGCGCGGTACAGCCGGCCTGAGGGAGCCGGCCCTGGCAGAACCTGCTAAGGGCGCTAGATCAATACCCCCGAACCTTCTGAAGATCAGGAACGCCAGCCCATGGGGCCGACCAGCGCCAATACCGTCCAATCCGCCCAGCCGGAACCCGATATCGTCGTCGTGGGCGGCGGCCCGGCGGGATCGACCGCCGCCGCCTTCCTCGCCGCCAAGGGCCGCCGGGTGGTGCTGGTGGAGAAGGAGGCCCATCCGCGCTTCCACATCGGCGAGAGCCTCTTACCCCGCAACCTCGACATCTTCGAGCGGCTGGGCGTCTTGGAAGAGGTCCGCGCCATCGGCGTCCACAAGCCCGGCGCGGAATTCGCCTCGGACCGCACAGGCCGCACCTGCCCCTTTCCCTTCGCCGCGGCCTTGGACCGGGACCGCACATATTCCTGGCAGGTGAGGCGGTCGGAACTCGACGAGTTGCTGTTCAAGAACGCGATCCGGAAAGGGGCGACGGCCTTCCAGGAAACCCGCGTCACCGATATCCAACTCGGCAAGAAGGGCGAGCGCTCCCGCGTCACCGCCAAGGGCAAGGACGGCGAGGTGATGGAATGGCATCCGCGCTATGTGCTGGACGCCTCGGGCCGGGACACGTTCCTGGCGTCCCGGATGGATGTGAAGGTCTCCAACAAATACAACAACACCGCCGCGATCTACGGGCACTTCGAGGGCGTCCTGCGCCGCGAGGGCGAGCTTGAGGGCTATATCGGCATCCATCTGGCCGAGGACGGCTGGTTCTGGCTGATCCCGCTCCGCGACGGGCTGATGAGCATCGGCTTCGTCGGCAACCAATCCGCCTGGAAGAACCGGACCGGCACCCCGACCGAGCTTTTCATGAGCCGCATCGCCTCCAGCCTGACGGTCTCGGAGCGCACCCAAAACGCCAAGCTCGTGTCGGAGGTCTTCAGCACCGCCAATTACAGCTACCGCGCCCGCCAGGGCAACGGCGAGGGTTTCCTGATGATCGGCGACGCCTATGGCTTCGTCGACCCGATGTTTTCCACGGGCGTGCTGATGGCCATGACGGCGGGGGAGCTGGGCGCCGAGGCGGCTCACACCTGGCTCGACAATCCCGCCAAGGGCCAGCGGCTGGCCGACCGCACCAACCGCGAGTTGGGCCTCGCCATGGACCGGATCGGCTGGCTGATCTACCGGATCAACGACCCGGTGATGCGCACCATGTTCATGTCGCCCACCAACAAATTCTGGATGCGCGACGGGATCGTGAACCTGCTGGCGGGGAATTTACGGGGGAGCTTGCGGGCGACCTTGCCGATCCTGTGTTTCAAGACGGCGTACTATCTGATGATCGCGCTGCGGAAGCGCGGGATGGGGCGGAATCTGCCGGAGGAGACGCCGGAGGCCAGCCCCTTGCGAAGCTGACGGGTCGGTGCAGGTCGTCAGGCCGTGTCGGGTGACGAGGCCGGAACGTAGGTCAACCTGATCACGTCCTCGTCAATTCGATCGCTGGCCATGAGGCGGAGCGGCGGCCGGGGACCGGCGAAGAAGGACGTGCCGCGACCCAGCACGAAGGGCAGGAAATAGAGTCGGTATTCATCGATGAGGCCGAGGTCGGTCAGGCTTCCCGCCAGGTCTGGCCCGGAAACGGCAATCTCCCCGACGAGTTGAGCCTTAAGCCCCCGTATTGTCGTTTCGAGGTCGTCCGAGATAAGCGTGGCATTGGGGCCGGCTGATTTCAACGAGCGCGACGCGACCCACTTCGGTTGGCTCCGCCACGCCACCGCGAACTCGCGCTGCTCCGCAGTCCACTCGGGGAGGTCTTCGTCCCAATACCGCATCACCTCGTACATGCGGCGACCGTAGACACTGCCGGCCAGGCCACGCACCTGGTCTATCCAGTGCCGAAAGAGCCGGGGGCCGGTCCGCATTTCGTTGTGGTCGACGTAACCGTCCAGGGAAAGGTTCATTCCGAAGACGAGCTTCGCCATGCTGCAAGGCCTCCATTCCAGGGTCTTCAGAATAGCTTGAGCCGCCGTTCCGCGTAAGTGAGGTGCGTCCGATGAGCGTTAGGGTTTGGGTGAGATTTGGTTCATAGGCAAGGCCATCTCCACCAATTCCACTCGTCATCCTCGGACTTGTTCCGAGTATCCATCGTTGGTTTACCGCCATCGGCATGGACCCTCGGAAGGGGAAGGCGTGGGCCAAAAGCTCATAAGCTCCAAGTCCGAGGCTAGGTGTCGGAGAGGTCTTCGACACTAGGCTCCCCCTCTCCCCACACCCCGCCTCGACACCGCGCGAATCCTCCTTATGATGCGGACCCTTCGATAGAGGCTTAAGCCCGCAGGTCCTGCCTAATGGCGTTCTCGCCGTCCGAAATCCGCACCATCCTCATCGGCGCCATGCTGGCGATCTTCATCTCGGCGATCGATCAGTCGATCGTCGCGACGGCGTTGCCGACCATGGCGCGGGAATTGGGCGATTTTTCGCTCATTTCCTGGGTGGTCACGGCCTATCTCCTGACCGCCACCGCCGTCATGCCCATTGTGGGGAAACTCAGCGACCTCTATGGCCGCAGGGTCATGCTGATCGGCTGCCTCAGCCTCTTCATGGCGGCTTCGGTCTTCTGCGCGCTGGCGCCCAATATGATCTGCCTGATCCTGGCGCGGGCGCTCCAGGGGTTGGGCGGCGGCGGGCTCACGACCCTGGCGCAGACGATCATCGCCGATCTCGTCAGCCCCCGCGAACGCGGGAAATACCAGGCCTATTTCTCGGCGACCTGGGCGACGGCGGCGCTTCTGGGACCGAGCGTGGGCGGGTTGCTGACCGAATTCGTCGGCTGGCCCTGGATCTTCTGGATCAACCTTCCGGTCTGCGCCATAGCGCTCCTCTTGTCGGAGCGGGTCTTGCGCAAGCTGGCGCCCCGGCGGCAGCGATCCCATATCGATTTCCCCGGCATCTTCCTTCTGACCGCCTTCACCGTGGCGCTCTTGATGGTGGTGTCGCTGGGCGGCAAGCAGTTCAGCTGGTCCTCGATCGAGCTTCTGTCGCTCGCCGGCGTGACGCTGGTCGCCGGCCTGCTCTTCGTCTTCCAGGAGAAGCGCTCGCCCGAGGCCATTCTGCCCCCGCGCTTTTTGGGCGACAAGGTGATCCGGCCGGTTCTCCTCTCCAGCGGGATCGTCCATGGCTGCTATCTTTCCTGCTCGATCCTGGTGCCGATCTATTTCCAATTGGGCCTGGGGCTGCCGGCCAGCGTCTCGGGCATCTTTTTGATCCCGCTGGCGGTCTCGACCAATGTGACGACGACCTGGGCGGCGACTTCCTGCCGCCGCACCGGGCATTACAAGAAGCAGCCGCTGATCGGTCTCGCCTTCAGCGCCACGGCCTGCGCGCTGCTCGCCTTCTTCGCCCAGGGGATCACGCCGCTGTGGGCCGCGATCCTGCTGTCGATCATCGGGCTCGGGCTCGGGCCGATCTTTCCCTGCACCCTGGTGGCGGCCCAGAACGCGGTCGATCAGAAGGAATTGGGCGCGGTCAGCGGGGTCGTGACCTTCTCCCGGGCGCTCGGCAGCGCCGTAGGCATCGCGGCGAGTTCGTCGCTGGTGCTGAGCCTCATCGCCGGGGCACGGCCCGAAATGAGCGCCGCCGAGAGCCTGGAGGACCTCCTCCGCTTCGACCTCGGCCCCGAGGCCCAGGCCGCCGTGCTCCATGCCTTCGGGATCGTCTTCTGGGTCCTGGCGGCGGCCTTCGTGGCGGGCCTCGCGGTCTATGCCACGGTGGAGGACCGGGTGCTGCGCGGCGGGGCGGGAACCGCGACCTCGACGGTGAAGGAGTGATGACATGACCGAGCCCGCCTCCCCCATCCGCGCCGCCCTCCTGGAGGCGCAGCAGGCCCTGCGGGATCTGCTGGCGGACGCGGCGACGCTGGCCGCCCTGGAGCGCGCGGGCGACCTCCTGGCCGAGACCTTCGGCAAGGGCGGCAGGGTCTTCAGCTGCGGCAACGGCGGCTCGATGTGCGACGCCATGCATTTCGCCGAGGAGCTTTCCGGCCGCTATCGCGACAATCGCAAACCGCTCGCCGCGACGGCGATCAGCGACGCGAGCCACATCAGCTGCGTCGCCAACGACTACGGCTATGCGGAAGTCTTCTCGCGCTATCTGGAGGCGCACGGGCGGCCGGGCGACGTGCTGCTCGCGATCAGCACCAGCGGCAAGAGCGAGAACGTGGTGAAGGCCGCCCAACTCGCCAAGGCCATGGGGGTCGCCGTGATCGCCATGACCGGCAAGCGGGAATGCCCCCTGGGGGACCTCGCCGACATCCTGCTCGCGACGCCCGCCGGGCGCTACGCCGACCGGGTGCAGGAGCTGCATATCAAGATGATCCACGTCCTGATCGAACTCGTGGAGCGGCGCCTCTTTCCGGAGAATTACCGTTGAGGGGGCTGAGGTGCTGATAGGCAGGATTGCTTCGCCTGCGGCGCGCAATGACGCGGTGAAAGAATAACCAAGGACTGGGGATGAAAACGCATAAGGAAGCGGGCGCGGGGAACCTGCCGCTGGTGGTCTGCCTGCTGTGGCTTTGCGGGGTGGGATTGCGGCTGCCGGTGCTCAGCGTGCCGCCGGTGATCCCGCTGCTGCACGACGATCCGGTGATGCATCTCACCAAGACCGGGGTGGGGATCCTGTCGGCGCTGCCGCTGCTTTTCTTCGCCTGGGGGGCGATACCGGGGTCGCTGCTGATCTCGCGTCTGGGAGCCCGGCGGGCGGTGACGGTGGGGCTGCTGATCTCGACCATCGGGGCGGCCTTGCGCGGCGCGGCGCCCGATGTGCTGTCGCTCTTCGCGGCGACGGCTGTCATGGGCTTCGGCATCGCGGTCATGCAGCCCGCGATGCCGCCGCTCGTCCGGTCCTGGACGCCGTCCAAGATCAGCTTCGGCACGGCGGTCTATTCCAACGGGCTGGTGGTGGGGCAGATCATCGTCGTCTGGACGACGATCCCCCTGGTGCTGCCGCTCTTGGACGGAAGCTGGCGGCTCGCTTTCACCGCCTGGGCGATCCCCGGCGCGCTGACGGTGCTGCTCCTGCTGCTGGCCGCGCCGCGCGAGAAAGGGCCGGTCGCGCCCGGTCCCCTGCCCCGCTGGTGGCCCGATTGGAAGAGCCCCCTGCTCTGGAAGCTCGGGCTCATCGTCGGGGCGATCAACACGCTCTATTTCGCGACCAACGCCTTCCTGCCCGATTACCTCGCCTATGTCGGGCGGCCGGACCAGATCCTGCACGCCCTGGGCGGCTTCAACCTGATGCCGCTGGCGGGCTCGATCCTGATGATCTTCTATGCCCATAAATTCGCGCGCAAGGCCTGGCCCTTCATGCTGGGGGCGCTGGTCATGCTGGCGGGACTGGGCGGCGTGCTCTTTGTCGATCCGAACTGGATCTTCTTTTCGACGGGGCTCATCGGCTTCGGCAATGTGTCGTCGCTGATCCTGGCCTTCGCGCTGCCGGCGCAGCTCTGCCCGCCCGAGGATGTGCCCCGCGTCTCGGCGGGGATGTTCATGATCTCCTATAGCTGCGCCGTGGTGGCCATGGTGCTGGGGGGATTGAGCTGGGACCTGACCGGCACGCCCTATATCGCGCTGGGGCTCATCGGCCTGGCCTCGCTGGCGATCCTGACCCTCGCGCCGAGGATCGATTTCCGGCAAGGTCTGGATCGTTGACCTAAATATCCGTTCCGGAGCCAAGCACTTTCCATGTCCCTAAGCCCGCCATGTCCCTGACCCCATCCGAAGTCCGCGTCGTCCTCACCGGGGCGATGCTGGCGATGTTCCTGTCCGCGCTCGACCAGACCATCGTCGCCACGGCGCTGCCCGCCATCGCCAAGGATTTCGGGGATTTCTCGCTGATCTCCTGGGTGGTGACGGCCTATCTCCTGACCTCCACCATCGCGGCCCCCATCGCGGGGAAGCTGAGCGATCTCTACGGGCGGCGGCGGATCATGGCGATCTGCCTCGTCGTCTTCGTGGCGGGATCGGTCTTCTGCGCCACCGCGCCCTCGATGATCCTCCTGATCCTGGCGCGGGCGTTCCAGGGGATTGGCGGCGGCGGGCTCATCACGATGTCGCAGACGATCATCGGCGACGTGGTGGCGCCCCGGGAGCGCGGGAGATACCAGGGACTTTTCTCGGCGATGTGGGGTTCCGCGGGATTTTTGGGGCCGGTTCTGGGAGGGTTCCTGACCCAATACTGGGGCTGGCCCTGGATCTTCTGGATCAACATCCCGCTGGGCGTCGTGGCCTTCGTCATCACCGACCGGGTCTTGCGCAAGCTCCAGATCGAGCCCCGGAAGTCGCGCATCGACGCCTTGAGCATCGCGCTGCTCTGCGGCTCGACGGCGGCGCTGCTCTTCTTCCTGTCCTTGGGCGGGCATCGCTTCGGCTGGAGCGACACCGGTTCCCTGGCGCTGGCGGCCTTGACCCTGGTGCTGGGCTGGCTCTTCTTCCGCCAGCAGCGGATCGTGCCCGAAGCGATCCTGCCGCCGCGCTTCTGGAAGGACAAGGTGGTGGGGCCGATGCTGGCCGCCAATACCTTCCTGCCGGGCGGGCAATTGGCCATGGGCGTGCTGACGCCGATCTATTTCCAGGTGGCGCTGGGCGCGCCGGTCACGACCTCGGGGCTGGCCATGGTGCCGATCCTGATGACCAGCATGGCGACCTCGATCCTCGGCGGGCGCTATGCCCGCTGGGCGGGCAAGGCAAAGCTGCCCTGCCTCATCGGCCAGCCGATCACCATCACGCTGCTGTTGATCGTCGCCTATTACGCGGACACGCTGCCGCTCTGGGTCGCCTCCCTTCTGCTGGCGCTGGCGGCGGGCGGGATCGGGCCGATCTATCCGACCAGCATGGTGGCGGCGCAGAACGCGGTCCAGGCCCGCGACCTGGGGGCGGTCAGCGGCGCCGTCACCTTCGCCCGGACTTTGGGCTGCGCGGTGGCCGTCGCCGCCGCCTCGGCGCTGCTGCTGGGGCTGGTGGCGGCGGGGCTGCCGGACAGCGGCCCCATCGCCAGCCTCGAGGACCTCGCCAGCCGGGAACTCACGCCCGAGGCGCGGGCCGTGGTGTCCCATGCCTTCAGCTGGCTCTATTTCGCGCTCGCGATGAATTTCGCGGTGGGCCTGGCGATCTTCGCCACGGCCGAGGATCGGGTGCTGAGTTCCAAGACGGGGGGTTGAGATACATGTTTCCAATAGAGACTATTTCATTGCCGAAATAGTCTCTATTGGATACATTTACGCCTTGTGAAAATCGCCCTGACCCATGCGGCGCAAAAGGCCCTGACCCGCGACATCCCTGCCAAGGCGGCGAAGGCGATCAGGGCCAGGGTTCGTCAACTCGCGGAGGTGCCGCCGCCCGCGAATCTCGACATCGAAAAACGATCCGCTGCCCAGGATGACTTCCTGGAAGCGCTGATGGCCTCCCCCGATCTCAAGGATGCGGTCATGCGCCTCGTCGAGGCCCTGCGGAAAATGCCCGATCAGGTCCCGCCCCATGCCCTGGCCGAGAAAGCGCCCAGCCGTTACGAGGCCGGCGGGAAAGATCCGGAAAGGACGGAGGATATCGCCGCGGCCGACCGTGGCGCCCGTGCGCTCGCCGCCGAACGCGCCATCGCCGAGCGGTTCGGCGTGGAGGCCCTGGTGCCCTTCGCGGTGGTCGAAAGGATCCTGGAAGGGTCCAGCCCGCTCCGCGCCTGGCGCGAGCATCGCGGGCTCACTCAGGCCGATCTGGCCCTGCGGGTCGGCGTGACCCGGCCCTATTATACGATGCTGGAGCAGGGCAAGAAGGACGGCAGCGTCACCGTCTGGCGGAAACTCGGCCAGGAGCTTGGCGTCATGATCGAGGATATTCTGCCCGAGATCGAAGAGAGGGCGTCCCTCTAATCCGCCTGCGCCGCCCGGGCCGCGATCCCGGAGGCGGTCTTCAGCGGCGCTTCCCTGAGGCAGAGCGCCGCGATGAAGAGCAGCACGGCGGCACCCGTGCCGACATGGAAGACATCGCTGAAGGCCTGGGCCAGGGCGGCGATCACCGGGGCGCGCAGCGCATCGGGGATGAGGCCGGGGGTGACCGTGGCGTTGAGGAGCGTGAGGCCCGGTTCAGGACCCAGGGCCTCATGGCCGGGGATCGCCTCCAGAAGCGCGTCGAGCCTCGCGATCAGCACCGCCCCGAACAAGGCGATGCCGAAGGACCCGCCCATCGACCGGAAGAAGGAATTGGAGGCCGTCGCCGTGCCGAGGTCGCGGACTTCCACCGCGTTCTGGCAGACCGTGATGGTGATCGGATTGATGAGCCCGCAACCGAGCCCGAAGAACGCCAGCCCCAGCATCACGAAGCCGATCCAGGGCACCGCCGGCAAGGCCCCCAGCACCAGCATCCCGGCGATCCCGAAGCCGCCGCCCACCATGGTGAAGATCTTGTAGCGCCCGGTCTTCGCCACCTTCCGCCCGGTGAAGATCGCCAGCGCGATCATCGACAGCGGCAGCATCGACAGCATCAGTCCCGAGGATGTGGAATCGAGCCCCAGCACCAATTGGAAATAGAGCGGCAGGAAGCAGACCGTCCCCAGCATCCCCACCGCGATGAGCATGGTCATCAGGGTCACGGTGACATAGATGTCGTTGACGAAGAGGCGCGGCGGCAGGATCGGCTCGCTCGCGCGCAACTCCTGGAAGATCGCCGCCCCGAAGAGCACCGCCGCCACCGCCGCCAGGCCCAGGAGCTTGGGCGAGGTCCAGGGCAGCTCCTTGCCGCCCATGGTCGTCACCATGAGCGTGCACCAGATCGCCGAGACGATCAGCAGCGCGCCCAGATAGTCGATCTTGTGCCGGACCCGCTTGGGCTTCAGCCGCTTCAGGGTCATCTGCGACATGACGATGGCGACGATGCAGAGCGGCAGGTTGATCCAGAAGACCCATCGCCAGGAGAGATAATCCGCGAAGAACCCGCCGAGCGAGGGTCCCATCATCGCCGCCGCCGCGAAGGTGCTGGCGAAATAGGCCTGGTACTTGCCCCGGTCGCGGGGGGAAATCACGTCGGCGATGGTGGCATGGGCCATGGCCATGAGCCCGCCGCCCCCTAAGCCCTGCAACACCCGGAACAGGATGAGCTGGTTCAGGGTCGTCGCCAGGGCGCAGAGGGCGGAGGTGAGGAAGAAGATCACCAGCGCGGTTTGCAGCAGGGCCTTGCGCCCGTAGAGATCGGAGAGCTTGCCATAGATCGGCGTCGTCGCCGTGGAGGAGAGAAGATAGGCCGAGGCAATCCAGGAGAGATGCTCGAAGCCCTGAAGCTCCGCCCCGATGCGCGGCAGCGCGGTGGCGACGATGGTCTGGTCGAGCGCCGCCAGGAACATGCCGACCGCCAGCCCGAAGAGGATGGTCAGGGTCTCGCGATGGGTGAAGGCCGGCGGAGAAGATGCGGAGAGAGGCTCGGCTGCCGCCACGGACTGTCCTTCGGGATCATGCTGCACTGCGGTATGACCGTAACCTGAACCCGCTCCGACCGAAAGACCAGATTGTATTCGATATGGCGGCTATGCATGGGCAAATCGCGAGCCGCCCGTCTATGAATTTCGATCTATTCATGGGTATATATCGCTATGGAGAGCGCATCCCAGCCAGCCGTTTCCCGCAGCCTTCCCGCCGCATGCGGGGGCGGAGCAATCATCGGCGCCCTGGGCGCCCTGATTGGCCTTGGCGGAGCTGAATTCCGCCTGCCTATTCTGATCGGATTCTTCCGTTTTGCCGCCTTAGAAGCGGTCATTCTCAACAAAGCCATGAGCCTCGTCGTAGTCGCCACCGCTCTGCCGTTCCGGGCGGGCACCGTGCCTTTCAGCGCTATCGCCGAGAATTGGCAGACCATCGCGAACCTCCTCGCAGGAAGCTTGGCTGGGGCTTGGTTGGGAGCCGGATGGGCAACGCGCCTCAGATCCGAAACCCTCTATAAAGTCATCGCGGCCTTGCTCGTCGTGATCGCGGTCGTACTCATATTTGGGCATGGAGCGAGCGCCGGACATGCCGTTCTGGCCGGCTCGGTGCAACTCGTCGCGGGCGTCTGCGCAGGCTTCATCATAGGCGTCGTGGCGTCTCTTCTCGGGGTTGCCGGGGGTGAACTGCTTATTCCCACCCTGGTCTTGTTGTTCGGGGCGGATATCAAGCTCGCAGGAAGCCTGTCGCTAGCGGTGAGCCTGCCGACGATGCTGGTGGGGTTCACCCGTTACAGCCGCGACCAGAGCTTCTCCGTGCTCGGACGCAACAAGGCTTTCCTGCTTGTCATGGCCGGGGGCTCCATCCTGGGGACCTTCGTCGGAGGGCTCCTGCTCGGCATCGTTCCCGACTTTGTTCTGTTACCGGCCCTCGCCGCAATTCTGCTGATTTCCGCCGTGAAGGTCTGGCGACATGCCTAGACCGCGATAGGAGCAGGTCGGTAGCACCACCCCCAGGTGGTCATGCCCGGGCTGAACACTTGACCCGGGCATCTGGTGGGGACTTCCGCGAGATGCCCGGATCGAGTCCGGGCATGACGAAAAATGAGGGGATCAGCCGTTCAAACCCCCTTGCCCAGTTCGATAATTCCATTATTATGGAAATATGGAAAAGATAGACGCCCTCGCCGCGCTCGCGGCGCTTGCCCAGGAAAACCGCCTGGATATCTTCCGCCTCCTGGTGCGCAGCGGCCCCGAAGGGGTGCCGGCCGGGCAGATCGGGGAGCATCTGGGATTACCCGCCGCGACGCTTTCCTTTCATCTCAACCATCTCCGGCACGCGGGGCTCGTCACCTTCCGGCGCGAGGGGCGGTCGCTGATCTATGTCGCCGAATACGAGGCGATGAACGGGCTCCTGGGCTTTCTCACCGAGAACTGCTGCCAGGGCGAGCCCGCAGCCTGCGGCGTTCCCCCCTGCGACGGCGCAGCCCTCGTCGCGACACCCCAAGGAGCGAAATCATGAAGCGCTTTCATGCCCATGTTTCCGTCGAGGATATCGACCAGTCCACACGCTTCTACAGCACCCTCTTCGCTGCCGAGCCCTCGGTGGTGAAACCCGATTATGTGAAATGGATGCTGGAGGACCCGCGCGTCAATTTCGCCATCTCGTCCCGCGCCTCGGACAAGGGCCTCGATCATCTGGGCATCCAGGTGGAGACCGATGGGGAACTGCGCGAGGTCTACGGCCGCCTGCAAGCCGCCGACCGGCCCGTGCTGGAGGAGGGGCGGACCGTTTGCTGCTATGCCGCCTCGGAGAAATCCTGGATCAGCGATCCGCAGGGCCTCGCCTGGGAAGCGTTCCTGACCTCCGGCGAGAGCACGGTCTATGGCGACAGCGCCGACCTAGGGCAGATCAGAACCACCGCCGGAACCACCGACAGCGCCTGCTGTGCGCCGGTGGCCGCGCCCCCGCCCCTGGCGAAAGCCGCCTGCTGCGGGACGGAATCGTGACGGGAAAACCCTATAACGTCCTCTTTCTCTGCACCGGCAATTCGGCCCGCAGCATCCTTGCGGAAGCCCTGTTGAACCGCCTGGGCGAAGGACGCTTCGTCGCCTATAGCGCGGGCAGCTTCCCCAAAGGCGCGGTGCATCCCGGCGCGCTCGCCTTGCTGGACGCGCTGGATTTCCCGACCGACGGGCTGCGCAGCAAGAGCTGGGACGAATTCGCAGGCCCCGACGCGCCCACGATGGATTTCGTCGTCACGGTCTGCGACCAGGCGGCGGGCGAAGTCTGCCCGATCTGGCCCGGCCATCCGGTCACGGCCCATTGGGGCCTCCCCGACCCCGCCGCCGTGGAAGGGGCGGAGATCGAGCGGAGCCGCGCCTTCAAGACAGCCTTCCACGCGCTCAAGCACCGCATCGCCGCCTTCGTCTCGCTGCCCGTCGACCGGCTCGACCGCGAGGCGCTGGCGGGCCTCCTGAAGCTGCTGGGCGAGGCGCGACATGACGATCTGAGCGCCTCGCTCCGCCGATGACCGCGATCCCCCTGGGGCGGCGGCTCGCGGCGGAGGCGCTGGCGACCGGCCTTTTGCTCGCGACCATCATCGGGTCGGGGATCATGGCGGAGCGGCTGTCGGGCGGGAATGTCGGGGTGGCGCTCCTCGGCAATACCCTGGCAACGGGCGCGATGCTCGTGGTGCTGATCCTGATCTTCGGGCCGGTTTCGGGCGCCCATATGAACCCCGCCGTCAGCCTCGCCATGACGCTGCGGGGACGGTTGCCCCGGCGGGATCTGGCGCCCTATATCCTCGCCCAGGTCGCGGGCGCGCTGATCGGCGTCGGCTGCGCGCATCTGATGTTCGACCTGCCGCTGCTGCAACTCGCCACCACGGTCCGCAGCGGCCCGCCGCAATGGCTGGCGGAGTTCGTCGCGACCTTCGGGCTCGTGCTGACGATCTTCGGCTGCCTGGCGACGCGGCCCGCCGCGACGCCCGGCGCGGTCGGGCTCTATATCGTCGCGGGCTATTGGTACACGGCCTCGACCTGCTTCGCCAATCCGGTCGTCACCCTCGCGCGGTCCCTGTCGGACAGTTTCGCGGGCATCGCCCCTGGCGGCGTCGCGCCCTTCGTGCTGGCGCAGCTGCTGGGCATGCTCGCGGGGGTCTGGGTCGCCGCGCGTCTCTTCGAAAAGCCGGTCGGCGACAGCGTCTGAAGCGTGGTCCCTGCCCGCCGCCCGCCCCGGCCCCCGCCACGCCCCCCGCAGGGGTTATTGTGAAAAACGAGGGGCGGGCTTACTTTGCAAGCAGCCTGCTTCATTCTCCCCATCCCCCCAGGCCCTCTTCTCACGGCCCAGGTGATGCAGACGAAACCTCCCCAAACTCCACCCTCGGCCCAGCCGATCAACGACCCGCATCGGTTCGAACTGCTGGTCGAGGCGCTGACCGATTATGCGATCTACATGCTCGACGCCGGCGGCATCGTTTCAAACTGGAACACCGGGGCGGAACGGATGAAGGGCTATAAGGCCGTCGAGATCATCGGGCAGCATTTCTCGCGGTTCTATTCCCCGGAAGATCGCGCGGCGGGGCTTCCCTCCCGCGTCCTCGACCAGGCCTTGCGGGACGGACGCTTCCAGGGGGAAGGCTGACGCCATCGCAAGGACGGCAGCCGCTTCTGGGCCTCGGTGGTGGTCGATCCGATCCGGCAGGAGGACGGCACCCTCCTCGGTTTCGCCAAGATCACCCGCGACATCACCGAGCAGCGCAACGCCCAGGAGGCCCTGAAGGAAAGCGAGCGCCGGTTCCGCATGCTCGTCGAGGGCGTGACCGACTACGCGCTCTACATGCTCGACCCCAATGGGATCATCACCAATTGGAACACCGGGGTGGAGCGCATCAAGGGTTATAAGGCCGCCGAGATCGTCGGCAATCATTTCTCGCGTTTCTACACCGAGGGCGAGCGGGCGGCGGGACTGCCGGCGCGGGCGCTCCAGATCGCCGGCAGCGTGGGCCGCTACGAGGCCGAGGGCCAGCGCCTGCGCAAGGACGGGACCACCTTCTGGGCCAGCGTCGTCATCGACGCGATCCGCGACGAGGAGGGGCGTCTCGTCGGTTTCGCCAAGATCACCCGCGACGTCACGGAACGGCGGCTTTCCCAGCTCGCGCTGGAACAGGCTCAGATCGAGCGCGCCCATGCCCAGAAGATGGAGGCCTTGGGTCAGCTCACGGGCGGCGTGGCCCATGACTTCAACAACCTCCTGATGATCATCGGCGGCAATCTCCACCTCCTGCGGAAATACCTGGCGGACGACCCGAAAGCCCGCGAGGCCGTCGAGGCCATCGAACTCGCGGCCAAGCGCGGCGAAAGCCTGACCCGGCAATTGCTGACCTTCTCGCGGCGCCAGGCGCTCAATCCGGCGACCCTGCAGCTTGCCGACCGTTTCCCGGCCATCCGGACGCTGCTGGCCAGCACGGTGCCGGCGAGCGTGCGGCTTTCCTTCAGCATCCAGCCCGGGCTCTGGCCGGTGAAGATCGACGTGAGCGAGTTCGAGCTGGCGCTGGTGAATATCGCGGTGAACGCCCGCGACGCCATGCCGGGCGGCGGAACCCTGTCCCTCACCGCCACCAACGAAACCCTGGCGGCGAGCGAAACGCCCCAGCGGCTCGAAGGAAATTTCGTCGCGATCCGGATGGCGGATTCGGGCTCGGGCATCCCCGCCGACCTGCTGCCCAAGGTCTTCGATCCCTTCTTCACCACCAAGCCGGCGGACAAGGGGACCGGCCTCGGCCTCTCCCAGGTCCATGGCTTCGCCCATCTCTCGGGCGGCACGGTGCTGTTGCGCAGCACGATGGGGATCGGGACGACGATCACCCTCTATCTGCCGCGCTCGCTGGACGAGCCCGAGCAGGAGGGGCTGCCGGAAAAGATAACGACCGGAAAGGGCGGGCGCGCCCTCTTGATGGAAGACAACGACGAGGTCGCCCAAGTCACCGGCCGCATGCTGGAGCAGCTCGGCTACGAGGTCCACACGGTCCCCGCCGCCCTGGCCGGGCTGGAGGCCGTGGAACGGATGAACTTCGACCTGGTGGTCAGCGATATCGTCGTGCCGGGCGAGATGGACGGCCTCAGCTTCGCCCATGCGCTGCGGCAGCGGCACCCGGCCCTGCCGATCCTCCTGGTGACGGGCTATAGCGCCAACGCGGGGCAGGCCGAGGGCGACTTCCACGTCTTGCGCAAACCCTATCTGATGAGCGGCCTGGGCCAGGCGATCGACGTGGTCCTGCGCGACACCGGCAAGTCCGGCGGGAACCTCGTCCCGCTCCGCCCCAAGGGAGGGCGGCGGGACCCGCGCTAGCGGGCTTTCGGCGGGAACGCATCCCGGAACCGCCCGGCCCCGCGACTTCAACCGTGAGATGAGTCCTTATATGACAGGGTCAGCGCGGCGTGAATTATCCGCGCAATTTGCGACGAGTGTTATCTATTTGAAATAGCTTCTCATTTCATGGTTTACGCCATGCCTATTTGGGAGGTCAATGACACAACGATCCCTCGCATCCATTAACCCCCGAGCAAGGTGCGTCGGCATTCAATGGCATGTCGCGTCTCCTGGGCGCCCTTCCCCCGGAGCCGCCTCGAAGATCCGCATCCTCGTCGCTTTTGTAAGGCCTGAGCCTATGTCCTATCCCTACTCCGAGACTGCCTCGCGTTCGGCAGCGCATCGCGTCGAACGCTGGGGCATGAAGGAGATCGAGGTTTATCCCTGGATCGTCTCGCTAGGCGGGGCCGTCGCGCAATGGCTGAACCGGCACCGGGAGACGCGCTGGGCCTCCTCCATCGTCCAGGGGGTCTCGGCGGTGCGGGCCTGCTATGCCGCCTGGCTCAACGACGACAGTTCCGGGGCGCGCACGGCCCTGCTCGGCGACCTGGCGCTGCTGCGGCTCTATGGCGAAAGAGCCGGGGCCTTGGCCCTCGTCGGGGCCATCGACCGGATCATCGGGGTGATCCAGAGCTTTCCGGCGGCGCGGCCCACGATCCTGGTGGCGGACGACGAATTCGACATCCTGGACCTGATGGCGAACCTCCTGCAATCCGCCGGCTACGACGTGCTGCCGGCGGCCCATGTGGAGGACGCGCTCTCGATCCTGGAGAAGAGCCTCCAGGTCGATCTGCTCGTCACCGACATCGTCTTCCCGGGCGAGCGCAACGGCTTCGCCCTGGCGCAGATCGCGCGGCAGATGCGGCCGGGGCTGAAGCTCCTCTATACGACGGGCTTCTTCGCGATCTCCGACCCCGAGGCCATGCCGGTCGTCCCCGCCCCGCTCCTGCGCAAGCCCTTCCGGGCCGAGCAATTGACGGCGGAGGTGAGCGCTGTCCTCCTCTCCTCCGACGCTCCAGCGTTGATTTAGCGGCCCATCCCGCTACCCTCCCTTGGAGCCCGAGGGAGGACAGCATGGCCAGGACGCCAAAGACCGGCGGCGAGATTCGCCGCAACGCCCCAAAGATCGGCGGCGAGATTCGCCGCAACGCCCCAAAGATCGGCGGCGAGATTCGCCGCAACGCTAAGGAGCGCGCCACCATCGAGGATCGCTGGCGGGTGCTGGGCGACGGCGCGCCGCCGGAAAAGCGCCGCCAGAAATCGAAATACGTCGACGAGCTGGCGCGGCTTCAGCTGGAGCTCATCAAGCTCCAGGAATGGGTGCGGATCGAGAAGCTCAAAGTGGTGGTGGTCTTCGAGGGCCGCGACTCGGCCGGCAAGG
This sequence comes from Rhodospirillales bacterium, assembly GCA_947473305.1. Classification (GTDB taxonomy): domain Bacteria; phylum Pseudomonadota; class Alphaproteobacteria; order ATCC43930; family CGMCC-115725; genus CANJCB01. Next base: position 20,428 of record CANJCB010000025.1, read on the forward strand.
GCGGCGTCATCAAGCGGATCACCGAAAGCCTCAACCCCCGCTTCTGCCGCGTGGTGGCGCTCGGCACCCCCACCGAGAAGGAGCGCGGGCAATGGTATTTCCAGCGCTATGTGGCGGAACTGCCGGCCGAGGGGGAGATCGTGCTCTTCGACCGCAGCTGGTACAACCGCGCCGGGGTCGAGCATGTCATGGGCTTTTGCACCCAGGACGAATACGAGGAATTCCTGCGCGCCTGCCCCTTGTTCGAGGAGATGCTGGTGAAGTCCGGGATCCATCTCGTCAAATACTGGTTCTCGGTCAGCGACGAGGAGCAGGAGAAACGCTTCGTCGAGCGCATGGAGAACCCGATCAAGCGGTGGAAGCTGTCGCCGATGGACCTGGAAAGCCGCAAGCGCTGGGTCGATTACTCCCGCGCCAAGGACAAGATGCTGGAATTTACCGACAAGCCCCACGCGCCCTGGAACCTCGTCGATGCCGACGACAAGAAAAAGGCGCGGCTCAACTGCATCGCGCATCTCCTGCGCCAGATCCCCTACAAGGACCTGAGCCCCATCGAACTCTCCCTGCCGCCGAGGCAGCCCGACACGGGCTATAAGCGGCCGAAGAAATCGACCCAGCATTGGGTGAAGGAGATCTACTAGGAGCGCGCGCGTGCCCCGCCCGAACGAGGGGCACGCCGCTTTGAAGCCTTAGTGCAGCCCGCCGCTGGCGACGAGCTTTTCGCCGGTCATCCAGCGGGAATCTTCCGAGGCCAGGAACACCGCGACCCGGGCGATATCCTCGGGCTGGCCGACGCGGCCCAGGGGGGTCTGGGCGATCACGCCCTTCTCGAAGTCCGAGCCGATGAAGCCCGCCGACTGGGCGCCCTCGGTGTCCACCATGCCGGGGTTGATGGCGTTCACGCGGATCTTGCGCGGCCCCAGTTCCGTGGCCAGCACGCCGGTGATCGCGTCGACCGCGCCCTTGGAGGCCGTATAGACCGCCGACTGCGGCGGCAGGAGGCTGGTGACGACCGAGGAGATGTTGATGATGCTGCCGCCCTCGCCGAGATGCTTGGCCGCCGCCTGGGTGGTCAGCAACAGGCCCAGCACGTTGACGTCGAAGATCTTGCGGTAATGCTCGGGCGTCACAGCCTCGATGGCCGCGAACTCATAGACGCCGGAATTGTTGACCAGCACGTCGAGGCGGCCGAAGGCCTTCACCGCGGCCTCGACGATGCCCTGGGCCTCCTGGGGCTTGGTGACGTCGCCCTGCACCGCGACCGCCTTGCCGCCCGCCTCGGTGATGGCGCGCACCACGGCGTCCGCCCCGGCCCGGCTCGACGAATAATTGACCGCCACCGCCGCCCCTTCCGCCGCGAGAGCCTTGGCGATGGCGGCGCCGATGCCCTTCGACGCCCCGGTGACGACCGCGACCTTGCCTGCGAGTTTCGCCATGATTTTTTCCCCATTCTGCTGGGAGGCTGGTGAGCCCGGGCGCCGGTATGGCGTGCCTTATTCCCATAGTTCGGGAAATTGGAACTATTGATCCGCGGATCAAGCCCCCCTACCTTAGAAATTATGCGCCCCTTGTTTCACCCCTCGCTCGACGACATCCGGCCGGAAGGGATCCTTCATGCCCTGTCCGACCCCGTGCGGGCGGCGATCTTCGCGGATATCGCCAGCATCGGCTGCGTGGAAACCTGCTCGGCCTTCGCCAGCGTCGGCAACCGGATCATCCCGAAATCCTCGCTGTCGCAGCATTTCAAGGTGCTGCGCGAGGCCGGGCTGATCCGTTCCGAGCGCCACGGGGTGGAAATGCGCAACACCTCCCGCTGCGGCGAGGTGGAGACCCGCTTCCCCGGCCTCGTCGCCGCGATCCTCAACGCCTATCTGGGCGAGGCCAAGCGGGCCGAAGCAAGCCTCTAAGCTTGGCGTCCCATTGGAGATCGGCCTGCTGGGGAAGGCTGGGAATTAGCGCCTGCCCTGGCAGGCAGGCGAATTCTGCACTACCATGGGTTCATGGATCATCCGGCGCCGATTCCAATCTTGGCGATGATTTGACCCCGATCCAACGCCAGGAGTATTTGCTCAATTGTCGCCGCGCAACGACCGGCTCATCCTCTTTGGAGTGCGATCCCCGCTGGTCGTGGAATATGAGGAGACCTGCTACCGCCTGGGGATCGGCATTGCGGTCGCGGTGAGCGTCAAGGGGACCCCGCGCCTCATCGATCGCGCCTCGCTCTGCGATCTCGCCGACTTCGATCCCAAGGCAATGGCTGCTCCCTTCATTGCCTGCGCCTTCTCCCCTAAGCGGCGGAAGGCTTTGATGGAAATGGCGGCGGGCCTCGGCCTTGAAGCGGCGCCCGCCCTCATCGATCCCCATGCGGTGCTGGCCAGAACCGCCCGGGTTGGAGACGGATCCTTCATCAACGCGGGCGTGGTGATCGGGGCTTTGTCGCTCCTCGGCGACGGGGTGCTCGTGAACCGGGCGGCCTCGCTCGGCCATCATACGGTGCTGGGGGACCATGTCAGCATCGGCCCCGGCGCGACGCTGGCCGGAAACGTCCATGTCGGGGATGGCGCCATGATCGGCGCCGGAGCGGTCGTCCTGCCGGATCTCAGGATCGGGGCGGGCGCGGTGGTCGCGGCGGGGTCGCTGGTGCGGCGGCACGTGGCGGAAGGAGCCTTCGTCGCCGGCAATCCGGCGAACGAGAGGCCTTTCGATGCGGCCCGCTCGTCGCTCCATGTCGAGGATGGCGAATAGCCGATGCCCGGAATAAGGATGCTTTGGGATCGGATCCGGGCGACGCCCCAGGCGGAGTTTCTCGTCACCCCCGGCGACCGGCTGACCTATGGCGACCTGAGCGCGCTCGTGCGAAGCTGGCTCGCGGCCTTCGATGCCGAAAAGCTCACGGCGGGAAGCTCGGTGATGATCGTCACCACCCATGAGAGCGCCGCCATCAGCGCCTTCGTGGCGGCGCTCCTCGATGGCCTCGTGCCGGTGATGCTGACCCCCGATACGCCCGCAGCCCGGGCCGCCTCCATCGCGGCGACGGTCGAACCGGGACTGATCGTGGCGGATGCGGCGCGACGGGCGGAGGGCTGGAGCGCCCTCGCCCGCTTCCGCGCGATCCGGCCGCTGCCCGCCCCGTCGTCCGGCGGTCTGGCGCGATGGAGATTGCCCGGCAAGCCGTCCCTATCGCGCGCCGCCAGGCTCGGCCTCGATCGCGGCGAAAGCGACCGCGAGCCCCGGCTGCCCGAAGACGAGGGCGGTCTCGCCTATATCCTCTTCACCTCGGGCACGACCCAGGATCCGAGCGGCGTCATGGTCACTCGGCGCAACCTGCTCGCTAACCTCGCGACGCTCTCGCGCCTCTTCGGCTACGACAGCCGGTCCCGCATCTTCAACGACATGGTGCTGGCCCATGGCGACGGATTGGTGCAGGGGCCGCTGCTGGCCCTGGCCAATGGCTGCGCGCTGATCCGCTCCGGCGGCTTCACCGCGCCGGGGCTCGAAGACTGGCTGAACCGGGTGCGCCAGGAGCGGGCGAGCCATGTCATCACCGTGCCGACCATCTGGTCGATGATCGATCGCTATGGCCAGCACGACGACTATTTCGACGGGGCGGAATGCGTCGGCCTCCTGTCGGTCGCCGCCCGGCTCGACGCGGGTCTGTGGCGGCGGCTGGAGACCCGTTTCAAGCGGCCCGTCTTCAACCAATACGGCCTGACCGAAACGGTGGCGAGCGCCCTCTACGCCGGTCCCCATCCGGAGATGGGCGCCTTCGACACCATCGGCCGGCCGGTCGATTGCGAGGCCCGCATCGCGAGCACCGGCGCTGAGCCCGATGGGGCCGGCGAGTTGGAGCTTCGCGGCGACAATGTCTTCGCGGGCTATTGGAAGAACCCCGCGCGCAGCGCCGCGGCCTTCACCGCCGACGGCTGGATGCGGACCGGGGATGTCGTCCGGCTTCGCCCCGACGGATCCTACGAGATCCTGGGCCGCATCAAGACGGTGATCATGTGCGGCGGCCTGCTGATCCGGCCCGAAGAGATCGACGAGGCCATAAGCCGCCATCCCACGGTGGCCGAATCGGCGACGGTGGCTTTGCCGGATGCGGACTTCGGCGAGATCCCGGTGACGGGGGTGGTGCTCGACCGGCCCACCGATGAAGCGGACCTCACGCGCCATGCCCGGGCGGAACTCGAGGCCTTCAAGGTGCCCAAGCGGATCCTCGCGGTGCCGGCGATTCCACGTGGCGACGCGGGAAAGCCCAATCTCGACCGGTTGCGGCAAGCGCTTCGGGAGGCGATGGCGAGCGACACGCGCGCGGGAACATCCCCCGGCATCGGCGATATCCCCGCGCAGGTCTGCGCCCTGGCGGCGGAAGTGCTGCGGGTCGATCCCCTGTCCTTGCGGCCGGAGTCCACGCCTGAGACGGTGACGGGCTGGGACAGCTTCGCCCAGGTCAGCCTGATCGTCGCCGTCGAAACACGCTTCGGGTTGCGCATCCCGGTCAAGCGGGCGCTTCGCCTGCGGAGCCTCGCCGATTTCATCGCCGTCGTGGAGAGCGCGCGGCGATGACCGCGGGCGCTCTCGGCCGAAGCTGGGCGCTCGCCTCGATCCTCGTTGCCGCCACGCTGATTTTCCTGGCGAGGACGGAGCGGTGGATCGATCGCGAGGCCCTGGGACGACCGGTCGTCGTCATCGGCTCCTCGCTCCTGCTCCATGCGGTTCCCGCGAGCCTGCCCGAAAAGGGTGGCCTGCTGGGCGATGGGCGCGGGCATACGCGCGTCGCCATCCAGCAGATCTCCGAAGAGCAAACGCTGTCGCTGCTGTCGCAGGCCATGGAGGCGGGCGCGGGCACGATCTTCGTGGAGGCCAATAGTCTGGCCTTCGATTTCGCCCATCGCCGCCCGCCGTGGATCCTGCAGGCTTCGATGGGGCTGGCGCAAAGAGCCTATGATCTTCGGCGGCCGATCAGATGGCTCCTGGGCCGGGAGGCCTCGCTGGGACGGGAGGAGGCTCAATCGCTCGATGCGACCTCGGTCATCGAGCCCGAAGCGCTTAAAATCTCCCATCCCCTTCACCTGCGCGAGCCGCGCCAGCCGGGCAGGCTTGCCGGGATCCTGCAAGAAGCCCGCGACAGGGGCGTGGAGATCGTGCTGGTCGTGCCGCCCCGGGCGCAAACGGCCGCCGACCATATGGGCGCCGAAGCGCAGCAGACGCTCCAGGCGCATTTGGCGGCGCTTGCCGGGAACTGGGGTTTGCCGCTCTTTGCGCCAGCACCCGCCTGGCCGGACAGTTATTTCGTCGATCACGCGCATATGAACGCCCAGGGCCGCGCCCGCTTCCTGGCGGAAATCGCGCAGTGGTGGCATGACCGCTGATGTCGCCTGAAGTCCTGGCCCTGACCCTGGCGGCTTTGATCGGGGTGCCGCTCGTCTGGGCCGTGCCGCAACGCTTCGCCTGGGATGCGCTGACGGGGTGGACGGCGCTGGCCCTCATCCTGCTGTCCCCGCTGTCGGCGGCCTGGGCTTTGGGCGCGGCGCTGGGCACGCCTCTGGTCATGACGCTGGGCGACCGCTGCGGCCGGCGGGGAACCCTGGCTTTCGCCTGGAGCGTGGCGCTGGTGGGCGCGCTCTTCCTCACCCGGAGCCTGCCTGGGATCCTCTGGATCGGCGGGGCCTATTTCAGCTTGCGCAATCTCCATGTGCTGCTGGATTGGTGGCTGGGGCGGCTCGCCAATCCTGGCATCCGGCGGCACTTGCGGTATCAGCTTGTCCTGCCGCTGATCGCCGTGGGACCCATTCACCGCATCCAGCATTTCGAGCGGCAATGCGACCGTCGCCGCTGGGAGAGCGCGGCCTTCTTCACTGGCGCCGAGCGGGCGCTGTTCGGTCTCGCCATGGCCGTGGTGCTCGGCAGCTGGATGTGCGGCCATATCGAAAACCTGCTGCTCCGCGCGACGGACTCATGGCCGCCCTTCTGGCGCGATTGGCTGGTTTCGGGCGTCGCCTGGGTTCACCTCTATTTCACCTTCGCGGGCTTCAGCGGCCTGGCGCTGGGATTGACCCTGATGATGGGCCTGCGGCTGGAGGAGAATTTCAACCGGCCCTGGCTCGCGCATAATCTCGTCGAATTCTGGACCCGCTGGCACATCACCCTGTCGCAATGGTGCCGCGACTATGTTTTCCATCTGGTGGCGGCCTTCACCCGCTCGCCGCTGGCGGGGCTCGTCGCCGCCATGATCGCCATGGGCCTGTGGCACGAGGCGTCGCCCTATTACCTGCTCTGGTCGTTCTGGCAGGTGGCGGGGATCGTGGCGACGCGCCTCTTCCAGGGATGGAGGCTGCGAAAGGGCATCCCCGCCTTGCCGAAGGGCGTCGCGGCGGTGCTGGGACCTGTCGCCGTCTTCGGCTGGCTGTCGCTCGCCCATCCGGTGATCACCAGACTTTGGAGCCTTGCCGCAGGATGACCCCGCTTTCCCGCCTGCTCGACCGGCACCTGCCGCCGGGGATCGCCTCTCTCGCGCTGGCCCTGATCTATGCCGGCGTCCTGCTTGTGCTGATCCTGGCGATCGGAGGCTCCCCCGACCTCGACCCCAATCCCTATCTGGATCTGCACCGGACGAAATAGCCGGTTCGGCTGCCTCCCCGCGTCAGGGGCTCACGTCCAATCGGCCATATCGTGCATCGGCCGGATCTCGATCTCGCTGGGACCCGGCATGGGATTGGGGCAGCGTTTTACCCAGGCGACGGCCTCCTCCATGTCCTTGACCTCCCAGAGCCAGAAGCCCGCGACCAGTTCGCTGGTCGCGGGGAAAGGCCCGTCGATGACCCGGCGGCCCGCGCCGTCGAAGGCGACGCGCTTGCCCGCCGAGGACGGCTTGAGGCCGTCGGCGCTGCGCAGGATGCCGGCCTTGCGCAGCTCGTCATTGAAGCGGCCCATCTCTTTCATCGCGGCCAGGGTTTCGGGCGTGGGGTGAAAGCCCCTTTCGCTGTCCGGGGTGGCCTTCACGAGCACCATCACACGCATCGTCCGTCTCCTTGCTTCAGCCGGCCTCACGAGCCTGTCACTGAAACGACGGACAAGATAATCCGGCGCCGACATCGCCCGTTGTTTTTTTGGGCCGGCGGATTTTTTGGTCGGCTACCAGGCCGCGAGCAGGGTTTCCCCGCCGTGGACGATGCCGATCCAGATCGCGAGTTCCATCAGGATGAGCGTCACCACGAAGCGCGTCTTGGTCGATGCTTTCGACCGGTTGAATATTCGTCTCGGTTCTTGCATAGCCCTCCCCCCGAGCCATGAATTCGAGCCAAGACAATCGGACAATAATCGCTACCAAATTACTAACCGGCCCGGATTTCGGATCAGATGTCACTCAAATGCCCGCTAATAGAACCGCCCAGGCGGCCCCGAATTTAGGCCGCGCCGGAGTCGATATCGGAAGAATTGGAGACAATTGTCCGCGAACCCTTAAGTAACAAAGCATTTACAATTCAATTGCAAGTTGACCAATCTTATATTTCGCGTTTTACTGTCAATTATTGAGACGCTTGCCAGTGTACTTTCGCAAAGGAGGCTGACATGGAAGACGCCGTCATCGGCCGCATGCGGGAAAGTTTCACCGAGCGCATGCGGGACATGGGCTTGCCGGAGCAGGACATTCCCGGCCGGGTCTGCGCCCTGATGCGCGAAGTGCATAGCCTGGCCGAAGCCTCGGCCGCCGCGGACGAGCCCGGCCGCGACTACTGAGCGGTTCCAAAGGGTCCGCGTTCTCTATCGACCGAAGCCACCCGGCGCCCACGCTCCGACAATGCCCATCCGGCCGACCTGCGCCGCACGCATGGCGGTTCTGCGGGACGTGTCTGCGGGTCGGCCTATCGTATAGGATAGGCGGGTCGCACCCCTGTGCGGCTGTCCCCGTCCCCGTCCCCGTCCCTTGGAATGCCTGGAGTTTTGCGGAATGACCGATACGCCCGATTACACGCCCCCCAAGGTCTGGGTCTGGAACAAGGAGAACGGCGGCAGGTTCGCCAATATCAACCGCCCGATCGCCGGCCCGCTCCAGGACAAGGAGCTGCCGGTCGGCAAGCATCCGCTCCAGCTCTATTCGCTCGCCACGCCCAATGGCCAGAAGGTCACGATCCTGCTCGAAGAACTGCTGGCGCTGGGCCATGCCGGGGCGGAATACGACGCCTGGCTGATCAAGATCGGCGAGGGCGAGCAGTTCGGCAGCGGCTTCGTCGGCGTCAATCCCAATTCCAAGATCCCGGCCCTGATGGACCGCAGCGGCCCCCAGCCGATCCGGGTCTTCGAATCCGGCGCGATCCTGATGCATCTGGCCGAGAAATTCGGCGAATTCCTACCGACCGAGCCCGCCGCGCGGGCCGAATGCCTGTCCTGGCTTTTCTGGCAGATGGGCAGCGCGCCTTACCTGGGCGGCGGCTTCGGCCATTTCTACGCCTATGCGCCGGTCAAGATCGAATATGCGATCAACCGTTTCGCCATGGAGACCAAACGCCAGCTCGACGTGCTCGACCGGCGGCTCTCCGAGAGCGAATATATCGCGGGCGCCAGCTATACCATCGCCGACATCGCCATCTTTCCCTGGTACGGGGGCCTCGCGAAGGGCTGGATCTACGGCGCGGGCGAGTTCCTGGCGGTCCAGGACTATAAGCACCTGCAGCGCTGGGCCGACGCCCTACTCGAACGGCCGGCGGTGACGCGCGGGCGCATGGTCAACCGCATGTCGGGCGATCCCGCAGGCCAGCTGCGCGAGCGCCACGACGCCCAGGATTTCGACACCAAGACCCAGGACAAGCTGGCGGCCGGCAGCTGACCCCTACCTAGAGCGATTTCCGTCTTGATGGAAACGCGACAGCCGAAGTGGCGCTTGAGCGGCCGGAGGCCCTATTGCTCTAGGGCGCGGGCGGCGTCTTCACCGCCTTGAGGCAGAAGACGCCCGCGAGGTTCAAGGCGAGGATGACCGCCGCATAGATGTCGGCCGTCACCGTATAGCCGAGCGAACTCACCAGGAAGCCGGCCAGGATCGCCGGGACGCTGAAGGCGAGATAGCCCAGGGTGTAAAGCGAGGAGAGAAGTTCCGCGCGCTCGTCGGACTTCGCCAGCGGCATGACCAGCCCGATGCAGCCCAGGAAATTGAGCCCGAAGCCGATCCCGCAGAAGAGCGTCCCGACCAGCAGCAGGGCGACGCTCGCCAGATGGATGCCGCAGAGCACCGTCACCACCCCCGCGACCGCGGCGAAGACGCTGGCCATCAGGTTCTTCCGGGGGTCCTTGGCGCGGCAGGTGTAATTGGTGATCGTGCTCGCCACCAGGAGCGCCGTCACCACCGCCCCGCCCGTCAGGGGAGCGTGGTTCCCCGTCGCCGCCACCACGACCGCCGGCACCAGCGAGAGATAGAACCCGCCCAGCGTCCAATCCGCCATGTGGAGCGGCGTGATCGACAGGAAGGCGCGGCGCGCCTGGGGCGGGACGGAGAGGCGCGGGCGGAGCGAATGCAGAAGGCCGAGCTTGCCCCTGACGGTCTCGGGCGTGAGCCAGATCGCTGCGGCCTCCAGCGCGAAGAGGACCAGCAGCAGGCTGAAGGTCAGATGCAGCGGGTCCGGCCCGAACTGCACCAGGGCGCTGGTCCCCAGCGTGCCGACCGCCATGCCGCCGAAGAGCGTAATCGAATTCACCGCCTGTCCCCGGGCGCGGCCGAAATCCACCAGCGCCGCCCCGATGGAGGCGGTGCCGACGCCGGTCGCGACCCCCTGGACGATGCGCGCCAGGATCAGCTGCCCCGGACCGCTCGCCGTCGCGAAGAGCGCCATGGCGGCGATCTCGACCAGAATCGAGACGAAGACCACCGGACGCCGGCCGAGATGATCGGAGAGGGAGCCCGCGATCAGCAGCGAGATCAGCAGCGCGAAGACATAGACCGCGAAGACGATGGCGACCATGCCCGGCGAGACGGCGAAGACCTCCTGGTAGAAGCGATAGAGCGGCGTCGGCGCCGCCGAGGCCGCCATGAAGGTCCCAAGCGCCCCCGCGTGATAGGTGACGGGATCCCGCAGGAGCGAGGGCCGCCGGGTCGCCTGTTGCCCGCTGTTCACAAAGGTCCGTCCCAGGTTCTCGCATCGCCCGATGCAGTGAAGGTTTTCGGTGAAGGTTTGAGGCACACCGATGCGCCGCGCCCCTTCGCCGTTTTATAGTATTCGGGCCGCCTGGGCAGAGACTCTTGACGCCTGCTTCCATTTGACCGGCCGCGGGTGGGACGGCGGAAAGGACGGTCCCCAAGCGGACCCGGCCGCGCCCCGCGACAGCGGAAGCCTATTCGCCCCCCTCGCGCCCGAGCACGACGTGCGTCGCAAGCTCCGAGGCGGTGGTTTCCGTCACGCGGTAGCCGAGGGCCGGGAGGTCCAGGCCCTCGAACATCGCCTCGCCCCGTCCGAGCAGGACAGGCGACAGCGCGAAGTGCAGCTCGTCGATCAGGCCGGCCCGCAGATATTGGCGAACGGTCGAGACGCCGCCGCCGATCTTGACGTCGCGGGCTCCGGCGGCCTCGCGGGCGCGGTCGAGGGCGGCCTCGATCCCGTCCGTTACGAAGTGGAAGGTGGTGCCGCCCTCCATGACGATGGGATCGCGGGCATGATGGGTCAGGATGAAGGTCGGCGCGTGATAGGGCGGATTTGGCCCCCACCAGCCCTTCCAGCTGTCGTCCGGCCAGTCGCCCCGCAGGGGACCGAACATGTTCCGGCCCAGGATGAAGGCGCCGAAGCCGTCCATGGAGCGATGGGCGAAGGTCTCGTCCACCCCCTCCGAGCCGCCGCCCTTGCCGAACATGGCCAGGAAGGTCCTGGTGCCGAAGAACCAGCGGTGAAGCTCCGTCCCGCGCTTGCCCAGGGGATCCTGAAGGCTCTGTTCCGGCCCCGCGCCGAACCCATCCAGGGACAAGGCAAACCCCGCGACTTTGACCCGCCCCATCGTCGTCTCCTCCGTTGCTGGCGGCATGCTATGTCGGTGACGGGGTGGCTGCAATCGGGAAGCGGGGGCGTGGGGTCGAGGGGCGGGGCGGGGTGGGGTGGGAGCGGATGGTCCGGTCGACTGCTGCCGTAGGGCGAGGCCGTCCAATCGAGCATGACAAGAAGTATAGTTTTTATGTAAAAATTCTCTATTTTTGTGAATTATAGCGAAAATTATATAGTGCGATAAGAAAGGTTGAGTAGTATAACTAAGCTGTGAAAATTCACGCTTTTTGCGAAGTTCGGCAGATAAAATATTCAGCCCCCATATCGCTGCCCAAAGGGCGGCAACGCCTGACCGACCTCATCAGCGGTGCCCGGGATGTAATCCGCGTCGATGATGCGGTGCGCGTGCTCGACCTCGGGCGCTCAGAAGCGGCCAAGATGCTGGCGCGCTGGACGACGCAAGGCTGGCTGCGCCGCGTGAGCCGAGGCATCTATGTCCCTGTCACGCTCAACACGCTCGGCAGCGAACATGTACTAGATGACCCATGGGTGCTCGTGCCGTCGCTTTTCTCTCCGTCCTACATCGGGGGCAGGACAGCTGCCGAATTCTGGGACCTGACCGAGCAAATATTCAATGACATCGTCGTTATCACCACGAAGAGCGTGCGCGGAAAAACGCACAAACGCCACGGCGCCACCTTCACCGTAAAGCAGGTAGGCGAGAAGAAAATATTCGGGACAAAGACCGTCTGGCGCGGGCACATCAAGGTTCAGGTCTCCGATCCCCACCGCACAATCGTAGACATGCTGGACGATCCCACGCTCGGCGGCGGCATCCAGCAAGTGTCGGAGTGCCTTGCCAACTATCTTCGGCGAAAAGACCGCAACGATGGCGCGCTGATCGAATATGCCGCGCGCCTCGGAAACGGTGCCGTATTCAAGCGGCTGGGCTTTCTGGTTGAGCATAACCCGGATGCGGCCGCCATCGCAGACGCGTGCAGCGCGCGCCTGACGAAAGGCAACGTCAAACTCGATCCCGCGCTGGATTGCCCGCGGCTTGTCACGCGCTGGCGGTTATGGATTCCAGCGCATTGGAAAGCACAGGTGCGCGCATGATTGATCGACGCGAAATCCTTGACATGGCAACGCGCATGTCGCTGACCCCGCATGTCGTCGAGAAAGACTATGTTCTCGGCTGGATGCTGGCGGGCATCAGCGCGCATCCGGCTCTTCGCGACAGCTGGCTATTCAAGGGCGGCACCTGCCTGAAGAAATGCTTCTTCGAAACCTACCGCTTCTCGGAAGATCTCGATTTCACCCTCACCGAAGAGGATGGCCTCGATGAGGAATTCCTGAAGACCACCTTCGCCGAGGTCGGCGCGTGGATATACGAACGGACAGGCATCGAATTCCCGCCAGAGAAGCAGGACTTCGACATTTACAACAACCCGCGCGGCACCATCTCGTGCCAGGGCAGGATCAGCTATCGCGGTCCCGTCGCCACGCGCGATCTCCCGCGCATCAAGCTTGACCTGACCGCGGACGAGCGCATCGTGCTCGCGCCAACGCGCGTGGAGGTATTCCACCCTTACACCGACGCCCCCGCCGAAGGCATCGACATTCTCGCCTATGCTTACGAAGAGCTATTCGGGGAGAAGGTGCGCGCGCTCGCGGAGCGGACACGTCCGCGCGACCTCTACGATGTCGTGAACCTATACCGGAACGTCGACGCGCGTCCGCATGCTGCTGTCATGCTCGATGTGCTCCGGCAGAAATGCGCCTTCAAGAATATTCCCGTGCCCGAGCTAGCGCATTTGGAGCCGCACCGCCCCGAACTGGAAAGCCTCTGGCAGAACATGTTGGCGCACCAGCTGCCATTCCTGCCGCCTTATGAAAGCTTCTGGGACGAACTGCCGGGGTTCTTCGCCTGGTTGGCGGGCGGGGTCGCACCCGAAGTCCCCGCTGCGCTGGCGGTGAGCGCGGGCGAAGTTGTCCTGCGCCAGCGCGATCTGCGCCTGCCCGTGTCTGGCCGAGCGCAGTCCATGATCGAAGTCATCCGCTTCGCGGCGGGAAACCGCTTGCTCGTCGAGCTGGATTATCAGGGCTCCACGCGTCGCATCGAGCCCTACTCTCTGCGTCGCACGCAGGATGGCAATATCGTCCTGCATGCCTACAACAACGATAGCAACGCACAGCGCAGTTATCGCGTCGATCGCATCCAGGGCGCGCGCATGACCAACACGTCGTTTACGCCACGCCATGCGGTGGAGTTAGGCCCCAAAGGTCCAGTGCTCGTGGCGCAGGCCGCCCTGCGCCCTCAGTCCTATGCGCCACGCAACACGTCATCATCTCGGCGGACGCGCGCCTTTGGTAAGCCCGTCTATATTTATCAATGCCCGATATGTCAGAAGAATTTCAGGCGCGACCGAATGGGTGGCCACCTGAACCCCCATAAGAATGATCGGGGAGGCCAATGTTCAGGCCGAACCGGCTATCTGGTCGATACGCGCTACTGACGCGCCGCGAAAGCCGTCCCGCCGACCAAATTTCGCATGAACATCCCGCTCGATTCACCCGCCCCCAACCCCAAGTCCTACCCCTCCCGATACCGGCTCGCCGGACGGGGCAGGCCCAGGTTTTCGCGCAGGGTCGTCCCCTCGTAGTCCCGGCGATAGAGCCCCCGGCGCTGGAGTTCCGGGACCACCAGGTCGACGAAATCGTCCAGACCCTCGGGCAGCAACAGGGGCTGGATGACGAAGCCGTCGGCCGCCTCGCTCTCGAACCATTCCTGGAGCCGGTCGGCGCATTGGATCGGATCGCCGACGACGACATGGGAGGTCCGGGCGCCGGTAAAGCGCTCGTAGAGCTGGCGCACCGTGATCCCCGGATTGTCGGCCAGCACGCCCCGCATCCGCCGCTCCTGGGTCGAATCCCCGCGCGGCAGCAGGTGGTCGGGCAAGGGCTTTTCCACATCGGCCCCGGTGAGATCGGCGAAATTCATCTGGGCGCCCAGCACCTCCAGGCCGACGTCGGGATGGACCAGGGACTGAAGCTGCTCGTAATCGCGCCGCGCCTCCTCGGCCGTGGGGCGCACCAGCACGCCGATCCCCGGCATGACCAACAGATCCTCCGGCCGCCGCCCGAACCCGAGGGTGCGCGCCTTGATGTCCCGGTAAATCGCCTGGACGCTCGGCATCTCCTGCTCGGTCACGAAGACCATGTCGGCGATCTCGGCGGCGAGGTTCTTGCCGTCTTCCGAGGTCCCGGCCTGGATCAGCACCGGATGGCCCTGGGGCGGGCGCTCCATGTTCAAGGGGCCGCGCACCGACAGGAAGTCGCCCTTGTGGTTCAGGCGATGGACCTTCTCGTGGTCGAAATAGATGCCCGTCTCTTCGTTCCAGACGCAGGCGTCGTCGTCCCAGCTGTCCCAGAGCCCCTTCACCACATCGACGAATTCCCGCGCCCGGGCATAGCGCTCGGCGTGGCTGTAATGCTCCTCCCGGCCATAGTTGAGGGCGGCGGCCGCATTGGCGGTCGTCACCACGTTCCAGCCGGCGCGGCCACCGCTGATGTGATCGAGCGAGCCGAAGAGCCGCGCGACGTTATAGGGCTCGAAATAGCTGGTGGACGCCGTGGCGACGAGGCCCACATGCCGGGTCCCCACCGCCATGGCGGAGAGCAGCGTCAGCGGCTCCAGATAGATCATGTATTGCGGGAAGCGCGCGAGCCGCTTGAAGCTGCCGTCGCGGGTCGCCGCCGAATCCGCCAGGAAGATGAGGTCGAACTTGCCGCGCTCCGCCGTCCGGGCCATGTCGAGATAATGGCTGGCGTTGCGGCTGGAATCCTTCTGGGCGCGGGGATGCATCCAGGCGGCCACATGGTTGCCGCCGGCGGGATTGATATGCACGGCAAGCTTTATCTGGCGCTTCTTGCCCCCCATTCGACGGCCCTCCCCCCGTTCCTCGATTATCCTGGCAATCCTTGCATGTTTCGGGCTCGGATGGGATCCGCCCCCGTGACAATTCCAGAGGCTTCGTCCCGCACCGCTCCCCTTAGCGTCAAAAAAATCGATATCCGATGTCGGCACGACGGAATGGGCTTCGTCCTTGGGACAGGAACCCGCAATCATCAAGAGGAGAAACCGCATGACCGGCACCGATACCTATCTCGCCATCTTCCTCGGCAGCAAGACCAGCCAGCGCATGAAGGACTGGATGGCGCTGCCCGAGGCCGAGAGGAAGGCCAGGGAACAGGCGGGCATGGCCGGCTGGCACGCCTGGGTCGCGCAGCACAAGGACAAGCTCGTCACCATGGGCGGGCCGCTCGGCAAGACCAAGCAGGTCTCCGCAAGCGGCGTCGCCGATATCAGCAACGAATTGGGCGCCTTCACCGTCGTGCGCGCGCCTTCCCACGAGGCGGCCGCCAAGCTCTTCGAGAACCATCCGCATTTCGCGATCTTCCCCGGCGAGGCCGTGGAAGTGATGCCGATCCTGCCGATCCCCGGCGCCTGATCCCTTCGTCATTTCCAGAGGACAAGACATGCCCAGCACCGTCAAACTGCACCGCGTCCTGCCGACCAGCCCGGAGAAGATCTATCGCGCCTTCCTGGAGCCCGACGCGCTCGCGAAATGGCTGCCGCCCAACGGCTTCGCCTGCACCGTCCATCACCTGGAGCCCAAGGTCGGCGGCACCTTCAGGGCGTCGTTCCGGAACTTCACCACGAGCCTCAGCCATGCCTTCAGCGGCAAATACCTCGAGCTGACGCCCAACGAAAGCCTGCGCTACACAAACACGTTCGACGATCCCCACCTGCCCGGCGAGATGGACGTGACCGTGACCTTGAAGAAGGTCGTGGTCGGCACCGAATTGACGATCATCCAGTCGGGCATTCCGGACCCGATCCCGCCCGAGGCCTGCTATCTCGGCTGGCAGGAATCGCTCAAGAACCTCTCGCGGCTGGTCGAGCCCGAGATCAGGCAATAGGGCGGCGAAGAGGGCGGCGCCTGGAGCGATTTCCATCTTGATGGAAACGCGACAGCCGAAGCGGCGCTTGAGCGGCGGAGGCCCTATTACCTAGAGCGATTCCAGGTGAGTGGAAATCGCTCTAGCCGCCCAGCGCGCCGGTGAACCGCAGATGCGCCATGATGGGGCGGGCCTGGGCCGCCTCCATGAAGGCCAGGAACGGCCCATAGTAATTGGTATTGCCCATGGTGAAGTCGTCGTCGGGCATGGGCGTCTGGATGCCGGCATAGGCCACCTGCCCCGCCGAGAGCGTCACCGTCTTCGCCGCGTCAGGCCCGAAATGGGGGGCCGAAGCGCCCACCTCGTAGCTGCCGGGCGCCAGGTCGCGATAGACGATCCCGCCCGCCTGGATGAAGCCCACCGGCTTGCCGCCCAAGGTGACTTCGGTGGCGACGATGGCGTCGCCGGGGACGGTGTCGCGGAGGAAGTAGATCCGCGCCTGGCCCGCCGGGAGCTGCGGCAACGACGCCTCGGTGAAGGTGATGGGCTGCACGCAGCCTGAGAGCAGCAGCGCAAGGCAGGCTAAGAGGACTTTCGGGCTCATGACGCGGAACTCCTGAGGGGCGGGTCCGGGGAGGTTATCGGCTCTGGGGGAGGTTATCATGGGGACAGCCTCCCGCCGGCTTCAAGTTTTCGGGACGACCTTCCCCAGAATCGCCCAGGCCAGCCCAAAAGCTCCCAGCGCGCAGATCGCCAGGGTCATGATCATGGGCTCGGGCGTGCCGTCGTTGAAAAGGCCCGCGATGGCCATGATCGCGGCGCCGCTGACCATCTGCATCGCGCCCAGGAGCGCCGAGGCGGTGCCGGCGATGGCTCCGTGGTGCTCCAGGGACAGGACGGCGGTGGTCGGCAGCACGAGGCCCAGGAAGCCGAAGGCGATGAAGATGAAGACCATCATCACGGGAAGGCTGTCGATGCCGAGCCCGGTCAGGACCGCCAGCACGGCCATGGCGAGCGCGAAGCCGGAGACGCCGACCTTTATCACACGCACGAGCCCGAACTTCCGCGTCAGCATCGAGGTCATCTGCGTAAAACCGAAGAAGGAGGCCGCGTTGACCGCAAAGCAGAGGCTGAACTCCGTCGGTGTCAGGCCGAAATGGTTGATGAAGACGAAGGACGCGCTGCCGAGATAGACGAAGAAGGTCGCCATGGAAAAGCCCGAGACGAAGGTCAGGCCGATGAAGATCGGATCCTGCAGCAGGCTCAAATACGCGAGGAAGGACCCGCCCCAGGACGCCTCGCTGCGATGCGCGCGGGGCCGTGTTTCCTTCAATTGGGTCGCCACCAGCAGGAAGGCCACCGCCGCCGCCAAGGTGAGCGCGAAGAAGACCGCCCGCCAGCTGAAATTCGCGATGATGATGCTGCCGGTGAGCGGGGCCAGCAGCGGCGAGACGCTCATCACCAGCATCAGGAGCGACATGAGCTTGGTCGCATCCGCGCCGGTATAGAGATCGCGCACGATGGCGCGGGGGATCACCATGCCGGCGCAGGCCCCCAGGCCCTGGACCACCCGGAAGGCGATCAGCACCTGGATATTGGGCGCCAGCGCGCAGCCGATGCTGCCCAGCGTGAAGATGACGAGCCCGCCATAGATCGGGATCTTGCGCCCCAGGATATCGCTCAAGGGGCCATAGACGAGCTGGCAGGCCCCGATGGTGATGAAGAAGGCCATGAGGCTCATCTGCACGGAGGCCGGGCTGGCGCCCAGGTTGACGCCCATGGAGGGCATCGCCGGCAGATACATGTCGATGGCGAAAGGCCCGACGGCGGTGACGAGGCCGAGCACGATGGCCATGCGAAGAAATCGGGGCTTCTCGCCCGGAGTGGCGGAGGAAGTTGGACTCACGAGACGGTATTTCCCTGGAGGTTCAGGTGCTTGCTATAGCATCCGGGGGGGCTCTCCCGGCATGCTCATTTCAGGGCGCAGTCTTGCGTAAGTGATCCCCGAGCAGGTCTTGATAGATCGCTTCTATAGATCCCGCTTCATCGTCGGTCAGGGGCTCGAATTCATGCTCGCGCGCCCGTTTTGAAAAGCGGCCGGCATTCTGACGCAGAAACCCCATCATCAAGTCGAAGGTCGCGTCGGGCAGTTCGACGAAGGCCCCGATGCGGGCCTTGGCCTGGTCGTAGCGGCGCAGATAGTCGATCTCTCGCGGCAAGCTCGTCCGAATCGTTTCCACCACGCAGGATGCCAGGAATTCCGCCTGTCGCGTCCCGTCGAAGAACCGGAAAAGATCGCGCGTTTCGTTCAACACGCGGACATTCAGCTGGGGCGTTGTTTCCCACTGCGTCAGCCCCAGGCGTGGCCGCGAGAAATGTTCGAGCACCGCCTTATAATTTTCGAGGCGTTCCAGAAAAACGGCTGAAACCGGAAAGACCACGCCGGGCGGATTGAAACCGCTCCGCCCGAGCACATGGTGGACGAGCCAACGATGAATTCGGCCGTTGCCGTCCTCGAAGGGATGGATGAAGACGAAACCGAAAGCGACAGCCGCGGCGCTCAGGACCGGATTGAGGGCGCCCCCCGACCCTTCGCTTCGGTCGGCATAGGCGATCAGACCGGCTATGAGACTCTCCAGATCGTCGGCGCGCGCGCTGATATGGTCCGGCAGCGGCGCATTGGTGTCGCGATCCCGCGCTCCAATAAAACCGCCGCCATCCCGCCATCCCATATGGGTGAAACGGGCGTCGCCGATGACGACGCGTTGGAGACGAAGTAACAGCTCCTGGGTCAAGGGGGTCTGGCCCGCCTCGCCGATGGCTTGGCCCCAGCGCTGGATGCGATCCTGCGGCGGCCGCTCCCCTTCAATGACATAGGACGCCTTGGAGTCCTGCAGCAGCAGGAAAGCGGCAGCCCGCGCCATAAGATCGGGAGCGGTGCGCCGGACGACAGTCCGGGCGTTCAGGGCGAGGTCGTCGCCCAGCAAAGCGTCGAGCGTCGCCGTTCGGCGAACGAGCGGACAGAAGCCCAGAGTGCCCGGTAAATTGTTGCGGACGCGCTGGCGGGTGACCGTTTCTCCGGCAATCGCATAGTGCTGCTCGGGATCGAGCACAGCCGCATAGGGAGCACGGCCCGCGTCAGGCAGTTCGAGCCGCCGCCCGAGAAGCCATTCGTAGAGGAACCAGGTTCGCCTGGCATATTGCCCCGTCGGCTCGCTCCGCACCCAGTCCTCGATTTCTGCCGGAGGCAGGTTTTGAAAGAGGAGATTGAGCACCGCAAGGTCGACCCCTTGATGACGCAAAGCGAATTCAATATGCGCCGCGATGGTGTCCTGGGGCCGATAGCGCGGGGTGAGAATGCGCCACCGGCCCTCGCGCCGATAGGTGTGGCGGTCGCCGATGGCGATGAGCTCGTCGGGAGGTGGGACCCTTAAATCGAACGCCGCGATAAGCGCCGCATAGCCGGCGGGCCGGGAGCCGGCAGGAAGAATTTCCCCGCAGACGAGGCCAAGGGGATCGGGCAGGATCAGCGCGGCCATTCTCTGAATCTCATTAATAGGGCCTGAATTTGACGTTCAATAGAACTTATCTACTGAAAATTGATATCACATATAAACCTGAGGATCGATAACCCACGCTGAAACTCGATAACTTTTCCGACCTAAAAGTGAAAATGATGTCCAATAGAGACGAACGCGGGTGCCGCCGAAACCGTTTCCGGCCTTCCCCACTATCACGTCACCCCCGGGCTAAACACTTGACCCGGGGGTCTATCTCCGCCTTGGGGGAGACGGCCTCGCGGTGAAGCGAAGCTTCACCTGTCGGCAGCGGAAGCAGAGCTTCCGCGAGATGGCCGGGTCAAGCCCGGCCATGACGGATCGGGTGTCGGAAGCCCGCCCGGAAGCCCGCCCCCGCCCCTAAAGTGCGTTGGCGGTGAGCGTGCCGCGTTCCGGCAGGGTCTTTTCCAATTGCGCCTTGGTCTGCTGGACCGCGACCGATTCCTTGTCGACATAGGCGTAATAGCGCCGATAGAAGGCGGAGAAATCCTTGCGTTCCTTGGGGTCCGAGCCGATCCGCTGGAGATGAGCGTCGAGCGGCTGGCGCGCCTTGCGGATGCGCTCGTAGAGGCTCGCGAAATATCCGAGATTCTCGCGCAGGTCGTAGTAGCGCCGCTCGGTCAGGATCGTGTCGAAATGCTCGGTATAGCGGCCGACGATCGGAATTTCGTAGAAGATGATCGGCGATTCCGTCTCATAGACGTCGTTCTCGGGAATGACCCGGCCGAGGTCGATGATCGCGCCGGGTCCGGTGGGCAGGCGGCCCTCCTCCAGCAACAACCGCCGCGCCGAGGGATCGCGCCAGACCGCCTCCAGGTCGTCGATCTCCATGTCGTTGGTGCGCCTGACGAGATTGACGAATTCGTTCTTCGGCACCGGAAAACTGAAATAGGCGGTCAGGAAGGAATGGCCGCCCTCCCAGAGGTCCCAGATCAGCGCGGCCGCCAGGGTATTGTGGTTCATCTCGGCGCAATTGTCGGCGGTCAGGCTCCAGTCGAAGGACGCCTTGCCGCTGCGATAGGGTTCGTTGAGCGAATTCAGATATTCGATCATGGCAATCGTCTGGGTCCGGTTCATCGGCACCCGTCCGCAATAGCGGTTGCGCCCGAAGGCAAGCGCGAAATCGGTGGCGGCCGACACCTCGTATTTGAAATCCTGCTCGGAAAAGCCGGGGGGCATGTCCTTGAAGACCTCGTCGTGGAAGGTCACGCTGTCGTAGATCTTCTTGGCCTTGGCTTCCTTCAGCACCGCGGCATAGGCCTCGCGCGTCAGGGGCTGGCCCGGCTCCATCCCGCCCTCGAAGAAGAAATTCCGGCCTTCGACTGCGACCCAATTGGCATTGGCGTAATGGGCGTTGACGCTGAGGCCGACCCCGTCGACGCCCTCCTTGCCCGGCGTCCCCTCGCAGAGGATCAGGACGGGATAGGCGCTGTCCGGCTTGCGGCAGACGCCGTTGAGATAGAAGACCGCATGGCCGCCGATGCCGCTGCTGACCTCGGCCCCGAAGCCGGGCTTCTTCTTGAGCGCGCCCAGGGCGCAGATCTCGGCATAGAAGGGATAGAGGGAGGCGTAGAGGCTTTCCGCGCTCAAACTCGTGCTCGGGGGTAGCACGGCCTGGCTCGCGGCGCAGGCGCAGAGCGGCAAGAGCAGCCCGATCCCGCCCAAACGGCGGAGAATCCTTCCGAACCGGGCGATGCCGGCTGCGAGGAAGGCGGGAAAAAGGGCAAGGTTCATGAAGCTAATGTCCTGCGAGAGAGACATAAATAGGCTGGCGCACCTGCCGGTCCAGGGAATAACTCCGGTTACGCCCCGAGGTAAACGCGATGTGAAGAGCGAGGCGGGTCCCTTGGGAGAAAAACCTGTCGGGAACCGTCGCGGGATGACAACACCGGAAGCCCCGCAGGGTTCCGGGGATTGTGAGTATTATGGGTCCTCGCTTTAACATTGAGGGGACCCGGCGGGGCTCCTATGCTCCGGCCGTCTCGCTTATACAGGGTCGTGAAATGATTCCGCTCTCCGCTTTGCAAGGCACCGCCGAAACCCTGATGGCCAAGGCCGCCATCGAGATCCCCGAGGATTACCTGGGCGGCCTCAAGCGCTGCGCGGCAAGCGAGACGGGCGATCTCTCGGCCTTCGTCATCCAGGCCATGCTGGAGAACTACGAGGCGGCGGCGGAGGACCGGCGGCCGATGTGCGGCGATACGGGCGTGCCGCGCTGGTATGTGAAGCTCGGCAACGAGGCCCGGATCGAGGGCGGACCCATCGCGCTGGAAGCGGCCTTGCGGCGTGCCACGGCCCGGGCGACGCAGACCGTGCCCCTGCGGCCCAACCGGGTGCATCCCCTGTGGCGGACGGACCACAACAACAACGTCGGGATCAACGCGCCGGAGATCGAATACGCCTTTCACCCCGACGCCGATTGGGTGGACCTCACCACGGTCCACAAGGGCGGGCTCTTCGGCTCCGACTACCGGATGCTCTTTCCGGGAGACGGGATCGAGGGGATCAAGCGCTTCTACCTCGACACGTTGATTTCCTTCGGCAAGCGCGGGCTCGCCTGCCAGCCGGCCATCGTCGGGGTGGGGCTGGGCGGGTCGAAGGACGCCTGCATGGTGCTGGGGAAGCAGGCCTCCTGCCTGCGCGTGGTCGGCAGCCGCAACCCCGATCCCAAGATCGCGGCGCTGGAAGACGAATTAAAGGACTTCGGCAACAGCATCGGCATGGGGGCCATGGGCTTCATGGGGAGTTCGATGGTGGTCGATTGCCATATCGAGGTCGGCTATTGCCATACCGGCGGCATGCCCATGAGCGTCCATATGTTCTGCCTGTCGTCGCGCCGGGCCTCAGCGCGGATTCACCGGGACGGATCGGTCGAATACCGCACCGATCCCCAGTGGTTCACCGATTATTCGCGCCGCTCCACGGTCGAATGGGCGGAAGCCCCCGAACTGGTGCCGGCGGAGTAGAACCCATGGCGGGAAACCTCAAGATCGTTCATCTCGACCTGCCGGCCAGCACGGAGGACCTCGCCAGGCTGGAGATCGGCTCGGTGGTCTATCTCTCGGGCCGGGTCTTCACCGCGCGGGAGGGCGTCTATAAGCGCGCCATCGAGGACGGCCAGGGCATGCCCGCCTCCAGGGAGGCTTTGGGCAGCGCCAATTTCCACTGCTCGCCGGCGGCGGCGGTCGAGGCGGACGGCAGCTATACCGTGGGGGCGGTCACGGCGACGGCCTCCTTCCGCTTCGCCAAATGGCTCGACCAGTGGCTCACGCTTTCGGGCTGCAACGTCATCATCGGCAAGGGCGGCATGACCTCGGCCGCCTACCGGGATTTCTTCGTGCCGCATAAGGCGATCTATCTCACCACCGTGGGCTATGGCACGGGCGCGCTTTTGGGGCGCGGCATCAAGCGGGTGCCGGGGGTCTATTGGCTGGAGGAACTGGGCCTGGCCCAGGCGGTCTGGGTGTTGGACGTGGAAAAATTCGGCCCCTTCCTGGTCGAAAGCGACCTCCAGGGCAACAGCCTCTTCGAGCGCGAAAACGCCAAGATCGCGCCGGGGATCGCGAAGCTCTACGCGGGCACGAAGCCCGCGACGCTCCATCGGTATGGCGAGACGGATGATAAGACCGAGGAGTTGATCTGAGGGGCGAATATCAAGTCCTTCTCCGCCCGCTTGCGGGGGGAGAAGGATTTAGGATGAGGTGGGGCGAGGGCGCTGAGGCGCCGGAGCATCCTGCCGGTAGCAAGATGCTCGGGCAGAGGACTGCCCTCGCCCCACCTCACCCAACCCTCTCCCCCCAAGGGGCGGAGAGGGCTTAATAAGCTGCTGCACCGCTACGGCGAGACCGACGACGAACGGATTACGTGATCTGAGAAGAGCAGCCGAGTTTACCCCCTCAGCTCGCGATCCACTGCGCCCAGCGCTCCTTGATGGCGGGGAGGCGTTCTCCCAGCCATTCCACATCCGGCGAAAAGCTTTGGGCGAGGTGTTCGGGCGAGGTCGGCAGCTTCGCCGCGATGGTGGCGTCGATGACCTTGAAGGCATCGGGATTGGAAGGCCCATAGGTCATCACCTTGCAGAAGTCCGCCATCGGCTGGGCCTGCATGATGAAGTTCAGGAACGTCCAGGCCGCCTTGGCGCGCGGGGTGCCTTTGGAGACGAACCAATGGCTCCAATAATTCTCCCCGCCGTTCCAGACGATGCCGACCGGCAGGCCGCGATCGACCAGCTCCTGGGCGCGGGCATTGGCCATGCCGATCATATCGACCTCGCCATCGCTGATGAGCTGCTGCGCCTGCGAATTCTCGGTCCACCAGACCTTGATGTGAGGCTTCAATTGATCGAGCTTCTTGAAGGCGCGGTCGAGGTCCAGGGGATAGAGCTTGTCGAGGGGCACCCCATCGGCCAGCAGCGCCTGGGAAAGATTGGTCCAGGACCGGCTCGACAAGGCCCGCTTGCCGGGAAATTTCTCGACGTTCCAGAAATCCGCCCAGGACGTCGGCCCGCCGTTCGGATAGCGGTCGCTGCGATAGGCGTAGAGATAGCTCAACGCCACGTTGCGGAAGCCCACGTCCTTATAGACGTTCTGGGGCAGGAGCTTGCCGAGTTCGACGATGGACCGGTCGATGGGTTCCAGAAAACCTCCGCGCCGGGCTTCCTCGAATTCGGCCGCGCCGATTTCGCAGCAGTCCCATTCGTAATTTCCGGTGGTGACCTGCGCCTTTATTTTCGCGGCGCTGACCGGCGTGACGGGACGGACCTCGATGCCGGTCGCCTTGGTGAAGGGGGCGAAATAGGCAGCCTGCTGGGCGGCCGTATAGCTGCCGCCGTAGCTGTTGACGTAGACGACATTCTGCTGGGCTTGCGCCGCCGAGGAGACGATGGCGGGCGCGGCGAAAAGGGTGCCCGCCCCGCCCGCGCCCGCCATGAAGGAGCGGCGGGAAAACCGACGATTGAGAAGCGGTTTACCTTCGGTCATGATGCGTTCCTTCCCCTCTGGTTTTCAGCCCTTTACCGGGCTTTGCGGTTATCGGGTTTCGCGGCTATTGGGCTTTGGCTGGCCATTGCAGCAGCTTGCGAAGGCCGCGGCCTAAGAGCCACTCCTTGTCGCCCTCGGAAAGCGCCGACGCGGCCTGGATATAGAGATGGATTTCGGCCCAGCTGAAGGGCCGCTTCAGCGCCCTCAGCTGGGTATAGTCGCTGCCCCAGAAGACGCGCGAAATCGAGAAATGCTCGAGGGTGCGAAGGAGCGCCGGGATGAGGTCGGCGAAGGGGAAGCGCTCGGCCGACATCCGGACGGATTGGCTCCATTTGAGCGACACATTGGGATAGGCGGCGAGATCGTAGGTCCGTTCCAATCCGGCAAAGCGCGCATCGCCCCGGACCTCCGGCCCCGGCCAGGAGGCGGGACCGTTGCCGCAATGATCGATGACGAAGGGAAGGTCGGGAAACTTCTCGACATAGGGCTTCAGGAGGTGGGTCTTCCCGTTGAGCCAGACGAAGCAGGGAACGCGGTGCCTGTCGGCCGCCTTGAAGAGCCGCTCGTATCCGCCGCTTTCGAAAAGAGCCCCCTCGCGATCCGGCACGAAGACCCGGAGGCAGCGGCATCCAGGCCGGGCCAGAACCTCGGCCATGACAGATTCGAGATCGGGGTCGAGCGCTTCGGTCCGCCCATAATAGGCGAATTTATCCGGCCAGCGCCGGGCATAGTCCTCGGCGACGGGCGTGCGCAATGTCCGCACCGCCCCATTCGGCAATTCCACCCCCGGCCGCCACTTTCCCTCAGGCGTGTCGCCATCCCATTCGTCGATCAGGCAGGCGTCGATCCCGGCGGCCTGCATCGCCGCGAGCCCCGCTTCCGTCGAGCCCAGCTGATTGAGGTGAACCTGCGCGTCGATCACTTCCATGCCGGCTCCCCCCGCGTCGCGATTATTCTGCCTGAGTATGCAATGTACAAAACCGTCGAGGGAAGTCGGCATTTCCGACGTTTCAATATCAAGCCGACCGGCTCCCGGATGCTCAGACGCCGAGCCAGTCGATCCAGGTCCCATGGGGATGAGAGCGGGCGACGAGCGTGCTGACCGAGCGGCCACCCACCCGCCGCGAAAGGATCCAGTGGGAGCTGCCCGGTTGATCCGGGCTCGCGGAATCGTCGAGCGGAGGGGCCAGGTCGTCGCTGATCCGCAAAGCCGATCCTTCGGCCGAAACCCAGCTTGCGCCCCGTTCGGCGACGAGGTCGTGAAGCGCCGTGACGTGCCGCTTTCGCGCCTCCTCGGACAGATAGGTCAGGACCCAGCTGTTGAGAATCACCGGATGCAGGGTCTCGTCTATGTTTCTCGCCCACGCGATGGTCGCAGCGGTGCAATCCTCGTGACGCGCGACACGCCAGCGCTGCTCCAAAGCGAGGGGAATCGCGGCGGAGAGCCGCTCGCGCCGCTCGGTGTCGGAGGGCCAGACGCAGGCCTTGAGCCAAGTCCTGTCGTCTTCGTTCGCGAGGTCGAGCGGGGCGACATCCACGCCCAGGCGCTCCACGACTGTTGGAGGTGTCGTCGCTTCCGAAGGCCGCCCGCCGCCGATGAAGCTCGACCGGATCGTCGGCGCGTTCCCGCGGGCGGCCTTGGCTGTCGCCGTAGCGCCGTAGTCATAGCCGTAGAAGTCCACGCCGAGATTGAGCCCCGCGCTCGACCCGAAATCGAGGATGGCGACGCGCGCGCTGCCGGCAAGCGATGCGGCCAATTCGAGAACCGGCCAGAATGCGGCGCAGCGCCCGATCTCGTTCGTCTGCGTGGTCCGCGTGCCGATGAGGGCGAGCAGCGCGTCGCGGTGGCTCTGGGCGAAGTCGAGGAAAATTCGATGAAGCGCGTCGTCGACGGGACGTGAACCGCCGATGGAGGCGAAATAGTCGCCGAGCCGTTCGCTGGCCCCCAGCCGCAGGATCGTCGCATGGACCGCCGCGAGCAGGAGGTTGGGGCGGCGTTGCCTGACCTCCGCTGCGCTCAGGAGAGAAAGAAGAGCGGGTTCCTCGGCGCTGACGTGGCACAAAGCGACATAGAGCGGGTCATTGCTGCACTCCCGCTCGGCAAAGTATCGGAAGAAGCGCGCAAGCTGATCAATCTCGGCGGGGCCAAGCGGAGCAGTCATACGCAACGATAACATGGCTCGGATGGGATTATTGAACCGAATTCCGGGGGAAAATTGTAACGCCCTCCCCCACCCACCATGCTTGACTTCCCCTCCTGATCGCCCCGACAGTTACGGCGTCCTTAGATGATGCACCGCAACATGGACGCCCGCTCCCAGGAGAAAGCATATGACGGATCAAATGCATAAGCCCGCAAGACGCTCGCTGGACCGCCGGCAGTTCCTGTTGCATAGCGCCGCCGGGGGTGCTGCCTTGGCGGGGTCCTCCGCTGTCCTCGGCCGGGCGACCCAGGCTCAGGGCAAGACGGTCTCCGTCGCGAGCTACGGCGGCTTGATCCACGATCTGGAGGTCAGGCTCTACGCCAAGCCCTTCGAGGAGAAGACCGACATCAAGGTCACGATCGGCGACGGCGCCTCCATGGCGCTCGCCAAGCTCCAGAAGACCTCCGGCACCGCGGCGCAATGGGACATCATCTCGCTCTCGGGTCCGGAATATATCGAGGCGGTCAAGGATGGCCTGATCGCGCCCTACGACTATTCGATCATCGACACGAAGGACATCGTCCCGGCCTATAAGAAGTCGCATGGGATCCCCTTCTCGCTCTACCTCTTCGTCATGGCCTGGGACACGCGCCAGATCCCGGCGGACAAGGGGCCGCAAAGCTGGGCCGATTTCTGGGACACCAACAAGTTCAAGGGCAAGCGGTCGCTGCTCGCCAATATCGTGGACGGCTGCTCCCTGGAGATCGCGCTGCTCGCCGACGGCGTGCCGCTGGACAAGCTCTATCCGCTCGACGTGGACCGGGCCTTGAAGAGCCTGGAGCGGCTCGGGCGCAACAACATCATCTGGCACAACACCAATGCCGAGCCCATGCAGCAGATCACCTCGGGCGCGGTTTCGCTCGCCACCTGCTTCAACGGAAGGGCGGTGAACGCCATCGCCGGGGGCGGGGCCGTCGCTTATAACTCCTTCAACGCGGGCGTCACCGGCACGGCCTATTGCGTCTCCACGGCCTCGGCGAACAAGAAGGAAGCCTTCGAGCTTCTGAACTACATGCTCAACGCCGGCCCGGCCGGGGTCGAATACATCAAGACGACCCATTACACCGTGCCGAATATGGCGATCACCAAGCTCGTGCCGCAGGACATCGTGGACCAGCTCGCCACGAGCGATAAGCTCAAGGACAAGGTCTTCATCAAGGACAACGAATGGTGGGCCGCCAACCTCGCCCGGGTGACCGGCAAGTTCAAGGAATGGCAACTCGCCGGATAGGCTCTCACACGCCAGGGGCGGCGGTTAGGGCCTGCCGCCCCGGGTGTAATGGACGGCCATCGCATCGTTGACGCTGTGGTCCGGCGTCTCGTCCTTCCACCGCACCGAGCCGAAGGGCCGCTCCAGCATGCGGCGGGTCCGCACCGGCTCGGCGCCGATGTGGAAGGCCGCGGCCTGCCGGTCCAGGGCGCGCTCGGCCTGGGTAGCGCGGTTGCGCTGGCGCAGGTAGTCGAGCCAGGTCGGGCAATGGAAGCGCTCGGTCCAAAGCTCGGGATCGGCGATGTCCCGCGCGATCGACCAGCCATAGGCGCCGTTGCGGCGGCGGAAGAGCTGGATGTCCTGCATCAGGCTGTGGAAGGGCCGCGCGTTTTCGGCAGCGACGCGATATTCGATCTCCACCACGACGGGGCCGCTGCGCCCGGTCAACGCCAGCTTCACCTCGGGATCGGCCAGCATCTCGCCTTCCTCGCCCCTGGCGCCGACGCGCGGCAGGGGCAGCCACAGGCCGACCAAGGCCGAAGCCGCCATCAGGCCCGCGGAGACCAGCAGCGCGGCCTCGACCCCCGCCGCATCGGTCAGATGGCCCCAGCCCCAGCTGCCGATGGCGATACCGCCGGAAACCGCCACCTGATAGGCGGCCAAGGCCCGGCCCGTCACCCAGCGCGGGGCGGAGAACTGCACGCCGACATTGAACAGCGTCCAGGTCGTCGTCCAGACCGCGCCGGAGACCACCAGGGCGGCCGCCGTCAGAAGCGGCGAGGAACTCACGGCGACGATGGCGAAGGTGACGCCGATCCCCACCAGGCAGGTGCGAACGGCGGTCTCGCCGCTCATCCGCTTGCGCACTTGCGTGAAGTTGAGCGCGCCGATCACCGCGCCCAGGCCGAAGGCGCTGAGCATGATCCCATAGATCCAGGCGTCGCCATGGAGGAGGTCGCGCGCCACCAGCGGCATGAGCGCGGTGATCGAACTGCCGATCACGCCCAGCATGGTGGTGCGCAGGAGGACGATCTTGATCGAGGGGGAATTGCTGGTGTAGCGCACGCCGGAAATCATCGCCCGGGTCAGCTTTTCGGGTGGCAGGCGCGACGGTTCGGCGACCCTCTTCCAGAGCAGCAGCGCCAGCATCAGCGGCAGATAGAGCAGCGCGTTGAGCCCGAAGGCCGCCGAGGCGCCGATGCTCGCCACGACGATGCCGCCGACCGCGGGGCCGACGCTGCGGGCGATATTGTAGCTGATGCCGTTGAGCGCGATGGCCGAAGGAAGCGCCTCCTGCGACACCTGTTCGGTGACGGAGGATTGCCAGGCCGGCCCCATCAAGGCCATGCCGCAGCCCACCACGAAGCAGAAGGCCAGCAAGAGATTGGGCGTCGTCAGCCCCAAGCCGTCCAGCACGGTCAACGCGGTCGCCCCACAGACGGCGATCGACAGCGCCACCAGGCTCACGATCCGCCGGTCGAACATGTCGGCGATGGCGCCCGCCGGTATCGCGATGAACATGACCGGCAGGGTCAGGGCGGTCTGGACCAGCGCCACCCGATCCGCCGAGGAGGCCATCTGGGTCATGGCCCAGGCCGCGCCGACGCCCTGGATCAGGATGCCGAGGTTGGAAAGCACGCTGGCCATCCAGATCCGCCGGAAGGTCACGAATTGCAAGGGCGCCAGGATGCCATCGACGCTGGAAAACCAGGATTTACGGGTAACGCTCATCTCGCCTGCGACGCCTGCTTCAAGTGTCCGATCCGAATCGGGCCTGATTGGTCCATGAAACGGCGCGCTTGGGAAGCGGGTATCCGCCTCTTCGGTGAAATCGTGCGGGGAGGCCTTCCGGCCTACGCGCGGAGCGAGCCCAGATAATCCAGGGCCTTTTGCAGCGAAATGACATCGGCGTATTTCGCATGCATGTCGAAGAGGTTCATCGCATGGGGCGCGTCGTGGCGGTCGAAGACGCAATCCTCGATCACCTGCATGCGGTAGCGATAGGCCGCGCCCTCCACCACCGTCGACCGGACGCAGCCGCTGGTGCTTTCGCCCACCACCAAGAGGGTGTCGATGCCGAGGTAGGTCAGCTGTGCCGCCAGCGCCGTGCCCCAGAAGGCGCTGGGCGCGGTCTTCCGGAAGACGAATTCGCCCGGCAGGGGGGCGACCTCGTCGACGATGTCGCCGCCGCGCTTCTGACGGTCGAGGGCGGCGGGATCGGTCGGGACGGAGGGCTTATGGGTCTCGCGGCTGGAGGCTTCGAGCCAGGCGGGGATCCCTGAATCCGTCAGCACGGTGACATGGAGGATCGGGAGGCCCGCCGCGCGGCTCGCCTGCAGAACCCGCTGGATCCGGGGCAAGGCGTCCCAGCCGTTCAGGCCGCAGCTGGAGGGCCAGGTTTTGACCGCCTCCATCAACGGCTCGGGCTTGTCGCCGAAGACCGCCCGGTAGAGATCGACCAGCAGCAGCGCCGGCTTCGACCCGAAGCCCACCCGCCGCTCGCGGAGGGTGGCGAGATGGGCCTTGTCCGCTTCGGAAAGATAGGGATCCCAGATGCGCGCCATTATCGGGCGATCCCGATCACATCGCGATCCATTGGGTCCAGCGTTCCTTGATCCCGTCGAGCCGGGGGGCCAGCCAATTGGCATCGGGAATGAAGGCCTCCGCCAAGTGCTCGGGCTTGGTCGGCAGCTTGTCGGCGGTCTTGGCGTCGATGAACTTGAAGGCGTCGGGATGGGCCGGGCCATAGGGCAGCAGGTTGCAGAAAGCCGCCTGCCGGTCCGGGCGCGAGGCGAGCGCGATATATTTCCAGGCGGCCTTGGCGCGGGGCGAGCCCTTGGAGACGAACCAATAGCTCCAATGGGTCTCCGCGCCATTCCAGACGATCTCCAGCGGCACGCCCTGGTCGATCAGCTCCTGGGCGCGGGCGGTCGGCATCTGGATCATATCGACCTCGCCGTCCTTGATGAGCTGCTGGGCTTGCGTGTTCTGTTCCCACCAGACTTTCACATGGGGCTTGATCTGATCCATCTTCTTGAAGGCGCGGTCGAGGTCCATGGGATAGACCTTGTCGAGCGGCACCCCGTCGGCCAGCAGCGCCTGCCCCAGCGCCGTCCAGGGCCGGTTATAGAAGGACCGCGCGCCGGGAAATTTCTTCACGTCCCAGAAGTCGGCCCAGTTCTTCGGCCCGCCCTGGGGATATTTGTCCTTCCGATAGGTCAGCGCGAAGGTCAGGGCCACGGCGGCGATGGCGCAGTCGCCCAGGATGTTCTCCTTCGGGATCTTACTGACATCCACGACGGAATGATCGATCGGCTCCAACAGCCCTTCGCGCTTGGCCTGCTCGAACTCGCCGCCGTCGATGGTGCAGAAGTCCCATTCGTAATTGCTGGCCATGACCTGGGCCTTGCGCTTGGCGGTCACGACCGGCGTGACGGTGCGGACGGCGATGCCGGTTTCCTGGGTGAAGGGCTTGGAATAGGCCTCGATCTCGGCGTTGGTCCAGCTGCCGCCGTAGGTGTTGATGTAGACCGTGTTCTCCTGCGCGTGAAGCGCCGGACCCAGGATCGCGGGGGCCGCCAGCGCGCCGGCGCCGACACCCGCGCCGACAAGCAGCTTGCGCCGAGTGAGCGTGCCGGCCGAGAGTGAATGATCTTTTACCATGTCCTGCGCTTTCTCTCGTTTTCGGGAAGGTGCCGCCGGTCTCCGGCCCGCGTATCTCCCCATAACGGTATATCGGTATACAATAGGATACAACCCAATTTCCAGCCGTCTCGCGGCCGGGGAATCCCCGCGATCCGGGACCGGCCAACTTGTGGAGAAGGGCGGCGCGGGATAGGGTTCCCCAGAGGATTTCCGGAAGATTTCAGCCCAGGGAGGCAGGGTGCCCGATCAACTCTCGGCCGTCGCGCAAGCGCCGCGCGCCGCCGAACCCAGCGCAGCGGAGGCGGCGGAGCGCCTGGCCCTGAAGCGCCGCCTGCCGACCTCGGCGGATCTCAGGGCCGCCGCGAAGAAGCGGCTGCCGCATTTCGCCTTCGAATATTGCGACGGGGGCGCGGGCGGCGCCGACATCGGCATCGCGCGCAACAACGCGGCCCTCGACGCCATCGAGATGGTGCCCCGCTACGGCAAGGTGATCGCCCCGCCGCCGGCCGATTGCACGCTCTTCGGCCGGCCCTATGCCGCCCCCCTCGGGGTCGCCCCCATCGGCGGGCCGGGCACGGTCTATCCGGGGGCGGAAACTTATATGGCCATGGCCTGCCAGGCGGCGGGGGTGCCCTATGTCCAAGGGCTGCTCTCGGGGATCTCGATCGAGGCGGCGGCGAAGCTCGCGCCGGATGTCGTGTGGCTGCAGCTCTATCGCTTTCCGCGCAACGACCACGCCATCGGCTTCGACCTCGTCAAGCGCGCCGAGGCGGCCGGGGTCCAGGCCTTGATGCTGACCCTCGACACCCCGATCCGCACGACCCGGCCGCGCGAGGTGAAAAGCGGGATCGGCACGCCCTTTCGCCTGACCGCCCGGATGAAGCTCGACGCGCTCTCCTCGCCCCATTGGACGCGGGCGATGATCCGCACCGGCATCCCGCGCTTCGTCAATCTGATCCCCTATATGGAGGGGGCGACCGACCTGGCGGCGGCGACCGCCTTCATGCAGCGCGAGGGCACCGGGGCCTTCACCTGGGAGGAGGTCGCGCGCTATCGCGACAGATGGAAAAGGCCCCTCCTGGTGAAGGGCGTGCTCCATCCCGAGGATGCGGAGAAGGCGGCGGCGCTGGGTCTCGACGGCATCGTCGTGAGCAACCACGGCGGCCGCCAGATCGACGCCCTCCCCGCCCCCATCGACGTGCTGCCGGCCATCGCGGCGGCGGTCGGCGGCAAGCTGACCGTCGTCTACGACAGCGGCATCCGCTCCGGGGTGGATGTGGCGCGGGCCTTGGCGCTGGGTGCTGATCTCTGCCTCGCGGGCAAGGCCTTCCTCTGGAGCCTCGGCGCGCTCGGCGACAAGGGACCGGGGCATCTCATCCGCCTCCTGGTCGAGGAGCTGCGCGCGACCCTGGGCCAGCTCGGCTGCGAGACGGTCCAGGACCTGCGCGAGGTGGCGCTGCGCCATCCCGGCGCCTATCGCGCGGAGGACTTCACCGCCCGCCGCTAGGCCCTGGGTCCGGCCGCCTCCGCGAAAGCCCGGACATGGCGTAGCTTGTCCGGATTGCGGGTGACGTAGATGGCCTGGATGCGGCCGTCGCGGATGTCGAAGGCGGTGGTCTGAAGCTTCTCGCCCCGGTCGATGCTGACATAGCCCGGCAGCCCGTCGATCAGGGCGAACCGCAGGAGCTTCGGGCTGAAATCGTGCTTGCGCTTGAGGCCCGCATAGAGCCGCAGCAGCTTGGCCAAGCCCCGGATCGGGTTGAAGAAGGCCAGCACCCGCCCGCCCCCGTCGGAGGTCAGCACCACATCCTCGGCCAAGAGGCCGCGCAGCGCCGTCACATCGCCGTCGCGCGCCGCCACGAAGAAGGCCTTGGTGATGCGCTCTGCCTCCGCCTCGTCGACCCGATAGCGGGGCTTGGCGTCCCGGACGTGCTTCCGGGCGCGCGACGCCAATTGGCGGACGGCGGCGGCATCGCGGTCGAGCGCGCCGGCCACCTCGCCCAGGGGCACGTCGAAAACGTCATGCAGCAGGAAGGCCGCGCGCTCCAGGGGCGAGAGCCGCTCCAGCGCCAGCATCAGGGTCAGGGTGATGTCGTCGGACGTCTCCTCGTCCCCGCCCGGGCCGTCGGTGCTGCCGACCAGGGGATCGGGCAGCCAGGAGCCGACATAGACCTCGCGCCGCGCCTTGGCCGAGCGCATGAGATCGAGGCAAAGCCGCGTCACAATCCGCGTGAGATAGGCCGCCGGCTGGTCCACCGAGCCCTCGACCCTGGACCAGCGCAGCCAGGCGTCCTGCACCACGTCCTCGGCCTCGGCGAGCGAGCCCAGCATGCGATAGCCGAGACGCAGCAGCCGGGGCCGCTGCGCCTCGAAATCGGCCGAGGCGGTGTCAGGCCGCGTCACGGTGCTTCGCCCCAAGGGCCTTGGCCGGATGTTCCGCCCGCAGGCCGATGGCCACGCGGTTCCAGCCGTTGATCGACGCGATCATCCAGGTCAACTGCACCTGCTCGACCTCGGTGAACTGGGCCTTCACCGCCGCAAAGTCCGCATCGGGCGCGCCGGTCTCGGACACATGGGTCAAGGCCTCGGTCCAGCCGAGCGCCGCCCGCTCCCGCGCACTATAGAGCGAGGATTCGCGCCAGGCCGGCAGCATGTGGATGCGCATCTCGTCCTCGCCCATCCGGCGGGCGTCGGTCGCATGCATATGGAGGCAATAGGCGCAGCCGTTGATCTGCGAGGCGCGCAGCTTGACCAGCTCGCGAACCGCGGGCTCGATGCTGCTGTCGGCGAAGCTCTGCTCCAGCGCCAGCATCGCCTTGAAGCTGGCCGTCGCGAGGGTGTGGTAGTTGCTGATCCTTTGGCTCATCTCTGGTCTCCCGAAGCGTGCTTGCTTGCACGACACGGATAAGACGAGACAGCCTATCCCCGATGTGACATGGAGCCGGAAAGAATTTTTCGGCGGGGCGGGGAAAAGATGGACCGACCGATTGCGAAAACAGGCGAGCGGTCCACGATTGAATAGGCGATTTCGACCCGGCGCTTCTTCAGGGTTGCCTGTAACGGAGTTGCTTGAAAGTCGCCTTGCGGCCCGATGCTGAATGACCGGGGACGGGTGGAGAGCGGACTGGCGGCTCTCGGTGCTTGGGCGTTTAGAAGCGACGCGTACTTGCGAGTACGATTTCTCTCTACTAGCTTTGAGGATACAACCGGGGGGTGCCAAAAATCGTGATCGTTTCTGCTGTCGAGCTTCGCTTTGGCTCCTTCAACGCGTCCATATTGGCGATCCTGATGAGCGTGGGAATTGTCGTCTCGTCTTTTCCGGCGAGAGCCGATTCCTTCTGCGGTCCGGGCCGCCATGTTGGCGCGGAAAACGACGGAGCCGGCAAGTCCTGGGTCTGCGTGCCGGATGCGCCATCGGGAGGCTCGTCCTTTTCGAGCCGCCCCTCTAGCGGAGCTGGGCGGAACCCGGCTTCAGGGGCGGCGGGGATGGGTGGCGCTGCGTTCGATCTCTTCAACGCCTTGAGCGGCATCCTGGACAGCTCCAATTCCGGCGGGTCACGAGCGAATACCCCGTTGAATAATCTAGGCTCAGGACCTATTAAATCAGTTGCTGATTTAACGAACCATTGATTCACTGGTGGCTTCGGGAGGTGCTGCCATGGATGATTTGTTCTTGTTATCAGAGGCGCAGATGCGTCGGATTTCGCCTTATTTTCCTTTGTCGCAC
>CANJCB010000026.1 GCA_947473305.1 Rhodospirillales bacterium
ACACCTTCATGTCCGCCATCTGCATCGCCGCAACCCTCATCTTCTGGCTTAATCAATGAGTCCTGACCCTAGCATGCCAAAGGCTTGATTTCGCCGCCGTGACGCTATTGCAGAACGGCTAGCGCCATGTCTTTTGGACCTTTCGCGGTCTCAGCCATGCTGGTGTGCCACGCCCTTGAAGGCTGAAGATTCTAGTTTGTGCTATCCTTCGCCACTTCGTGCGTCCGAGGCTCCGCCGCTCCCTTTTCGACTTGATCGTGGAGAGGAAGGGCGTCGGTTCCGAAGTCTGACAGAGCCGATCGACACTGCGAGTTCGGGTGGCCGTGGTCTTCAACATCTTCGGGTCCTTGCTAAGTTCGAACCGCCGATCATTCGGGAATGGACGAACGCGGAACTTCCGGCCGCCGGCTAGTGGCGCTTAAGCGGAGGTCACCCTCGATCGATGACGTCCGGCAAGCTCGAAGCTGGGAGAAAGCTCCTGGCACGAGAGGTCGTAGAGGTTACCGGCACTTCCATCCGAACACCATATTGGTGGGGACCCTTCGAACTAAGCGACACAGGCCTTATCTGCAAGTCTTCCCATTGACAAGCTCATTCAAAATGTAGACGGATCACACCTACTGCTCCTGACACGTTTACGTCGACCGTTGGCAGGTTCTGTGCATTTGTGCGAAGCCCAACCCACCCAGTGCCTCCAGGTAGCTCGACGAGACTGCCCTGATAAGTCGGAATACTAGAGGCCGGCCGCCGACACTGAGGAAGTCAAAAGCGCTCTGCGCAGCTTGCGCTCCGCCAGGAAGCATTCGCACATCAACGTTGCCCCCAATGGCTGCCCCCTCCTCCGCAGACATACAGTTCAAGCTCTCCAGCCATCGGCGTGAGCCCACGTTTGAACGCCCCAATAACAGACGTTGTGATGCCTGAAGAGTGCCAGTCCATCCCCATTATGCCTGCCGCTTCAGCTTCCACATAGGCCTGAGCGAGGTCGAACGCCAAAGCCGCTTTCGCCTCGGCATAACGTACGCGTGTCGCATCGACCTCGGCCGATCCCGCCAATTGACGGGCTCCCCGCTTCCTGCCCAATTCCAGCGGCTGGTTGATCTGAAAGGTGGTTTCCAACCGGTCGAAGCCGGTGAAGGAACGCGAGCCGGCGAAGTTTTCCGGAAGGATACTAACGGTCGGATTCGGAATAGTTCCGGCTTGCTGGGCCAGTTCCTGGGCGCGAGCGATCTAGGCCTCGACCGCAGCCAAGCGGGGGACGCGGCCTCTGCTTGACGCAAGAGGTCGGGAAAGGCCCGCGCTGTTTCCGCGAAAGCCGACGACAAGAAAGCCGTAGCCAACAATATGGGCATCGCCACCGTCAGCGCTGCACGCGGCAGCAACCGACAGGATGCGGTTCGCATTCTGATTCTCCATGGGTCAGACGATAAGCGGGCTAATGCCCGGATCGCTCAGACCCTTGGAGGTTTTTCCCGCATCGGCGGCTGGAGGGAGACATAGGTCGGCGTGGCGATCGACCTCCATCGGGTTTCAACAAAGGCAGGCCGATGGATGTGGGAGTAATCGGGCGGGGTGCTGACGAGATGAAGCGACGCATGGCCCGATCCCAGGTCATGCCCGGCGATATCGTCAAGAAGCCCATGCCCCAATCCAGCGCCTCCCATCTCGATATGATCGGGTTCATCGATCAGGTCGGGATGGTCGAGATGTGTGCCGCTGAGGAAGGTGAGGCTCAGAACCGCTAGAGCGCAGAAGGAAAATCGCAGCCACCTGAGCGGGCCACGCCAATTCCATCCTGCATTCCGCAGCGTCGAGAGGAGCAACAATTGAGCCATCTTCCTTGGATTTCGTAACTCGGTCAGCGCGTTCACGCAAAGACCCTCTAAATTGTCAGTACAGGCCCTTGACGATCCTCCCCGGGGGGATAGGATATGTCCATGACTGATTCGTATCTTCACGAAACTCACCCCGAAATTATCAAGCGTCTGAAGCGGGCGGTCGGACATCTTTCGGGCGTTATCGAGATGATAGAGGCCGGACGGTCCTGTCTCGACCTAGCCCAGCAACTCCACGCTGTGGAAAGTGCCATAGCCAACGCCAAGCGCACCTTGATCCACGACCACCTCGATCATTGTCTCGAAAACGCGATCGCACCAGGAACACGGACCGATCGGAAGCCGATCGAAGAGTTCAAGCAGATTACGAAATATCTTTGAGGATGCCGTGACACCCTTCGCCGAGCTTATCCAGCAGGGCGCCGCCAACGCTTGGCTTTTCATCCCTTCCGCGATCTTTCTCGGCGTGCTGCACGGGCTGGAACCCGGACACAGCAAGACGATGATGGCCGCCTTCATCATTGCCGTACGAGGTACGGTCTGGCAGGCGGTCCTCTTAGGTCTTACGGCGACGATCTCCCACACGCTTGTCGTCTGGGCGGTGGCGCTGCTCGGCCTGCACTACGCCAGTCAATTCAATGCGGAGACGACCGAGCCTTATTTCCAGGTTGCTTCCGCCATCCTCATCATCGGCATCGCCGTCTGGAT
Source organism: Rhodospirillales bacterium (assembly GCA_947473305.1). Classification (GTDB taxonomy): domain Bacteria; phylum Pseudomonadota; class Alphaproteobacteria; order ATCC43930; family CGMCC-115725; genus CANJCB01. The sequence continues at coordinate 2,544 of CANJCB010000026.1, forward strand.
GATTTTCCGAACCACGGCATCGACCCAGGCCGAGGAATCCAAGCATCATCACCACGACGACGAGACGCGCCGGATTGACACCGATCGCGGCACTCTCGCCCTCACGATTTTCGAGGACGGGGTTCCTCCCCGTTGGCGGATCTCGTCACACGGCTCGGGCCATTGGCTGGCCGAGGCGGTGATGCTCGAAACATTAAGGCCAGATGACTCCAGGCAATCTTTCGCCTTCGCCGACAGAGGCGCGTATCTCGAATCCCTTGAGGAGATCCCCGAGCCGCACGAGTTCAAAGCGGAACTGAGGCTCGGCCACGGCGATCGTATCTACAACTATGACCTCTCCTTTGCCGAGCGCGATCACGCTCATGATCAGGGACTCGATGTGACCGACGGTTCGTCGCAGGATGCTCACCAGCGCGCCCATGCCAGCGACATACAGCGGCGCTTTGCCTCGCGGAACGTTACCACAGGCCAGATCGTGATGTTCGGCCTCACGGGCGGTCTCATCCCTTGTCCCGCCGCCATAACGGTCCTACTCCTATGCCTTCAACTGAAGCAATTCACGCTTGGTGTCGCGCTAGTGCTCTGCTTCAGCATCGGCTTGGCGATCACCATGGTTTCGAGTGGCATAATCGCGGCGGTGAGCGTCCGCCACATCTCGAAACGCTGGTCAGGATTTGGGCAAATGGCCCAACGGGCACCCTACCTCTCAGGCGCTCTCATCATCTGTGTAGGGCTCTATGTAGGTTGGCAGGGACTGATCGGGTTATCGCATGCTGGAGTGATGTAGCCGGTGCGCTCGCCGACCCGCTATTGCGCTGTATATATTGAACCCAAGGGGATGCAGGCTCCCCCTTAGACGATGGCCGTCCAAGCACTGCTTCAACCGATGCCGTTCGCGGGGTTGGCCGATATGCGGCATGAATCGGCCGATCAAGCCCCGGATAGCAACATCGCGGGAGCCATTCAACGCGTTTCCGAACGGGTCGCCGAGTGGAGCAGCGCTTTAGAAAAGGACTGTTCCATGGTCGGCTATTGCGTCCATGTACGCGAAGTCAGCCAGAGCGTCGCCACCGAGCTGGGACGTGAGAGCCTTATCCCCCGCATCGTCGGCGGCGGCTTTGAGGCTTGGCGAGAAGGACGGTTGCCCATCGGACAAAAACGCCTGCTGACCAACGTGCCTACCACTATGAGAGCTTCATGATCGTGAATGTCGCTGCACAACGGTCCCGCGTCGAACCGGCCGAGGATGTCGGTCACTGGGTCTCCTTTCGGGAAGCCCTGCTCGTCTGGATCCGAGTGGCCGCCTTGAGCTTCGGTGGTCCCTCAGGACAGATCGCCGCGATGCATTGTATCCTCTTTGAGGACAAGCGATGGATCGGCGAGACCGGTTCTTGCAGGCGCTCAATTACTGCATGCTGCTGCCCGCGCCGGAACCCCATCAGCTTGCGATCTATATCGGATGGCTTCTCCACCGGACGCGGGGAGGTATTGTCGCCGGGACGCTATTTATTCTGCCGGGGCTGCTATGCCTAGGGTTACTTAGCTGGATTTATGGTAGGCATAATCCAGGCCCTGTTCTTCGGCCTGAAGGCCGCCGTCTTATCAGTCGTGCTCGAAGCGGTCGCGTCGGTAAACGGGCCTCGAAGAGCAAAGCCATGGTGGCGGTCGCCGACGTGGCCGCGATGGTCAATCTCTCCAAGCGCACTTTGAGCAATATTCGGCAGAACATCACAATTGCCCTCGGGCTCAAAGGCGTATTCCTGGTCACCACAATTGCCGGACTCACCTGACTATGGCCGGTCATTCTCGCAGACACGGGCGCGACCGTGTTGGTCACGATGAATGCGCTGCGGTTGTTGAAACTACAAGATGCTTGGCCCAGCGAAGCAGGCGCTGGTGGTTGAGAAAAAGTCCATTAATAGCCGTCTATGTCCAACGCGCTAGGAATATCAGCCTTAGTCAGAGCTTGCCATTGTAAATGAACCATCATTGGCAGCATGCAAAATTTTGACGTCCTCTATCCTCCCGCGACTGGTGCCTCCGCCGGATTCGAACGCTCGACGGTCGGTAACGGACAACGCGGGACTCACGGCCAGCCGCCTGGAGGCGAATTGGAGGTCGTAGTCGACTGAATACGCCGCAAAGGCTCGCACCTGGGCGCAACCCCGGCGGGCGATATGCCAGCACAGGAGGTCGCAGAAGTTATTGGCCCTTCCATTCCGCGCGATATCCTTCCCTTCCCTCGAATGGAGCGGCACGCCATCCCTTGATGAGGCCATAGATCGCCGGAATCACCACGAGCGTCAGGATCGTCGAGGAGATCATGCCCCCGATCATCGGCACGGCGATGCGTTGCATGACCTCGGACCCGGTGCCGGTGCTCCACAGGATCGGCACCAGCCCGGCCATAATAGCAACGACCGTCATCATCTTCGGTCGCACCCGGTCGACTGCTCCCCGCATTATAGCCTCATAAAGATCGGCCCGCGTGAAGGCTTGGCCCCGCTCCGCTCGTTCCTTCTTCACCTCAGCAGCGGCCTGATCGAGATAGATCAGCATCACGACGCCGGTCTCTGCAGCAACGCCGGCAAGCGCGATGAAGCCCACCGCGACCGCAACTGACATGTTGAAGTCAAGCCACCACATCAGCCATATCCCGCCAACCAGAGCGAAGGGGAGCGAGAGCATCACAATCAGGGTCTCGGTCAAGGCGCGGAAGTTGAGGTAGAGAAGCAGAAAAATGATCACCAACGTGACTGGCACAACAATTTTCATGCGGGCTTCCGCCCGCTCCAAATACTCGTACTGGCCGCTCCAGCCGACCGAATAGCCCAGTGGCAGCTTCACGGTCGCTGCGACCGCCTTCCGGGCGTCGGCGACATAACCGCCGAGATCGCGTCCGCTGATATCGACATAGATGTAGGTCGCAAGCTGCCCATTCTCGGTACGTATCGAAGTGGCTCCCCGTGTCAATTCGATCATCGCGACCTCACCAAGTGGGACGGTTCCTCCGCCTGGCAGTGGAACCTCGACCTCGGTGGCGATCAGCCGTGGGCTCGACCGCAGACCGCGGGGATAGCGGATGTTGACGCCGTAGCGCTCGCGTCCCTCGACCGTTGTGACGACCGTCTCGCCACCCAGTGCCGTCGCTATGACGTCCTGCACATCGCCGATACTCAGACCGTATCGTCCCAGGCCGTCTCGATCGGGCACGATATCTAGATAATAGCCACCGATGACCCGCTCCGCATAAGCGCTGGACGTGCCTGGAACGGTCCGGAGCAAGGCTTCGATCTGCCGAGCGATCTTCTCCATCTCGATGAGGTCGGTGCCAAAGACTTTGACGCCGACCGGAGTGCGGATGCCGGTCGAAAGCATATCGATCCGGGCACGGATCGGCATGGTCCAGGCATTCGAAACACCGGGGAACTGCAAGGCTTTGTCCATCTCGGCTTTGAGGCTGTCGCTGGTGACACCTGGGCGCCACTCTTCCTTCGGCTTGAGGTTGATGATCGTTTCGAACATCTCCATCGGCGCGGGATCGGTCGCGGTCGCGGCACGTCCGGCCTTTCCGTAAACGGACTCAACCTCCGGGAAGGACTTGATAATGCGATCCTGCGTCTGGAGGAGTTCCGCCGCCTTCGTCACCGATATTCCCGGCAGCGTCGTCGGCATGTAGAGCAAGGTTCCTTCGTCGAGATTCGGCATGAACTCCGAACCTAGCTGACGGGCGGGCCAGATACTGACCGCAAGCACCAGGACTGCGAGGACAATGGTGAATGCCTTCCTCTTCAGAACGCTCCGGATGATGGGGCGGTAAACCCAAATCAGGAACCGGTTGATCGGGTTCTTTCGTTCGGGGATGATCCGTCCTCTCACAAAGACCACCATCAGCGCCGGCACAAGCGTCACCGAGAGAATAGCTGCGGCCGCCATCGCAAATGTCTTGGTGAACGCCAGCGGTCCGAATAGCCGCCCTTCCTGCGATTCCAGCGTGAAGATCGGCAGGAATGAGATGGTGATGATCAGCAGGCTGAAGAACAGCGCCGGGCCGACCTCGCTTGCTGCTTCGACGAGGATCGCTATGCGAGGCTTATCCGGCGGCGAACGTTCCAGATGCTTATGCGCGTTCTCGATCATGACGATGGCGGCATCGATCATCGCACCGATCGCTATGGCGATGCCACCCAGGCTCATAATGTTGGAGCCCAGACCGATCAGTTTCATGCCGACGAAGGCGATCAGAACGCCGATGGGAAGCATTAAGATCGCGACGAGAGCACTTCTAAGGTGAAGCAAGAACACGACGCAAACGATCGCAATGATGATCGTTTCCTCGATCAGTGTGTGTCTCAAGGTGTCGATCGCCGCTTCGATCAGATGGGACCGATCGTAAACTGGGAAGATTTCGGCGCCCTTCGGGAGGCTCTCCGCGACGTCGGCGAGACGCTGCTTGACGTTCTCGATTACGGTCATCGCGTTCGCACCGAATCGTTGCAGGACGATGCCGCTCGCGACCTCGCCGTCGCCGTTGAGATCGGTGATCCCGCGCCTCTCATCCGGGCCGATCTCGACACGAGCGACATCCTTCAATCGCAGGGGAACGCCCTGATCGGTTCTCAGGACGATGCTTTCGATATCGGCCGACGATTTGATGTATCCCCTTCCCCGGACCATAAATTCGAACTCGGAAAGTTCGAGCGTTCGGCCGCCGACATCCCGATTGCTTGCACGCACCGCGTCCCGCACCATCGACAGAGAGATGCCTTGCGCCCTCAGCCGCAGCGGATCGACGACGATATTGTATTGTTTGACAAAGCCGCCGACGCTCGCGACCTCCGCGACCCCTTCGGCCTTCGAGGCTGAAAAGCGGATGACCCAATCCTGCAAGGACCGCAGTTCGGCCAGGGTCATATCCTTGGCGACAACCGCATATTGGTAGACCCAGCCAACGCCGGTCGCATCCGGCCCGAGCGCCGGTGTGACACCCGCAGGGAGGCGTTTTGCCGCCGAATTGAGATATTCGAGGACCCGACTCCTCGCCCAATAGGGGTCGGTGCCATCTTCGAATATAACGTAGACGAAGGAGACCCCGAAGAATGAGAAGCCCCGCACAACCTTGGACTTCGGCACGGTCAGCATGGCCGTCGTCAGGGGATAGGTGACCTGATCCTCGACCACCTGCGGTCCTTGACCAGGATAGTCGGTATTGATGATGACCTGGACGTCGGAGAGGTCCGGAATGGCGTCGAGCGGCAGGGTTTTCACCGAATAGACACCAGCGGCGATCGCGAAGACCGCACCGATGAAGATCAGGACAAGGTTCCCGGCGGACCAGCCAATAAGTCGAGCGATCATGGGCTAGCCCCGGCTGCGGTCATGCCGTCCAGGGCCGCCTTCAGATTGCTTTCCGCATCGATCAGGAAGTTCGCTGCGACGACGACGCGGTCGCCCGGTGCGATGCCATAGCGAATCTCGGTAAACCCGCCACCTTGAATGCCGATCTTCACCGAGCGTGGTTCGAACCGGCCGTCGCCCTTGTCGAGGATGACGACTTGGCGGGTGCCGGTGTCGATCACCGCGCTGTCCGGAACCGCGACCATGGGGTTGCGTTCGCCGACAGTGATTTCAACATCGGCGTACATGCCGGGGCGCAGTGCGTTTTCCGGATTGGGCATCTCGATCCTGATCTTCGTGGTGCGCGTTTCCTTCGCGACTTGGGGATAGATCAAGGTGACACGTCCTTCGAATATCTGCCCCGGCAGGCTCCGGACCCGGATCGTCGCCACTTGGCCCGTCTGGACGTTGGCAAGGGCGTATTCGGACACGTCCGCTAGCACCCAGATCATCGACAGGTCGGCGATGCGAAAGAGGACAGCCCCCCAAGCCATCTTCATGCCTTCGATGGCGTTTCGTTCGAGCACGGTACCGTCCCGGGGCGATGGCCAGACGAACGCCGCCGGTACCTGACGCGTCCGTTCGATCTCGCCGATCACTTCGCCGGGGACGCCGAGGTTTTCCAGTCGCCTGTGGGTGCCCTCGAAGCCGGGATTGATCACGAGCTGGACCGCCGCCGCAGCGATCTCCGGGGAGCGGATTTGGAGGAGAGGCTGACCTTTACGGACCCGGTCGCCCGTCGTGACGTTTTCGACCTTGCCGACGAAAGCGTCGGTCGGGACGGACACGACCGAGATGCGACGCTCGTCTGGTTGTACCGTGCCCGGCGCCCGGACCCGCTGTACGATCACGCGATCTGAAACCACCTCCGACCGGACGCCGGTCCTTTGCAACTTAGCCGGGGCGATCTTGACGGCGGAGCCACCGTCGTCATCGCCGACGTAGACGGCAAGATAGTCCATTCCCATGGAATCTTTCTTCGGCACGGGAGAGGTGTCAGCCAACCCCATGGGATTGCGATAGTAGAGAATTTTCTTCGGTTGGCCCGTCCTCGGTGCCACTGCGATGGCCATGGGCTTGTCATCGAAGTTTACGTCTTCGCTCTGGTAGACGGGCAGAAAGTCCTTTCCGCGGGCCGTTTTTGTTGGAACCGCCGAATAGGATGGTCCGCCGTCCGGGTCTCGATAGTAGATGACCGGTCCTGAAGGTCTCGTTTGGCTCGATGGGAACGTGTCCCGGCGCCCGACCCAGGGGACAAAGGACAGCCACGAAGTGAGGGATGTCGTAGAGGCCGATATCGCGACATCGCGATGCCCGGCCCAAAAGCCGGCAACCCCCGCCGCCACGATTGCGGCGAGGGCGAGGCCGGTGCGGCCTGATCGCTTCATGGGACTGCCTTGAACTCAAGCTTGTTCTCGACCGTGCCCGTCTCGCCCTGCACCTTGGCGCCGAGCGAAAGCCGCCATCCTCCGGCCATGACAAGAGCGACCTTGAATCGATAGACACCGGGCTCCGTCGAGGGTAGTTGCTCGATCGGTTCCGCCATGTCGGGCATTCCGTCCGGTGCCATATCAACTCGCTTTGCGATGATTACCGCGTCCGGCACGGCCTTGCCGGAACGTTTGTCGATGAGGCGAACGGCGACGACCGCACTGTCGCCCTTTTTGAATTCCTTCTGTGCCAGTTGGAATTCGTAGTCCTTGATGCCTGCCCAGGCCGGTAATCCAATTCCAAAACAGGCAAGACCAATAAGCGCTCGGGCACCGAAGCGCCTGATACTGATGATCGTCATATCGAAGATTCCCAAGTCCATCATTCGGCCACGCAGATGCGAAGCCTTCCAGCGACCTGCCTGAAAGGCGGGTCACGCGGATTCGCCGCTTGCATTTGATAAGCGGCTTGATCCGGCTCCTGAGGAGCCAGCAATGAACTCAGGTTCTGGGAGGTCGGGGCGGGGGAGGCTCGATCAGACGATCACGCCAGATTTCATTGTCACGGACCCTGGTCTCAATTATGGCGAGACGAAACGGAATGAAGGTCGGCGTGGTCAAGGCACTTGGCAGACAACCAGCCATGCAGAGCGCGGCCAAAGGGCATGATTTCGGACAGAGGGGAGCGGCAGAGTTCTGGTCGGGGCAGCAGGGCATCGCCTCCGACATAGAAGCGACATTTTCCGGTTGCACAGCCGCCCGGGTTATCGAGGACGACGGTGATGCCACCGGACCGATCAACAGGCCCACGATCGCCAGGATCGAGAGCATACGGGGAAAGAAAGCGAGGCGTATCACAGTCACAATATCTCATATGCTGCGACACCCGGAAAGGGCCGCTGTCAGATATCTTCTTTCCGCTTGACGTTACAGGGGTGGAAAGGTTCACGATCGGCGAAAGATAAGCGGGCACCTCACCATTGAGGGCCCAATATGATATAAAGGGAAAGTGTTCGGTTCCGTCACCATGGTAAAACCACCAGGCGAGCTATCGTCGATAAGACGAGTTCTATGGGCGTTGCTCGTGGCGCTGATGGTTTGTAGTGCCTGGGCTTCCGACGCATTCGCACATGGGGCCGGGCATTCACACTCCACGAACGTTCGTGGGCTCCATGAGATCGAGTCGAAAGGCAACGACCACGCCATTGTCTCAATAGAGCCTGCGGGCTATGCAAAGATCGTCGCGAATATGCCGTGTGGGAATGGCCGGGAATCTCCTGGCGACCATAGAGGTTGCTGCGGAACATTGTGTTGCTCGATGGGCTGCGGGTCTCCGCTGGCAACGCTCCCCACGGACATAGATCCCGATCCGCCTGGGAGGCTATTCGTTAAGAATAGTCGCGTCGTGCTCAAAGCCGGGCGTTACATACCCCCGGTCGCTCCCCCTCCCAAACCTTCGGTCTAACCGACCAAGAGAAGACGTCCCGGCAGTTTTAGGTCGGGCGGGAATGGATCGCCTTGTCGATCCTCCTATCTTGGAGCATCAGGTCCGTCATCGGGTGACGGCACTCCCACCGAATCCGCGATCGGTCATATTTCCATCAGGAGATTGCTATGATTTTTCGTCCTCTTCTTTCCGCCTTCGTAATGTTGTCGGTGGCCTCTTACGGCGCACATCCCGCGTTCGCCCATGATGACGCCGAACACAAACATGAAGGCGCCGCGCACGGGGCCACCGATACGGATGGCACTCCTGGCAAGCCCGCCGATGTAAAGCGGACCGTCCGGATCGAGGCGACCGACAACGCCTTCAACGTGAAGCAGATTCAAGTTCGCGCGGGCGAGACCATCAAGTTCATCATTTCCAATGCCGGGTATGCGACCCACGAATTCGCGATCGCGAGCCGGAAGGAAAATGAAGAGCATCGCGAGATGATGCGGCAGATGCCGAACATGGTTCACCACGACCCGAACGTGATCACAATCGAGCCGGGTGAAACCAAGGAACTCCTCTGGAAATTTGGGAAGGACAGGAATGTCGAATTCTCCTGCAATATCCGGAATCACGCCGAACAGGGCATGCACGGCGTCTTCCGTGTAATGCAGTGAGCAGGTCGATGCTCTCGCCCTCGCCCCTTGCAGCGCTGATCCTCATACTGGGTCTGACCGCCTGCACGACTCCGCCGATGCTTGAGCTTTCGAGCGTTCATCCAGCCAATCCAAAGGCAGCGGAAGGGCTCGTCGACGCCCCAACTGCTCTCGCCAGCTACCGAACCGCCGAAGACTTCGGAGCAAGCGCAGCGACGGACGGCCCGGCGGACCGCATGGAAAATATGCCAGGAATGAGCCATGGCAACATGCAGGGGATGGCCGGCATGCAACATCAGGGAGCCCCTTCTGCGGGCAAAGCCCAATGATCGCCGCCCGCTTCGGTGTCATTCTGGTCGTTACTCTTGCCCTCGGCGGATGTGCCGCTCCCGATCCGTCAGGGCCGTTTACGGATATCGCGAACACTGCCTCAGAGCGATTGGGAGGCAGCGAGGTCCGCTGGGCGCGCAATGGGAAAGACGAGACCGCAGCCCAGGAAGCTATTGCCCGTCTTCTCGAAGCTCCGCTTTCGGAAGCCAGTGCGGTTCGGATCGCCCTGCTGAACAACCAACGGCTTCAGGCCGAATATGAGGAAATCGGTATAGCCCATGCCGACTTGGTGCAGGCCGGTCTCTTGGAGAACCCCTCAGTCTCCGTCGATATCTTGGCCGGCAACGGTGCGGTGAGCCCCGCCTTCTCAATCGTGGAGAACGTCTTTGGCCTCCTTACCATGCCGGCCCGTCGGACCATGGCATCGAGCACCCTCGACCGGACGAAATACGCAGTCGGAGCAAAGATTCTCAATACCGCCGCCGAGGTTCGGAGCGCCTACTACAAGCTTGTCGGAGACCAGCAGGCCGCAGACCTATTCCACCAGGTCGTCTCCGCCACCGAGGCTGCCGCCGATCTCGCGGGCCGCCAAGTCACGGCGGGAAATCTCAATCGCCGGGACCAAGCCTTGCAACAGGCTCAATATGCCGAATCGCTCGTCGAACTTGCCCGCATCGAGGCGCAACTCGCCGTCGATCGCGAAGGGTTGAACCGATTGCTCGGCCTCTATGGCGAGCAGATCGCCTGGAATCTGCCAGATCGCTTGCCCGATGTTGCAGGCGCCAAGCCGGAACTGGAAGGTCTCGAAACGCTCGCCATCGAACACCGCCTCGATCTGGCGGGCGCCCGTGCAGATGTTCAGACCGCCACCTACGCGCTCGAACTTGGGCAACAGCTTCGATGGCTTACCGCACTCGGCCTCGGGGTTACTATCGAGCGCGATCCGGGAGGAAGTGGGGCATGGCTCAAAGGTCCCAAGGTAGAATTCAGCCTCCCCATCTTCGATCTCGGGACGGCCCGGATAACCTCTCTCGAAGCTCAACAGCGAAAGACCGGAAAGCTCTTCGTCGGGCTCGCCGTGGATGTCCGGTCCGAGGTTCGTGAAGCCTATCTCCGCCTCGCTGCCGCCCAGGATGCCGCCACGTTCTACCGGACAAAGGTCTTGCCCTTGAAGCAGCAGATCGTCGCGGAGAATCAGCGGCTTTATAACGGCATGCTGGTGGGTGTTTACGACCTTCTCCGCAGTCGCCAGGACCAGATCAACTCGGCCCGCGATTACATCGGTACGCTGAAGGACTATTGGATCGCGCGATCCCAGATGGAGAGAGCCCTCGCCGGTCCGCTGCCCATCGCATCTGCCGACCCACCGCCTAAATCACCCTGATCGGAAATTCCTCATGACCACTCGTCGAAACTTCTTATCCCTTACCGGCACATTGGCTGCGGCCGGGTCCGCGCTCGGCCTTACGCGAGGGGCTGCGGCACAGGATCATAGCGGCCACGGCGGGCATGATACCAAGGCGTCCCCGCCTTCTGGCAGGGCTCCGCAACTCTCGGCCGGACCCGCTCCATCTGCACGGACCCAGATTCCCCCAATACCGGGCGACGGCTCTTTGCGACCGGTCGTCACCCTAAACGGCAGTTCGTTGTCGTGGCGTATGAATGGGACGGTCAAGGAGTTCCGCCTCGTCGCCGAGCCGGTGAGACGGGAATTCGCACCGGGCATGGTGGTGAATGCCTGGGGCTACAACGGCCAAACCCCTGGGCCGACCATCGAGGCCGTCGAGGGAGATCGCGTCCGGATCTTCGTCAAAAACGCGCTACCCGAATGGACGACGGTCCACTGGCACGGGATGAGGTTGCCGAATGGGATGGACGGGGTCGGTGGGTTGACCCAGCCGCATATCCCTGTGGGCAAGACGGGCGTCTATGAATTCACCTTCGAGGAGAGCGGAACCTATATGTACCATCCCCATGCGGATGAGATGGTGCAGATGGCGATGGGCCTCATGGGCTTCGTCATCGTTCACCCGAAGGATCCGAACCAGTACCGCGCCGACCGGGACTTCGCGATCATGCTGCATTCCTGGGACATCAAGCCGGGCACCGGAACGCCCAATCCGGCGACGATGCTGGATTTCAACATGTGGACGTTCAACAGCCGAGTGTTCCCTGGCATCGATCCGATGCCGGTGAGGCTCGGTGACCGGGTCCGCATGCGCTTCGGAAACCTCAGCATGACCTCGCATCCCATCCATCTGCATGGTCATCACATGGTCCAGACCGCCACGGACGGCGGCTGGATCACGGAATCGGCGCAAACGCCGATGAACACCGTCAACGTTCCGGTGGGCTCCACAGTGACCGTCGAGTGGGTCGCCGACCGGCCCGGCGATTGGGCGCTGCATTGTCACAAGGCTCATCACGCGATGAACGCCATGGCGCACGACGCCCCTAATATGATCGGCGTCGCTCAGGGCGGCGATCTTCAAAAGCGGATCGCGAACCTCCTGCCGGAGTACATGGCGATGGGGGCGGGCGGTATGGCCGAGATGGCTGAGATGCAGATGCCTCTGCCGCCCAACACCCTTCCCATGATGACCGGAAATGGCCCCTTCGGTCCCATAGAAATGGGAGGAATGTTCACGGTCGTGAAGGTGCGGGATGGCCTCGCAATTGGGGACTACCGGGATCCCGGCTGGTACAAGCATCCTGCCGGGACCGTCATGCGGCTGATTGACGGATAAGAATCCGCAATAGTTCAGGGCTTCCGCGTCCCGCTCATATCAAGTTCATGCCATGGACAAGTTGGTCGGCCATTTTCTTCTGCTCGATCGAGAGCGAGGCATAGAGCGGTGCGAAAGCTCCCTTGACCGTGCGAACCGCATCAAGCCGATGTGTCAGCATTTGTTCGTCGCGGTCAAAACGCGCGGTTGCCGTTTGCGCACCCGCCGCCATCATCCCACTACCCTGCATCATCTGGCCATGCATGGCCTTCATGGATTGGGCTACAGAGCGAACCACATCGGCGAATTTGCTCCAATGGGGCTCTTGCGCCGGGACGATCTTCAATTCGGCCTTCAGGAAGGCGAGACGGCCTTCGACATGCTCGAACGGCATGCCGCCCATCATTCCGTGTTCGCTGTGCATCATGGCCATCATCCGGTCCATGTCACCGTTCATCATGCCACCCATCGATGCGCCGCCGGGATGCGCCATCATCATCTCCCGCGACATGCCGGGCGTCGGGGCAGGGCTGGCGGAAACGCCCGGTACCGAGGCTGCTGTTTCAGGATGATGAGCGCTATGGTCCTGCTCGGATTGAGGAGGCGACGCTGCGGGCTGGGCACGGAGGCTGACCGCCGGGACGGTGAAACCCACCGAGAGCGCAATGATGGCCGGGATAACCAGGGACTGCTTCACGGGTTGCCTCCTTGAAATGACGACCGTCGAAAGATTCGACTATGCCAGGAGACATCCCATATGGAAGGCGTACAGCATTGATTTAAGTCAATGACACCCGGAATTTCCTAAGAAATAAACATAGCCCTATATTACCATTGGCGAGCGGATTACACGAAAAAGCAACCTTCCTCCAACTGTAGACTTTGACCTAGATGAAAGTGATTGGCTTCTGATGGATCAACGGAAACACAAAGAAGAAGCGCAAGGCCCCGCCATCACGCTTCGATCGGATGGCATGGTGCTGGACCCGGTTTGCGGAATGGCCGTGGACCCGGCGTCCTCGAAGCAGCAGGCGGAGTTTCGTGGGGCGACCTACCATTTTTGTAGCGCCGGCTGCCGAGCGAAATTTATCACCGACCCGGCTAAATACCTGCAGTCTCCCGAGAAGCCCCCGTCGAAAGCCATCGCTACGCCGGGCAGGATCTACACCTGTCCCATGCACCCGCAAGTTCGCCAGGACCATCCCGGTAATTGTCCTATCTGCGGCATGACGCTTGAACCTTTGCAGGTGTCCGGAGAGGCGGAACCTAACGATGAACTCGCCGACATGAGCCGGCGTTTCTGGGTCGGGCTTGGGCTTACCCTGCCGGTGTTCATCCTCGAGATGGGTGGCCATATTCCGTGGCTCGGTCTGCACGACCTCGTGCCAGAACGTATTTCGATATGGATCCAGTTTGCCCTATCGACCCCAGTCGTCCTTTGGGCGGGGTGGCCCTTCTTCCAGCGTGCCGTGGCGTCGGTACGCTCTGGCCATCTCAACATGTTCACGCTGATCGCGCTCGGCACGGGTGCGGCTTACCTGTACAGCCTGGCTGCGACCTTCGCGCCGGCTCTGTTCCCGGCCGGGTTCCAGATGATGGGCGGGACGGTCGCCGTCTACTATGAGGCAGCCGCAGTCATCACAGTGCTTGTCCTGCTCGGCCAAGTGTTGGAGCTAAGAGCGCGCGATCAGACGGGAGGAGCGATCCGTGCCTTGCTCAACCTCGCCCCAAAAACAGCGCGACGCCTGCGCGAAGGCGGCGAAGACGAGGAGATCGCCCTTGATGAGGTGCAGGTTGGGGACCGTCTCCGCGTCCGGCCGGGCGAAGGCGTGCCGGTCGACGGCACCGTGGTGGATGGCAGAAGCGCCGTGAACGAATCCATGGTCACGGGCGAATCGATGCCGTCGCCAAAGGAGGCCGATGACAAGGTCATCGGAGGTACAGTCAATGGAACAGGCTCTCTCGTCGTGCGCGCCGACGCGCTCGGTGCGGGCGGAATGCTGTCGCGTATCGTGGCCATGGTCGCCGAGGCGCAGCGCAGCCGGGCTCCGATCCAGAAGTTGGCAGACTCGGTCGCCGGCTACTTCGTACCGGCGGTGCTAGTCATCTCCGTTCTCGCTTTCATCGCATGGGCGATCTGGGGTCCGACGCCCGCGCTTGCCTATGGTCTGATCGCGGCGGTATCGGTCGTCATCATCGCCTGCCCCTGCGCTCTCGGTCTCGCTACACCCATGTCGATCATGGTTGGGGTGGGGAAAGGGGCTGGAGCTGGCGTCCTTATCAAGTCGGCCGAGAGCCTGGAGCGCATGGAGAAGGTCGACACCCTGGTGGTGGACAAGACCGGTACGCTGACCGAGGGCAAACCCCGCATCACGTCGGTCGTCCCCTACGCCGAGTTGACTGAAGATGACCTGCTGCGGCTGGCATCCAGCCTCGAACGGTCGAGTGAGCATCCGCTTGCCGCCGCCGTCATGGCCGATGCCAAGGCGAAGAACCTCATGGTCGAGGAACCTTCCGACTTCGCATCGGTAACCGGGAAAGGCATCACCGGGAAGGTCGGTGGGCGATCCGTGGCGCTGGGCAATGCCAAGCTCATGACAGACCAGGGGATCGATCTCGGCGAATTGGCCGCGAAGGCGGACCAACTGCGGGGCTCCGGCGCCACGGCATTATTCCTGTGCGTGGATGGTAAGCCGGGAGGGATCATCGCGATTGCCGATCCGATCAAGACGACGACGCGCGCGGCGCTGGACAGCCTACGAGCTGACCATATCCACATCGTCATGCTAACGGGCGATAACAAAACGACCGCTCTGGCGGTGGCTCGCCAACTCGGCATAGACGACGTCGAGGCGGACGTGCTGCCAGAGGACAAGAACCGCATCGTGAAGAAACTGCGTGCCGAGGGGAAGATCGTCGCCATGGCGGGCGACGGCGTGAACGACGCGCCGGCTTTGGCCGAGGCCGACGTGGGCATTGCGATGGGGACGGGCACGGAAGTCGCGATCCAGAGCGCCGGGGTGACGCTGGTCAAGGGCGACCTCGCCGGAATTGCGCGAGCCCGAGCACTTAGCCGTATGACCATGCGCAACATTCGACAGAACCTAGTGTTCGCCTTCGCCTACAACGTGATCGGCATTCCGGTGGCCGCGGGCGTGCTCTATCCGACTTTTGGCATTCTGCTCAGCCCGGTGGTCGCGGCCCTCGCCATGTCACTGAGTTCCGTGTCCGTCATTGCCAATGCGTTGCGGCTTCGCGCGGCGCACCTCTGAGACTTAGCGAACAAGCCTGGGCAAATTGCCCATTTTGGAGAAACACCATGCCCGGCTCACATTCACGCACGTCGCTCCCGTTCCGCATAGCGTTCCTTGTGCCCCTTCTCTGCCTTTTGCTGACAGGTTGCGGGTTCAACAACATCCCGACCTACGAGGAACAGGCGAAGGCCAAGTGGTCGGATGTGCTGAACCAGTATCAACGTCGGTCGGATCTCATTCCGAACCTGGTTGAAACGGTGAAGGGCTTTGCTAAGCAGGAGAGCGGCGTGCTGGAGGCGGTGACGTCGGCACGTGCGGCAGCCACGTCGGTAAAAGTCGACGCGAGCACCATCACGGATCCCGAAACATTCAAGAAATTCCAGGAAGCTCAGGCGCAGCTATCCGGCTCGCTCGGCCGCCTGCTCGCCATTACCGAGAACTATCCGAACCTCAAGTCCAACCAGAACTTTCTGGCCCTCCAGTCACAGCTTGAGGGTACGGAGAACCGCATCGCCGTCGCGCGCCGCGACTACATTGAGGCTGTGCGGGTCTACAACACCGAACTGAAGACATTTCCCGGTTCGGTCTGGGCGCGCATTTTCTACACGAGCAACAAGCCGATGGAGGAATTCACGGTGGCCGACAGCGTGAAGACTGTTCCCGCCGTCAAGTTCTAGGCGGCCTCCGGTGATCCACCGCGCTGTCGTCACGCTGGTCGCTTGGCTCTGCCTCACCTGCGTCGGTGTGGCCCAGACGCCGGCGACCACATCGTTGACCTTTCCAACGCTTACCGGACGGGTCGTGGACGAGGCTGGGCTGCTTTCGGCGGGAGATCGCGCATCGCTCACCACCTCTCTCGCAGATCTTGAGGCGAGGACGATGGACCAGCTTGTAATTGTCACGCTGAAGTCGCTCCAGGGGACGACGATCGAGGACTACGGCTATCAGCTTGGGCGGCAGTGGGGGATTGGACAGAAAGTTAAGGATAACGGCGTCCTGCTGATCGTCGCACCCACCGAGCGCAAAGTGCGGATCGAGGTGGGTTACGGCCTCGAAGGCACGCTCACCGACGCCATGACGAAAGTGATCATCGAGAACGCGATCCTCCCCTCGTTCAAAGCGGGAGATTTCGCGGGTGGCATTAAGAATGGCACCGGTCAGATTATCCAGTTGCTCGTCGGGGATGCGGGGAGCGTCCCCACCGCAGCGACAAAGACAGCAACACCCGCCGGATCGAGCGCGGACACGCCTGTCTGGCTTGTCATTCTTCTGGGTGTCGGAGGAGTGGGAGTGCTGATCTTTTGCGCCGTCACGGGCGGAGCTGCCTGCCGGGGGATTATCCAGATCCTTTTCCTGCTCGCCCTGTCGGGGAGGGGCGGATCCTCGCGCGACAGATCGTCTTCGTTTTCCGGAGGCGGTGGCTCCTTCGGAGGGGGCGGAAGCTCTGGAAGCTGGTGAGGAAAGAGACAATGATCAGCGAATCTGACAAAGCCCGTGTCACGGTGGCGATCCGCGAGGCGGAGTCGCACACCGCCGGAGAGATCTTTTGCGTTATCGCCCAGCACTCTGGGGACTATCGGCTTGTTCCCATCGCATGGGCGGCAGCGGTGGCTTTGTTCGCTCCGCTCCCCTTGCTTGGCCTCACAAACTGGTCCGCGCCGGTCGTCTACCTCCTGCAAATCATCGTCTTCCTGCTGGTGGCTATGGCCCTGTCACACTCGCAGTTCCGGTTTAGGATCGTGCCACGCCAGACCCAGCACGACCGCGCCCATGCCGAAGCGATGCGCCAGTTTTACGCGCAGGGGATCGACAAGACCGAACACCGCACGGGTGTGCTTATCTTCGCTTCGGCTGCCGAACGGTATGTGGAGGTCGTTGCCGATGCTGGGATCAACGACAAGGTCCCTTCAACCGTCTGGGACGAAGCGGTTCACGCGCTGGTGTCGGCTGTAAAGGACGGCCGCCCAGCGGACGGTTTCGTGGCTGCGGTGGAGCGATGCGGGGCGGTTCTTGCTGAACATTTTCCGCCCGGTGCCCTGAAACGCGACGAACTGACTGATAAGCTATTGGAGATTTGATCGGGGACGCTCGAACAGGGTCCATAGAAGCGTGCTTTGTTATCGTATGAGTTTACGCCGGCGCGCTGCACCTATCCCGAGCGGCTAGATATCAAGGATGAGTTCCTCCGCCGTTTCGAGAAAGCCTCCCTGCCGGAGCATCGGCTCTTGACTTTGGGCCTTCATAATCGGGCGCATTCCGTCAGAAGAGCCAGCGACCTTCTTGCCGATTTCCTGCGTTCCACCTGGCGTCCAATCTACAGGACGCGGCGGCAAACCAAGCAAGCGGCCAGACACGCTCGCTAGCTGGGTCAGTACGCCGTCGCGCAAGACTTGAGGCGTAGCGCGAGTACGATGGCGGCTTACACCCATATGGGGTGGACCAGTCCTCTCCATTTATCGACGCCTACGGATCCCTGCGCGTCGCTGCGGCCGGTTTGTTGCCCGCAGGGTACCTTTTGCATCGCAGCGCCAGTTCTTCAAAATCCCATTCGAGGTGCTGAGCGCCGGTTTGCTCGGGATGTTTCGGTCATGGATCATCGTCTGAACGCGCTTGCTGACCGAATCCGATTTACATGATCCTCCACTGGGCTTGGGCCTCGATGCCGAGGCCCTTCTTGAGCACTATCCGGGGGAATTATGTTGATGCTCACGCTTTCGCCAGCCGACATGCCCATCTATCACCGCGGGAACCTCTTCCCTCCCAACCAGCAGCCCTGCATCGCTGAGGTTCTGGGCAGTAAGCTTCGCCAAACGGAAGGCTTGGCGATGTTCGACCTCCGGGATCATGACCTTTATCTTGTCAAGGATGATCCCAGCCGTCGGGCTGAGATAGGCCAACTTCCGCACCACCCGCGCCAGTTCTGGACTGATGTGACACCTTCCGATGAGGAACTGATGGATGAGGCTCGCATTACACCCGAGCGCACGGGCAAGTGGTAGCCGCCATCGCTTCCCGAATATCACCTCGCCAGCGGCGGTGAGCATCGCGGGCGTCATCGGTCCATCACATTCGGCAGCCATGAGCGACACTTTCTCGATGTGACCAAAACGACCGGCAGGCTCGAGGATGGCGGTCGGCATTGCTGCCACAATCGTTTAAGAATATGTCGTCTGTAAACCGTTGTTTAATAGCCTTCAAGATGATTCGGTTTGGGCGTGGACGCTCGAGCGCTGGTGGCGCGCAATTTACGACGGCTGCGTGTTAGGCGCGGGCTGTCTCAGGAATCCTTGGCGGTCGATGCCGGTATCGATCGCACCTATGTCAGCGGCCTAGAACGGGGCCTTGAAAATCCGACTGTGGCCGTTCTTGAGCGATTGGCGACCGCGCTCAATTCGGAAATTGTTGAGTTCTTTGTTGTACCCGGCCCGGACGATCCGGTCCCCTCACCGCTTCCTAGCGGCAGGCGACGGAGGACCTGAGGCATTTTTGCGGAGAGCCTTTCTAGGCGTAAGTGCCGCGGTCGCTGCCTCGGTAAGGACCTCAACCCAATCTATGGAAATGCCTCCCGCGCCACGCGGCTCCGCTCCGGCGTCTACCGCGATCATCGCAGGCCCCAACATAACCGCATAAAGCTGGCTCGGCGAAAGGGACACGATTTCCTTCGGAGCCCGTTTGGCTGCCCAGCCCGCTAACACAAGTGCAAGGCGCCGCTGGAGGCGCAGGCTCCGGCCGTTCCAGTTGGCCGGGGTGAACGGTTCCAGGTTTCCGATCAGCTTCCCGAAATGCGGATAGAGCTTTGGCCACATCAGGCAGTTGGAAATCACAGAGCGCAGATCGCTCTTTACATCCGCCTGGCCTGCCGCCAAGGCCTTCGAGGTCGCGTCGGCGAGCCGCTCGAGGACGCGGTCGAGGACCGCCGCGGCGAGCCCGGGCTTCTTCCCGAAATTGTGTCTCGCCACAATGACTCCCAACCCGGATTGCAGCGCGATTTTTTCGAAAGTAGCCCCGTTGAAACCGTCGTGAAGAAAGAGGCTCTCCGCCGCATCTAGGATCTTGTTGCGGTTATTTGCCGAGGCAGACATTGGGGCTTTTCCGGTGATTAGCATATTATGCTAGCATGACATGTTAACATTAGCCAGCCACGGGTCCCCTTAGGCGCAGGTTTGGCGCTTTGTTGCCTGGACGAGATAGGCATGCCTGAGGTAAAAGACGACATAGATTCAATAGGTTAATAACGCTGCGGAACCCCGGCGGTTTGCGCCTTCTGGCGAGACAGCACGGAAGTTCGGCCGCCCGCCGTGTCGTGATTTCATCATCTGGGACGTCACAACGACGAGGGCGCAGTCATGTATCCCACCCCAGACATCAGCGACGCTGGCGCATCCAGGCCCGCTGCATCATCGGTGAACCGGCTCGATCTGACGACGCCGTGGACCCGTCCGGCTCAGCCGGTGGTCAATATCAGGTTGCTCGATCTGGTGAAGCTTTTGGCGCGCCAGGCTGCCGCCGAGTTCCTTCCGCCGGGCGGCCATGTCGTAGCCGCCGTTGTATCCGGAGCGGGGGCATGAGCCCGCAGCCGAAACTTTCCCCCTTGATCAGCATCAAAGAAGCCGCCCAGAGGCTCGCCGTCTCAGTAAAGACCGTACGGCGCATGATCAAACGCGGTGACCTTAAGGTCTATCGCATGTGCCGTGATATTCGCATCTCCGAAGACGACCTTATCGTCTTCGCAGCAAGGAATTACGGGTAGTGAATAATCGTCCACAAATGTCCATGTCAGCCAACTACTTCTGTATTCGTCGTTAATACATGTATCCACTTACGTAATAACTAACTGTGTTGCTGTATTCACGAAAACTACCTAATGTCCACTTCAGACCTCACGAGGACAACTATGACCACAGCATCTTACTCACGAGCCCACCTCGATTGGACCACAATTCGGACCTTGGCCGACCTTTTGGCCCTTGTCCTTGCGGACCCGAGCCTCTCCACGAAGATGAAGCAGGAGCGGGCATCGGCTATCCGCGCCATCGGCAAGATCTATGACAAGCCGCTCAACGAAATCCCGGCACATGCTGGTTTGATCGCGAAGCGCCTGAAGACCTTCACGCCGGTCATGGCGGGAATGACGTCCTCGCGCTTTGCCAATGTGAAGAGCCTCCTGCGGGCCGCGCTGAAGTATGCCGGCCTGACCCACATGCCGGGCCGCCATACCGAACCTCTCAGTCCTGCCTGGACCGCGCTGATGGTTGGGCGCGACCGCGACGTCCGTATCAGTCTTTCGCGCTTCAGCCATGATTGCACCTCGCGGGGGATCAGCCCGGAGGATGTGACCGACGAGGTCATGTCGTCGTTCCGTCACCGCATGGAAACGGAGGGAATGATCAAGGATCCGAAAAACAATCACCGGAGGGCCTGCCTGGCCTGGAACATCTTGGCTCCCCAGGTACCGAGCCTGAGGCCGGTGACCGTCCCCTCCGCGCTGCGGACCTATGCCTATGAGCCTGCGGACCTGCCCCAGACCCTTTGCGCGGACATTGAGGCGTACCTGGCGCATCTGGGCGATCCCGACATCTTCATGAAGAAGTCGTTCAATCCGTTGAGGCCGGCCTCTATCGCAACGCGGCGCCGCCAGCTCTTCGAATATGTCTCGGCCCTGATCCGGTCCGGCTATCCGGTCGAAACCCTTCTTACCCTCGCGGACGTGACCGATCCGGAGATGATGGTCGCGGCGCTCCGCTTCATCATGAACCATGCTAAATCTGCCCCGGGCAACACCAATGAGGATGCCGGCCGCGTCCACGCTTGCGGCGTTGCCGGCATGGTCTCCAAGCTGGCGAAGCATTGGGTCGAGAATACGCCCCCGACCGTGATCCAGGCGAAGGCGCAGGCCGAGCGTGGGAATATCTGCCGCAAGTTGAAGCCTCGGTATACGGGCCTTCGCGACGGCAACCGTGCCAAGCTGCGCCAGCTCGATGACGACGCGCTCGTGGAACGGTTCCTGACCATGCCCCCGCGTCTCCTGGAGATGGCGCGTCGGGCTAAGGTTCCCACGCTCAAGATGGCCCGCCTGGTACAGCTCGCGGTCATCGTCGAGATCCTGCTGATGATCCCGATCCGGCTTACGAACCTTGCCGGGCTGAAGATCGACAGCACGATCCTGCGCTCGCGGGCTGGCGCCTGGCACATCTCTATCCCGGGTAACCAGGTCAAGAACGGATCCCCGATCGAGGCGACGCTTCCGAAGGAGTGCCAGCCCCTTCTGGATCTCTATCTTGAAAAATACCGCCCGCTCCTGCTGGTGGGTACCTCCGATTGGTTCTTCCCCGGCCGCTTTGCCGGAGAGGCAAAGAGCCCGGACTCGCTTCGTGATGTCATTGTCGGCGGCGTCGCCAAGCACTGCGGGTTGCGGTTGCACCCCCATCTCTTCCGCCACATCTGCGCCCTCCTCTATCTCCGGGCCAACCCGGGGGCCTATGGGGTCATCCGCAACGTGCTCGGGCATAAGTCCCTGAATACGACGATCGCGAATTACTGCGGCACCGAAAGCGCCCAGGCGCTCCAGCACTATGAGCAGATGATCCTCCGTAAGCGGGAAGAGGCCACCAAGCCCATCCGCCGCCGCATCCGGAAGCCTACCGCGCCCGCCAAGATGGTCCGGACCGCGACGAAGCGCCCCCCGTCCTCCAATGCCCCGGAGGGCCATCATGGCGCCTAAGCGGATCGCGATGGGTCTTGACGGCTGGCCCCGTCCTGATCGTCTCGCTTGGGATAGGGCGCTGGCGTCAGGTGATATCTTCGAGGCCGGCGGCCTCGGCGCGGCCTGGGCGCCGACCACTCGCTCCGGTGTCGCCGCCAGCTTTGGCCGGTGGCTTGCTTGGCTCGCTGCTCGGGGTCTCTTCGACCCCGAGCGGTCGGCGATGACACATGCCACCCGTGAGAACCTGGAGGCCTATATAGAGCATCTTCGCACCCGGTATGCCTCCAGTACGGCATCGACCTATCTGTCCTTCCTCGCGATGGCTCTTCACGTACTGGTGCCAAGCAGCGATTGGACCTGGCTCAACCCGGCCGTTGCGGCGCTCCGACGGCGGGCAACATCTGTTCGGAACAAGCGGTCGCGTCTTCAGATGGCAGATGACCTCTACGCCCTGGGGCTCGAGTTGATGGAGGCCGCGGCCGAGGGCAATACGGAAGCCGCCCCGGGGGCCACGACCTGGGAAAGCGCAACCAAATTCCGCGATGGCCTTATCATTTCGCTCCTCGCCCTCTGTCCCTTCCGCCGCCGGAACTTTGGTTCGATAGAAATCGGGCGGAACCTCACCCACCGTGCCGGTGCCTATTGGCTCCTCTTCGAACGCGATGAGACCAAGAACCGCCAGCCGATCGAGGTGCCTTTCCCGGCAGTACTAGTCCCTGCCCTTGAACGGTACCTTAAGGTCTATCGTCCCTGGCTCGGCAGCCAGACCAGCAATCGGGATCCGCGCTACCCCTTCAAGCCCGCGGGCAAGCGCCTCTGGGTATCGAAGACCGGCTCATCATTGAGTCCGGAAAGCTTTTATCAATCGGTTCTTTCGCGCACCGCCGCCAAGTTCGGCCGGTCAGTGAACCCGCATCTCTTTCGGGACTGCGCTGCGACGACGATCGCCACCTCGGATCCCGAGCATGTACGGATCACAACGAGCGTGCTCGGTCATAGCAGTCTCGCCACGTCGGAAAACTCCTATAACCATGCGCAAGCGCTCGAAGCCTGCCGGCGGGTCCAGGATGGAATAATCGCCTTCCGTCGGTCCTTGGGAGCCCGCCAGAAAATCCAGAAACCCGATATCGAGGAGATCTAAGCTATGCGGGCAGCGCTCTATTCCAGGTACAGCACAGAGCTGCAGCGGGACGCATCGATCGAAGATCAGGTGCGCCGTTGCACCGCCCGTGCCGCGGCCGAAGGCTGGGAAGTCGTCGGGACGTTCAACGATCACGCGCGGAGCGGCGCCGATCGCTTCCGGCCAGCCCTCCAGGAGCTGATGCAGGCGGCACGCGACGGCCAGTTCGATATCGTGGTGAGCGAGGCGATCGATCGCCTCTCGCGCGACCAGGAGGACATCGCTGCCTTCTATAAGCAGCTCTCGTTCCTTGGCATCAAGATCGTCACGTTGGCCGAAGGCGAGATCAACGAGCTTCACATCGGGATGAAGGGCAGTATGAACGCCCTCTTTCTGAAAGACCTCGCGATGAAAACCCATCGCGGTCTTGAAGGACGCGTCAGGAAGGGCCGCTCCGCCGGCGGCAGGGCCTTTGGATACGATATTGTTCGAGAGATGGATGCGCGGGGAGAACCGGTCCGCGGCGGGCGCACGATCGATGACGCCGAGGCCGTTATCGTCCGTCGGATATTCAAGGACTTTGCAGCCGGGCGATCACCCGCCGTTATCGCCCGCGAGCTGAACCAGGAGGGCATCGCCGGTCCAGACGGGCGCCCCTGGCAGCGCAGTGCCATGACCGGTCATAGCCGGCGCCGCAGCGGGGTTCTCCGCAACGAGATCTATATCGGTCGTCTGATCTGGAACCGTCAGCGCTTCCTGAAAGACCCCAGGACGGGCAAGCGCGTTTCTCGGATCAATCCTGAAAGTGAATGGATCATTGAGCCGGTACCGGAATTGCGCATCGTCGATGACGACCTCTGGGCCCTGGTGGCCGAGCGGCTCGGCGACATCGAACAATCCCCACGGGTGCGAAAGCTTCGCGCTTCCCGCTTCTGGGAACGGCGACGGCCTGGCCATCTGCTCACCGGTCTTGTGCGCTGTGGGTGCTGCGGAGGCGCCGTCATCTCCACGGGGGGTGATTATCTCGCCTGTTCAGCGGCACGGAGGATGGCTACATGCGAGAACAGGCGGGGGATCCCCCGCCGGCTTCTGGAGGAGTTCATCCTCGACAATCTGCGCCATCACCTGATGGCGCCGGAACTCGTCAAAGCCTTCATCGCCGAGTTCACCATCGAGACCAACCGCCGAGCTTCCGATCAGGAGGTTCGTACTAAGCACAAGGGCAAGGAGCTTGCCGACGTGACGCGCCAGATCGATGGCTTGATCTCAGCCATCGCGGACGGGCTGCGCACATCGGGCATCAAGGCGAAGCTTGAGGAGCTGGAACATCGCCATGCGTCGCTCGAAGCCGAAATCTCGGCGGCGCCGGTATCCGTCCCGCGGCTCCATCCGAACCTCGCGGAGCTTTACCGCCGCAAGGTGGCCGATCTCAGCAAGGCGCTAGAGGACCCGTCCTGCCGCGATGAAGCCCTCGGCATTCTTCGCGGGTTGATCGAGGCCGTCGAAGTCCACCCATCAGCCGATGGCATCGAGATCGAGTTCAAGGGCGCGATCGCCAACATGATCACCCTGACCACCCCGTCCCGGCAGAAACCAGACGACCAATTCGCGATTGCGGTTAAGCAGGTAGCGGGGACTTGATGCGGGCATCTGTGTGGGACTTCGCAGAGATGCCCAGATCAAGTCCGGGCATGACGCTGATAACGATATAATGGCTCGGGCGGAGAAGGACTTTATACCGTCCTACACCAAATCCCGCAGCATCGCGACCAGCGGCTTGTCCGCCGCCGGCATCGGATAGTCCCCCATCTTCTGCGGCCGGACCCAGGCGAGTTGCTGGCCCTCCAGCGCCGTCACCGTCCCCTGCCAGACCCGGCAGACATAAAGCGGCATCAAGAGGTGGAACCGCTCGTAGCTATGCGACGCGAAGGTGAAGGGGGCGAGGCAGCTTTCCGCCACGTCGATGGCGAGTTCTTCCTTCAATTCCCGGATCAGGGCCGCCTCGGGGGTCTCGCCGGGATCGACCTTGCCGCCGGGGAACTCCCAGAGGCCCGCCATGGGCTTCCCCTCCGGCCGCCGCGCCAGGAGCACGCGGCCGTCAGGGTCCACCAGGGCGACGCAGACGACGAGGACGACCGGCAAGGCCGGCGGCGTCTCAGCTCCGGTAGCTGCCATTGATGTCGATATAGCGATGGGTGAGGTCGCAGGTCCAGACCGTGGCCTTGCCGTGGCCCACGCCCAGGTCCACGTCGATGCGGATGTCGCGGCCCTTCATATGGGCGGCGACCGGCGTCTCGTCGTAGCCCGCCACCGGCCCGCCCTTTTCGGCGATGAGGGTGCCGCCGATGGCAATGGCCAGGGTGTCGCGGTCGGCCTTCTCGCCCGCCCGGCCCACGGCGGCCGCGATCCGGCCCCAATTGGCGTCGCCCGCCGCGATGGCGGTCTTCACCAGGGGTGAATTGCCGATGGTGAGCCCGACCCGCCGCGCCGCCGCCGAGGAGGTCGCCCCGGTCACGGAGATGGTGACGAAGCGCTCCGCCCCCTCGCCGTCCCGGACGATCTGCTGGGCGAGGTCGATCATCACCCGGTCCAAAGCCGCCTTGAAGCTCTTTAGCTTCGGATCCTCCGCCGAGGCGATGTCCGGGTTTCCGGCCTTGCCCGTGGCGAAGATCAGCACCGTGTCGCTGGTCGAGGTATCGCCGTCCACGGTGATCGAATTGAAGGAGCGCTCGTTGGCCGGGGACAGCAGTTGCTGCAAGACCGCCGCCGGCAGCTTCGCGTCGGTGAAGAGATAGCCCAGCATGGTCGCCATATCGGGCGCGATCATGCCGGAGCCCTTGCAGAAACCATTGAGCGTCACCGGCACCCCGCCGATCTCGGCTGTGGCGGTCGAGCCCTTGGGGAAGGTGTCGGTCGTCATGATCGCCTGGGCCGCCGCCGCGAAATTGGCGGGCGCCAGGCTCTTGGCCACCTCGGGCAGGGCGGCTTCGATCTTTTCGACGGCCAGGGCCTCGCCGATCACGCCGGTGGAGGAGATGAAGACCTCCTGCTCCGCGCAGCCGACAAGCTTCGCCGCCGCCGCCGCCGTGCGCTGCACCGCCTCGCGCCCGGCCTGGCCGGTGAAGGTATTGGCATTGCCCGAATTGACGACAAGCGCCCGCGCCGTGCCGCCCGGCAGGCAATCGCGGCACCAGCCGACCGGCGCGCCATAGCTCTTGGAGCGGGTCAGCACGCCCGCGACCGTCGTGCCCGGATCGAGGGTCGCGATCATCAGGTCGGTGCGGCCCTTGTAGCGGATGCCGGCGCTGCCGGCGGCGAGCCTGACGCCGGCGATGGCGGGAAGTTCGGGGAATTTGGCGGGCGCCAGGGGAGATTTCGTCTCGGACATCTCGTCTCGTCCTCAGCCTTTATGTCTTAAGCTTTATTTTCCGGGGAGCGGCGCGAGCCGGCTCCCGTCGATCGCATAGGTCTCGATCTTGCCGGCGGATCGGAGTTCCTTGACCTTGGCGCTGACGATCTCGCGGGCGATGTCGTCGGCGATCTTCTCCCGCGCCTCCTCGTATTTGGGGGCGGGCGCGGCGCGGCGTTCCTGGACCTGGATGACGTGCCAGCCGAACTTGGTCTGGACGGGCTCCTGCGAGATCTCGCCGGGCTTCAGCTTGAAGGCGGCGTCGGCGAATTCCGGCACCATCTCCTCCTTGGTGAAATACCCGAGGTCCCCGCCCGCCTTGCCGGCGGGATCGGTCGAACGCTGCTTGGCAAGCTCGGCGAAATCCATGCCCTTCTTGAGATCGGCGATGACGGCCTGCGCCTCTTCCTTCTTGGCGAGAAGGATGTGGCGGGCATGGACCTGCTCGCGCGGGGCCTGGGTCTTCGACCAGCTGTCGTAGCGCGCCTTGAGCTTGTCCTCGGTGGTCGCGTCGTCGACGATCCGGGCGAGATAGGCTTCCTCGATCACATTGTCGATCGCCTGCTGGGTGCGGCGCTTCACTTCCGCATCGGCCTCGAGCTTCAGCTTGCGGCCCGCCTGGGCGAGCAGGGTCCGGCTCACCATCTGGTCGAGAAGCTGCGGATAGAGCTGTTCCGGCGGCATCTGCTGCGCCTGGGGCGGCAGGTAGCGTTGGGCGTCGATCACGTCGGACCGATGGATCTCCGTGCCGTTGACCCGGGCCACGACCGGATCGGCCATGGAAGCCGGCTGGGTCGCGGGCTTCGGCTGCGCGAGGGCCGGCCCCGCGGCGGCGGCGACCAGACCCAGAAGCGCCAGCATCGGAAGAGTGGGACGGAACGACATGAGACCCCCGATTTCCTCAAGGCCGGGAACGAGGCGCCGCGCACCCGCGCAGCCCCCACGGCCAGGGCTGCCATAAAGCACAACCCCCCGCCGCCTGTACAGGGAGCGGAGCCGGTCCGGTTGCGAATCCATCGCGACTGTCGCACCTCGGTAACAGCCGGCTCCCTCCCCCGACGGACAAGCCCCTCGAATTGACCGCGTGAATTGGCCGCACGAATTGACACTGGGGGTCCTTCCCCCTATCTCTCCTGCAGTCGCCGAAGGTATCTCCGGCGCGTCCCGCCGCGAGAAAGCTTCGAGGTTTTGATGTTCGGCTCCTTAGCCCGGCGGTTGTTCGGTTCCGCGAACGATCGCTATATCAGCAGCCTGCGGTCCATCGTCGACGAGGTCAACGCGCAGGAACCAACGGTTGCCGCGCTTTCCGACGATGAATTGCGCCAGCGCACCCAGACCTTCAAGGCCCGGCTCCAGAACGGCGAGGATCTCGACGACCTGCTGGTCGACGCCTTCGCCACCGTGCGCGAGGCGGCCAAGCGCGTGCTCGGCCAGCGCCATTTCGACGTGCAGCTCTATGGCGGCATTATCCTCCACCGCGGCATGATCTCGGAGATGAAGACCGGCGAAGGCAAGACGCTGGTCGCGACGCTGCCGGTCTATCTCAACGCGCTGTCCGGCGACGGCGTCCATGTGGTGACGGTCAACGACTATCTTGCCAAGCGCGACAGCGAATGGATGGGGCAGGTCTACCGCTTCCTGGGATTGACCGTCGACTGCATCGTCCATGGGTTGGAAGACCACGAGCGCCGCGCCGCCTATGCCGCCGACATCACCTATGGCACCAACAACGAATTCGGCTTCGACTACCTGCGCGACAATATGAAGTTCCGGCTGGAGGACATGGTCCAGCGGCCCTTCAACTATGCCATCGTGGACGAGGTCGACTCGATCCTGATCGACGAGGCGCGCACCCCGCTGATCATCTCCGGCCCGACGGAAGACAATTCCGAGCTTTACAAGCAAGTCGACAAGCTGATGCCCGCCCTGGCGGCGGAAGACTTCGAGAAGGACGAGAAGCAGCGCGCCGTGACGCTCACCGAACTGGGCGTGGAGAAGATGGAGGCGTCCTTGCGCGCCGCAGGGCTCCTGAAGGAAGGCACGCTCTACGACATCGACAACGTCAGCCTCGTCCACCACGCGAACCAGGCGCTGCGCGCCCATAAGCTCTTCGCGCGGGACACCGACTACATCGTCAAGGACGACAAGGTCATCATCATCGACGAATTCACCGGCCGCATGATGGAAGGCCGGCGCTATTCCGAGGGGCTGCACCAGGCGCTCGAAGCCAAGGAGCAGGTGACGATCCAGAACGAGAATCAGACGCTGGCCTCGATCACCTTCCAGAATTATTTCCGGCTCTATCCCAAGCTCTCCGGCATGACCGGCACGGCCATGACCGAGAGCCAGGAATTCGCCGATATCTACAAGCTCGACGTGATCGAGGTGCCGACCAACGTGGCGGTCGCCCGCGCCGATTCGGACGACGAGGTCTATCGCAGCGCCCGGGAGAAGAACGAGGCCGTGCTGGCCCAGGTCCTGGAATGCCTGGAACGCAAGCAGCCCGTGCTGATCGGCACCGTCAGCATCGAGAAATCCGAGCAGCTGGCGGAGCTTTTCGCCCTGCGCAAGGTCCCGCATCAGGTGCTGAACGCCCGCTACCACGAGCAGGAAGCCTATATCATCGCGCAAGCCGGCCGCCCCGGCGCGGTCACGGTCGCCACCAACATGGCCGGCCGCGGCACCGACATTCAGCTCGGCGGCAATTTCGACATGCGGGTGAAGCACGAGCTGGCCGAAGTGACCGACGAGGCCGAACGTGCCCGCCGCATCGCCGAGATCCGGGCCGAGATCGAGGTTGCCCGCGAGGAGGTCCGCCAGGCCGGCGGCCTCATGGTGATCGGCAGCGAGCGGCACGAGAGCCGACGGATCGACAACCAGCTGCGCGGTCGTTCGGGCCGCCAGGGCGATCCCGGCGCGTCGAAATTCTTCGTCTCGCTGGAAGACGACCTCATGCGGATCTTCGGGTCGGAGCGCATGGACAGCATGCTCCAGCGCCTGGGCCTGAAAGAGGGCGAGGCGATCATCCATCCCTGGATCAACAAGGCGCTGGAAAAGGCGCAGCAGAAGGTCGAGGCGCGGAACTACGAGATCCGCAAGCAGCTCCTGAAGTTCGACGACGTGATGAACGACCAGCGCAAGGTCGTCTATGAGCAGCGCAAGGACATCATGTCCTCGGACGAGGTCGCCCAGACCATCGTCGACATGCGCCACGAGACGGTCGAGAACGTCGTCGCCCGCGCGATCCCGGAAAACAGCCTGGCCGACCAATGGGACGTCAAGGGCCTGCACGAGGAGATTCTGCGGATCTTCAACCTCGACCTGCCGGTGGCCGATTGGGCCCAAGAAGAGGGCATCGCCGACAAGGAGATCACCGAGCGGCTCATCGAGGCGACCGACGCCAAGATGGCCGCCAAGGCCGCCAATTACGGCGCCGAGGTCATGCGGTCGGTGGAGAAGAGCCTGCTGCTGCAGCTGCTCGACCAGACCTGGAAGGACCATCTCCTGTCGCTCGACCATCTGCGCCAGGGGATCAACCTCAGGGCCTATGCCCAGAAGGACCCGCTCAACGAATACAAGCGCGAGGCCTTCGAGCTGTTCTCGACCATGCTCGACAGCCTGCGCGAGACGGTGACGAGCGTCTTGTCCCATGTGGAACTGCGGGTCGAGCGCGCCGAGGAGGCCCCCGACCAATGGGGTCCCCCGGGCGGCGCTCCGGCTGGCATCGAGGGCCGCCAGGACCCGGCGCTGGCCGGCGAGGCGGAAGGCGACACGGCCCTCGCCTCGATCCCCGCCGCCTGGGCCAAGACACCCCGCAACGCGCTCTGCCCTTGCGGCTCGGGCAAGAAATTCAAGCACTGCCACGGAAAGATCTGAGGGGGGCTTCCGCTCCCCACATTACTCCTTCTCCGCCCTTCAGGGGGAGAAGGTCGGGATGAGGTGGGGCTAGAGCGATTTCCATCTTGATGGAAACGCGACAGCCGAAGCGGCGCTTGAGCGGCCGGAGGCCCTATTACCTAGAGCGATTCCACGTGAGTGGAAATCGCTCTAGGGCGCTGAGGCGCCCGAGCGTCTTGCCGCCCGCGAAACCCTACCTCACCCTTCCCACTCGGTGGGCCCTTTCCCTCTCCCTCCCTGAAGGGCCGGAGAGGGAAAGCTCTCCTCAATCCGTGCAGGTCGGCTGGGTTTCCTTGATGAGCTGCTTCACGGCCGCATCGGCGTTGCCGATGATCATGGTCACGAAATGGGTCGGGTTCTGCTTGCCGATGCAGGCGTTGCTGCCGCCCAGGATCGACTTCAGCTGAGCCTTGATGTCGCCCTTGCCGATATAAACCCAAGTCCCCGGCCGGAAGAGGCCGAAGACGCCTTGCTGGCCGTCGGCGAGGCGGGAGACGACATCCCTGGCGAAGACCTGTGGTGCTTGTTGTGGAAACGGCATCCAAACTCCCCGGTATTCCTGTTCAAAATTCTTTTAGCCAAACTCTGCGGCTGGCTATCGAGATACCCTGCGCCGCGCGAAATCCCTTGTAAACGCATCTTTCTTTCCTAATTATTTATAACCAGGTAAAAATCCGACTGTGACCTCCAAGGTTTTTCGATGCAGATCGCGCCCATCCAGTCCCCGATCCAGCAGCAGGTGATCCCGCCGCAGGCGATCCCTGTGACCGAGCGTGTGACACCTGTGGAACCGTCGCGGCGCGTGACCCAGAACCGGGAGCCGGGGAACAACAACCTCGCCGGCCAGTCGCGGGATTATCATTCGTCTTCCGCTTCGGCCCGTCATGCCCGTGGCCAGCACGTCGACGTCACCGTCTAAGCCTTTCTAACAAATTCGTCATTTCCCGCGACGCGATCCGCGCTTGCGGCTCTCTGCCCTCTCGGCCATCCTTGGGGGATGACCGCGCGCGGGCCTATAGTCGTGACCATCCCCGAAGGCGACAACCGGGAACGCCTGACTTGCCCCGATTGCGGCTTCATTAATTACGAGAATCCCAAGATCGTTGTGGGCTCGGTCGCCGCTTGGGAAGACCGAATCCTGCTCTGCCGCCGCGCCATCGAGCCGCGCCGGGGCTTTTGGACCCTGCCGGCGGGCTATCTGGAACTCAACGAGACCACCGACGCCAGCGCCGCCCGCGAGGCGCTGGAAGAGGCCTGCGCAGAGATCGCCATCGAAGGGCTGCTCGCGGTCTATAGCGTCCCGCGCATCAGCCAGATCCAACTGATCTATCGCGCGCGGCTTGTCTCGCCTAATGTGGCGGCGGGGGAGGAGAGCCTGGAGGTCGGTCTTTTCCGCTGGGAGGAGATCCCCTGGAAGGACATCGCCTTCCCCTCCGTCCATTGGGCGCTCAACCATTTCCGCGATTTCCGCAGCGACGGGGACACCGCCGCGCGGACCAACCCGCCCGGCGAGCTGGGCAATGCGACGCCGGATGGGCATAGAGGTCCCGGGCGCGCGACAGAGGGAGTTTAGGAGACATGGACGTAAAGGCCGCGGTGGCCCATAAGGCGGGCGCGCCCCTCACCATCGAAACGGTGCAGCTGGAGGGTCCCCGCGCAGGCGAGGTGCTGGTCGAGATCAAGGCCACCGGCATCTGCCACACCGACGAATTCACGCTGTCCGGCAAGGATCCCGAGGGTCTCTTCCCGGCGATCCTGGGCCATGAGGGCGCCGGGATCGTGGTGGACATCGGCCCCGGCGTGACGAGCCTGAAGAAAGGCGACCATGTCATCCCGCTCTACACGCCGGAATGCCGGCAATGCGAATACTGCCTGAGCCAGCGCACCAACCTCTGCCAGGCGATCCGGGTGACGCAGGGCCAGGGCCTGATGCCGGACGGGACGAGCCGCTTCTCGATCGGCGGCAAGCCGATCCTCCATTACATGGGCACCTCTACCTTCGCCAATTACACGGTGGTGCCGGAGATCGCGCTGGCAAAGATCCGCGAGGACGCGCCCTTCGACAAGGTCTGCTACATCGGCTGCGGCGTGACGACCGGCATCGGCGCGGTCATCAACACGGCGAAGGTCCGCCCCGGCGACCGGGTCGTCGTCTTCGGATTGGGCGGCATCGGCCTCAACGTCCTCCAAGGCGCCAGGATGGCGGGCGCGGAGATGATCGTCGGCGTCGATTTGAACCCGGGCCGCAAGGAGATGGCCGAGCGCTTCGGCATGACCCATTTCGTCAACCCCAAGGAGGTCGAGGGCGACCTCGTCCCCTATCTCGTGAACCTGACCAAGGGCGGGGCCGACTACAGCTTCGAATGCATCGGCAATGTGGATGTGATGCGCCAAGCGCTGGAATGCTGCCACAAGGGCTGGGGCCAGAGCATCATCATCGGCGTCGCCCCGGCGGGTGCCGAGATCAAGACGCGGCCTTTCCAGCTCGTGACCGGCCGGGTCTGGAAGGGCACGGCCTTCGGCGGCGCGCGCGGCCGCACGGATGTGCCGAAGATCGTGGACTGGTATATGGACGGCAAGATCGAGATCGATCCGCTGATCACCCATGTCCTGCCGCTCCAGGATATCAACAAGGGCTTCGACCTGATGCACGAGGGCAAATCGATCCGCGCCGTGGTCACGTTTTGAACGAATTAGAAGAAGAGACAATGTTCCAGAAAACCGAATGGGAAATCCCGCCGCAGGCCCAGCCCAGGCCCGACGATTTCGGCTTCAACCTCGACGAGGCCCTGCGCTCGGTGGTGACGGTCCGGAGCAGCGTGCCGGGCGATGCCTTCACCGCCGGGACCCTCGGGACCGATCGCGCGGGAAGCGGCGTCGTCATCCGGACCAGCGGCCTCATCCTGACCGTGGGCTATCTCATCACCGAGGCGGAGACGATCTGGCTCGGCACCTCGGACGGCCGCGCGATCCAGGGCCATGCGCTCTGCCATGACCCGGAAACCGGTTTCGGCCTGATCCAGGCCCTGGGCAAGCTCGACCTGCCGGCCCTGAAGCTCGGGCATTCGCGCGACGTGAAGCTCGGCGATCCGGTGATCCTGGCGGCCGGCGGCGGAAGGCGGCACGCGATCCGCGCCACGGTCATGGCCCGGCAGGAATTCGCGGGCTATTGGGAATACCTCATCGAGGACGCGCTCTTTACCGTGCCGGCCCATCCCTTCTGGGGCGGGGCTCCGCTCATCGGCGGCACGGGCGAGGTCCTGGGCATCGGCTCGCTGCATATCCAGCAATCCACCGCCGAAAACCCCAAGACCAATGTGAACATGGTGGTGCCGGTGGATCTGCTGCATCCGGCGCTGGACGACCTTTTGACCTATGGGCGGCGCAACCACCCACCCCGCCCCTGGCTCGGGGTCTATACCAACGAGCAGGACGGGCGCGTGATCGTCACCGGCCTCGCCGACAACGGCCCCGCCGATGCGGCGGGCGTTCGGGTCGGCGACGTGATTCGCGCCATCAAGGACGAACCGATCCCGAACCTCGGGACCTTCTATCGCAAGCTCTGGGGCTGCGGGCAGGCGGGGATCTTGATCCCGCTGGAACTCGTGCGCGACGGCAAGCATCTGATCGTCGGCGTGCGGTCGACGGATCGCGGCGCATTGCTGAAGGCGCCCAGGCTGCATTAGGGGGTGGGGCGTCTCAGTAAAGTCCTTCTCCGTCCCCTCTCGCGGAGACGGAGTTTCCGCTGTCGGCAGGCGAAGCTAAGCTTCGCCGAGAGACAGGGGGGAGAAGGACTTAGGATGAGGTGGGGCGAGG
The DNA here is from genome assembly GCA_947473305.1 of Rhodospirillales bacterium. Taxonomy (GTDB): domain Bacteria; phylum Pseudomonadota; class Alphaproteobacteria; order ATCC43930; family CGMCC-115725; genus CANJCB01. The sequence goes on from CANJCB010000026.1 coordinate 36,714, forward strand.
GCGCTGAGGCGCCCGAGCATCTGGCCGCACGGTATCTTCCGTTACATCTCGCTGGTGGCGCGGCCCTACCTCACCCTTCCCACTACGTGGGCCCCTTCCCTCTCCCTCCCTAAAGGGCCGGAGAGGGTTTTGCGACCAGTCCCCTCACCCCACCGGAAACCTCGGCGGCTTCCCGGCGAGCACTTCCAGCACCTGGTCCACCACGAGGAGCCCGACCTTGTCGAGCGCCTCCTGCGTCGCGGCCCCGATATGGGGCGTGGCGATGAAATTCGCCTGGCACAGCAGGGGATGATCGCGCGGGGCGGGCTCGACCTCGAAGGCGTCGAAGGCCGCCGCGGCAGGCCGCCCCCGGTCAAGCGCCTCGGCCAGCGCCACCTCATCCACCAGCCCGCCGCGCGCGGCATTCACCAGGATGCTGCCGTGCCGCATAAGGCCTAATTCCCTCGCCCCGATCAGATGCCTCGTGGCCGCGCTCAAAGGAAGATGCAGGCTCAGAATATCGACCCTCGGCAGGAGATCGCCAAGGGAGCCCATGACCTCCATGCCCTCCGGGGCGGCCGTCAAACCGGGTTTGAAGATCAGCACCGGCGAGCGGAACGCCCGATGGAAGAGATCCGCCGTCCGCCGCCCGGTCTCGCCGAAGCCCACCACGCCCAGTGTGCATCCCATCAGTTCCCGCCCCGAGGGGATCGCGCCCAGGGTCCCGGCCCGGAGCGCCCGGTCGAGGCTCACCACATGCCGCGCCGCCGCCAACGCCAGGGTCAGCACCAGTTCGGCCACCCCATCGGCATTGGCGCCCGGCGTATTGACCACGGGGATGCCCTTCGCCCGGGCCGCCGCCAGCGGGATGTTGTCGGTGCCGACGCCATGCTTGCCGATGACCTTGAGGCGCCGGGCTCGGGCCACATCGGCCTCGGCCACGGGCTGGGTGCGGACGATGAGCCCGTCCGCCTCCTCGGGCCAGCGCGTCACCCGGGGATCGCGCCAATCGACCACCTCGGCCCCCTCCGAGAGGCGGGCAAGGGCGGCGGCGCTGATCGGCTCTAACACATGGACCCGCAAGGGATGCTCCGATTTCATCACTTACACGTCATGCCCGGACTTGATCCGGGCATCTTTCTCCGGCGGAGGGAGATGGCCGGGTCAAGCCCGGCCATGACGACGTAAGGAAAGACAACTCTGCCGCGCTTGACCCCCTCCCGCAAGCCTCCTACCGTCTCGCCGCAAAGCGGGGGCGGGCATGGCGGCGAAGCGGAACGGCGGCGTGGCGAAGGCATCGGGAGAGCGCTGGGTCGCCTCCTCGGGCAGCCTCCAGGCGAGCCAGGCGGCCATCGACTGCCTGAAGACGGGCGGCAATGTGGTAGACGCGGCGCTGGCGGCGGCGGCGGTCAATTGCGTGGTGCTGCCCCAGGCGACCAGCATCGGCGGCGACCTCTTCGCGCTGGTGAAATTGAAAGGCCAGCCGGTCGTCTCCATCAATGCCACAGGGGCAGCCCCCGCCCAGGCGGATATCGCCGCCTATAAGAAGCTCGGGCACGATTTCGTGCCGCGCTTCGGGGCGCTGGGCGTCCAGGGGCCGGGGTTCGTCGCGGGCTGGGAGGCGATGCGGACAGGCTGGGGCTCCAGGTCCAGGGCGGAACTCCTGGAACCCGCCATCGCCTTCGCCAAGGCAGGCTTCCCGGTCGGCTGGAAGCTCGCCGAGGCCATCGCCGCCTATCGCGACGAGATGGCCAGGCTGCCGGGCTTCGGCTCGGTCTTCCTCGACAACGGCAGGCCCCTCGGCCAGGGCCGGGTGCTGCGCCAGCCGCAGCTTGCCGCGACCCTCGCCTCCATCGCCCAGGAGGGTCCCCGCGCCTTCTACAGCGGCCCGGTGGCGCGCGACATCGCCCGTGCTGTCAAGGCCGGCGGCGGCTTCCTCCACGAGGGGGATCTGGCCTCCATTTCCGCCGATATCGACCCAGCCCTGAGCGTCCGCTACCGGGGGTTGGAGATCCTGAGCCAGCCGCCGATCACCCAGGGCGTGATCCTGCTCCGCGCGCTGGGACTGCTGGAGGCGGCGTCCCCCAAGCCGGCGAACATGGCCGAGGGCGATCTCTGGGCGGTGGCCGCGAAATGCCTGCGCCGCGCCTTCGACGAGCGGCTGTCCTTGCTGCGCGACGGGCCGGACCGGCGGCAGCTGGCTGAGGACATGCTGGCGGGCAAGGCCCCCCTGCCCGAGCCGGGCGCCGCCCATCCCCCCTCCGGCCCCCATACCACCACGGTCGCGGTGATGGACGACCAGGGCAACGCCGTCTCGCTGATCCAGAGCGTCTTTTCGGAACTGGGATCCGGGGTCGTGGCTGAGGAGAGCGGCGTCCTCCTCAACAACCGGCTGATGGGTTTCTTCCTGGATCCTTCGCAGCCCAACGCGCTCGCCCCCCGGCGGCGCTCAATGCATACGCTGCACAGCTATCTCGTGCTGGACGGCGAGGAGGTGCGTTTCGCCGGGGCCTCGCCGGGAGCCGACCAGCAGCCCCAGGTCAACCTCCAGGTTTTGAGCCGGATGATCGACCTCGGCCAATCGCCCGAGGCCGCCATCGACGCCCCGCGCTGGGCGCTCGTTCCCGGCACAAGGCCCGAGGACATCGCCAAGGTCCCGCCCGGCATCGAGGCCGAAGCGGGCCTGCCCGAGGCTACCCGCGAGGCCTTCGAGGCGGCGGGCCTGCGCGTCAAGTCCAAGACGGCCCAGCGCATCGGCAGCAGCAAGCTCGTCGGGCGGTGGAAAGGCGGCCTCGGCGCCTGGGCCGACTGGCGGCGCGAAGGCGATGTGGCGGCGGGGTAGGGCCGCTCTGGATATCCCTTCCGCGCCCGACTAAGTCCCTCTCCGCCCCTTGTGGGGGGAGAGGGAACTACAGAAACCCCAACCATTCCTTGAGTTCCCTCCGCCGGCCCCTTACGCTGCGCCGCAACATTCAATCCCTGGAGGGGCTCTCATGGCGGACAAGGAACTGAAGATCCTCGGCATTTGCGGGAGCCTGCGGAAGGGCTCGTTCAACCGGCTGGCGCTGGTCAACGCCCAGAAGCTCGTGCCGGCCAATATGAGCCTCGAGATCTTCGATATCGGCGAGATCCCGGTCTATAACGAGGATGTCCGGGCCGAGGGCTTTCCCGCTCCGGTGCAGGCGTTGCGCGACAAGATCAAGGCCGCCGACGCGCTGCTCTTCTGCACGCCCGAATACAACTACTCGATCTCCGGCGTCTTGAAGAACGCCATCGACTGGGCGTCACGGCCGCCGGATCATCCCTTCGACGGCAAGCCCGCCGCGATCATGGGCGCCTCGGGCGGCATCCTGGGCACGGCGCGGGCGCAGTATCATCTGCGCCAGATCTGCGTCTTCCTGAACATGTTCCCGATCAACAAGCCCGAGGTCTTCATCGGCCAGGCGCAGAACAAGTTCGACGCCCAAGGCAATCTCACCGACGACATGGCCAAGGGGCTGATCGGGGACCTGTTGAAGAACCTCGGCATCTGGACGCGGCGGCTCCAGGCGAGCGCCTGAACCGCGATACCAGCGACGGAGAACAACATCATGCTGCGCGCCCTCCTGGCCGCGCTGCTGCTGGTCACGGCGAGCGCCGGGGCCGAGGCGCGCGACACCGAATACATGCTGAAGCTCGACGAGTTGACCCGCACCCAGGAATACCGCCAGAAGGTCGGCAGCGACATCGCCTTCTCTTTCGGCAAGCAGGCGACCCCACCCGTCCTGGAGAAGCTCGGCCAGTTCGTCGCCAACAGGAAGTCGAATTCCTTCGGCCGGCCCGACGAGGTCGCCTGCGAGCGGGCGGCGCTCTCGGCCTTGATCGAGCTCCGCGAATACGCCCGTAAGCTGGGCGGCAACGCGGTCATCAATATCGAGAGCTACTACAAGAAGACTTCCAACCCGTCGGAGACCCAATACGAATGCCACGCGGGCGGCGTGATCGCCGGCGTCGCCTTCCGGGGCGAGGTCGTCAAGCTCAAGAAATAGGGCTCAGGCCCCTTTGCCGAGCGCCACCGCGCCGGCAGCCACCCAGCCGTCGATCCGGGCCTTGTCGGCGCCCAGGACCTCGCGCAGCACCTCCTCGGTGTGCTGGCCCAGGAGCGGCGGGGCCACGGGGGCTCTCACCGGCGTGTCCGACAGCCGCAGCGGCGAGGCGATCATCGTCACCTCCCCGCCGGTCGGATGGGGCGCACGGGTCACGAGGCCGCGCTCCAGCGCCTCCGGGGCGGTGAAGACCTGGCCGACATTGCGCACCTGGCCGTTGGGGATGCCCGCCGCGACGAGGCGGGGAACCCATTCCTCGGTGGTCTTGTCGCGAAACCGCGCGGCGATCAGCGGCACCAGCACCTTCCGATTGACCACCCGGTCGTGGTTCTTGAGGAAGCGCGGATCGGTGCCGAGGTCCGGGCGCTCCAGGACCTCGCCGCAGAGCTTCCTGTACTGGCCGTCGTTGCCGACCGCGACCACCACCGCGCCATTGCTGGTCGGGAAGCTCTGATAGGGCACGATGGTCGGATGGGCATTGCCCGCCCGCCCCGCCACCAGCCCCGCGTTGAGATAGGAAGACCCGATATTGGCGAGCGTCGCCACGGCGCAATCGTAGAGCGCCATGTCGAGATGCTGGCCCTTGCCCGTCGTGGCTCGCGCAATGAGCGCCGCCAGGATCGCCTGGACCGACGCCATGCCGGTGACGAGATCGGTGATCGCCATGCCGTGCTTCATGGGCTCGCCGTCGGGCAGGCCGGTGATCGACATGAGGCCGCTTTCCGCCTGGATCACCAGGTCGTAGCCCGGCCGGTCCTTCAGGGGGCTTTCCCGCCCATAGCCCGAGACCGAACAATAGATGAGCCGGGGATTGATCTTGCGCGCATGCTCCCAGCCGAGGCCGAAACGCTCCAAGGTTCCGGTCTTCATGTTCTCGACGAGCACGTCCGCATGGGTCATGAGCTGGCGGACGATCTCCTGCCCCTCGGGGGACTTCAGGTTGACGATGACGCTCTTCTTGTTGCGGTTGGCCGAAAGGTAATAGGTCGATTCCCCCGCCAGATCCGGCGGCGTCCAGGACCGGGTATCGTCACCCTCCGGCGCCTCGATCTTCCAGACCTCCGCGCCCAGGTCGCCCAGGGTCTGGGTGCAGGTGGGAGCAGCCAGAACCCGGCTGAGATCGAGCACCTTTATTCCGTCGAGCGGCGACATTCCCGTGGATCCCCTGCGCTATCGGCGACAGGGCTTCCTATCATGGGCGCGGGGGTCGGCGGTAGCGCGGAAAAGCGGAGCGCATTCCGCCGCATTCCATCAACCGCGAGGTGGCGGCCATCGACCGCCAGGTGGCGGAATGCGCTGGCGCTTTTCCGCCCTACCGGATTCCTAAACCAGCGCCTCGACCGTCAGCCGCGCGAGCACGAAGATCAGCACGGTTTCGCCGATCCAGAGGGCGAGGCCCAGGAAGCTCACCAATTGCCCCACGACCAGACCCGGGGCCTTGGCGCCCAGATACCGGCGCAACAGGAGCGCGATGCCGTATTGCAGCAGCCAGGCCCCGCCGCCGATGAAGAGCGCGGCGGCGAAAAGGCCGGGCAGGAAATAGATCGCCGCCGCCTTGGACATCACGACCGCCCCCGGCGTGGTGGCGAAGAGATAGGCGCCCGAGGCGATCCAGATCATCGCCGCCCACCAGATCTGCTTTTCCTTCGCTGACTGCACGCCGGCCCTCCCCCAAGTTCGGGCGAGCTTACCTAGGGAATGAGGCGATGCAAAGGCGTCGGCGGTCAGTCCAGCGCCGTCAGCACATCCTTCACCTGCTCGCGCAGGCTGTCCTTGCCGGGGGAGAAGCGGCGCTCGAAGAGGGCGCTGCCGATGGTGAAGGCGTCCACACCCGCCGCCTTGAGGTCCCGGACCCGCTCCGGCGAGGCGATGGAGCCTGCCACCAGGAGCGTGCCGGTGACGCAGCCCCGCGCGGCGCGGATGAGATCGACCGGATCGGCGTCCACCGCGCGATAGGCCAGGAGATCGACGCCCGCGCAGCCGAGCGCCTCGGCCTGGCGGCAGCCTTCGGCGATATCGCTCGCCGCGCCGCGCAGAGCGGTCGGATGCCCCTCGGGCCTGCCGACGAAGGGGTAATAGGGCAGCCGTCCGCCCGTCTCGGCAACCACCGCGCCGGGATCGTCGCCGCCCAGGAGCCGGTCCACCCCCAGGCGCAGCGCCGCGCGCGCCGACTGGCGGGCGGATTCCGTCGAAAGGCTCACGACTTCCAGATAGCTCGTGGCGCCGGTGGCCTTGATGCGGCGGTTCAATTCCGCCAGCACGGGCTCCGGCTGGCCGATATCCTTGAAGCCGATGTGCTTCAGGCCGAGGTCGGCGACCGTCTCCAGCACCGCGAGGCAATCCTCGACGGTGCGGTCGGCGCAGGTCAGCATGAAGATGAAATCCAAGGGCGGGCTCGCTTGATGGGTAGAGACGGCGAGGATAGACGGGAAGCGCCTCGCCGCGAAGGGTCATACGAAGGGCTCTTGCCAGGAACGCGGGGCTCACGCTTACTGCGGGCTCCAGTTCATGACTATTTACCCTCTCCGCCCCCTGGGGGGAGAGGGAGGGGACCCGCGAAAGCGGGGAGGGTGAGGTGGGCGGCTCAGCTCGCAAGATTTTCGAGGTCGGTATGTTCGGCAGACACCCACCTCATCCTAAATCCTTCTCCCCCCTGCCTTTCGCGCAAGCAAGCTTGCGCTGTCGGCGGGCGAAGCAACGCTTCGCCCGGAGCGGAGAAGGACTTATCTGTGTTCTTCTTGCCGCTCTCCTCCTCCTCGCGCTACCCGCCCAGGCGGCCGACGATCCCGTCTTCGGCACCTGGCTTACCCAGGACGGCGAGGCCTGGATCGGCATCGAGCCTTGCGGAGCCGAGCTTTGCGGCAAGATCGTCTGGGTCGCGGATCCCTTCAACGACGACGGCAGCGTCGCGCGGGACGACAACAATCCGGACCCGGCGCGTCGCAATCAGACCATCGTCGGCCTGCCGCTCCTCAAGGGGTTCCGCCGGCACGACGACGGCTATTGGCGGGGCGGGACGATCTACAACCCGGAAAACGGCAAGGACTATCACTGCAACATCCGGATGCAGGACCCCGACACCTTGCATCTGCGCTGCTTCGTCGGCATCCCGCTCTTCGGCGCGACCCAGCTCTGGAAGCGCACCTCCGGGCCGATCCCGCCCGAGCCGCCCGCCAAGCCCGGCAAAAGGCCTTGATTCGGGGTCGGCGCTGACGTTCACTCGGGGCTCTCAAGGAGACAAGGGCCCATGGACGACAAGACCCTCGAAGTGCTCGCCAAGCAGGCGGGGCTCGACCTCTATCTGAAAGAGTTCCCGGAAGACCTCCGGGCCGCTGCCGAACAGGTCGAGGCGCAACGCAAAGCCCTGCCCTCCCATTTCACGGCGAGCGACGAGCCCTGGCCCGGCATGGCCTTCGGGAAACGGTCATGCCGGAGCACGCCATGACTGAGTTGCACTGGCTGACCGCCGCCGAGGCGGGCCGCGGGTTCCGGGACCGCACGCTCTCGCCGGTCGAGTTGCTCAAGGCGCTGCTGGAGCGCGCGGAAAAACTCAACCCGACCCTCGACATCTATGTGGCGCTGGACGCCGACCGCGCCCTGGCCCAGGCCAAGATCGCCGAGACCGAGATCGCCGCCGGCAAGGCGCGCGGGCCGCTCCACGGCGTGCCCGTGGGGTTGAAGGACATCATCGATCTGGAAGGCCTGCCGACCACCTGCGGGTCGAAGATCCTGCAGGACAATGTGGCCAAGGCCGATGCCCATGGGGTGGCGTTGCTGCGCGAGGCGGGCATGGTCTTCCCCGGCAAGGTCCAGACCCTGGAGTTCGCGCTCGGCGGCCCGAGCTTCGACCTGCCGAAGCCGCCCAGCCGCAATCCCTGGAACCGCGACCATCATCCGGGCGGCTCGTCCTCGGGATCGGGGGCGGGCGTGGCGGCGGGCTTCTTCCCGGTGGCGCTGGGCAGCGACACGGGCGGTTCGATCCGCAATCCCGCGAGCTGCTGCGGCGCGGTGGGGTTGAAGCCGACCTATGGGCTGGTTTCCCGGCGTGGCGTCTTCCCCTTGGCCTTCAGCCTCGACCATCTCGGCCCCTTGAGCCGGACGGTGGAGGATTCGGCACTGGTGCTGGATGCCTTGGCTCAGCAGGACCCGCTCGATCCCGCGAGCCGCCCCCGGCCCGACGCGGCCTCCTATGCGCGGGATCTCTGGCGCGGGGTGAAGGGTATGAAGATCGGCTTCGTCCGCCATTTCCACGAACGCGACATGCCCGCCGATCCGGAGATGGCGGCTTCCCTGGAAGAGGCCGCGAGGTTCTTCGCGGCGGAAGGGGCGACGGTGCGCGACGTGACCCTGCCCGACCTCAACGAGTTCTCGGCCGTCAACCGCAACATCCTCCAGGCGGAGGCCTGGACGATCCACCAGAATTGGATGCGGACGCGGCCGGGGGATTACGGCCAGATCGGGCGGCGGAGACTAGCCTCGGGAGCCTTCCTGACCGCGTCGGATTATCTCGACGCCCAGCGCCGCCGGCTCAAGATGATCGAAGCGAATGCGGCGGTCTTCCGCGAGGTGGATGTGCTGCTCTGCGCCAGCTCCATGGATCCCCCCTGCCGGATCGACGATCTGGGGGCCATCGCCAAGACCTATCCAAGACAGGCTCGCACCCCCTTCAACGTGACGGGCGAGCCCGCGATCACGCTCATGTCTGGGCTTTCGAAAGGCGGGCTGCCGCTGTCGATCCAGATCGCGGGTCCCCATTGGGGCGAGGCGAAGATCCTCCAGGCCGCCGCAGCCTATGAGCGCGCCACCCAATGGCATAAGATGAGGCCGAAGGAAGCGGCATAAGAGCGTCGACCCTCACCCTTCCCGCTGACGCGGGTCCCTTCCTTCTCCCAGGCTTGGGAGAGGGTGCCCGATAGGGCGGGTGAGGGTTGCCAGACGCAGCACGCCGAGGAGGGCCGCCCCATGACCGAAACGCTCCATGTGAAATGCTGCATCGCCGGGGGTGGGCCGGCGGGTATGATGCTTGGCTTCCTGCTCGCCCGCGCCGGGATCGAGGTGGCCGTGCTGGAAAAGCATGGGGATTTCTTGCGCGATTTCCGGGGCGACACGATCCATCCCTCGACCTTGGAGGTGATGCATGAGCTGGGCCTTCTCGACCAATTCCTGAAGCGGCCGCATCAGGAGGTCCCGCAGCTCGGTGGCAAGATCGGCCAAACCGAAGTCGTCATCGCCGATTTCCGCCATCTGCCGACCCGCTGCAAATTCATCGCGCTGATGCCGCAATGGGATTTCCTCGATTTCCTCGCCGAGGCGGGGCAGGCCTATCACGGCTTCCACGTCATGATGGACACGGAAGTCACCGGCCTGATCGAAGACGGCGGCAAGGTCCTGGGCGGCAAGGCTCGCACCCCGCGCGGCGAGCTTGAGATCCGCGCCGATCTGACCGTGGGCGCGGACGGGCGCCATTCGGTGGTGCGGGCGGCGGCGGGGCTGGCGAGCACCGACCTCGGCGCGCCTATCGACGTTTTCTGGATGCGGATTTCCAAGCAGCCCGGCGACGTCAACCAGTCGCTCGGGCGCTTCGATGCCGGCGTGATCTTGGTGACCATCGACCGGGGCGATTATTGGCAATGCGCCTATGTCATCCCCAAGGGCGGGGCCGAGAAGATCCGCGCCCAGGGCCTGCCCGCCTTCCGCGAGAAGATCGTGAAGCTCGTCCCCGATCTTGCCGACCGGATGGGGGAACTGGCGAGCTGGGACGACATCAAGCTTTTGACCGTGGCGGTGGACCGGCTGGAGCGCTGGCACAAGCCGGGGCTTCTCTGCATCGGGGACGCGGCTCATGCCATGTCGCCGGTCGGCGGCGTCGGCATCAACCTCGCGGTCCAGGACGCGGTGGCCTCCGCCAATATCCTCTGGCAGCCGCTGAGTTCCGGGCGGCTCCAGGAAAGCGACCTCGCGGCGGTGCAGAAGCGCCGGATGCTGCCCACCCGCTTCATGCAACGCATCCAGGTCTTCATGCAGAACCGGGTGATCAGCGCCGTGCTGGCGAGCGACAAGCCGATCTCCGCCCCCTTGCCGATCCGGCTGCTGAACCTCTTCCCGGTGCTGCGCCGCTTCCCCGCAAGGCTCGTCGGCATGGGGATCCGGCCGGAGCATGTCCATTCCCCGGCGGAACATGGGCCGTTGAGTTAGGGACCGAAATGCCGCGACTTCCCCACCGTCATCCTAGGGCTTGGCCCGAGGATCCACGACTAAGTAGCTGCTAAAGCCGGGCTCGATGTCGGGCACACACCTTCGTGGATCCTCGGGCCAAGTGTTTAGCCCGGGGGTGACGCTGAGAGGGGGCGAGAGCTACCCCGCCCCCTACCCCGGCAGCAGCACCGCGCGGCCCCGCACCTTGCGGTCGCGGATATCGGTCAGGGCCTGGCCGAAGCCCTGGAGCGGATAGGTGGTGGGCGTCGGGACTTTCAGCTTGCCCGCCTCGTAAAGCTCGAACAATTCGCGGAAACACTCGTCGAGCATTGCCGGCATGCGCTTGCGGTAATCGCTGATCTGGAGGCCCGTCACCTCGATGTTCTTCACCAGGATGTAATTGGCCTTCACGGAAGGAATGCGCCCCGCCGCGAAGCCGATCACCACCAGTCGGCCGCGCCAGGCCAGGGCGCGTAAGGCCGCGTCGAAGATATCGCCGCCCAGGGGGTCGAGGACGATATCCGCCCCCTTGCCGCCCGTGGCCGCATAGACCTGGGCGCGCAGGCTCTCCTTAAGATCCGGCTGGGAAAGATCGATGATCGCATCGGCCCCGGCCTCTTTTACCTGATCGGCCTTGGCGGGGGTCGAGACGCCGGCCAGGACCTTGGCCCCCAGGGCATGGGCGATCTGTACCGCCGCGATCCCCACCGCGCCGGTAGACCCCAGGACCAGCACGGTCTCGCCCGGCTGGAACCGGCCCCGCTCGCGCAGCGCGAACCAGGCGGTGTCATAGGCGAGGCTGAAGGCCGCGGCCTCGGTGAAACTCATGGCCTCGGGCAGCGCGTAGCAGAGCTTTTCCGAGACCGCGACCTTCTGGGCATAGCCCCCCTGCTCCGCCATGGTCAGCACCCGGTCGCCCGCGTTGAAGCGGGTCACGCCCTCGCCCAGCGCCGTCACAATCCCGGCCGGCAGCTTCCCCGGCACGAAGGGGCGCGGCGGCAGGAATTGATAGGTCCCGCCGATTACCAAAAGATCGACGAAATTGGCCGCCGCCGCCTTGGTCTCGACGAGGATCTCGCCGGGGCCGGGCACGGGATCGGGCCAGTTTTCCTCGACGGTCGGCGAGGTCGGCTCACCATGTTCCCGGACGACGACGGCACGCATGCGTGTTCTCCCTTACTTCTTGGCGGGCCAGCGGACGGGGACGGGGGTCAGGCTCCCCTGCCGCACCCGGTCGATCAACTCGCGCTTCAGGATCTTGCCGCTATTGGTCAAGGGCAGAGCCTTTAGCTCCAGATAGAATTCCGGCATGTCGTAGCGCGAGAGCCCGGCCTCGGCCAGATGGGCCAGCAGAGCCTCGGGTTCCAGCGTGATTTCCGGGCGCAGGACCACCGCGACGCAGACCTTTTCCCCTAAGCGCGGGTCGTCCACCGGGAAGATCGCGACCCGGTCGATGGCGGGATGCTGCATCACCAGAGCTTCGATCCTCACGGGGAAGATCTTGTGGCCGCCCCGGTTGATGACGTCCTTCTTGCGGCCTGTTATGCGCAGATAGCCCTGGGCGTCGAGCCTCCCTAAGTCGCCGGTCATGAACCAGCCCTTGGAATTGAAGCTGTCCTCGGTCGCGGCCTGGTCGTCGAAATAGCCGAGCATCAGGCTGCAACCCCGCCCGCCGATCTCGCCGATCTCGCCCACGGGCATCTCGATTTCGCGATCCTCTTCCTTCCAGATGCGGATCTCGTAGCCGGGAGCGGCGCGGCCCGAGGTCTCGATCACCAGTTCCGGGGCGTCGTCGGGCCGCGTGTATTGATGGGAGCAGGTCTCGGTCATGCCATAGCCGCTCTGGGGCTTGATGCCGTGGCGCAGGAGTTCGGCCACCACCTCCCCCGGCACGGCAGCGCCCGAGACGCGGAAACCCCGGATCGCGCCGGTGTCGGAGGATGTCCTGGTCCGCAGTTCCGCCAGCAGGTCCATGGCATGGGCAGGCACGCCGAAGAGGAGGTTGGCCTTGACCTCCACGAGCCGGTCCATGAGGGACGCCTTCTTCGGCAGATCGTGGAGCACCAGTTCCGCCCCCGTCGCCATGGCGATCACCAGCGCGCCGAAGCCGAGGTTGTGGCTCAAGGGCGAGAGGGTATAGAGCACGGTTTCGGACGTGATCTTCCAATCCGCCGCCATGGCCCTGGCATTGGAGAGGAGGGTGTTGTCGCTGTGCAAAACGCCCTTCGGCACGCCCGTCGTGCCTGAAGTGAAGGCGAGATAGGCGACGTGGTTCGGGTCCTTGTCGGGGGCGAGTGCCTTGACCCCGGCATAGAGCACGCCCTGGAAGGGCGCGCCGCTCTTCCCCTCCAAGGGCTCCAGGCAATAGGCGTGGCGGATATGGGGGAGCGCCCTCGCGGCCTCGAAGACATCGCGCTTGTCGGCATCCGCGCCGTAGCCCCGCTCGCCGATCAGGATGACCGCGCGGGTGCGCTCCATGAGCGAGCCGATCGCGCGCACCGTATGATCGCGATGGAGCGAGGGGCAGCAGACATAGGAATTGCGCGAGCAGGCCAGGAGCGCCACCGCCGTCTCGATCCGGCTCGGCAGCCAGACCATGACCCGCTGCCCCGGCCGCACGCCCCGTGCCGCGAGGTCGGCGGCGAAATCGTCCGCCGATTGGATCAGATCGCCGAAAGTGATGGTGCGGTTTCTCTCGCGGATCGCGACCTTGCCGGGTGTGCGCTCGGCATGGGACCGGGCCAGCGAATAGATCGTGTCATCGCGCCAGGTACCCTCGGCGTAATGCTGCCTGAGCCGCTCGGCGCTGAGGGTGGTGAGGAGGGTGTTCGTCATGGTGCCTCAAGCAAAGCACCGTAGGGTGGAAAAGCGAAGCGCATTCCGCCGGGGGACCTCAGAGGCCCTAACCTCACCCTCACCCTCCCGCTAACGCGGGTCCCGCCCTCTCCCAGGTCTGGGAGAGAGGTTTTAGATTTGGGCTCGGTCTTTGGACTCTCTCTCCCAAGCTTGGGAGAGGGTCGGGGTGAGGGTTGGCCGGAACCTCAGACCTTCGGAATATCCCCGAGATTCAATTCCGGAATAAACGGCTCCCGCGCCCGCAAGCGTTCCCGTGACGACAGATGATCCGCAACCCCATAGGACATCCAGGTCGTGTACCCCAAGAGCTCCAGCAGCCGGTCCGACGCCTCGTCCAGCACCTTGGGATCGAGACCGATGAAGTAATTGTGCAACTGCCGGAACTGCGGCCCGCAGTAATAGGCCAGGAGGCCGATGCGTCCCTCCGCCGCCGTGGACCGGCCCGAGGCGTGCCAGAGCCGCCCGTCGAAGACCATGGCCGTGCCCGCCTTGCCCTCGGCCGCCACGGTCGGGATCTTGTGGGGGATCGAGCTGTCCGGGTTACGGTTCACCAGATGCGTGCCCGGCACCAGCCGCGTCGCCCCGTTCTCCTCGGTGAAATCGGTGACCATCCAGATGACGTTGGCGGCGCAGGCCGGGACCAGCACCTGATCGGCCTCGGCCTTCTGGGCGCCGTCGGCCAGGTCGTAGCGCTGGGTCTCGCCCACCTTGCGGAAGGGCTCGCCGCGGTTATAGGGCAGCGGCGACCACCAGTTGTCGCGATGGAGGCCCTGCTCCACGCAGCCGCCCTTGACGATATTGGCGCTGTAGGAACTCAAGAGGAAATGCCGGCCCAGGGCATGTTCCATCATCTCGATGGCCACGGGATGGGTCACGAGATCGCGCAGCACCTTGCCCTTGTTCACGAGGAAGGCCACGCGCTGGTTGACGCCCCCCGCCATATAGCTGCGCTGCGCCCCCAATTGGTCGCCATAGAGCTGCGCCACCTGATCCGGGCCGCAATCCTCCCGCGCCCATCCCAAAGCCTTTTCGGCCTGGGCCTGGGCGGAGATGCGCTGGCGCACCGCTTCGTTTTCTTCCGCGCTCAGCGCGTTCTCGATGAGGCAATAGCCGTGGAGATCGTAGTCGGCCTTGGCCTGGACCATGTCGGTCGTCGCGCGCACCGGCGATTTCATCGATTGCAGCGTCATCTCGGCCTCTCATACCAGAATGTTTGGTTCTATTTCGGAACAGATTGTAGCATTGTAAACACAATAGGGAATGCGGATCGAATCCGAATTCGGGAGGAGCAGAATTATGACAGACATGAAGCGTCCGATCACGCCCCGGCTCATCACCAGACGCGGGCTCCTACGGACGGGGGCGGCCGGGGCCACGCTGCTCGCGGCCCCCGCGATCCTCTCGCGCCGCTCGCAGGCGGCCGACGACAAGGTGATCTATGTCAATTCCTGGGGGGCGGGCTATACCCGCGCCTTGAAAGACGCGGTCTTCGGGCCTTTCACGGCCGAGACCGGGATCGAGGTCCGGGTCGTCGAGCCCGTCTCCTTCGCCAAGTTGAAAGCCACCGTCGAGGCCAAGACCTGGGACTTCGACGTGACCGCCTTCAGCTCGACGGAATATTACCGCGCCAAGGAAGTCGGGCTGGTGGAGCCGCTCGACGACAAGCTCTTCGACCGGAGCAAGGTCAATCCCATCTGCATCTTCGACGAGGGCGTCAAAGCCGCGGTGTCGAGCGCGCAGTTGATATATCGCAAGGATAAATTCCCCAACGGCGGCCCCCGGAACTGGGCCGATTTCTGGGACGTGAAGAAGTTTCCGGGACCCCGCTCGCTCACCGCGACGCCGCAGACTTCGCTGGCCTTCGCGCTGCTGGCCGATGGGGTGCCGAAAGAGCAGCTCTTCCCCATGGACATCGACCGAGCCTTCAAGAGCCTCGACAAGATCAAGCCGCATATCAAGGTCTGGTGGACGCAGGCCGGGCAATCCGAACAGCTCATCAAGGATGGCGAGGTCGACATGATGTCGATCCTGAGCCAGCGCATGCCTTCGCTCATTCAGGCGGGCGTCCCGCTGACCGTCGTCTGGGACGGCGCGCAGAGCGACACCGGCGTCTGGTTCGCCGCCAAGGGCACGCCCCGCAAGGCGGCCGCGATGAAGTTCCTGGAGGTCTTCTCCCAGCCCAAGCCCCAGGCGGGCTTCTGCGCGGCGCAATCCCTGGGTCCGTCGAACCCCGACGCGCTGAAATTCATGACGCCCGAGGATGTCGCCAATTCCCCGACCTCGCCGGAGCACGCCAAGGTCAGCTTCACCCCCGACGCCGCCTGGCTCTCGCCGAGGCTGCCGAAGATCCAGGAACGCTTCGCGGAGTGGCTAGCGACCTGAGGGGCTAGTTACCTCCGAGTTGAAGTCCTTCTCCGCCCGCCTCTCGCGGGGGGAGAAGGATTTAGGATGAGGTGGGGCGAGGGCGCTCGGGCGTCGGAGCATCCTGCCGGTGGAGAGATGCTCGGGCAGATGGCTGCCCTCGCCCCACCTCCCCCCCAGCCTTTCGCGCAAGCAAGCTTGCGCTGTCGGCCAGGCGGAGAGGGAGATAAAGGGCGGCACGGAGCTAGCTGAGGAGAAGTTCCCTCACCTCGTGCAGATCCCGCGCGACCAACACACAGAGCGCCCGGATTTCATCCGTCGGCGCCATCAGATCCGGCACCATCACCGTCATCATCCCCGCCCCCGCCGCCGACCGCACGCCGTGGTGCGAATCCTCCAGCGCGAGGCATAGGGCGGGCGCGATCCCCAGCCGTTCGGCCGCGACCAGGAAGGGATCCGGCGCGGGCTTGCTGGCCGCGTAGTCCCCCCGCGCCACGATCTTGTGAAACCGGCCCTTCATGTCATGGGCCGCCAGATGCCGCTCCACATTCACATGGCCGGAAGACGTGGCGATGGCACGCGGCAAGCCCAATTCATCCAGCGCGTCGAGCAGTTCCAGCAAGCCGGGCTTGATCGGCGGGCGGGGCGGTCGGAGACGTTCCGCATGGGCGACGGCGGATTTCATGAAGGCATCGACCGGAAACGCTTCCCCGAAGTGGCCAAGCAGCAGCGAACGGCTCTCGGGCCAAGGGCGGCCGATCATGAAGCTGAGGATCGTGCTGACATCGTGCCCGCCCTCTTCCGCAGCGGCGGAGACGGCGCTCTGATAGAGCGACTCCGTGTCGAACATCAACCCGTCCATGTCGAAGATCACGGCCGTCGGCTTCAGGGGGAATGTCATCGACTGGCTCTAGCGGATTGGGCGGGGGTGCGCAATCGAAGTTGAGCCCCGCTCGCACCTTCAACCCTCACCCCACCCCTCTCCCAAGCTTGGGAGAGCGAGGGACCCATCGTCTTGGCGATGGGAGGGGGAGGGTTGAAGGTGCAAGCTTCTCCCAAGAATTAACATTGGCTCCCGCGCGCCAGCCGCTATCCTGTCCCGACAAGCAAGGAGGCCAAGTCCTCCGCCCCCGGGGAACCCAGCCTAGATGCATCACCTGACGGATACCCGCGCATGAATCTCTGGCGCGGACGGAAACCGCTCACTTCGGCGGGACGGCTCACGATCACCGTGGGCTTCGGGATGATCCTGCTCTATTCCGGGACCTTCTTCCTGCCCATCGTCATCGCGGACGAGGTGGCGCAGACCTTCGGAACCTCCAGGGCGGTGATCCTCGGCGCTCTCGGCTGGGGCGTCATCGTCAGCGCGTCACTCTCGCCGACCTCGGGCCGCTGGATCGAGCGGACGGGCGGCAGGAACGTCTTCGTCTTCGGCATCTGCACCCAGGTGCTGGGGCTCTGCCTCCTGTCGCAGGCGACGAACATCTATTGGTGGTTCGGGGCCTGGACCGTGCTGGGGATCGGCATGGCCTTCGGCTTTCTCGACACGGCGCAGGCGGTCATCGGGCGGCAGCTCGGCGCCCATGCGCGCACGGTCTTCGTGACCTCCTCGCTGATCAGCGGCTTCGACAGTTTCGTCGGCTGGCCCCTGAGCCATCTGCTCCATGTGGAATTCGGCTGGCGCAGCGCCGCGCTGATCTTCGCCGGGATCTATATCGCGATCTGCATTCCGCTCCATATCTGGGGCATCGCCAAGGTGCCGCCGCCCGCCCCGCCCCCGCCGCCGCCGCGCCTCAGCACCGATCCAGGGCCGTCGCGGCGCGGGATCGTCGGGCTGTTCGCCGCCCATTTCACAATGCGCGCCTTCCTGATGTCGATGATCGGGGTCCAGATCCTGGTGATCCTGGGCGGCCTTGGCCTCAGCGAAGGAGCCGCCATCGCGGTGGCGGCGCTGATGGGGCCGTCGAAGGTCGCGGGCCGGGCGCTGGACCTCATCTTCCGCCGCAGGATGACGCCGCTGGTCGCGGGCTGGTTCAGCGCCCTGCTGCTGCCCCTGGCGCTGCTCTCGCCCCTGGCGGGAGGACCCGCGGCGGGGCTGGCCATTACCTCCGCCGTGAGCAACGGGATCCTGGCGATCAACCGGGGGACGCTGCCGCTCTATCTGCTGGGACCGGCGGGGATTTCGACCTTGCTGGGCAAGATGGCGCTGCCCTGCCTCCTGGCCTCGGCCCTGTCGCCGCCGCTCACCGCCCCGCTTTTCGCGATGTTCCCCATCGAATGGATCCTCCTCGGCATGACGGCGCTCTCGCTCGTGGCGGCCGCCTGCCTCATTCCCTTGCGCAGCCCCCGCGATCAGGCGAAGGTCGGGTGACCCGGATCCTGGGAGCCCAGTGATGAAACAGATCGTCATACCCGCCGCCTTCCACGACCTCTGCCGGCGTTTCGATCACGACATGGAGTTTCTCTATCCCTCCTTCGACTTCGCCGCCGCCGCCGCGCTCGAAGCGGTGGGCGGGGAGAAGCGCCGGATCGTCGGCGATTTCCTCGATGAGGTGCTGGCCGGCGGTTACACGGCGCAGGAGCTTGCGGCCATGTGGGCGGAGACCCCTGCCCAATACGGCGTCGCCCCCGCCTCGGCGGTGGTCGAGGCCCTGGAAACCATCCGCCGTTTCGCCATCCGCGATCGGGCGGACAAGGCGGCAAAGCCGGCAGCTGCGCCGACGCTGGCAGGGCGGGGGGCGCTGGTCACGGGCGCGGGCAGCGGGCTCGGGCGGGCTATGAGCCTCGGCCTCTTGCGGCAGGGCGCGCGGGTGGTGCTGACCTCGACCGACCGCGCTTCGCTCGACGACGCGATCCGCGAGAGCGGAGCCGTCCCGGGGCAGGCGCTGGCCGTGACGGGCGATCTCAAGCGCGAGGAGGACATCCATGCCATCGCCCGGCAGGCCACCGCCTTCGGCCCCATCGATATCCTGATCAACAACGCGGCCGTGGGCGTCCAGACGATCCGTCCCCATGGGCCGGGAGAAAAGCTCTCCTTCCGGGAAATTTCGGGACCGATGCTGGAGCGGTTTTTCAAGGTCAACGCGGTGGCCCCGCACCTCCTGACGGTGGATCTTGTCGGCGGCATGATCGAGCGCGGCTGGGGCCGCATCGTGAATATCTCCAC
>CANJCB010000027.1 GCA_947473305.1 Rhodospirillales bacterium
CGTTCTGGGACTATCTCGGCGCCAGACTCGCCGTCGCAGGAAGTCTCGCCATCCCGCGCCTACCCGAACTCGTCGGCAACCAAGCCTGACAAGCAGACAGGCCCAGGGTTTTGCCCCTGTTACACCCGAACCACCTAATCGATTGATTTTATTGCCTTGGTGCCCCCGGGGAGACTCGAACTCCCACACCGTTGCCGATAACAGATTTTGAGTCTGCCGCGTCTACCATTCCGCCACAGGGGCGGCCCCAAGCGGCGCCACTATAGCGAGCGGCCACGAAGGGTCAATCCCAAGGGCCGGGCTTGCATCCAAGGCCGGCGCCGGATAGACCGATGCACCTTATTCCTTCGCCGATGGTTCCTCATGCTGCGACGCCTTTACGACTGGGTCATGAAGCTCGCAGAGGGCCCTAACGCCCTGCCGGCCCTGGCGATCATTTCCTTCGTCGAAAGTTCCTTCTTCCCCATTCCGCCGGATGTCCTGCTGGTTCCGATGGTGCTGGCCGCGCCGCGCAGAGCTTTCCTCTTTGCCGCGGTTTGCACCGCGTCCTCCGTCATAGGCGGGTATGTCGGCTATGCCATCGGCTATTACGCTTTCGAGGCGGTCGGCCGGCCGGTGCTGGAATTCTATCACGCGATGCCCCGCTATGAGTCGCTCCGGGCGGATTTCGACGCCTATGGGGCCTGGATCATCATCGCCAAGGGCGTGACCCCGATCCCCTATAAGCTGGTAACCATCGCGAGCGGCGCCTTCCACTTCGATCTTGCGACCTTCACCGTCGCTTCGCTGATTTCCCGCAGCCTGCGCTTTTTCCTGCTGGCGGTGCTGCTGTGGTGGTTCGGCCAACCGATCCGCGCTTTCATCGAAAAGCGGCTGACTTTGGTCACCTCCGTGTTTCTCGTCGGATTGGTGGGCGGCTTCTTCATCCTGCGCTACATTTGAAAAAATGCTCAGCGACCGCGCCGCCCCCCTTCTCGTCCTCATCGCCAGCGTCGCGGTGGTTGGCGGAGCGCTGCTTTTTCAATATGTCGGCGGCTTAGCGCCCTGCGAGCTTTGCCTGGCGGAACGCTGGCCCTGGTATCTTTCCATCGGCTTCGCTTTCCTGGCCGTAACCGGCAACGAAAGGGCGGCCATACCAGGGGTGATGGCGGTCTGCGGTCTGCTGCTGCTCGCCAATACGGCCCTCGCCTTTTATCACGTGGGTGTCGAATTCCATTGGTTCGCCGGCCCGACCGCCTGCACGGGGACCGACGCGGCGCCCGATTCCCTGGAGGCCTTCAGAGCCCGCCTCCTCGGAAGACAGCAGGTGCGCTGCGACGAGGTGCAATGGGCGCTTTTCGGCGTTTCGCTGGCCGGATGGAACATGCTCGCTTCGGCGGCGGTCGCGATCTTCTGCGGGCTCAAGCTGAAGCGCGCCGTCCGGGAAGGTATTGCGTGACCGGGATGAACCGCCTGCCGGGCGATCCCTCGGCGAAGGAACAGGTCAACCGCATGATCCGCGTCGATCATGCGGGCGAATATGGCGCCGCCCGGATTTACGCGGGCCAATTACGCGTCTTGGGCCGCCACCCCGCCTCCGCCGTCATCCGCCGCATGGCGGAACAGGAGAAGCGCCACCTCGCCGTTTTCGAAAAACTGGTGGCGGAACGCCGGGTGCGCCCGACCGTCCTCTCCCCGCTTTGGCACGCGGCGGGCTTCGCCCTTGGCGCGGCCAGCGCGCTCCTGGGCGGGCGGGCGGCCATGGCCTGCACCGTCGCGGTGGAAGAGGTCATCGACGAGCATTACCGGGCCCAGGCCGAGGCGCTCGGCGATGCGGAACCGGAGCTTAAGGCCACCATCGAAGAGTTTCGCAGCGACGAGTTGGAACATCGCGATACCGGTCTCGCCCATGGCGCGGAACTGGCGCCCGGCTATGAAGTCCTGAGCCGGGTGGTCAAGGCCGGGTCGAGGCTCGCGATCTGGCTGTCGACACGGATCTGACCGGATGAGCGGCGGCGCGATTCTCCCGGATCTGCTGTCGCTGGCTGAAGCGGCGCTCGGTCCCGCCCAATCGGTGCTGGCCGCGGCGCGGAAGCACCTCCAGGAAGCGGTGGCGCCGGGGGGCAAGGTCGATCCCGCGCTTTTCGAGAAACGGCAGTTCGCGGCTCACGGCTTTGCCTGGATGGCGACCTATGTGGAAGCCCTGCGCCAGATGCTGGCCTGGGCGCGGCGGCTGGAAGCCCCCCTCCGGGAGATGGATGCGCTTCTGCTGCAGATCGCTTTCGGGGAATACCTGGCGCAGTTGAAGGGCGGGATCGCGCTCTCCCAGGTCGAGATCCTGCGGCCGGAGCATTTCGGGCTCGACGAGGCGGCTCTCTCGCCCCTGGCGCAGCCAGCGGTTCGATTGCTGATCGAGCGCGGCGCCGGGGAGACCGCCCGCATGGCACTGGCTTCGCTGATTCGGGATGCGGGATCCACAGGGGATTTCGGGTCTTTGGGTCTCGACGATCCGGCCCTCGACATGGTGCGGGACCAGTTCCGCCGTTTCGGCGCGGAACGGGTCGAGCCCTTCGCGCATCAATGGCACCTGCGCGACGAACTCATTCCCATAGAAGTCGTGGAGGAAATGGCAGGGCTCGGCGTCTTCGGCCTGACCGTGCCCGAGGAATTCGGCGGCCTGGGGCTCGGCAAGCTCGCCATGGTCATCGTCTCGGAGGAGCTTTCTCGCGCCTATATCGGGGTCGGCTCCCTGGGCACCCGCTCGGAGATCGCGGCGGAACTGATCCGCCAGGGCGGGACCGAGGCGCAGAAGGCGCATTACCTCCCCAGGATCGCCTCGGGCGAGATCCTGCCGACCGCCGTCTTCACCGAACCCAATGTCGGATCGGATCTCGGCAGCCTTCGCACCCGCGCGGTGCGGGACGGCGACCGCTACCGGATCACGGGCGCAAAGACCTGGATCACCCATGCGGCGCGCTCGGACCTGATGACCTTGCTCGCGCGGACGGACAGCGGCACCAGCGATTATCGCGGGCTCAGCATGTTCCTGGCTGAAAAGCCCCGCGGGACGGAAACAGCGCCGTTCCCGGCGCCCGGCATGTCCGGCAGCGAGATCAAGGTGCTGGGCTATCGCGGGATGAAGGAATACGAGCTGGGTTTCGACGGTTTCGAGGTGCCGTCGGAGGCTCTCCTGGGCGGTGTGGAGGGACAGGGCTTCAAGCAGCTCATGACCACCTTCGAGAGCGCCCGCATCCAGACCGCCGCCAGAGCGACGGGCGTCGCGCAGAACGCTCTGGAATTGGGGCTTTCCTATGCGCTCGGCCGCACGCAATTCGGCAAGCCCCTCTTTGAATTCCCCAGAGTTGCCGGGAAACTCGCCTGGATGACGGTGGAAACCATGGTCTCGCGGCAACTGACTTATTTCGCCGCGAGGGAGAAAGACGGCGACCGTCGCTGCGACATCGAAGCCGGCATGGCGAAGCTGCTGGCGGCCCGCACCGCCTGGGCCAACGCGGACAACGCCTTGCAGATCCACGGCGGCAACGGCTATGCGCTCGAATATCCGATCAGCCGTGTCCTCTGCGACGCCCGCATCCTCAACATTTTCGAGGGCGCGGCGGAAATCCAGGCTCAGGTGATCGCACGGGGCCTGCTGGCGGGACGGAACTGAAGGGATTATATAGAGGTCATGGAATATCTTTTCCCGATCCTCATCGTAATCGCCATGTTCGCGACGCTCGGCGTGCTGGGCTTCGGCCTCATCACCATGGTCAGGGGCGGCAGCCCCGGTCGCGCCAATAAGATCATGCAGTCGCGCGTGCTGCTCCAAGGCGTGGCGCTGATCCTCTTCGCCGTCTTCATGCTGCTGTTCCGGCGCTAGCCCATGGTCAAGCTCGATCGGATCTACACGCGCGGCGGCGACAAGGGCCAGACCTCTCTCGGCGACGGCACAAGGGTTCCGAAGCACGCCCTTCGGGTCGAGGCCTATGGGACCGTGGACGAGGCCAATTCGGTCCTCGGCATCGCCCGGCTTCAGGCGAAGGGTGACGTCGACCAGATGCTCGCCCGCATCCAGAACGACCTCTTCGATCTGGGCGCCGATCTTTGCACTCCGATCTCCGGGCGCAAGGACGAAGGGGCACTCCGGATCGTCCCCGCGCAGGTCAAGCGGCTCGAAGACGAAATCGACGCGGTTAACGCTATGTTGCAACCGCTAACCTCTTTCATCCTGCCTGGCGGCACCCAGATTGCCGCCTATCTTCATCTGGGACGAACGGTCACAAGGCGCGCCGAAAGGCTGCTTTCCGCGCTCGGGGAACAGGAAGAGATAAACCCGGAATCTCTTAAATATCTCAATCGTCTATCCGATTTCCTATTCGTCCTGGGAAGGCACGTCAACGACAATGGCGCGACCGATGTCCTCTGGGTTCCGGGGGCGAATCGCTAGCGATTTAGACGTTTCCATGACACGAAGTTCTTGCCTTCCCGTTGTGCACGTGCACAATTCCGCGGCATTTGATTGATCCCCCTTTCCGCCGGGCCATGGAGCCTGCGGTGGTACAAAGGTTTCTCCTGAATGAAAGTCCTGGTCGCCGTAAAAAGGGTCATCGACTACAACGTGAAGATCCGCGTGAAAGCGGATCGGACCGGCGTCGAGACCGCCAATGTGAAGATGTCCATGAACCCCTTTGACGAGATCGGGGTCGAAGAGGCCCTGCGTCTCAGGGAAGCCGGCAAGGCGACCGAGGTCATCGCGGTCTCGCTGGGCGCCCAGCAATGCCAGGAGACGATCCGCACCGCGCTCGCCATGGGCGCCGACCGCGGCATCCTGGTGCAGACCGACGTGGAACTGCAGCCGCTGGCGGTCGCGAAGCTCCTGAAAGCCGTAATCGACAAGGAACAGCCGGGTCTCGTGATCCTTGGCAAGCAGGCCATCGACGACGACAGCAACCAGACCGGCCAGATGCTGGCGGCGCTCCTGGGCTGGTCCCAGGGCACCTTTGCGTCGAAGCTCGCGATCACGGACGACGGCCTCGAAGTGACCCGTGAAGTCGACGGCGGGCTCGAGACGGTCAAGCTGAAGACGCCGGCGGTCATCACCACCGACCTGCGCCTCAACGAGCCGCGCTATGCCTCGCTGCCGAATATCATGAAGGCGAAGAAGAAGCCGATCGACGTGATCGCGCCTGACGCGCTGGGAGTGGACCCCGCCCCCCGCCTCAAAGTCCTTAAGGTCGAAGAGCCTGCGAAGCGCCAAGGCGGCAAGAAAGTCGCCTCCGTGCAGGAACTCGTGGACAAACTCCAGAATGAAGCACGGGTGATCTGATGTCGGTTCTCGTTGTCGCCGATCATGACAATGCGGCGCTGAAATCCGCGACCCTCAACACGGTCACTGCGGCCGTCGCCATCGGTGGGGACGTCCATGTGCTGGTCGCGGGTCATAACGCCGCCGCCGCCACCCAGGCCGCCGCGAAGGTCGCCGGTGTCGCCAAGGTTCTCCATGTGGACGACGAGGCCTATGGCCATGGGCTGGCGGAGAACGTCGCCGCCCTCGTCGTGAAGCTGGCCGAGGGCTACAGCCATGTGCTTGCTCCCGCCACGAGCTTCGGCAAGAACTTCCTGCCCCGCGTCGCCGCCCTTCTCGACGTGGCGCAGATTTCCGAGATTTCGGCGGTGGTGTCGGCAGACACCTTCGTCCGCCCGATCTATGCCGGCAATGCGCTCGCGACCGTGCAATCGGCCGACCGAATCAAGGTGATTTCGGTGCGCGCCACGGGCTTTGCCGCCGCCGTGGCCGAAGGTGGCAGCGCAGCCGTGGAGACGGTGGGCGGTCCCGGCTCCGCCGGGCTTTCCAGTTTCCTGCGCGCCGAGCTTTCCAAAAACGAACGGCCCGAGCTCACCAGCGCGCGGATCGTCATCTCCGGCGGTCGCGGCATGCAGTCGGGCGACAACTTCCATCTCCTGGAAGCGGTCGCGGACAAGCTGGGCGCCGCTGTCGGTGCGTCGCGCGCGGCGGTCGACGCGGGCTTCGTGCCCAACGACTACCAGGTCGGCCAGACCGGCAAAATCGTGGCGCCCGAGCTCTATATCGCGGTCGGCATCTCCGGCGCGATCCAGCACTTGGCCGGCATGAAGGATTCCAAGGTGATCGTCGCCATCAACAAGGACGAGGAAGCCCCGATCTTCCAGATCGCGGATTACGGGCTCGTCGGCGACCTCTTCAAGCTCATTCCGGAGCTCGACGCCGAACTCGCCAAGCGAAAATAGGCTCAGGGAGAGCAGCAGCCATGATCAAGAGCATAGGCGTCATCGGCGCCGGCCAGATGGGCAGCGGCATCGCCCATGTCTCAGCCCTCGCGGGCTACGACGTGGACCTGGTGGATGTGGACGCAGAGGCGCTGAAGCGCGCGGTCGACACGATCGACCGCAACCTCACCCGGCAGGTCATGCGCGGCAAGGTGAGCGAGGCGGACCGTGGCGCCGCGCTTGGCCGCATCCATACCGGCACGACCTACGAGCCTTTCCGCACGAGCGACATGGTGATCGAGGCCGCGACCGAGAAGGAAGAGGTCAAGCGGAGCATCTTCAAGACGCTGACGCCCTTCCTGAAGCCCGGCGCGCTGGTGGCCTCGAACACCTCCTCCATCTCGATCACGCGCCTGGCCGCCGCGACCGACCGGCCGGCGCAATTCATCGGCATGCACTTCATGAACCCGGTGCCGATGATGTCCCTGGTGGAGCTGATCCGGGGCATCGCCACCGACGAGGCGACATTCACCTCCGTGCGGGAACTCGCCGAAAAGCTCGGAAAGACCCCGGTCGCTTCGGAGGATTTCCCGGCCTTCATCGTCAATCGCATCCTGCTGCCGATGATCAACGAGGCGGTTTATACCCTCTACGAAGGCGTCGGCACCGTGGAGGCCATCGACGTGGCCATGCGCCTGGGCGCCAATCATCCCATGGGGCCGCTGGAACTGGCGGATTTCATCGGGCTCGATACCTGCCTTTCGGTGATGCAGGTGCTCTACGAAGGGCTGGCCGATTCGAAATATCGTCCCTGTCCGCTTCTGGTGAAATATGTCGAAGCCGGCTGGCTCGGCCGTAAAGCGGGACGCGGTTTCTACGATTACCGCGGCGACAAGCCTGTCCCTACGCGTTGAACCGCGCCCGACCCGCTAAATCTGGTATCGCGACACAAGATCGCTGGAAAACCGTCACAAACCTATGGCAGGATCGCTCCCACGTTAGGCTCTAGCCTTTCCGAGGTGCTGGTTGTCGGTAGCCGATAACAATTGTCCGGCCCTAGTCTTGAATGCGGACTTTCGTCCGCTGAGCTACTTTCCTTTATCCTTGTGGTCCTGGCAGGAAGCCGTGAAGGCGGTCTTTCTCGAAAGGGTCAACATCGTCTCGCATTACGACGAAGTGGTCCGCAGCCCCAATTTCGAGATGCGGCTGCCGAGCGTCATCGCGCTCAAGGAATATATCGCCACATCCAGGCGTCCGGCCTTCACCCGGTTCAACGTCTTCCTGCGCGACCGTTTCACCTGCCAATATTGCGGCGAGCCCTTTGCGTCGCACGACCTGACCTTCGACCATGTAACCCCAAGGTCCAAGGGCGGGCGGACGACCTGGGAGAATGTGGTCACCGCCTGTGGCGCGTGTAACCTTCTAAAGGGCAACCGGCTGCCCCACGAAACCGGCATATTTCCGAGACAAAGGCCCTGCCAGCCGACGACACGGGTGCTGCAGGAGAACGGCCGCGCTTTCCCGCCCAACCACCTCCACCGGAGTTGGCGGGATTTCCTCTATTGGGACACCGTCCTGGATCCGATCTGATCTGCCTGCCGAGCCGATCGATGGCTCGGTTGGGATCGATCTCCCGTTTCGGCCCGGGAAACTTCCGGCTTATTCCCTATTTTTCCCGCAATGACGCGCATCACACTTCCAGGCCGATTCATCCAAGTGATTCGGATTTTTACAAAAGATTATGAAAAATTTTTTATTGATTGAATCGATATCCCATGTAATTAATAGCTAAGGTTAACGAATCGTAACGCTTTCCAGTGGTCTTCCAGGCCATCGGCGGCGGCCACAGGGGCAGCACATGGCCATCACTCCCATCGTCCAATACGCGACCGTCACCGATACGGTGGAAGCCGCCAATTATGTGGTCTCAGGCCAGATCGCCTTCACTTCGGCCGGCAAGAAGGATGTGGTCACGGTCACGCCCGCATCTTCGAGCTACCTGGGCAACTTCACGTCCAATGTGGTCAATGACAGCTAGGCGGGCGTCAAGGATTTCAACTGGTCCTTCAAGCTGAACGACGCGCAGATCGCGGCACTCGCTTCCGGCCAGAGCGTCATCCAAACCTATAACGTCCTGATCAACGGCGTGCCGGACCAGGTGGTCATCACCATTCTTGGCACGAACGACGTGCCCACGATCACCGCGCAGACCCAGGTCAAGGGCACGGTCACCGAGGACAAGATCGGCGGGACCGAGAGCGCCGCCGGCAGCTTCACCTTCGCCGACAAGGACTTGACGGATACCCATATCGTCTCCGGTGTGCAGCTTGTCTCGAACGACAATCCCCAGGGCCAGGCCATCGGCGCGCTGACCGCGCTCGTCACCACGGACACCACGGGCACGGGCAAGGGCGGCGTCGTGAGTTGGAGCTATGCGGCCAGCGACTCGCAGCTCCAGTTCCTCGCGGCGGGACAGAAGATCACCGAGGTCTATCAGATCACGCTCAGCGACGGGCGGGGCGGCACCGTTACCCAGAATGTGACCGTGACCATCGTCGGCACCAACGACGGTCCGACCATCGCCGCTGCCCCGATCGTGGCCTTGGCCAGTGCCCAGACCGGCCATGCCGGCGGCAGCTTCGCCTTCGGCGATGTCGATCTCATCGACACCCATAGCCTTGCCGTCTCGCTCGACAACAGCTCGGTCGTCTGGTCCGGCGGCTCCAAGCTGCCGGGCGGCGCGATGAACGCCCTGTCGCATGCCCTGACCACGCAACTTTCCGACAGCACGGGGAGCGGGACAGGCGCCGTCTCCTGGAGCTTCGATCCCGCCAGCGCCGCGATGGATTTCCTCGCCGCCGGCGAGACGCTGACCGCCACCTATCAGATCAAGGTCAAGGACAACCACGGCGCTTCCGCGACGGAAACCGTGACGGTGACGATCACCGGCAGCAATCACGCACCGACCATCGTCGCCTCGACGGCGGACCGCACGATCCACGAGAAGGGCATCCTGCGCGACCATGTCGACCAGGCGCAGGGGCGGATCACCTTCGCCGACGCCGACCGCTCGGACGTCCATACGGCAAGCTCGAGCTTTTCCTCAGCGGTTCTGTCGAACGGCCACACCGTGCCGGCGGCGACGCTGACGGCGCTTTCCTCGGCGCTTTCCACCGCGATCACCGACGACACCACGGGCGGCGGCAACGGCGCGCTTAAATGGAATTTCCACCTCGACAACAAGCTTGCGAGCTTCCTCTCCGCGGGCGAGAGCCTGACCGTGACCTACGATGTCACGCTGAGCGACGGCCACGGCGGTATCGTCCATCAGCCCGTGACCGTGACGATCGACGGGCGCAACCATGCCCCAACGCTCGCGGCCGGCCAGCCCCTCATCCTGACGGGAGCGGTCACCGAATTCGCGAGCGGCACCGGAACCGAGCAGGCAACCGGCAAATTCTCTTTCGTCGATGGCGATTTCAGCGACGCCCATCACATCAAGAGCGTGGCGCTCGTCTCCGGTGGGGCGCGTCATCATTTCGGCCAGCTCACCGCGACGCTCGCCCATGATTCGCTCAACGGCGGCACCGGCGAGGTCGATTGGAGCTTCACCGTCAGCGACGCCGAGCTCGCTCTCCTCCGTCCGGGCCAG
This sequence comes from Rhodospirillales bacterium, assembly GCA_947473305.1. Taxonomy (GTDB): domain Bacteria; phylum Pseudomonadota; class Alphaproteobacteria; order ATCC43930; family CGMCC-115725; genus CANJCB01. The sequence continues at coordinate 9,878 of CANJCB010000027.1, forward strand.
GTCGTCCACGAGACCTATCGCATCACCATCGAGGACAGCCAGGGCAAGACCCATGCGGAGACCGTCCGCATCACCGTGACCGGCGCCGCTGGCACTACGGGCGGCACGGGCGGCAGCGATCCGATCCTCCCGCCGACGCTCAACGTCCATGACGTCGATCTCTTCGCGGGCCAGAGCGTGGCGCTCGCGAGCTTCATTTCAGGGAGCCTCCCGGCAAATGCCCACGGCAGCCTCACCTATACGATCTCGGCCGAGGGCCTTCTCGACGGCTGGAGCATCGTCGGCGGAACGCGCAATGCCGACGGCAGCTTCACGCTGACGGCGGATCAGCTTGCCCATGCGAGCCTGTTGCTTCCCCTCGGCGGGCTACTCGCGGGAAGCTTGACCGTCACCGCGACGGATACCGAGGCCAATGGCCTTGCCACCTCCACCACGGCGACGGTGTCGCTCGCCCTTCACGAAGCCTTCGTGTCCCTGACGACGTCGAACTCGATCCCGGCGATCCAGGAAAACGGCGCCATCGGCTTTGCGAGCGCCTTCAACTTCCACGACGGTTCGCTCGGCCTCGACACGGTTTCCATCCATATCTCGAACCTCGCGGCCGGCTGGCATCTCGTCTACGACGATTTCTCGGTGCCCCAGGCTGCGGCCGACGGAAGCTACAGCATCGCCGAGGCCGATATCTACCGGCTCCTGATCCTGCCGCCGACGAATTTCGCGGGCGACATCTCGCAAGTTTTTACCGCCTCGGCAGTCGTCCAGGATCCGTTGGGCTTCTATATGACGCAGCCGGTCAGCCTAGGCCTCTCCGTGATTTCGACCGATCCGCCGGCGGATACGTCGCCGATCTCGCTCACCGTCGGCGGTGTCTCCGAGATTTCGGAAAACGGCGCCGCCGGTCTCGCGAGCGTGCTCACCATCCACGATCCGGCCCCCGGCCAGGACTCGGTGACGGTCCATATCACCAACCTCGCCCCCGGCTGGACCCTCAGCTTCGACGATTGGTCGGTCCCACAGCCGGCCGCCGACGGAAGCTTCACCTTCCTGCAGGCCGATCTTTCGCGCCTTCTGATCCTGCCGCCCGCCAACTACATCGGCGACCAGCATCACGTCTTCACCGTCACCGCCACGGCAACGGCGGGGGGCGCCTCCACCACGACGGCGCCCCAGGACCTGGGGCTTCAGGTGAACGGCCCGAGCGGGACGGCCGCCGTCGTGCTCAACGAGGGGGAACTCTTCGCCTTCCACCTGGGCGACGGGCAGATCACGATCCAGAATTACGTCACGGCCGCGGCCGGCGGCGCTGACGGGATCGATCTTTCGAGCTTCGGTTTCGCGGGCAACGTCGATTTCGCCTCCCTCGTCCATGACGTGGGCGGCAATGCGGTGATCGAACCCATCGCCAACGATCACGACGATACAATCACGCTCCTCGGCGTCCACAAGGCACAGCTGACGGCCGCCGATTTCCACTTCCACTGAGCTTGCTACGCGTCGAGGCGGCTGCTATTTTCGCCGCCTCGAACCGCTTCTGGTGTCTCCAAGTGCTTCTGCGACAAGGCAAACCCTCTCGAATTACTAGGCTGCGACTTAGCTGACCCGACCCCTTTCGGGATCGGGATCCTATCCGCATCCAATGTTTTTCGAGGAGTTCGCCTATCATGTCGCCCCATCGCGCGGTCGCCACCGCTCCCGTCCCTGAGCCTACCGCCTGCTTTTCCGTCCAAGCTTCGGCCGAGCCCGGCGTCATGCCGCGCGTGCTGGAGCTTTTCGCCAAGCGCGGCCTCATCCCCTCCTGCTGGCACAGCACGGTCGGCCCTTCCCAGGACCTCGTCATCGACATCCAGATGGAAGGAATGGAGCGCGACCAGGCCTTGCTCCTCGCCGCCGCGATCCGCCAGATCGTCTACGTCGAGGTGGTGCTGACCTCCGAGAAGCGTATGCTCCAGGCATGAGCCTGCTGCGCCATATCGAAGCCTGCAACAGCTTCGACGCGAGACGCTTCCTGCCGCTTCTATCGGGCAAGAAGCGGATCGGGCGCGTGCGGCTGGACAATGCGGATTTCCTCCGCCGCTTCCCGGATGTCTTCGTCGTGACCCATGAAGAGGTGCAGCTTATCGCGCCGGGCGATGCCAGGGCTCGGAGCGCAGCACTGGAAGGGGTCGTCGAAGCGCTGGTCGCGGAACGGCTGATCCACAAGTGGCGCAACGAATATTACGAAGTCCTGCCCCGCTGGGGCGCCGAGCCCCTCCTGACCCTCGATAGGGGCGCCGTCAGCTTCTTCGGCGCGCGCTCGCATGGCGTCCATCTCAACGGCTACCGCGAGGAGCTCGGCAAGCTCTCGCTTTGGATAGGGCGGCGCGCGCTGAACAAACGGGTGGCCCCAGGCAAGCTCGACAATATGGTCGCCGGTGGGATGGGCAACGGCCATGGTCCCCAGGCCACCCTTCTGAAGGAATGCGAGGAGGAAGCCTCGATCCCCGAGACCCTGGCACGCCAAGCGGTGCCCGTCGGGGTCATCACCTATTGCATGGAAGTCCGCAACGGGCTGCGAGACGACGTGCTGTTCCTCTATGACCTCAAGCTTCCAGCCGACTTCACGCCGCATAACCGCGACGGGGAAACGGTCGGCTTCGAGCTGATGGATATCGAGGAGGCCCTGGATAGGATCCGGAACTCGGACGACTTCAAGTTCAACGTAAATCTCGTGCTGATCGATTTCGCCATGCGGCATGGGGTGATCAAACCGGAAGACCCGGATTACCTTGCGATCGCCTTAGGGCTTCGGCGGGTAGCCGACTAGAACCCCGCGAGCCTCCGAACCTCGGCCGGGCTCGTTCCCCCCTCCCTCAGGCTGACGACGGTCTGCGCCTTGTCCCGCTTGGCGAGCCGCCGACCTTCCGCATCCCGCAGCAAAGGATGGTGGCGATAACGCGGCGTCGGCAGTTCCAGCAAGGCCTGCAGCAGCCGATGGACATCCGTCGCGGCAAAAAGATCCTCGCCCCTCGTGACCAGGGTGACGCCCTGCAAAGCGTCATCCACCGTGACCGCGAGATGGTAGCTCGCGGGCGTCTCCTTCCGCGCAAGCACCACGTCTCCATGGCCTGAAGGCTGCGCTTCGATATGGCCGGCGAGGTCGTCCTCCCAGAAGAGGGCGCCCGCCCGGCTCGCCGCCTTTTCCATGTCGATCCGCAGAGCGAAGGTCTCGCCGGCATTCATCCTGAGCTCTCGCTCGCTGTCCGACAAACCGCGGCAGGTGCCGGGATAAAGCGGCCCTTCCGGCCCATGGGGTGCGGCGGCGGAACGCGCGATCTCCGCCTGGATCTCGGCGCGGGTGCAAAAGCAGGGATAGAGCAGGCCCTGGCCTTTGAGCCGCGCCAAAGCCGCGCGGTAATCGCCGAAATGCTCCGACTGCCGACGGACCGGCCCATCCCAGGTGATTTCGAGCCAGGTCAGATCCTCCAGGATCGCCTCGGTGAATTCAGGTCGGCAGCGGGTCCCGTCGATATCCTCGATCCGCAGCAGGAAGCGCCCCCCGGATGCCTTCGCGGAGGACCATCCCTGCAATGCGGAATGCACGTGGCCCAGATGAAGGCGCCCCGTGGGACTTGGGGCAAATCGCGTGACAGCTTCCGTCATCCGCCAAGCCTTAAGCTGACAGGCCTGGAGGGATCGTCTATGCCTGGATCAGTTTTTCGATGAAGGAACGCAAGATGCCGACCACACTCACCGGTCCTCGCCAGCCGCCCGCTTCTGGCCGCGCGCCGCGCCAGCTTGTCATCCTGCTCCATGGGCTGGGCGCGGACGGCAACGATCTGATCGGCCTCGCGCCGGAATGGGCGCAGTTCCTGCCCGATGCGGAGTTCCTGTCCCCCGACGCGCCTTTCCCCTGCGATATGGCGCCTTACGGGCGGCAATGGTTCAGCTTCCAGGACCGCAGCCCCGCGGCGATCCATCAGGGCGTGCTGGTCGCGGCGCCGATCCTCAACGGCTTCATCGACGATGCGCTGGCCCAACGCGGCCTCGACGACAGCAAGCTCGCACTCGTGGGTTTTTCCCAAGGCACCATGATGTCGCTGCATGTGGGTTTGAGACGCGCGAAACCGGTCGCCGCGATCCTGGGATATTCCGGCCGGCTCATGGCGCCCGAGACCCTGGCGGCCGAAATCCGCTCCCGGCCGCCGGTCATGCTGGTCCATGGCAATGCCGACGATATCGTGCCGGTGGAGGCCTTGAGCACCGCCGTCGCCACTCTGACGGAGGCGAATGTGCCGGTGCGCAATATGCTGCGGCCGGGTCTCGGCCATGGCATCGATCCGGTCGGCCTCGAAGAAGGCGGCCGGTTTCTCTCCGAAGCCTTTGCCGGCGTCTGACGGCAAGGGACCTATGGCCCCGACCGCGGCTTCGACAGCTGACGCTCGATGAGCGCTAACGCAGCGACCCCGTCCCAGGCCATACCACCTTCGGTGCGCCCGACTTCCAGCCCGTCGCGGTCGATCAGGATCGAGGTCGGCAGGCCCCTCACCTGGAAGGCGCCCGACGCCGCGCTCTTGGGATCGAGATATGACGTCAGCTTGGACAGCCCAAGTTTCGCCAGGAACGGTTCGACCGCCCGATTGCCGCCGCGATCCTCGGAGATCGCGACCACGGCGAAGTCCTTGCCGCCCTGCCTGGCTTCCAGACGATCCAGGGCCGGCATCTCCTCGACGCAGGGGATGCACCAGGTCGCCCAGAGATTGACCAGGATGACGCGGCCCCTGAAATCGCCCAGGGTGACGGCCGCCCCGTCCTTGTCCGTCATGCTCACGTCCGGTGCTGGCCGTGGCGGATCGGTCGGGATAAACTGTCCGATCGACGGGGCTGAAGACGCGACGGACGGCGCGGGCGGAAGTTCCGGCTTATTCTTAAGCCACCACACCCCGGCCAGGGATCCCATGGCCAGCAAGCAGAGGACCCAAAGCGCAATGACGCGCGATCTCATCGAACTCTTCTCCCAGCCATTCCGCTCTCCGGCCTCGGCATGACCGGCAAGCCCTCCGACAGCAACGCGGCCTGGGGCGGCCGCTTCGCGGGCGGACCCGCGGAGATCATGCAGCGGATCAATGTGTCGATCGACTTCGACCGCCGCCTCTATGCCCAGGATATCGCCGGCTCGCTGGCCCATGCCGCGATGCTGGTGAAACAGGGCATCCTTACCGCAGAAGATGGCGAGGCCATCGCCCGGGGTCTAGAGCAAATCCACGGCGAGATCGACGCAGGGAACTTCACCTTCCGGCGCGAGCACGAGGACATCCACATGAATGTGGAGCAGCGCCTCGCCGAGCTGATCGGCCCGGCCGCCGGCCGTCTCCATACCGCGCGCTCGCGCAACGACCAGGTCGCGACCGATTTCCGGCTCTGGGTGCGCGATACCATCGACCGGCTGGACGGCGAGATGAAGGCGCTGCAGGAAGCCCTGCTCGCCCGGGCCGAGGAACATGCCGAGACGATCATGCCGGGCTTCACCCATCTCCAGGTGGCGCAGCCCGTGACCTTCGGCCACCATCTCCTGGCCTATGTGGAAATGATCGGCCGCGACCGGGGACGGCTTGCCGATTGCCGGGCGAGGCTCAACGAATGCCCGCTGGGCTCGGCAGCGCTGGCCGGCACCTCCTTCCCCATCGACCGCGAGGCCACCGCCACGAAGCTGGGCTTCGCGCGGCCGACCGCCAATTCCCTCGACGCCGTATCGGATCGGGACTTCGCCATCGAATTCCTGGCCGCGGCGAGCCTCACCGGGGTTCATCTCTCCCGGCTCGCGGAAGAGATCATCATCTGGTGCAGCGAGCCTTATCGCTTCATCCGTCTCTCGGACGCCTTCACCACCGGCAGTTCGATCATGCCGCAGAAGCGCAACCCCGATGCCGCCGAACTCGTCCGCGCCAAGACCGGGAGGCTTACGGGCGGGCTGGTGGGACTTCTGACGGTGATCAAGGGCCTGCCGCTGGCCTATGCCAAGGACATGCAGGAAGACAAGGAGCCGACCTTCGAGGCGGCCGACACCCTGGAGCTTTGCCTCGCGGCGACCACCGGCATGGTGCTGGACATGAAGCCCGATACGATGGCGATGCGCCGGGTGGCGGCCAGCGGCTTCAGCACGGCGACGGATCTGGCGGATTGGCTCGTCCGGGTGCTGGGCCTTCCTTTCCGCCAGGCCCATCACGTGACGGGAACGCTGGTGAAGCTCGCCGAAACCAAGGGGGTGGATCTCGCGGACCTCTCGCTCGGCGACATGCAGGGGGTGGAACCCAAGATCGTCGCCGGTATTTTCGACGTACTGACGGTCGAAAGCTCCGTGCGCAGCCGGACGAGTTTCGGCGGCACCGCCCCGGACCTTGTGCGGGCTTCGGTCGCCGCCGCGCGGAAACGTTTTTTGTGACAGGATCCCTCATGTATCGACGCCTGATGCTCCTGGCGCTGCTCGCCCTACTCGTCGCCCCGCTCGCCGCTTGCGGCAAGAAGGGGCAACCGAGCGCCCCCTCCGACCAGCCCAACACTTTTCCGCGAGCCTATCCCCGTGACTGATCTTTCGCCGATGACTGACTTCACCTATCGCAACGGCGAGCTTCATGCCGAGGATGTGCCCCTGTCGCGGATCGCCGCCGAGGTGGGAACGCCCGTCTATTGCTATTCGAGCACCGGCATAGAGCGTCAGGCGACCCGTTTCCTCAAGGCCTTCGCGGACCAGCCGGCCTCGATTCATTATGCGGTGAAGGCCAATTCCAATCTGGCGGTGATCCGGCTCCTGGCCAAGCTGGGGGTCGGCGCGGATGTCGTGTCCGAAGGCGAGCTTCGCCGGGCATTGGCAGCCGGCGTCCCCGCGCAGAAGATCGTCTTCTCCGGCGTCGGCAAGAGTGCGGAGGAGATGGAATTCGCGCTCGGCCGGGACATCTTCCAGATCAACGTCGAATCGGAACCGGAACTGCGCCTCCTGAGCGCGGTGGCTAGCCGTATGGGCAAGACCGCCCGGATCGCGCTCCGGGTCAATCCCGATGTCGACGCCCGGACCCATGCCAAGATCTCCACCGGCAAGAAGGAAAACAAATTCGGGATCGAGATCGATCGCGCCCAGGAAATTTATCGTCTCGCCGCGGACCTGCCAGGCATCTCGCCCCAGGGGATCGCGGTGCATATCGGCTCTCAGCTGACCCGGCTTTCCCCCTTCGATCTCGCCTTCCAGCGGGTGGCCGAACTGGTGCGCCAGCTTCGCGCCGAAGGAATGACCGTCAGCCAGCTCGACCTCGGCGGCGGCATCGGCATTTCCTATCGGGGCGAGGTCCCGCCTGATCCCGTGGACTATGCCCAGCTTGTGAAACGCGTCACAGCCGGCCTCGACGTCTCGCTCGCCTTCGAGCCCGGCCGCTATATCGTCGGCAATGCGGGCATCCTGGTTTCCCGCATCCTCTATGTGAAGCAGGGCTTGAGCCGCCGCTTCGTCATCCAGGATGCCGCCATGAACGACCTGATCCGGCCGTCGCTCTACGAGGCCTGGCACGAGATCGTGCCCGTGAAGGAGCCTGCGGCCGGCGTTTCGCTCGATGCCGTGGACATTGTCGGCCCGGTTTGTGAAACCGGCGATACTTTCGCCACGGAAAGGCCACTATCCCCGGTAGAGTCCGGGGACCTCCTCGCGATCCTTTCAGCAGGTGCCTATGGCGCGACGATGAGTTCGAGCTACAATACTCGGCTATTGGCACCCGAGGTGCTCGTGCGCGGTTCCGTCTTTTCGGTTATCCGCCCGCGCCCGAGCTTTGAAGAGCTTCTGTCGCAGGACAAGATCCCGGACTGGCTCGGTCAGGGATAGCAAGGAGACGGGATGGGTCTGGAAACGAAGACGCCGCCCCAACGATCGGCCTTTGACGCGGCCCTTGCCCGCAAGGAGTGGCTTGCCGGTGCTGCCCTGTTGTGGGAACGCTCCTGGCCCTCGCTCTGGCCCGCCTTCGGTTTTGCCGGCGCTTTCCTGGTCCTGGCGCTTTTCGATGTGCCGGCCCGCTTGCCAGGCTGGCTGCATCTGGCGCTCCTCGTCGCCGCCGCCGGGCTGACTGTCGCTTCCCTCATCCGCCCGATCCGGGCGTTCCGCCTGCCCGACGGCGGCGCCGCACGGCGCCGGCTGGAAAAAGTCAGCGCACTGTCCCATCGGCCGCTCACCACGCTCAGCGACCGGCTGGCCGGAGGATCCGAAGATGCCGCGAGTACCGCGCTCTGGCGTATCCATCAGGCCCGGATGGCGGCGGCAGCCCAGCGGCTCAAGATTGGTGTTCCCGCAGCCGGCCTCGTCTCACGCGATCCCTATGCGCTGCGCATGGCGCTGGCGCTCCTGCTCCTGGTCGGGATCATCGACGCGGGCGGCGACTGGAGCTTGCGTCTCCAGCGCTCCCTGACGCCTCACCTCGGCAGCGCCCGGACGGCCGCTGCGGTCACGCTCGACATCTGGGTGACGCCGCCCGACTACACCGGCCTGCCGCCGCTTTTCCTTCAGAAAGGGATGGCCAGCGACACGATCTCGGTCCCGACCGGCAGCACGATCCTGGCCCAGGTCCAGGGCGGCTCCTCCGCGCCGCAGATCCGTATCGACAAGCTCGCGACCGCCTTCACTCAGATCGACCAGCGGAACTACAAGGGGACGGTCACGGTATCCGGCGGCAGCCTGCTTGCGGTCGAACAGGACGGGGCGACGCTCGGTTCCTGGCCGATCTCGGTCATTCCGGATAATCCACCCGCCATCGTCTTCGGCTCGGCGCCCGAGCCGACCCGGAACCAGGCCCTGAAGCTCCAGTACCAGGCCCAGGACGATTACGGGGTCGAAACCGCCAAGGCGGTGCTGCACCGTCCCGACCGGCCGGCGGCGGAAACCGTCGAGATCGAGCTGCCGCTGCCCGGCCAGCATCTGAAGGAAGCCAAGAACGCGAGCTTCCACGATCTGACCGCTCATCCCTGGGCGGGACTGCCCGTGGAGATAAAGCTGACCGCCACCGACGCTCTCGGACAGATCGGCGAAAGCGAGCCGGTGACGATCACTTTGCCCGAGCGCGTCTTCCGCCATCCGATCGCCAAGGCGATCATCGAGCAGCGCAAGCAGCTCACCCTCAATCCCAAGGACCGGGACGTGGTGGCGGAGACCTTGTCCGACCTCTCCCGGCGGCCGGGGCTTTTCGGCGGCGATATTGTCGCCTTCATGGCGCTGCGCACGGCCCAGGCGCGGCTTATCCGCGACCCGTCAGACAAGGCCATCGCCGAGGTCCAGCAGCTTCTCTGGGAAACCGCCCTTCGAATCGAGGACGGCCGGACCTCCTCCGCCCAGCGCGATCTGCGCCAGGTGATGCAGGATCTTCAGGACGCCCTCGCCCGCAATGCGCCGGACAGCGAGATCGAACGGCTGACCCAGGAATTGAAGGAGGCGATGGACCGCTACCTGCGCGCCATGGCCGAGCAGATGCAGCGCCAGGGCCCGCAGCAGAACATGCAGCCCATCGATCCATCGCGGATGATGAGCCGCCAGGATCTCCAGCGCATGATCGACCGTGCCCGGGACATGGCGAAGACCGGCTCCCGGGAAGCGGCGAAAGACCTGCTCTCCCGCCTCCAGGAAATGCTGGAGAATATGCGCATGGCGCAGCCCGGCCAGATGCAGGACATGATGCGCCGCCAACAGCAGCTTCTGGACCGCAGCTTCCGCCAGTCGCGCCCCGGTCAGCAGGGCCAGCGCCAACCGGGACAGCAGGGGCAACAAGGTCAGCAGGGCCAGCAAGGCGACCCGGGCGAAGACGGCGACGGTTCGGCCGAGCAGGAGGCCCTGCGCCGCATGCTCGGCGACATGATGGGCCAGATGGGCGAACAGGGCGGCGACATCCCCCAGGCCCTCGGGCGGGCGGAACGCGCGATGCGTGGTGCTGCCGATGCCCTCGGCCGGCGCCAGCCGGGTCAGGCCATCGGCCCTCAGACGGAAGCCCTCGATCAGCTTCAGCAGGCGGCGCGGGACATGGCGAACCGGATGATGGGACGGCAGAACGGCCCCAACGGCGAGCCCGACATGAACGCCCCGCGACAAGCCGACCGCGATCCCTTCGGCCGTCCGCAGCAACAGGACACCAACCAGGGCCAGACCGATGACGGTCCCATGCGCATGGGCAACGGTCGGCTCAACAACTATTCGCTGGAAAAGGCGAAGGAAATCCTCGACGAACTTCGCCGCCGCGCCGGGGAAAGGTCGCGGCCGGATGTCGAACGCGACTACATCGAGCGCCTGCTAAAGCAGTTCTAGGGGATCACTCCCCGGCGATCACGAAGGTCACCAGGAGCCCGGTCGCGGCTTCACTGGGCTGCGAGATGCTGGTCCGGAACGGCACCGACGCGCCGGGCTGGAGCCGCTCCTCCGTGAGGGTGAAGCTCCAGGACTGCAATTCCCGATCGCTGCCGTCGCGCAGCACGACCTTGAGCTTGGGCACGCGGCGGGAGATCTCCGAAATATTCGCGACCTCTCCCTGGATGACCAGGGTCGGCAGACCATTTTCGGTCTCCCGCGTCGGCGACACCCGGCGCAATTCGAGCCCCGCCCCGGCCGGCTCGATGGGCAGGTGGAGAGCCGTATAGAGGCGCGCGGACGGCGGCCACCACTCGACGATCTGGTCTCGCGCCATGACCAGTCCCGTGACGCCAACGACAACCAGGACCGCCAGGGTCGCCCAGCCCATCACCATCCAGGGGAGACGTCGCGGCTGCGCCAAGGCGGGTAGGCCCCTTTTGATGGGCTCCGGCTCCGCCAGGCTGTCGGCGACAGGCCCGGGATCGTCAAACGACGAGGGCAGCTCGAAAGAAGTCGGCTTTGCCGGAGGCGGAGGCGGGATATCCCTGGCCCGGGCGGCAACCGGCGGAGGTGTTTCCTGATGCCAGGTATGGGCGCAATGGGCGCAGCGCACCATCCGCCCCGTGGCGCCGAGCGCTCGCGGGTCGACCATGTAGCGGGTTGAACAGGATGGACAAGTAACGATCATTTGCGATGCGCGTCTTTCGGCTTGTTTTCCTTATAGGACCCAGCCGTGGACGAGGCAAGGATGGGGCAGAGGCCCCGACCACACAAACTAGTTGGAGATGACCGAAACGGATATCACATCGCTATAGGTGCCGGCGGTGCCGGTCTGAGCGCCGACAGAGATCACCACGGGAAAAACGCTGCCGGTCAAAGCTGTTTTCGTCGAAGGACCATTGAAAGTGGTCCCGCTGCCGCCCGACAGGTTCAGGGTGCCTCCATTGACCGTCATGACATAGGGCACCGTATCCGTCACGCTCGAATCCGAATGACGAAGCACGCCGCGGTTTTGCGAACTCAGCTGGATATCGAAGCCCGTATTGCCGCGGACCCGCATGTCGAAGCCGACGTTCTGGCTGGTCGCCATCGATCCGAGATTGAGGGACTGTGTCGTACTGCTCGAATCGAAGGCGCCCCCGCTGGCAATCAGGGAAAGCTCCGCCAGCGTATTTACGGTTGCCGTATGATTGACGTTCGCCGTCTGGCTGAGCGTCTGAGTGGAGCCATTCACCTCATAGAGCTTGATCTGCATCGACCGGGAATAGCTGGCCGGTGCCACGATCTGCTGCGGCGCGATATCGTAGAAATAGGTGATGGTCTTCGTCTGGGTCCCCGAACTGGTGAAACTTCCCGCGATGAGGTCACTCGCCGTGGCGTTCGGCAGATCCTTGATCACATTGGTTCGGGTGCTGGTCGTATAGAGATTGAAAGGCAGCGAGTTGCCGCTGCCCGTCAACGTGCGTGACGTGAAAGTATCACCGCCGCCCGTGGTCGCACCGATGAAGAAAGAGCAGGATCCCCCCGTCTTACGCACCGTGACGGTGACGGACTGGACGCGATCCGAAGCATCGAAGGGATTGTACCCGTTCCCCGTGCCGCCGACCCAGGAGACGCTGCTGGGAATCGAGCTGAAAGTGAGGGTGGCGCAATTCGCAAAGGCGCTCCCCATCCCAAGGAGGAACACGATGGCGACGGCGAACAATCGCCAGCCTACCCTCGTCCCGGAATAGATAAAATTGCGCATATATCTATAAGGGCTCATTAGGGCTGAATTTCAATCGGAATTTTCAAGTCGCCCAGCCGATAAATGCCGGTGGCATTGTCGGGAACGGTGATCCGGACGGTGACGCGGGTATCGGCATTGAGCGTGACATCGTATTGGCCGGGATGCATGCCGTCGATCCGGAAGCGGCCCGTGCGATTGGTGAAGAACTGCTGCGCCTTGCCGGTCGCCGCGCCGACCTCTCTCGCCTCGCCGGCCTGGAGCGGCAGAGGCTTGCCGTTCTTGTCGACAAGCACGCCGTCGAGCAGCACGACCGCGTCGTTACCGACCTTGAGGACCGCGCCGCTGCGGAAGGTGGGCTGCAGTTCGAAAACGTCCTGGCCCAATTCGAGGCCCAGCGGCAGATCGGGCACCGTCACCCGGAGCGAGCGGATTTGATAGGAGCTCAAATTCGAGAGAACGGCAGGCCCAAGCCAATCTACCCGGGCCCTATAGTTCTGCTCGTCCACCGGATCGACGCCGACCGTGGAGCTTCGGAGGTTGGGATGGGCGACCACCAGGGCGAAGCTGTCATCGATCGGCCGGCCGATACCGAAGTGCCCATCGGCAAAGACCAGGGAACTGCCGAAGCGCAGGCTGCTGCGCCGATCGATCGAACCGGTTCCCCCATGAGGATAAGCCTCGTCATGGGACAGGCTGGTTTCGAAACGGGAGCTGTTGTAGGTGGCCCCCCCGGAAAGAAGCGTCTGCCCGTCGCTGTTGGTCGTGGAAAGGTTCGCCGAAGGGGCACCGACATCCGTTTCGGGGATATATTGCCACTGCGCCTGGATGGTGTTGTTACGGCTATCGTAGCTGGTCTGCGCGAATTGCCGCTGCTCGGTGAATTGGAAGAAGAAGTTGAACAGCGCCCGATATTCCTGGCGCCCCGTCGTATCGACGTTGCGGGAGAGATCGAGGCTCGCGCTCACCGTGCGGGTAAGCCAACGCCGAAGGCTCAGGTCGATGCCGGAGCTATTCGGCCGGTCCCGCTGGAACTGATAGGAAGCGCCGATGCCGCCGGTGAAATTGAACGGCAATTGCTGGAAATAGCGTGCCGCGAGATCGAATTTCACCGGGTTATTGGGTGAGGTGACGCCGAGCGGCGCGAATTCCGATCCATTGTAGGCGATGGACGCGAAGAAATTACGGCTGTCGCTGTCGAGCGTGCGCGCATCGGCAAAAGCGTATTGCAGGCGGGCCGCGAAATCCGGCCGGAAACTGGGTCCCCGGCTCCCCGCCAGATCGAGGCGGAAACTGCCCAGCACATTCGACGTTTCGATCTCCAGGCCCGACATCTGCTGGCGATTGTCGCCCTGGAGATTTGCGCCGATTGTCAGATTATCGGTGATGCCGTACCGATGGAAGAGGGTCAGCGCCGGCACATGCCGGGCATATTGGTGGGTGCCGCTGACGATGCTCACCGGTTCGCCGACGCTATAGGCGAATTCGCTGGTGCCCGCGGCCAGAAGGTCGTTGCTGAAGAAGAAAGGCAGATTGACGATGCTGACCCGGCCGACGCTGTCGGTCACGCGTAGTTGGACATCGTTGGCGCCCTGGGTGAAGGGAAAGTCCCGGAGGTTATAATTGCCGGGCGCCAGCCGGATGACCTGGGTCGTCTGCCCGTTGACCAGCACCTCCACCCGAGACGGGCTCACCAGGCTCAGGGTCTGCTGACCCGAGGGCTGCACGACCTTATAGGGCTGGAGCGAAAAATTCCGCGCCACCGTGAAACCGCCCATGGGAATGAAGGACTGGAAGCCCGCCACGGGGTAACTCAGATCGCCCAGCTGATAGCGGACGCTGTTCGCCACATCGTCGTGGACGAGGCTCATGTCGCCTCGTTGCCAGGATTTACGGTCGCCCTCGAAGTAATTGAGATCGGCCTGGAAAACATAGCCTTTCAGATTGGTGCCGGATTCGAAGGCGATATTCATCGGCTGACGCCCGAGGCCGGTGCCGGCGGCTCCATCGTGGACATAGTCGATGCCCGACCTCAGGTTGAGGAACGAGCTGACGGTCGCGGGCGGAACAATCCCTTCCGCGCTGACCCGGGGGGCGCGTTCGCGCAGGCCGATGGTTTGAACCAGCCTGAGATCGATCGGGATGCGCAAGGCCAGCGAGAGATTCGCCACATCGAGCGTCGCCTCGAGCCCGGCCGCCTTCAGCGCCTCGGGCGTGACGAAGCCTCGCTGATCCTTTTGCGCGTCGATCTTGGCCAGGATGGGCGCCGCCAGAACAGGCTTTAGCGCTGCGAGCAAAGGCGCCGCTTCCAAGCGCGCGGTGCTCATGTCTACGGGCAGGATCGCAGGGACCTGGGCGATTTCGCGCTCGTCCAGGACCACGGGGAGCTGGACCTGCCGCTCGCGCGGCGGCGGCTGCTGGCGGTTCCGATTGCCGAAAATCTGCTGATAGAGCTTTTCGCGCTCTTCCTGGCTGGCGGTGTCGGCGGGGGCGGGCGGCGCCTGACCGAAGGCGGGGAAAGTCAGCAGAAGCCCGACGATGAAAGAGGGCCAGCCTCGCATCGGGGCGCCCCCCGAACGATCGCGACGGCCGCGCCTAAGCGCTTTTATCACCCGCCGAACCCCGGAGCCTTTGCCGTCCTTCCCACCGATCCCGCGTTTTCGCCGAGGGACCTCGCCCGATCACGAGGATCCGCCGATCCGCATGGTGACGGTGACGGGTTCCACAGGCAGGTCGGCGGGCCAGGGCAGCAGGAAACGCCGGCGATGGCCTGCCAAAACATTCTGGCTGAGCATTCCCTCGAGCTTGTCGCCTTCGAGCGTCACGCTCTTTCCGCTGGCCGCTTTCACCGTCAGCGACAGGTCCTGCAGAGCCTGATGCGCCGTGCCCTTGTTGTTCACCACGATGGCCAGCTTCGTGGCGCCGCCCTGCTGGGCCATCGGCTCGGCGCTTTCGACGAACGCGTCGCCCTTGGCTCTCGGCGGCACGATATAGACTGCGCCCTCGTAGCGCACGACGAGCTTCACCGAAGCGCCCGGCTTGGCATCCTTGTTGAGTTCGACCGGCAGCTGCTCGGCGATGATCCGATAGGCGAGCTCGGCGGCCGGCTGAGGATCTCCCACCCATTGCACCCGGACGGTCCGCCCTTCGCCCGGCAGGAGCACCACCTGGGGCGGAAAGACGACGAATTCGTCGTCCGCGTCCTTGAGTTGATCCTGCCCCTCGAAGGTCATTTCCCGCCGCACCATCGTGAGCTGCACGGCGGAAGGCTCGTCCGTGTCATTTTCGAGGCGGAAGGTCTTATTGGCGCCTTGGCCTTTCGGCTCGAACTCGGCGACGAAGGGAATGAGCTTCAGCGCCCAGGCGGGAGCGGCTCCGAAGCAATAAACCGCGACAATCGCGGCAAGCAGGAAACGTGCAAACACGGGAGATGCCACCCATTTCCAAAGAAAAGCCGATCGCCAGCACTGGCCTCGGCCAATTTACGTCCAGCCAAGTTAACCCTAGATGGCTCGTCGTACAAGTCATCGGGGGAATTCTGCTTCGAGGGGAATGATCTAAATCAATAGGCGAGTAGGTCGACTCGGCTAAAATGGCGACTGAAGTTGCAAAATGCGAATTTTCAAGAGGCAAAAATTGGATTCTTGCCTCAACTTAATGTAGGCTTAACTGGCTCGTGCAAAGTCGCGGGCATGGGGAGCAGTTACACCATGCGTTGGACCCTCCAGAAGGAGAGGATCGGCGAAGTTCTCGTGAGCCTGGGATTGATTTCCCGAGGCCAGCTTCAACTCGCGCTCGACGAGCAGAGCGGCAGCGGCGAAAGGCTGGGCGAGGCGCTCGTCCGGTTGGGCTTCATTCGCCGCGGCGATCTTCACTTCGGCCTGACCGAGCAATATCGGCGCGCCCTTGTCGGCGCCCTGGGCGCGGGCTTCCTCTTCTTCAATCATGGGATGGCGGTGGCGTCCCCCAAGGCGACCCTGACCCTGTCCGGCACAGTCGCCCCGCGCAGCACGGTTCGCCTTGCCGGGACCAGCGCGCCTGTCGCGGTCGATCTCAGCAGCCCGGTGGTCAATGCGACGCTGACCAGCCTGGTCAGCGAAAGCAACGGCAAGCACAGTTATTCGGTTCTTCTGGAATCCCAAAGCGCGGCAGCTACCGGCAAGACGATGCTGATCGCCGCCGACCAGTCGCAGTCCATCCCCTATAGCTTGAGTTATGGCGGAAAGGCCGTGCGTTTCGAGGGAGCCTTGGCCGTCCTCAAGAGTTCGGCACGGCCAAGCGACGCCGCCCCCGCCGATCTCGCCATCAGCACGGCTCGCGCCGCCCCCGCCAACAGCGGCTTCAACGACGTCTTGAGCGTCGTCATCCGAGCCGACTGACAAAGCTTCGGGGTTCTCCCGGGCTTGGCTGGACGATCTCTCGACCGCATGCCATCCTCCCGCCGGGTTTTGCCTTGCGATGAAGGAGAAAGGCGTCCTTGGTCCGCTTTGAAAATGTCGGCATGCGCTACGGGTCCGGCCCGGAGATCCTGCGAGACATCTCGATGAGCCTGGCGCCGGGATCGTTCCATTTCCTGACCGGTCCGAGCGGCGCGGGCAAATCGAGCCTCCTGAAACTCATGTATCTCGCGGAACGGCCGTCGCGGGGGCTGGTCAATCTCTTCGGCAAGGACATCGCGACCTTGCCGCGTCAGGAACTGCCCCCCCTGCGCCGCCGGATCGGCGTGGTATTCCAGGATTTCCGGCTGATCGACCATCTGTCGGCCGTCGACAATGTATCGCTGCCGCTGCGGGTGGCAGGCCTCCCCGAGGAGGAAATCCGCAGCCATGTGACCGAACTTCTCCGCTGGGTGGGCCTCGCCGACCATCTGAACGCCCGGCCAGCAACGCTCTCGGGCGGCCAGCAGCAAAGGGTTGCCATCGCCCGCGCCGTGATCAGCCGCCCCAGCCTGCTGGTTGCGGACGAGCCGACCGGCAATGTGGACGAAGACATGGGCTTTCGCCTGCTGCGGCTCTTCGACGAGTTGAACCGGCTGGGCACCACCATGGTGGTCGCCACCCATAACGAAAGGCTGGTCGCGCGCTTCAACCATCCTAGGCTCCATCTGGAGAACGGCGAGTTGCGACTTGAGCGCGGCGCCTTGGGCGGTACGGCCTGAGATGCTGCGCCGCCGGCTCGACGTGCCGCTGGACCGTGACGGTTCGGTTCGTTTCGTCCCCTGGGTCATCGCACTGATGGTCTATCTGGCGGCGGTCATGCTCGCGACCGGGATCGTCGTGTCCGGGGCGGTGAGCCGCTGGGACCGATCGCTGGCGGGCACGCTGACCGTCGAATTGCCCCCCGTGAAAGCCGGGGTTGCCGATGGAATGGACAAGGTCGTGGCCTTGCTGCGGGCGACGCCGGGCATAGAGAAGGTCGAGCCCCTGGCCGCGGAGCAGACCTCGGCCCTGCTTCGGCCCTGGCTCGGGGCGGAGTTCTCGGCCGCCGATCTGGCGCTCCCCCGGCTCATCGACGTTCATATCGATCCCGATGCGCCGCCGGACACCAAAGCCCTCGCCGAAGAACTCGCCACGATGGCGCCGGGCGCAACCCTGGACGATCACCATCTCTGGCTCGACGGGCTGATCCGGATCGCCCGCACGATCGAGATCGTCACCGCGGTGATCATCCTGTTGATCGGCGGGGCAGCCGTTCTCACCATCATCTTCGCGACCCGCACCGGTCTCGCGATCCACCATGGCGTGATCCAGGTCCTGCATCTTATCGGCGCCCGCGACGGCTATATCGCCGCCCAGTTTCAATGGCAGGCGCTCATGCTGGCCTTGCGCGGCGGGCTGGTGGGGATCGGACTTGCCGCCCTCACCCTTTTCGCCATCGGCCATGCCGCCGAAGCCACTCGGCTCCAAGGCAGCGAGGGCGGGCTTCTGCCTTCGGTTCAGCTCGCGCTTCCAGGGTGGATCGCGCTGGCGCTGCTCCCCCTGCTCGCCGGACTGATCGCCTTGATCACAGCGCGGATCACCGTCCTGCGCGCGCTTGCGAGGATGCCGTGACCTCGCCTGTCAAACGGCGCCGGAAGGGGCTGTTCCTCGCCGCCGCGATGCCCGTCTTTTTGGCCGCGCTCACCTGGCTGGGCGGGCTCGTCTGGTTCACCAACCATATCCCCGAGACCGTCGCCGATACCGAGACCGTGACCGACGCCATCGTCGTGCTGACCGGCGGCAGCCAGCGCATCCAGAGTGGCCTGCAGCTCCTCGCGGCGGGACGGGCCAAGAAACTCTTCGTCTCCGGCGTCTACCATGGGACCGATGTCTCGGCGTTGCTCCGGCTGTCGAGCCAGACGCCGGACAGCGTCCAATGCTGCATCGTGCTGGGCTATGCGGCCGACAACACCCAAGGCAATGCGCTTGAAACCGCGCAATGGATCCATCGTGAAGGCTTCCATACCCTGCGTCTCGTGACCGCCGCCTTCCATATGCCGCGCAGCCTGCTGGAATTCAGGCGCGTCATGCCGGATATCCGGATCGTCGAAAATCCGGTATTTCCGGAACTCATCAAGCAGGACCATTGGTGGGCCTGGCCGGGGACCTCCGGGCTGATTCTGCTCGAATATCACAAGTATCTTCTCGCGCTGATCCGGCCTCTGGCCCTGGGATCGAGCGCAGGCGAGGCCATATGACCCTGCTCCGCGCATTCCTTTTCAATCTCGCCTTCGCCCTTTGGACCTTGTTCCTCGGGATTGTGGCGCTGCCGCTCCTGCTGGCTCCCCGCCGGACGGTCATGCGCTTCGGGAGGTTCTGGTCGGCCAGCACGCTTCTCCTGCTGCGGGGATGCGTCGGTCTCAGTCATGAGGTCCGAGGCCGCGAAAACCTGCCGCCCGGACCGGCGCTGATCGCCATGAAGCACCAGTCCGCCTGGGATACGCTGGCCCTGCCGGTGATCTTCGACGACCCGGCCGTGGTGCTGAAGAAGGAACTGATGCAGGTCCCCTTCTATGGCTGGTACGCCAAGAAGGCCGGAATGGTTCCCATCGACCGGGGAGGCGGGGCGAGCGCCCTCAAATCCATGGTGGCGCGCAGCCGCGCGATCCTGGAAGCCGGCCGGCCGGTCGTGATCTTTCCAGAAGGCACCCGCCAGGCCGTCGGCGCGCCGCCGGACTATCAGCCGGGTGTCGCGGCACTTTATGCGCAGCTCAACGCCCCCCTTGTGCCCGTCGCCGTCAATTCGGGGCTTTTCTGGGGTCGCCGGGCCTTCATGAAGAAGCCGGGGCGGATCGTCATAGAGATCCTGCCGCCGATCATGCCCGGTCTTCCACGCAAGCAAGTCATGGCGGAACTCCAGGCCCGCATCGAAACGGCCTCGAACCGTCTTGCGGATAAGCCTGTGGATATTTAGGGACTGAAACCCGTGAATCCTGGGCATCAAATCGGATGAGTCCGGCGACTCAAGGACTTGGACAGCATTGCGCATGTGGAAACAAAACTAGAACAATAGCTTGACCAAAAGCTCCCGAATGCTTATCTTTATTGGCTCGATCTTTTATATTTCAAATAGTTAGCGGAACCGACGACGGGCCACCTCCCTTCGCCGCCGCGGAGGGTTCTCCACCATGCCCAGCGTCGCTTCGATCTCCCAACAGATCTGGGACATGAAGTACCGGTTCAAGGGACCGGACGGCGCGCCTGTGGACAAGACCATCGAAGACAGCTGGCGGCGGATCGCCACAGCCTTGGCGGAACCCGAGCAGGACCAGGCGCTCTGGGCCGACCGCTTCTACGAAGCCATGGATAATTTCCACTTCCTGCCCGCCGGTCGCGTGGTGGCCGGCGCCGGCACGGGGCGCAGCGTTACGCTCTTCAATTGCTTCGTCATGGGCACGATCCCGGACGACATGTCGGGCATCTTCACCCATCTGCGTGAAGCCGCGCTGACCATGCAGCAGGGCGGCGGGATCGGCTACGATTTCTCGACGCTCCGGCCCAAGGGCGCGCCGGTGAAGGGTGTCGGCGCGGACGCCTCCGGTCCCCTCTCCTTCATGGATGTCTGGGACGCCATGTGCCGCACCATCATGAGCGCCGGCTATCGCCGGGGGGCGATGATGGCGACGCTGCGCTGCGACCATCCCGATGTCGAGGCCTTCATCGAGGCCAAGCGCGAGGCCGGCCGGCTCCGCATGTTCAACCTCTCCGTCCTCGTCACCGATCCTTTCATGGATGCGGTGCGGGAGGACGCGCCCTGGGAGCTGAAGTTCAACGGGACGACCTATAAGGTCCTGCCCGCGCGCGAGCTTTGGGACAAGATCATGCGGGCGACCTACGCCTTCGCGGAGCCTGGGGTTATCTTCATCGACCGGATCAACCGGCGGAACAACCTCCACTATTGCGAGTCGATCCAGGCGACCAATCCCTGCGGCGAACAGCCTCTGCCGCCCTATGGCGCCTGCCTGCTGGGTTCGATCAATCTCGCGAGCCTCGTCGCCGCCCCCTTCACGCCCGAGGCGCGGCTCGATCTCGACGAGCTGAAGCGGCTGGTGCCCCTCGCCGTCCGGATGATGGACAACGTCATCGACGCCTCGCGCTTCCCGCTGGAGCAGCAGACCCACGAGGCCAAGGCCAAGCGACGCATCGGCCTCGGCATCACCGGCCTCGCCGATGCGCTCATCATGTGCTGCACGCGCTATGGGTCGGCGGAATCGATCGCGCTCACCGAGACTTGGCTGAAGGCGATCCAGCGCGAAGCCTATCTGGCCTCCGCCGCCCTGGCCGCCGAAAAGGGAGCTTTCCCGCTTTTCGACAAGGCGCAATATCTCGCCGGCGAGACCATCGGGGAACTCGACGAGGATGTGCGGGCCGCCATCGCCGAACATGGCATCCGCAACTCGCTCCTGACCTCGGTCGCGCCGACCGGGACGATCTCGATCTTCGCGGACAATGTGTCCTCGGGATTGGAGCCCGTCTTCAGCTTCCGCTACACGCGAAAAGTCCTGATGCCCGACGGCACGCGGAAGGAAGAGGAAGTCAGCGACTACGCCTATCGCCTCTTCCGCCGTCTCAAGGGCGAGACCGCGCCGCTGCCCGATTATTTCGTCGACGCCCAGAGCCTCAGCCCCGGCGACCATGTGGTGATGCAGGCGGCGGTGCAGAAATATATCGACAGCTCGATCTCCAAGACGATCAACGTGCCGGTCGATATTTCCTTCGAGAGCTTCAAGGACGTCTATCTCCAGGCCTATACCCTGGGCTGCAAGGGCTGCACGACCTATCGGCCGAACGAGGTGACGGGCTCGATCCTGCAAGCCGCCCCGGAGACGCCCAAGACCGCCCCCGCCCAGGCCGAATTGCCGCTTTCCGCGCCCGCCGGAACGGTCAAGCCCGGCGATCTCTATGAGGCGGGCGGCATCGTCTATATGACGCAGCCTCTGGACCGTCCCGAGGCGCTGCCGGGACAGACCTATAAGATCCGCTGGCCCGAGGGCGAGCATGCGATCTACATCACCCTCAACGACATCGTCCAGGACGGCCGGCGCCGGCCCTTCGAGGTCTTCATCAACTCGAAAAACATGGAACATTACGCCTGGACGGTGGGCCTGACCCGTATGATCAGCGCGGTCTTTCGGCGAGGCGGCGACGTTTCCTTCGTGGTGGAGGAACTGAAGGCCGTCTTCGATCCGCGCGGCGGGGCCTGGATGAACGGCCGCTACGTGCCCTCGCTTCTAGCCGCCATGGGCGACGTGATCGAACGCCATATGATCGACATCGGCTTCATCCCGAACCGCAATGCCGCTCCGCAGGACCAGGCGAAGCGGCAGGTCGTGAACCTGCCCCACACCGGTCATGGCCTCGCAGGATCGGGGCTTTCCCAATGCCCGAAATGCGGCGAAGCGAGCCTCATCCGCCAGGAAGGCTGCGATCAATGCACGAGCTGCGGCTATTCGAAATGCGGGTAGAGGCCTTGCCGCACCGCTGACCGATCCCCAGGTCCCTCGGGAATAGCAGCCGAGGGAATTTCCGTGCCGCGCAAGGCCTGGGTCGCCATTGGAGTGGAGTTCGTCGTCTTCGGCGCCCTGATTTTCGGGGGTGCCGGAACCCTTGCCTGGCCCCAGGCCTGGGTCATGCTGGGCGTCTTTTTCCTTTGTTCGGGCACCATCACCGCCACCATCGCCCGCACCGACCCGGCACTCCTCGAAGAGCGGATGAAACCGCCGCTCCAGAAAGGACAGCCGATCTGGGATCGCGTGACGATCGCCTTCGTCGGCTCGGCATTTCTCGGCTGGCTTTGCCTCATGGGCCTCGACGCGAAGCGGTTCGGCTGGTCCGAGATGCCGCTTTGGCTCAATTTTGCAGGAGCGGCCGGGATCCTGCTGGCCTATGGGCTCATTTACAGCGTGTTCCGTGAGAATACCTATCTCGCGCCAGTCGTGCGGTTTCAGGCGGAACGCGGGCACCGGGTCGTCTCCAGCGGTCCCTATGCCTATGTCCGCCATCCCATGTACGCGGGCGCGGTCGGGCTGATCTTCTCCATGGCGCTTCTGCTGGGATCCTGGGCCGGGGTCGCGGGCGCTCTTGTCCTCGCTGCGGGCTTCGCGCTGCGCGGCGTTCTCGAAGAACGGATGCTCATGCGGGCGCTTGACGGTTACAGCGACTATGCCGCCCGCGTCCGCTACCGCCTCATCCCCGGCATCTGGTGATCAGGGCTTCCCGTCATAGGCGATGTAGCCCATGCCGCAGATCCATTCCATGACCGGCTCGTAGCAGATCACATCGGCGGGAGCACCGCCCATGGCGCCCATGACCGCGATCCAGTTCAAGATCTCGTGCCCGCCATGGCCGCCGCCTTGTTCGATATCCTCATAGGCGAGGCCCCGAAGAAAACCTGAGTCGCCCTTGCCGAAAGCCTCGATGATCTCGCGGTCCCAGGCGGCATTGACTAGGGGATGCTGGTAGTTCAGCGGCCATTGCATCTTGGACGCCATTTGGATCTCGTATTTCCCGAGGTCCGAATAGATCTCCGGATCGCCTTCGACGTAACCCCGGCCTTCGGTCTGGAACCGCTTCATGCGCTGCAGGAAGCTGTCGTCCTCCGGCGCGCCCTCGGTCCAGACCGGCGGCCAATGGGAGAGCCCGCCGGTCGCCAGGAAGGCGATCCGCAGGTCGCCCGGCAGCCAGTCCAGGATCTGCCG
This sequence comes from Rhodospirillales bacterium, assembly GCA_947473305.1. Classification (GTDB taxonomy): domain Bacteria; phylum Pseudomonadota; class Alphaproteobacteria; order ATCC43930; family CGMCC-115725; genus CANJCB01. Next base: position 33,122 of record CANJCB010000027.1, read on the forward strand.
CACCCGAGAGCCGAAATCATAGGCCCGCGCCATGGTCGGAAGCGGCGGCGAGAAGACGTTGATATAGAGCGGCAGGACGGGAATGTCGTACTGCGGCCGGATCACCTTCAAGGGCACCATCAGGTTGTTGCCGTATTCGATCTCGCCCATGCGCGCGCAATCGAAGCCGGACCGGACCAACCCGCGCAACAGCTCCTCAGCCACCTCCGGGTTACTCGGGATCGTCACCTTCTCCTCGAACTTGAGCGCCGCCATGATGTGCTCGGCCGGGCCGCTGTGGGAGGGCGCGATACCCACCGCGAAGGTCGGCATCAGGTTGCGGAAATGATTCTCGAAATGGTCATCCAGGAAGGCGACGATAAGGTCAGGCTTGGCTTCTTCCAGCCGGCGGGCGCATTCGGCATGGGCATCGGCGATTTTCTTGCGCAGGGCGGGGCTCGGCGCGTCGGCCCAGCCGAGAACGCCCGGCGCGTGGGACATGCTGATGGCGGTAACGACCTTGGTCATGGGATGAGCCTCCTGTTGGAAGCTATCCTAGCGCGCCTCGACCCGCTCGGCGAGTTCCCGGACCTTGTTCGCCAGAAGATGGATGGGACCTGTCGGCAGCCTCAGAAGTTCGAGCTGCCGGATGGTGTTTTCCAGATAATCCCGGCAGGCGCCGCTCTTGCCCTGGCCTTCGAGGATACAGCGCGCGGTCGCTTCCAGATCGAGCCCGCCCGCATAATGGCTATGGGCATAATCGACGATGAAGGTCTGCGCCCGGACGGGTCCGCAGGCGGTCTCGACCCGCAGTTCGCGCAGGAGGTAGACACCCCCCTGCATCTCGCGATCCCAGAGATAGGCCAATGCTTCGTCCGCATCGCAGGCGGAAACGCGGAACACCATGCCTTTGCAGGCCCCGCCCCTGGCGAGCCCCAGAACCACGCCCGGCTTTTCCGGCGTCCCGCGATGGCCGGAGGAATAGACGCAGAAGCGGCGATGATAGCCCCGCAGCAGGGCGGGCTCGCCGCCCTGGTGGCGGAAGCCCGGGTTCCACATCAAGGATCCGTAACCGAAGACGAAGAAATCGCAACGCCGCGCAAGGCAGGCGGCGATCTCCGGCACCGCGACGTGCGGCGCGCAAGGGCCCCGCTCGTTTTCGCCATCGCGCATCACGCTGCCTCCGTCCGGTTAGCGAGCGCCACGCCGACCGCCGCAAGCACCATGCCCAGGATCGCCGTCAGCCCAAAAGTCTCGCCGAAGATGAACCAGGCGAGGAGCGCCGTCACCGGGGGCACCAGGTAGAAGAGGCTCACGACCTGGGAAGCCGCCCCGCGTTTCAAAAGCCAGTAAAAAAGCATCATCGTCACCACCGACAGCACGAGGACCAGCCAGCCGAGCGCGAACACGAACTCTCCCGTCCATGTGACGCGCCAATGTTCGAGAACCAGCGCCCCGACGAGCGCCACGGAAGCAGAGCTGATGTTCTGGATGATCGTCCCGCTGCAAAGGTCCATGCCCGAGCAGAAACGCTTCTGATAGACAGTGCCGAGGGTGATCGAGATCAGCGCCAAGGTCGTGAAACCCGCTCCCACCGCATGGTTGAGATCGAGATCGAGCTTGTTCCAGACGACCAGCGCCAGACCGATCAGCCCGAGGATCAACCCCATCCATTGCCGACCCGTCACCCGCTCGCCGAGAAACCGGCCGACGATCGCCGCCGTGATGACCGGCTGCAGCCCGATGATCAGCGCTGTCAGGCCCGCGCCGACACCCAGCGAGATGCCGATGAAGACGCCGATCAGATAGAAGGTCTGGTTGAGAAAGCCCGAGACGGCGATATGTCCGACCTCCCGCCAGTTCCGGGGCCAGGGAGACCGCAAGGCGAAGGTCAGGGGCACCATGATCGCCAGGACGACGCTGAACCGCAGCGTCAGGAAGGTAAGCGGCCCCGCATGGGGCAACCCCAGCTTCGCACCCAGAAAGCCCGTCGACCAGAGGACGACGAAGAGCATCGGCATGAACGACAGCGACGCGAAGGGGGCGGGCTGCGTCGCGGCATTTTGCGGGGACATTCTGCAGGCCGTCGATAAGGTGCGCAAAGACAGTAACCGAAGATGGTGCCGACACGAAACGCACTGCGCGCAATGCGGTATTGTCGGTTTCGCATCGACCGGACACCGATGCCCTCCTATAACGGCGCTCATGGGCCGTTTCTTCCGTCTTTATCTTCCCCTTGTTCTGCTGCTGATCCTCGCCAGCGGGTATTCGGTCTATTGGTATGCGATCGCCGAGCGCGTGCAGAACGGCCTCGACGATTGGGCCACGGCCCAGCGGGCCAAGGGCTACGAGGTGCGATGGACCGCCGCCACGGTCGGCGGCTTCCCCTTCAGCCTCCAAGTCCGCGCGACCGGCTTCATCCTGGCCCAGCCGGGATCGCCCCCGCGCCTGCGCGTCGCGGCGCCGCTGCTCGTGGCCCGTGCACTGCCCTGGCAACTGCGGCGCTGGAATGTCGAGGCGGACCAAACCGTAGGGCTGACGATCCCTACCGGAAACGCCAATGCCGCCTCGCTGCGCGCGACGATCACCCTTTCGGATCAGGAGACGGATATCGACGCCGCGTTCCAGGATATTTCCGGAACGCTGGGCGGCGCGTTTCAGGTGCGGCAGGCGGAGGCGAGCCTTCGGCTGCCCCCTCGCCCGCCGGCAGACCATAAGGAAACCGCCGGGACGCTCGACATGCGGCTCCTCGATTGGAAGGTGCCACAGGCCGTGCCGCCGCTGGGCGATACCATCGCAAGCCTGTCCTTCTCGGCGACACTGAAGGGAACCGTGCCGGCGAGCGGCGGACTGACCGCCTGGCGCGACGATGGCGGCACCTTGGAGGTCGGCGGTTTTGCCCTTCAATGGGGCGCGCTCAGCGCGAGCGGCAAAGGCACGCTGGCCCTCGACGAAGAAATGCGCCCCCTCGGGGCCTTGACCACATCGCTCGAAGGCCAGGACGCCATCGTCGATGCGCTGGTGACCAACGGCAATATCCGGCCGGGCGACGGCTCGCTCCTGAAGATCGCTCTGGGGCTGATGGCGAAGCAGGATGCCGACGGCAAAAGAAAGATCTCGGTGCCCGCCCGCATGCAGGGCGGCAAGCTCTATCTGGGACCGGTCGGGATCGCCAACCTGCCCAACCTCCGGGACGTAAGCCTGCCTAACTAAGCCTGCTTCGCCTCGATGATCGAGCGGCGGATCGCGCGGGTGCGGGTGAAAAGCTCTTCGAGCTTGTCGCCCTCGCCCCAGCGGATCGCCCGCTGAAGGGCGCTCAGGTCCTCGCTGAAGCGCTGGAGCATCTCCAGGACCGCCTCGCGGTTGTTGAGGAAGATGTCGCGCCACATCACGGGATCGGATGCCGCGATTCGGGTGAAGTCGCGGAAACCGCCGGCCGAGAATTTGATGACCTCGGATCTCAGGGTCTCTTCGAGATCCGTGGCGGTGCCCACGATGGTATAGGCGATGAGATGCGGCAGATGCGAGGTGACAGCCAGCACCTTGTCATGGTGTTCGGCATCCATCTCGACGACGCGCATGCCGGCGCGGGTCCACATGTCGGAGATTTTGGCAACCGCCGCAGGGTCCGTGCCCGCGGTCGGCGTCAGGATGCACCAGCGATCGTGGAAAAGGTCCGCGAAGCCCGATTCCGGACCGGAATGCTCGGTTCCCGCCACAGGATGCCCCGGCACGAAATGGACGCCTGCCGGAAGCGACGGCGACAGATCCCGGATAACGGTCTGTTTCACCGAACCCACGTCGCTCACGATGGCGCCGGGCTTCAGAACCGGCCCGATCCGACGGCCGATCTCCGCATAGGCCGCGACGGGCGTTCCGATCATGACGAGATCGGCATCCTTCGCAGCGACCACCGGATCGTCTGTCACCCTATCGGCGAGCTTCAACTCCATGACCTTATCGAGCGTCTCCTGGCGGCGGGCGCAGGCGACGATCTCGCCGACCATGCCCTCCCGCCTCAGGAAGCGGGCAAGGGAGGAGCCGATGAGGCCGATGCCAATGAAGGCGACGCGCTGAAAGAGCGGTTCGGTCATGAGGGCTTCAGGAATTCCGCTACGGCGGCGACCACGAGGCGCATCTCTTCCTCGGTCCCAATGCTCATCCTGAGCCATTCGGGCAGGCCATAGCCGCCCATCTTGCGGACCAGGATGCCGCGCGACTGGAGGAAGGCATTGGCGGCATCCGCATCCTTCGGGGCCTTGGGAAACTTCACGAGCACGAAATTGGCGACGCTGGGATTGACCGTCAGCCCCAGCTTTTGAAGCTCGGCGGTGAACCAGGGCAGCCAGACATCGTTATGCTCGCGGGCGCGGCGGACGCTCGGCAGATCGCGCAAGGCCGCGATCCCCGCCGCCTGCGCCGCGGCATTGACGTTGAAGGGCCCGCGCACGCGGTTCAGCACATCGGCGACCGTCGCGCTGCAATAGCCCCAACCGAGACGCATGCCGCCCAGGGCATACATCTTCGAGAAAGTCCGGGCCATGACCACGTTGGGTGAGCGATCGACGAGCGAAGCCCCCGCGTCATAGTCGTTGCGGTTGACGAATTCCGCATAGGCCGCATCGATGACCAGGAGCGTCGAAGCCGGCAGGGCCGCGTGGAGCCGCTCCACCTCGGACGCCGGGATATAGGTCCCGGTCGGATTGTTGGGATTGGCGAGGAAAACGATCTTGGTCCGGGGCGTCACCGCTTTCAGGAGCGCGTCGACATCCGTCGTCAGGTTCTTTTCCGGCGCCGTGACCGGCGTCGCCCCCGCCGACATGGCGGCGATGGGATACATCAGGAAGCCATGCTGGCTATAGAGCACCTCGTCCCCAGGCCCCGCATAGGCGCGGGTCAGGAGCGCGATCAGCTCGTCGGAACCCGCCGTGCAGACGATCCGCGAGGCATCGAGCCCGAACTGATGGGCGATCGCCTCCCGCAGGTCGGTCGAACCGCCTTCGGGATAACGGTGAATGTCGGCGGCGGCGGCCTTATAGGCCTCAATCGCCTTGGGGCTCGGTCCCAATGCGCTCTCGTTGGAACTGAGCTTGATGATGCGGTCGACGCCGGCGGCTTTCGCCTCGCCGCCCACATAGGCGGCGATATCGAGAACGCCGGGACGCGGCTGCGGACTGTCTGCCATGGGATCAGGCCTTGGTGGTTTCCGCCCCGAGCGGGCGTGGATAGCTGCCGAGGGGCGACACCCGCTCGACCGCTTCGCCGAGCTGAGCGACCGCCTGGAGGAGCCGCGGGTCGTCGGCCCTCACGAAGTCGTCGAATTCGACGAGGTTGAGCGCGAAACCGGGGCTGGGCTCGACGCTCGTATAGAAGGTCGCCGGCAATCCTGCCGCGGTCATGGTCGAGAAGATCCGGGCACGGCTCACTTCACGATGGGTTTCGAGCACGAAGAGGCTGCGGTCGGCGCCACTCGGCTCCGCGATGCCGCAGCCGATGGCGAGGACGCTCTGGTCGTCCACCCGCGCATTGCCGGCACTCGCGAAGGGCAACCGGCTGATGACCCGGGGGGTGCCCGCATCGGCGGAAATGAGCATCCGCCACCAGGGGTCGGTCTCGCCATCCTGGGGCATCGGCAGGACACCGACAGCCGCATTGCCCTCGCTCACGGCCCGGATCACCTGGCCCACGGAACGGAAGGGCGTCATCGGCGTATGGCTGCCGTAATGATCGCGGGCGAGGTCCCAATATCCGGGGCGGTCTTCCGGCACCAGCACGGCGACCGCGAAGGGCGCCTGCATGGCGGTCATGCCACTGAGCAGCTCACGCCAAAGACGCACCATGACAGCGCGCGAGAAGCGCCCCTTATGACGTTCGGCGAGACGGCGCAGAATCATCGCCTCGCGGCCCGGGCGGAGCGCGGGGGTGTTGCCGCTGCGCTTCAGCGCCGCCACGCCTTCGACAACTTCGGCGCGCCGCATCAGCAGGTCGTGCAGATTATCGTCGATCTCGTCGATTTCACGGCGTAGATCGTCCAGGGATTTTGAGCTCTGAGACATGCTCGATTGCTGCCAAATTGAAGGCGATACTGATAGTCGGGCGCGCCGCCGAAAGCAAAGAAAACATTGACAGCCGAGGGGGGTGATCCCTAGCTATAAAAGTCACTGCGCGAATTTTGGCACAGTGAATCGAAATGGCTTGGTCGGCCCATAAGACCCGCGGGATTTGAGGGGCAGCTTGCGCCGCGTCACCAACCGCTAAAGCGCCACGGAAGACCTCCGTGGGCCCGCTATCGGCAGCCGTGGAGGCGGTGCGTGACTTTGACCCATCCCCAGGAATCGCGATCCTCGCCCCCCCAGGCGAGACCCGGACATGAGCTTCGGGTGGAAAAGCCGCTCATGCTGGACTGCGGCGTGGCGCTGGCGCCCTTCACCATCGCCTATCAGACCTATGGCAAGCTCAATCAGGATCGCAGCAACGCCATCCTGATGTGCCATGCCCTGACCGGCGACCAATATGCCGCCGAGCCTCATCCGATCACCGGCAAGGCCGGGTGGTGGACCACGATCATCGGCCCCGGCAAGGTGCTCGACACCGACCGCTATTTCCTGATCTGCGTCAATGTGCTGGGCGGCTGCATGGGAAGCAGCGGGCCGGCGGAAACCGATCCCGCCACAGGCAAGCCCTGGGGCCTTTCCTTCCCGGTCATCACCATCGCGGACATGGTCCGGGCGGAAAAGCTGGTGATCGAGCATCTCGGGATCGAGACGCTTTTCTGCGTGATCGGCGGATCCATGGGCGGGATGCAGGTGCTGCAATGGGCCGCCACCCATCCCGAGCTTGTTTTTTCCGCCGTTCCCATCGCCGCCGCCGCGCGCCACTCCGCCCAGAACATCGCCTTTCACGAGGTCGGGCGCCAGGCCATCATGGCCGACCCCGAATGGTGTGCCGGCAACTATCTGGAACAGGGCCGAAAGCCGGAACGCGGCCTCGCCGTCGCCCGCATGGCCGCCCATATCACCTATCTTTCGGAACAGGCGCTGCATCGGAAATTCGGCCGCTCGCTTCAGAACCGCAAGGCGGTGACCTATGGCTTCGACGCGGATTTCCAGGTCGAGAGCTACCTGCGCCACCAGGGGATCGCCTTCGTCGACCGCTTCGACGCCAATTCCTATCTCTACATCACGCGGGCGATGGACTATTTCGACCTCGCGGCGGAATACGAGGGCGTGCTGGCCAATGCCTTCCGAAATTCGCCCACGCGTTTCTGCCTCATCTCCTTCACCAGCGACTGGCTTTTTCCCACATCGGAGAGCCGTGAATTGGTGCAGGCGCTCAATGCCGCGGCGGCCAATGTGAGCTTCGTCGAGATCGAGACGGACAAGGGCCACGACGCCTTCCTGCTCGACGAGCCCGAATTCTTCGCGACCCTCCGGGGCTTCATCGAGGGCTGCGCCCGTCACCGGGGACTTGCGACGGAATGACCCTCAACGGATCGTCAGGCGGGCTCCGGGGCGACCTCGGCCATGTCGCGGATATGATCGGACCCAAGTCGCGGGTGCTGGATATCGGCTGCGGCGACGGGGCTTTGCTGGCGCATCTGGCGGCCGAGAAACAGGTCGACGGACGTGGAATCGAGCTATCCCAGGCGGGCGTCAACGCCTGCGTCCGCCACGGCCTGTCCGTGATCCAAGGCGATGCGGACAGGGATTTGGCGGATTACCCCTCCGCCGCCTTCGATTATGCGGTGCTGAGCCAGACGCTTCAGGCGACCCGCAATCCCCGGTTGGTGGTCGAGGAACTGGTGCGGATCGGCAAACGCGCCATCGTGTCCTTCCCCAATTTCGGGCATTGGCGCATCCGAGCCCATCTCAGCCTGCGCGGTCGCATGCCGATGACACATCTCCTCGCCATACCTTGGTATGAAACGCCCAATATCCACCTCTGCACGATCCGCGATTTCGTGGCGCTGTGCGACGAGGCGGGAATCAGGATCGAGCGCAGCGTCACCCTTGACGGGGCGGGCCGTCCTTTTTCTTTCAATCCCACCGGCCATCTCGCGAATCTCTTCGCCGAGCTTGGCGTCTTCATGCTCAGCCGGCGCTAGCCGGCCGCGGGAGATAGACGCGGCGGCGCTGCCTTTCGCGGACCTGGATCGGCTTTGCATAGATCTGCTTCGTGGCTTCGACGAGGGTGACGCCCGAAAAGGTGGTGAACCACCGCTCCCCCAGCTTTTCCCAAGCCGCGGCGGATTTGAGCATCATCCGGGACCTGAGCGGCGGAACGAAAAGCGCCGAGGCCGAGCGTTCCGGCGTAAAGCCCTCGTCCCGCAGGAGCCGGGAGAGCTGGTTCTGAGTATAAGGCAGCCCTTGGCCGAAGGGGGTCCGGTCTAGTCGCGCCCAGATGCCCCGGCGATTGGGCACCACCACGAGAAGCCGCCCGCCCCCCGCCAGGACACGCCAGACTTCCTTCAGCAGGTTGCGAACCGGTTCGCTGTGTTCCAAGGCATGGACGATCAGCACCCGGTCGATAGAGTAGTCCTGGAACGGAAGCTCCCCCTCCTCGGTCAGGGCGACCCGGTTGGGACCTTCGGCCGGCCAAGCCAGCACCCCTTGGCCGGCGGGCATGAGCGCCAGGACCCGCTCCGCCTCTTCCAGGAAAGGTCGCAAATAGGGCGTCGCATACCCAAGCCCAAGGACGCGCATGCCTGAGACGTCCGGCCAGAGCAGGCGCACGCGACGCCGGATCATCCGACGTGCGACCTGCCCCAGGCGGGTCCCATAGAAGTCTCTCAAATCAACGACATCGCTGGACATGCATCAACCCTAGCATGAGAGGAGAGAGGGTATTAGGGTAGGCCTCGCTAACCATATCGGAAGAGCCTCATGCCGGAATTCGTCATTCGCCAGATCCCCACGCGGCAGGATAATTACGTCTATCTCGCGCATGATCCGAGCACCGGCGATACCGCGGTGATCGACCCTTCCGACGCCGACCCGGTGAGGAAGGTCCTGGCCGAGACCGGCTGGAAGCTCACCCATATCCTCAATACCCATCATCACAACGATCATATCGGTGGCGACGCCGAATTGAAGGCGGAGTGGAAGGCGATCATCGTCGGCCCCCGCGCCGACCGCGACCGCATCCCGGGCATCGACATCGAGGTGGGCGACAACGACACCTATACCGTGGGCACCCAGACGGCCCAGGTCTTCGACGTGCCCGGTCATACCCGGGGGCATATCGCCTTCTGGTTCCCGACTTCGCGCGCCCTCTTCTGCGGCGACACGATCTTCATGCTCGGCTGCGGGCGTCTCTTCGAAGGCACGCCCGAACAGATGTGGACCTCCATCGGCAAGCTGCGCGTCCTGCCGAAAGAGACCCGGGTCTTCTGCGCCCATGAATATACCCAGGCCAATGCCCGCTTCGCCATTACGGTCGATCCGGAAAACGGTGCCCTGACCGACCGCAAGCTGCGGATCGACGCCATGCGCGCCGAAGGCAAGTCCACCGTGCCCGCGACCTTGGGCGAAGAGCTTGCAACCAACCCATTCCTGCGCGCGGATCAGCCTTCCGTCCAGCAGGCGGCCGGCGTGCCCGGCGACGCTGTAGCGACCTTCGCCGAAATCAGGCGCCGCAAAGATCACTTCTAGGAGAAGACATGAATCTCCGATATGCCGCGACCTCGCCCTATGTACGGAAGGTCATGGCCGTGGCGATGGAAACCGGTCAGGCAAAAAAGATCGAGAAGATCCCCTCAGCCGTTTCACCCACCAAGGCCAACGAGGAGCTGACGCGCGAAAATCCCCTGGGCAAGGTGCCATCCCTGACGACCGACGAGGGCCTGGTGCTCTTCGATTCGCCGGTCATTTGCGAATATCTCGACAGCCTGCACAAAGGCCCGCGCCTCCATCCTCCCGTCGGCCCGGCGCGCTGGACCGCGCTGCGGCAGCAGGCGCTGGCGGACGGGCTTCTCGATGCGGCGCTGCTCATCCGCTACGAGATGACGAGGCCCGCTGAATTCCAATGGGCCGAGTGGACCGAAGGTCAGCGGGCCAAGGTGCTGGCATCGCTCGACGCGTTGGAAGGGGAGGTCGAAAAGCTCAAGGGAGCTCTCACGATCGGCCATATCTCGGTCGGCTGCGCGCTGGGATATCTCGACCTGCGCTTTTCCTCGGAAGGCTGGCGCAACGGGCACCCGAAGCTCGCCGCCTGGTACCGGGAATTCGCCACCCGGCCCTCGATGCTGGAGACCATGCCGCCGCTCTAAGCGCGAGGCCGGTCCCAGAGATCGCGGGAGGCAAGCACCGCGCCGCCGACGATCAGGACGCCAGCAGCGGCGACCGTGGGCGTGAGCGAGCCTTTTCCCAGCAGGATCAGCAGGAAGGTGGAGAGCAGCGGCGCCGCATAAGAAAATCCGCCGAGCGCTTTGATATTTCCCCGCTTCATGCCGTAGTCCCAGAGGAAGAAGGCCGCGCCGACGGGGCCAAGCCCCATGGCGAGCACCGCCAGCCATTGGCCGCCTTCAGGCCAGATCGTCTGCTCCAACATCAGATGGCAGATCAGCGCCAGGAGCGCCGTCGCCCCGCAGAAGCCGCCGACGGCCTCAGTCGGCACCTCGCCCATCCGTCGACTGAGAATCGAATAGCCCGCCCAGGTCACGGCCGCGCCAAAAGCCGCCGCATAGCCCAGCCCATAATCTAGGCTGAACCCCGCGGCGCCGCCGCCGGTCACAAGCAAGACCGTCCCCCCCAGGCCGGCGCAGGCCCCGGCAATATGCCACCAGCCCAGCCGCTCGCCCGGCAGGCTGGCCGCCCCGACCACGATGAGCAAAGGCCAGAGGTAATTGATGAGGCTGGTTTCGACCGGCGGAGCGAGGCGGAGCGCCACGAAATAAAAGGCGTGGTAGCCGAACAACCCGCCGACCCCAAGCAGCCAAGCCAGGGGCGGCTGCCGCAGATAGGCGCACCAACTTTCGCCGGACAGGACGCGCTTGCCAAACCCCAGCAGGAAAGCGACCGAGAAAGCCATGGCGACGAGTTGAAAGGGCGGCAAAGCGCCGGTCATGGTGGCAAGCGCCACCAGCGACGACCAGAGCAAGATCGCGATCGACCCGATGACTGTCGCCTTCGTCGCCTCCGACCGGGCGGCGGCGGGTTCAGTACATATGCTGACCGCCATTGACCGACAGGGTCGAACCCGTGATGAAGCCCGCTTCGTCAGCCACCAGGAACAGGACCGTCCGGGCAATATCCTCGCCCGTGCCAAGCCGTCCCGCGGGGATTTTGGCGATGATCTTCTCCAGGATATCGGGCGGCACGGCGCGCACCATCTCCGTGTCCACATAGCCTGGGGCCAGCGTGTTCACCGTGACACCCCGCGCCGCGCCCTCCTGGGCCAGGGCCTTGGTGAAGCCATGGATGCCCGATTTGGCAGCCGAGTAATTGACCTGGCCGAATTGCCCGCCCTGGCCATTGATCGAGCCCACGTTGACGATGCGGCCGAAGCGGCGGTCGCGCATCCCCTCGATCACCAGCCGGCACAGGTTGAAGCAGGAGGTGAGGTCGGTATGGAGCACCGCCGACCACTGCTCCGGCGTCATCTTGTGCAGAGGCACGTCGCGGGTGATGCCGGCATTGTTGACGAGGATCTCGACCGGCCCGTGATCGGCCACGATCTTCTCGATCCCCGCCTTGGAACTCTCGAAATCCGCAACATCGAACTTATAGGTCGGTATGCCGGTCTCAGCATTGAACCGCCGGGCCGCTTCGTCATTGCCGGCGTAAGTCGCCGCGACCTTATACCCAGCTTTCTTGAGCGCTATGGAGATCGCTTGGCCGATGCCGCGCGTCCCACCTGTCACTACGGCTACTCGTGCCATCGCCGAACTCCTTTAGACGTTTCCTTCCCGTTTTTATTTTTGGGGAATGGAGCGGGTCAGTCCCGCTCCACGCACATCGCAATCCCCATGCCGCCGCCAATGCAAAGAGTGGCGAGACCCTTCTTCGCGTCCCGCTTCTGCATCTCGTAGAGCAGCGTCGTGATCACGCGCGCACCGGAAGCGCCGATGGGATGGCCGAGCGCGATGGCGCCGCCGTTGACATTCACCTTGGCGGGATCGAGGCCCAGGTCCTTGTTGACGGCGCAGGCCTGGGCCGCGAAAGCCTCGTTGGCTTCGATGAGGTCGAGATCCTCGACCTTCCAGCCCGCGCGTTCCAGCGCCATGCGGCTCGCCGGGATGGGGCCAGAGCCCATGATCGCCGGATCGACGCCCGCCGTCGCCCAGGACACGATCCGGGCCAAGGGCTTCACGCCGCGCTTGCTCGCTTCCTCGGCGCTCATCAGCACGAGCGCCGCCGCCCCGTCGTTGATCCCGGAGGCGTTACCCGCCGTGACCGTGCCGTTCTTGTCGAAGGCCGGACGCAGCTTGGCCAGCGAATCCATGGTCACGCCTTGCTTCGGATATTCATCCTCGGTGACGATGGTCTCGCCCTTGCGCGTGACGATCTTGACCGGCGCGATCTCGTCCTTGAAGCGGCCCGACTTCTGGGCGGCTTCGGCGCGATTCTGCGAGGTCATCGCGAAATTGTCCTGTTGCTCGCGGGTGATCTGCCATTTCTGGGCAACATTCTCGGCCGTGTTACCCATGTGATAGCCGTTGAAGGCATCCCAGAGGCCGTCGCGGATCATCGAATCTATCAGCTCCGCATTGCCCATCTTGGTGCCGTTGCGCATCTGGATGACATGCGGTGCCTGGCTCATGCTCTCCTGGCCGCCGGCCACGACGATCTTGCTGTCGCCGTTGCGGATCGCCTGGAAGCCGAGGGCCACGGTACGCAGCCCCGAGCCGCAGAGCTGGTTGATCCCATAGGCCGTCACTTCGTAGGGGATGCCCGCGCCGACCGCCGCCTGGCGGGCCGGGTTCTGCCCTTCGCCGGCCTGTAGGATCTGGCCCATCACGACCTCGGAGACATCGCCGGGCTCGACATTGGCGCGTCTGAGCGCCTCGGCGATCGCGACCTGGCCCAGATAATGGGCAGGAACGGAACTCAAACTGCCGCCAAAAGCACCAATCGGCGTGCGGGCGGCGCTGGCGATTACGACCTCGGTCATTGTCTGTGCCCTCCTCGGGGACGGGAAACACGGGATTATTAAACGCTTATATGGGCCTCGCTTGTAAAGCCCCCAAGGCGCTTCGTCTAGGAAACCGGCCCCTGCGCCCGCAGCCAGTCGACGAGCGGCTCCCAGAGCAGCTTTTGCGCCTGGGCGCTTGCTACCATGCCAATGTGACCGAGACGCAACGGGAAATGATTTCCCGCGGGGAGCAGCCTGCCCAAAACTTCGGCACTGGCAAGGGGAACGATCCGGTCCTGCTGCGAGGTGACGACGAGCGCCGGCCCGTCGTAGCGGGACGGATCGACCGCGCTTCCCGCGATCCGCCACTTTCCCTGGACGGGCTCATTGGCGCCATACCAGCCTTCGAGACACTCTCGGGCGGCCGGCAAGGCGAGCGGCACGCCGTCATTGAGCCAATCCTCGAGAGCCACGAACCGACGCGCCGCCTCGCTCTCCTGGTCGAGGTTCGCGAAGCGCGTGAATTTCCGCACGGCGAGATAGGGATCCAACCCCGTGAAGAAGCTCTGCAGAAGATCGGTCGGGATCTCCCCGAGCGGCCCGCAAGCGGAGCAGATCGCCGGTGAGGCGGCGCCGAGCAGCCGCGCCTGTTCCGGGCGCTCCGCATGGAAATCCCAAGGTGTGGCGAGCAGAACCAGGGCTCGGATCGACCGGCGCCGGCGTTGCGCCAGGGCCAGGCCGAGAAGGCCTCCCATGCAATAGCCGAGCAGGATCAAGGGCGCTCCCGTCAGCGCCACGGCGGCCTCCGCGGCGGTATCGAGCCGGCCGGCCACATAATCGGTGAGGCCAAAGCCGCGCTCCAGGTCCTGGGGTTGGCCCCAATCGATCAGTAAGGGCCGGAACCCCGCTGCCGCGAGAAAGCGCAGGAGGCTCTGGTCTTCCGCGAGATCCAGCACATAGGCCCGGTTGATCAGAGAGGGCACGACGAGGATCGGGATGCCGCCCCCCGGCGCATAGTCCAGGAGCCGGGTCGAGCCTTCCTGCCAGACGACCGGGGCTTCGGGCAGGCTTCGCCGATAGGGATGAGCGCGGTAACGCTCCAGCCCGGTCAGGAAAGCATCGGCTTGGGTGCGAAGCTCCCGGTCCAGCGCCTCGGCGAAGGCCTCATTTCCGACGCCGGCGAGTTGTTCCTGGAGGTCGCGGCCGGCTTCGGCCAGGGCCGGTTTCCACGGCAGCAAGCCGGTCTTCAAGAAGGGCGACGCGGCGCGTGAGCTCAGCCAGGCGGAGGTCGCGGTCATCAGGTGCAGCGGCAGCGGGCGCGGACCCAGCCGCGACGGCGCGCCAGAGGGCCGCGGCGTCATGGGCGCGCTGGGTTCCTGCGGAGAGACCACCGAGGCCTGCGGTCATGGCGGCGACAATACGGCTCAGACCCTCGATAAATTCCGGGTCCGTCGCTGTCGCCGTCAGTTGATCCTGCCATAGTTGTACGTATCGCCTGGCAAGACTCGCAAGGTCCGGGGGTTCCGCCATGCTGGCGAGTATATCGCACCCGCGTGAAGCTCCTTCAATCTTTGCGTTGCACAAATCTTCGGCGTTGCGATGCGGCAGGGGAGCCGTAAAGATGCTATGGTCACGTCAACGACAAGCAGGCGGCATCCGGGAAGGCACATGTCAATGAATCAAGCTAGCGGCAGCGAAAAGCCTCCGGTCGTGATCAAGAAATATGCAAACCGCAGGCTCTATAACACCTCGACCAGCAGCTACGTCACGCTCGACGACCTGAGCACCATGGTCAAGGCTGGCGAAAATTTCGTCGTCTTCGACGCCAAGACGGGTGACGAGATCACCCGGGGCGTCCTGACGCAGATCATCGTGGAGGAAGAGCAGAAAGGCCAGAACCTCCTTCCGATCAGCTTCCTGCGCCAGCTTATCGCGCTTTATGGCGACAGCATGCAATGGCTGGTGCCGCGCTATCTGGAGCACGCCATGAGTTCCTTTGCGCATAACCAGGATCAGATGCGCAAGAACCTGCAGGAGACTTTCGGCGGCCTCTTCCCCTTCGGCCAGTTCGAGGAGATGAGCAAGCAGAACCTGGCGCTCTTCGAGAAGACCATGAAGATGTTCACGCCCTTCCCCGAACAGGGCAAGGTCGCTGAGACGCCCGCCGCGACCGAAATACCCGAGTCGAAAAGCGGTATTCAGGAGCTGACGGATCGGCTCAATGCGCTGCAGAAGCAGATCGAGGATCTGAAAAACAAAGGCTGATCGCTCCCGAGGGAGCTGATCTCAGGCGATCAGCGCGGTGCCGGCGAGGCTCGTCGCCGGTTCGGTAAGCCAGACCCGCTCTAAGCTCGGCCTGCCGAAGTAATAACCTTGCAGATATTGGATGCCCTCCGCCCGCAGGATCGCGGCCTCATGGGCCGTCTCCACGCATTCGGCGACCGTGGTTAGCCCGAAGCCATTGGCAAGCCCCGCGAGATGGCGCAGGAACACAAGATTGTCGTGGCTCTCCGCCAGGTTGCGCACGAAGGAGCCGTCGATCTTGACCGTATCGACCGCAAGCTTCTGGAGATGGCGGAGCGAGGTGAAGCCCGCCCCGAAATCGTCAAGCGCCACGCGGCAGCCCAATTCCCGCAGGGTTTCGACGAAGCGGGCGGATTCGTCGATATCGTAGAGCGCCGCCGTTTCGGTGATTTCCACGACAAGGCGGCGGGCAACCTCCGGACGGTCGCGCAGCAGGGCCACCACGGCGCGCAGCCAGGACCGGTCGGTCGCGGTCAGCCCCGAAATATTGAAGCCGAGCGTGACGGTCGGATGGGCGGCCGCCTCGGCGATGGCCCTCTCCAGCACATAGCGGTCGATGAGGCGGATGAAGCCAAACTGCTCGATCGCCGGCACGAATTCCCCGGCGGAGATGACCCGGCCGTCTTCGCCGATCATCCGCAGCAGGCATTCATAGTAGTCGACCGCGCCGGTCGATCCCACCACGGGCTGGAAGGCGAAAACCAGGCGATCCTGCTTCAGCGCGCGCTGCACCCGGTCGCCGAGCGCCATGCCCACCCGCTGCTGCCGGCGCGTCTCTTCCGAGGCGTGATAGAGAGAGAAACAGTCGCGGCCGGCGCGCTTCGCCTCGGCCAGCGCCGATTCCGCCCGGGCCATGACCTCATAAGCGGTCTTCGCCTGCTCGGGGAAGGTCGCGCCGCCGATGGAGACGGTCACATAGACGGGACCGCCCGCGGTTGGGATCGGCACGCGGCTGATCGCCGCCAGGATCTTCTCGGCCGCCGTATGGACATTCGCCTCGGGGCAACTGCCGAGCACGATGCCGAAGCGATCCCCGCTCACGCGCCCGATCGTATCGCTGAACCTGAGACAGCGGTCGAGCCGGCGGCCGACCTCGATGATCACCGCATCCGCCGCCTCATAACCGAAAGCCTCGTTGACCGAGGTGAGCTTGTCGATGCCCACGGCCAGATAGGCCCCGCACGTCCCCGTGCGCTGGCTATAGGCCACCACATGATCGAGCGCCTCGCGCAGCCGGGTCTTGTTGAAATGGCCGGTCAGCTCGTCGAAATTCGCGAGTTGCTGAAGTTTCTGCTCCTGCGCCTTGCGATTGGTGATGGGCCTGAGGATGCCGAAAAAGCGGAAGGGACGGCCCGCGGCATCCCGTTCCACTCCGCCGCGATCCTGGACCCAGGCAGTCGTTCCCCCCGGCACCACGATGCGGTATTCGCATTCATAGGGACCGCCGTCGCCGAAATGGGAGTCGAGCCGTTCCTGGCGGATGATCAGATCCTCCCCGCTTATGCGCTGGGAGAAAAGCCTGCCGTGGGAGATGGCTTTGACGTCGGTGATCCGGAAAAGCTCCGCTGCGGGGCCGGTCCAGGCGATCAGGTCGCTGCCGAGGTCCCACTCGTAGGCCACATCGCCAGCCGCTGTCAGCGCGGCCAGCAAATTCGTCAATGTGTCGGTCCGCTCAAAGGACATGATGCCTCGAACCCCTGTCGATTCCTGTCACGACGAGCCGGAATCGCCCCTACCTGCGATCGAAGGTGAGCGAAAAAACTTTAGGAAAGATAAATGACTTAACCAAGCGCGGCGGTACCACGCCCCTCTTCAGGATGGGGTATGCGCCTCAAGAAAGGGGAGAACCGCATTGTTGAAGGCGCGCCCGACAACCTGGATGAAGTTATGCCCGCCCTGGGGGAAGAACTTGGCTTCGGCGCCCGGGATGAGACGGGCGAGTTCCTCGGAGAAATAGGCCGGGGTGATGATGTCGTCCTGGGCGCAGGTCACGAGCGTCGGCGTCTTGATCCGTCCCAGGTCCGCCGTTCGGTCAAACGCCAGGATCGCGTCGATGCGGCTGTTGATGATCTCCGGCGCGGAGAGGGTCGCCAGCGCCTGCGCCTCTAATTGACGCGCCTTCTCGTTATTCTTGGCGATCCAGAAGGGGGGATAGAAGAAGAGGGTCGTCGCCTCGACATAGGCCTCCGGCCCCTGGTTCTTCAGGAGGTTCTTGCGCAGGCCGTAGCAGCGGCGGGAATAGGCATCCGCCTTGGTCCAGCATCCGGCCAGCACCATGCTCGCGAGCCGCTTCGGGTGCTCGAGCGCCAGGATCTGGGCCATGGCGCCGCCGGTCGAATGGCCCACAAGATGGGCCTTCTCGATCTCCAGCGCGTCCATGAGGCGGACGACATCGTCGGCCATGCGCTCCATCGTGTAGGAAATCCGGCTGTGATCGCTTTCCCCGACGCCCCGCTGGTCGAAGGCGATGGTATCGAACTTCTTGGAGAAGGCGGGGATCTGCTCGCGCCAGAAAGACGCGTGGCCGGCAAGGCCGGCGACGAAGATCACCGGGAATCCGGCCCCGTGTCGCTCGTAGTGCAGATGACAATCGCCGATCGAGATACGCGGCATGGGCTTATGGGGGCCTGCTGGAACGCCACAGTTTCCGCTCGTTAGCATCCGCCGTTACCGCTGTCAAACGGCTCGGGAGGAGGCCTGCCATGCAGGAACTGCACGGGGGCCTTGGATGGGCATTTTGCTTAAGCCACAAAATTATCCTCGGAGGCCGAACTTGCAAAACTTCCAATGATCAATATGTGACTGCGAAGCGATCCATTTTCGCGTCAGGTCTAGACGAGAGGAAACGCCGAAGCGCTTGCCTCCGTTGGAAAATTCTTACCTTTCAGCTTTGTAATTAGGCTTGATTATTTTTTGAGCAATAATGCGGCCTTAAGAATACCGTGGTTAAAGTAACGCATTTCGTGCACAATCCTGCATAAAGGTAAGATCAACTTCCCTTATGTCTTACGAGAGACTCCCCTATGACATCTGAAATACCGTCCGGTGCGATGGTACGTTTAATCGCTAAAGTGTTGAGCAGCCGCAATACCGAAATAAGCGAAGTTTCCGCGGTGATCGACACCATCTATACAGCGTTGAACGACCGTGATCGGGTTCCCGTCGAAATGGCTCCCGCAGCTGCGGTCGAAGCCCCCCGCAAGCGTCGGGGCCGGCCGCCGGGATCGACCAATCGGAAGACCCAGCTCCGCCCGGCTTTCATGGAACCGACCGCTGCAGTCCAAGCCCCGCCCCCCGCGCCGAGCTTGCTCCGACGGGCGGATATGGTCCATTCGGAGCCTGAAGCGCCGGCAAAGGTCGATAGCGCGCAGCGGCTGATCCGGGGTGTGATCAAGTGGTACGACGGGCGCACCGGCAAGGGGTCGGTCAGGTTGCCCGGTTCAGGCGATGTCGCGATCGACGCCGGCCATCTCACAAGGTCCGGCCTGTCCCGCCTCTATCCGGGGCAGGAAATCGAAGCCTCGATCCACGGCGCCGGAGATACGGTCGAGATCGATCGGATGACGCTCATCGGCGGGCCGCAATCCGAGCGCCCCATCGAGGCCGGCCCGATCGCCGTGCGGCGCAATACCAAGCTTGTCATGGTCGAGATGAAGCGCGATTCCTTGCGCCGCGTCGCCGCCCGGGCAGAGGCCGAGCATATCTTGGGGCCGGGAACGCCCGCCCGATAACCACCGCTTGTCCCCGCATCGGTTCCCCCCGATGATGAGAGCCTGATTTGGAGGCTCCCATGACTGAAACAGCCTTGATCGTCGGCGCCGGCAGCGGCCTCAGCGCCTCGCTGGCCCGGCTTTTCGCCAAAGAGGGCATGCGGGTGGCGATGGCGGCCCGGGAACCCGGCAAGCTCGCCGCTCTCGCCACGGAGACGAAGGCCACAGCCTATCGCTGCGATGCCAGCGAGCGGGGCGAGGTGGAAGCCCTTTTCAAGTCGATGGACCGGGACTTCGGCGCCCCGGACATCGTCGTCTACAACCCGTCGTTCCGGACCCGAGGGGCCTTCGTGGATCTCGATCCCGACCTCGTCCTCAAAACCCTGCTGGTCACCTGCCACGGCGGGTTTCTGGTCGCCCAGCAGGCGGCCAAGCGCATGGTGGAAAAGGGATCGGGCTCGATCCAGCTCACCGGCGCCTCGGCCAGCGTCAAGGGCTATGCCCAGTCCGCGCCCTTCGCCATGGGGAAATTCGGCCTGCGCGGCCTGGCCCAGAGCATGGCGCGGGAACTGGCGCCCAAGAACATCCATGTCGCGCATTTCGTCATCGACGGCGGCATCCGCGAGGAAGGCCGGGACCGGGGGCCGGATGGGCTCTTGGAGCCCGACGCCATCGCCGAGTCCTACCTCCAGGTCCACCGCCAGCATCGCAGCGCCTGGACCTGGGAGATGGAACTGCGGCCCTGGACGGAGAATTTCTGACGTTTAGCGCAGGAGCGTCGCGCCGGTCCGGGCCTGCAAGTCGTCGAAGCTGAGGCCCGGCACCATCTCCATGACCTTGAAGCCGCCCGGCGTCACGTCGATCACGGCGAGGTTCGTATAGATCCGCTTGACCGTCCCGAGCG
Source organism: Rhodospirillales bacterium (assembly GCA_947473305.1). Classification (GTDB taxonomy): domain Bacteria; phylum Pseudomonadota; class Alphaproteobacteria; order ATCC43930; family CGMCC-115725; genus CANJCB01. Next base: position 53,090 of record CANJCB010000027.1, read on the forward strand.
CCGTCAGCGGATAGGAGCAGCGCTCCACCAGCCGCGGCTCGCCTTCCTTGGTGGTATGTTCCATCAAGGCCCAGAGCCGCTTCGCGCCGACGCCCAGGTCCATGGCGCCGCCGACCGCGGGCGCGGAATCGTTCTCCGAGGTCGCCCAATTGGCGATATCGCCGTTCTCCGCCACCTGGAAGGCGCCCAGCACGCAGAGGTCGATATGCCCGCCACGGATCGCCGCGAAGCTGTCGGCGTGATGCACCATGGAGGCGCCGGGCAGCAGCGTCACATATTGCTTGCCCGCGTTGACGAGCCAGAAATCCTCCTCGCCCTTGGCCGGCTTCGGACCCATGCCGAAAATGCCGTTCTCGGAATGGATGATGATTTCCTTGTCCGGCGGCAGGTAGTCGGAAACGGCGGTCGGCATGCCGATCCCGAGATTGACGACCCAGCCTTCCTCGATGTCGCGGGCGAGGCGTGCGGCCATATCGGCGCGGCCCAAGGCCTTGATGTCGCTAGCGGTGGCTGTGTCCGGCATGGCGAGGTCTCCTGGCTTCACGCTTTGTCGAGATAGGGAATATGCATCACCCGCTGCACATAGATGCCGGGGGTGACGACGGTATCGGGAACGAGGTCGCCCAGCTCCACCATATGCTGGGTCTGGGCGATGGTGAGTTCCGCCGCCATGGCCATGACTGGATTGAAGTTCCGGCCGCTCTGGTTATAGACGAGATTGCCCCAGCGGTCCGCCTTCCAGCATTCCACCAGCGCCACATCCGCATGGAGCGCGTGCTCCAACAGATAGTTCCGCCCGTTGATCTCGCGCGTTTCCTTGCCGGCGGCGAGCAGCGTGCCCACGGCGGTCGGCGTATAAAAGGCCGGGATCCCCGCCCCCGCCGCCCGCATCCGCTCGGCGAGCGTGCCCTGGGGCACGATCTCCAGCTCGATCTTGCCGGCCTTGTAAAGCTCCTCGAAGACGACCGAGCCCGGCGTGCGCGGGAAGGTGCAGATCATCCGCCGCACCCGCCCCAGCTCCATGAGCCGGGCGAGGCCGACATGCCCGTTGCCCGCGTTATTAGCGACGCAGGTGAGATCCTTGGCCCCCTGCTCGACCAGCCCCTCGATGAGCTGGTTCGGCTGGCCCACCGCGCCGAAGCCGCCGATCAGAACGGTCGAGCCGTCCTTGATCCCCGCCATGGCCTCGGCCATCGTCTTGACCCGCTTGTCGATCATCCCGCCCTCAAGTCTCTTTAGATCGCAGATTGTTTACCGTTTGACGGAAGGGCGCAACGTCGATGTGGCGGCGCGGCCGATTTTTCCAAGTGGGGCCCCTGTCCCGGAAAGTCCCCGCAGGTCCCAAAACCTCCCCCTTAATTCCCGCTTTTACCCCCTCGCCCGCGACACGGCCGACACCCCGCCCCGCGCGACCCGCGACTGCCAGAGGCAGAGCAAGGGGGTGACGACCAACTCCATGACGAGCGCCCCCTGCATCGGCAGATCCGGCAGGCCCGAGGCGAAGCCCCCGCCGAGCCGCCCCAATCCCCCGACGAAGACCACCAAGGTCAAGATCCGGAACGCCCCGCCCCGCCGCTCGATCGAGGGGATCAGCGACCAATAGACCAAGCCGATGCCCAGCAGCAGGCCGGAGAGATAACGGTAATGGCTGTCCAGGGGGAGCGAGGCGGCCGCGTGCTCGACCATGCGGGGGCCGAGGAGGACACCGGCCAAGCCCGCGCCGACGGGGATGAGGCCGAAGACGGCGATGGCGGCTTGGAGGGCGCGGCGTCGGCCTTCATAAGAAAATGCGAAATTCATACTCTATAGTATTGTATGGGACAAATATCCCACCATATCTGGTGTGCAGGTCGATTTTTAGACTCTAATGCCTGTGAGATTTTGTATTGGGTTAACCACCATATTTCCGTTTTAAAAATAACTGTGAAAGGATGTTAGAAATGAAGGAACCTGGACTCGACAATCGTCATCGCGATAAAAATCCCCCTAAGAGCCGATCCGGAAAGTTGTTGAATCGGATGAATCGGATGTGATTCCTATTGGAGCGCCAGATTTTACGGGAGGCGCTTCATGTGGAAACCGGAACATCGGCGCGCAGCGTGCCGGCGTGGCCTACGTTATCCCAGCGATCTGA
>CANJCB010000028.1 GCA_947473305.1 Rhodospirillales bacterium
CCGTGCGACAAAGGAAAATAAGGCGAAATCCGACGCATCTGCGCCTCTGATAACAAGAACAAATCATCCATGGCAGCACCTCCCGAAGCCACCAGTGAATCAATGGTTCGTTAAATCAGCAACTGATTTAATAGGTCCTGAGCCTAGTCGTTGGCGCGGACGAACTCCCGCACCAGGGGATAGATTTCGGTACGCCAGCGTCGGCCATTGAAGACGCCGTAATGGCCGACGCCCTTTTGCATATGATGCTGCCGCTTATGGGAGGGCAATGCCGCGCAGAGCTCCTGCGCGGCAACCGTCTGACCGACAGAACAGATATCATCGTTCTCGCCCTCGATGGTCATGAGCGCTGTCCGGGTCACTGCCTGCGGCTCGACAAGCACGCCTCGGCTCGTGAAAGTGCCGAGGGGCAATTGGTGCCTTTGGAAGACGCGATCGATCGTCTGCAGATAGAAGTCCGCCGACATGTCCATGACGCTGCGATATTCATCGTAGAAGGCGCGGGTCGCCCGGGCGCTCTCCCCGTCCCCTTTCACCAGGTTGTGAAACATGTCCACGTGCGCTCCCACGTGCCGGTCGAGGTTCATCGAGAGGAACCCCGCCAGCTGCAGGAAGCCCGGATAAACCCGGCGGAAGGCGCCCTTGTAGCGAAGCGGCACTGTCTCGATGACATGATTTTCGAACCAGTCGATTGGATGCGCGGTCGCAACCTGGTTGACCTGGGTGGGATTGATCCTCGTGTCGATGGGGCCGCCCATCAGCGTAACGGAGCGCGGCTGGGCCGGGTCGTTTGAACTCGCCATCAGCGAGACCGCAGCCAGGACCGGCACCGCAGGTTGGCAAACCGCGATCATATGGGCTTCGGGACCGAGGTGGCGGACGAAGCGGATCAGCAGGTCGATCTCGTCATCAAGATCGAAGCGCCCATAAAGAAGCGGGATGTTTCGTGCGTTCTTCCAATCCGTGATGAAAACGTCGTGGTCGGGCAGCAAGGCCTCGACCGTGCCGCGCAGAAGCGTCGAGAAATGACCCGAGAGCGGGGCGACCAGCAGGACAATCGGCTGAGCTACCCGCGTTGCCTTGCGGAAATGGAGCAGCGTGCAAAAGGGATGCTCGATCACCGGGACTTCGCGGACCCTGACCCCCTTGCCGGCAACCTCGGTCGAGGTGATGCGGAACGGGGGCCGGCCATGAGCGATGCCGGCGTTGGAGAGGAGATCCAGGGCTGCTGCGGAGCCCTTGACGAGGGGCAGTTCCGAGACCAGCGGCCAGGGCTGAACGAAGAGCCCTCGCGTTGCTTCCGCCATGATGCGAATGGGGCCTAAGGCGCCGCTATGAGCTTCGTAGGCAGGATAAAGCATGATGCTCGTTTAAGGCTGTGGCCCCGAAGGGTCAAGGTACCGACGTTTCAGCTGAGAGCCGGGCCTTTCGAACGACGGTCATAATCTCCGCCTTTAGACTGAAAGGCGCGGGTTTCTGCGGAAAACCACGGCGTGTGCTGGAGAACTTTCAAAAGCTGAGAAAGTTCGACTGCCAGATCATCCGCCAGCAAAATTAAGGCGATGTGGTCCGAAAAGCGGCGACTCGAAGCCGTCGGCGGTTATCCGCCGATCGGCTTCAGGGACTTCAGATAGACCGCCATGGCGCGCCGGTCCTCGGCCGTGAGCTTCGCCGTGCCCTTGACGACCTCGGCCATCCCGGAGCCGACGAAATCCATTTCCGGGGTCTGGCCCGATTCAAGAAGATCCATGATCTCCTCGATGCTCCATTTGCCGATCCCCTTGTCGGGATGGGGCGTGATGTTGGGGGCGCTTTGCCCGTCCGGCCCGTTCTTGACGCCAGAGAAAGCCCGGGCCTGATCCATGGCGCCGAAGGAATTGCGGGGCGTGTGGCATTCGCCACAATGGGCGACCGCATTGACGAGGTAGTTGCCGCGATTCCAATCCGCCGGTTTGGAGGGATCGGTCTTCAAGGGTCCCTGGTTGAAGAACAGTATCCGCCATCCGACGAGGCTGAAGCGGATATTGAAGGGGAATTTGACCTCATGCGGCTTGCTGGGCTGAGCAACAGGGGCCTGCGCCTTCAAATAGGCATAGATCGCCTTCAGGTCCTCATCCGTCATCCAGGTGAAGGAGGTGAAGGGAAAGACGGGGTAGAAGCGTGTGCCGTCGGGGCCGAGGCCCGTCCTGAGCGCCGATACAAATTGCGCCTCGGTCCATTTGCCGATGCCGTGTTGCGGATCGGGGGTGATGTTGGGGCCGTAATAGACGCCGAAAGGCGTGTCGAGCGCCCGGCCGCCGGCGAGCGGCTTGCCTTGGTTCTTCACATCGGTATGGCAACCGACGCAATCGGCGGCATGAAAGAGATATTCGCCGCGCTTTACCGCATCGTCGTCCGCGGCATGGGAGGAAACGGAGAAAAGGAGGGCAAGTGCTGCCGCGCTGACACCGAGACGCTTGCTGATCATGCCCTCCTCGAACCTCCCCAGACGATCAGGACATTTTCTCGCGGAACGGCGTATGGCAGTTTCCGCAAGCGCCGCCCACGGCCTTGAACTGGTCGCCTGTGGCTGTCTTGTCGCCTGATTTCACGGCGGCGGCAAGCTTTTCCGCTTCAGAATGAAGCGCGGCCGCGGCCGCGTCGAACTTGGCCTTTTCGGTCCAGATCTCGGGCTTGGCGTAGGTCTTGCCCGGTATGTCCTTGAGACTGGTGCCCGCTGTGAAGAGTGCCGCAAGCTTGGCGGACTGAGCCACCAGATCGTTGGCCTTCTCGAGAGCGGCGGCCTGATCGCCCTGGCCATCGGCGAAGGCCTTGATGATGCGAAGATCCGCGCCCTGCGCCTTCATGAGGTCCTGACGCGCTTTCAGCGTCGCTTCCTTTTCCTGGGCGAAAACCGTGACCGTGCCCCCGCCAACCATGATCGTGGCGATCATCGCTGCCGTGACGATGCGAAACTTGTTCATACCCGTTTCAGCCAGCCTCGCGAGAAAACGCTCTGGTACTATCGACACCTCGCCGACAAGTTCCGGAGCAGATTGCCTGGCCAATTGGCTGATGAGTTACACGAGATCGTTGCGGTCTTGGAGCAGGACGACTGATTCAATGGTGATCTGGCTGTTCGGCGGCCTGAGCTAGCCTTTCGATCTCTGTAACGCGCCGAGCGCGCCGCATGTCCGGAAGACACGCGGCGCGCTCGGCGTTTGGGAGCATGATCCCGAAAAGTGTGAAGCGGTTTTCGGAAAGGATCATGCTCAAAACAACGCGTTTCCCGCGTCAGGTCTTCTTGCGCAGCATCGCGTCGAGGCTCCAGATGCCGGCCCCGAAGAACACGAGCAGGAGCGCCGCGAAGCAATAGGCCGTGAGCGTGTTGCCGCCGTTTCCGATCGGCGTGAAGCCGCGCGGGAAGTGCGACATGAAATAACCCACCGCCATCTCGCCCGACACGATGAACGCCGCCGCGCGGGTGAAAAGGCCCGCAGTGATGAGCCCGCCGCCGATCAGCTCGATCACGCCGGCCCAGCCCACCATCGTCATCAGGCTGATGTTGGCCGGCCCCGGCACCGGGAATCCGAACCATTTCGAGCAGCCGTGCTGGAGGATCAGCAGTCCGAACATGATCCGGAAGATGCTGAGAACCTGCGGCTGGTATTGGTTGAGCTTCGCTTCGATGTTGTCCATGGGTTGTCCCCCTCGGCTGGTGTCCCGGGCCCCGTCCGGCCCCTTGAGTGGTGCTTGCGGCTTTAGATCGGGATTCTCCAGATGACCACCGAATTGGGGTGAGTATTGGAGTTTTACGGCCTTGCCGCAAGACCGACGCGAGGTGTCGACGCTTACCGGCCGTTCGGGCAGCCCGAACATTGGTCGAGGGGCTGATCTGGCCATTTTCGCTGGCAATTGGACACACTCCTCCCATCGGCAGCTGTTGAATGCATGATCATCGGCGTCTCATGCTGGCGCTGGTGGTGGCTGCGGCCGTAATTCCGCGATCAGCCGCAAAATCTCCTGGAACATTTGCCGCGGGATGGCGACCTCGGCCATCTGAAAGAAGACGTAACGGCCATGGCGCACGACCTTCGCGCCGATCTTGATAAGCTTCTCCTTCAGGCTCGTCAGCGACCAGTCCTTGATCGGCTCCGGTGTTGCGAGCGTGCGCAGAAAATTGCCGAGATTGTAGGCGAGCGCATGAAGCTGGAGCCGGACGGCGTTCGCGGCGAACGTCCGGCATGACAACCGCGTCCACTTGATCGCGCCCTTGCCTTCCTTGATCCATTGTTCGCATGTACCGCGCTTGTTGTAGAAGGCGACGACCCGCTCGGCCGGGCGCGACAGATTGGTGACGATGAAGCCGACGCGCGGAACAAGCTCGCCCGGATGCCACTCGACTTTGGCGATCACCCGGCGCGGCTTGGTCCAGCTTCCCGCTTGATAGGTGAAATTGGCATGGAACCGGCGAACCTCGTTCGGGGGGCGCCCGACAGGCCGCTTGAGCAGGTATCCGATCCGCCCCTGCAAGATGGGGTTTTTCGGCAGACGCATGGCGTATTTGATCCGTTCGGCTTCGAGGAACTCGTAGACCTCAGGATTCGCAAAGCCGGCGTCGGCCCGAAAATAAATGCGCGAGACCTTGCCCCAGTAACGCGCCACGACCGGGTCGAGCACTTCCTTCCAGCCGTTCGCGCTGTGGACATTGCCGGGACGCAGCGCGCAGCGTTCCAGATCGCCGAACTGGTTGAACACGAACAGCGGATGATAGCAGGTGCAGGCATAGTGGCCGTTCCAAACGCTGTTCTCCTGCTCGCCATGCGTCGGGCTCACACTCGAATCCATATCGAGCACGATGCCTCTCGGCGGACGACGACCATGGACGATATCGATCCACCGGCCGGAAAGATCAGCGAGCGCCGACAGGTTCTTTTCCACCGTAAGCCAGCGCGTCTCGAAGCGGCCCATTTGGCTCGGCGAAGCCGCGCTACCATGAGCCGCTTTGCCGCCGACGATCCAGCGCATCGCCGGATTATGCCGTAGCCGCTCGGCGTCATTCACATCATCGTACCCGGCGAGGCGGCCGAACACCGACTGCCGCAGCAAACCGATCAACGCATGGCGGCCGTTCTTGCCCGTGCGTGTATCAGCGAGCGTCTCGCCAGCCACCGCGCTCAACCCGATTGCGTCGTCGAGTTCGCGGTACGCCAACAATCCCGCATCGGACGTGACCACGGACCCGCGAAATTGCAGCATCAGCCGGCGGTCGAAATCGAGCCTAAGAACCCCGTCTTTTGATTCACCCATCGGGTGCGCCATGACCGCCTCGCTCGATCCAGAATAAGGTACTGATGCCTATATCTGAATCGGCGTGAGCGTTGCGGAAATCAGAGCGTCATCCGGTGAATGCGGGTCATATACGCTCCCGACCATTACGCGCCGGCCCGACGCCAGCGTCCCTGTTGCGACCGCCATCCTTTGGGATGTGTTTCTCAGCGTCTCGCAGGGAGGACGTTGGCATTGCCACCGCATCCCGGCAAGGCACGCTCTCTCAATTTGATGTGAGAGTTAGAGGAGGCCCAGTTCGAGCCTAGCTTCCTCGGTCATACGGTCCTGGGTCCAGGGCGGCGACCAGACAAGCTTGACGCGGGCGTTCGTGACGCCTTCGACGGAAGCAACGGCCTGCTGCACCTCGCCAGGCATGGCCCCGGCGACCGGGCACGCCGGGGTTGTCAGCGTCATCTCCACATAGACGACGCCGTCCTGGCGCACCACCAGATCGTAGATCAGCCCCAGTTCGACGATATCGACCGGTATTTCCGGATCGCGAACGGTCTTCAGAGCTTCCAGGACCCGTTCCTGGAGCGCCGGATTGCCCTCGTCGGCTTCAGGCCGCTCCACATCGTCCGACTCCGTCGGCGCACCGGGCATAAAGTCGAAAAGATCCTTGTCGTCGTCCGGCATGAGCTATTCCGTCTTAACCGTCGCGGCGCTGGCCTCGCCGCTTTTGAGAGCACCGGTTTTCACGGCGGCCTCGAAAGCATGCCATGGCAGGGTCGCGCATTTGACACGGGCAGGATAGGCTTTGACGCCGGCAAGCGGCTCCAGCCGCTCCATGTCGTCTTCCAGTTCCGGCGGTGTTTCGGGCCCATCCGTGCCGGTCGCCATGGCGTGGAAGGCCTTGAACATGAGGTCGGCCTCGGCGAGGGTCTTGCCCTTCAATATCTCGGTCATCAGGGAGGCCGCCGCCGTGGAGATGGCGCAGCCCCTGCCCTCGAAGCTCACATCCTCGACCCGGTCGCCTTCGAGCTTCAGGTAGATCGTCACCTTGTCGCCGCAGAGCGGGTTATGCCCGTGGGCGAAATGGCTCGGATGCTCCAGCGCGTGCTTGTTGCGCGGATGCTTGCCGTGATCGAGGAGGATGTCCTGGTAAAGCTCGCGAAGATCCATCATCGCTGAAACATCTCCTGCGCGTCTTTGATCGCCGCGACCAGCGCGTCGATGTCGCTTTCGTCGTTATAAACCCCGAGCGAGGCGCGCGCGGTCGCCGCGAGGTTCAATTTGTCCATGAGCGGCTGTGCGCAATGATGGCCCGCGCGCACCGCCACCTGATGGCTGTCGAGGATGGTGGCGAGATCATGGGGATGCACGCCCTCCACGTCGAAGGAAAGGACGCCCAGGCGCCGCTGGCCGGCCACGACCAGATTGACGCCCGGCATGGCCGAAAGCTTGTCGACGCCATAGCCGGTCAGCGCCTCTTCGTGGTCGAGGATTGCCTCGCGCCCCAGGCCTTCCATGAAATCGATGGCGGCGGTCAGGCCGACCGCGCCAGATATATCGGGCGTGCCCGCCTCGAAGCGATGGGGCGTCTTCTGGTAGAGCGTCTCTTCGAAGGTGACGCTCATGATCATGTCGCCGCCGCCCTGCCAGGGCGGCATGGCATTGAGCAGATCGCGCTTGCCGTAGAGCACGCCGATCCCGGTAGGCCCATACATCTTATGGCCCGAGAAAGCATAGAAGTCGCAATCGATGGCCCGGACATCGACCGGCATGCGCGGAATCGCCTGGCAACCGTCCACCAGCAGCTTGGCGCCGCGCTCATGGGAGAGCCGTGCAATGGCCGCCACCGGCAGGAGTGCCCCGGTGGCATTCGCCAGATGGGTGACGGCGACGAGCTTCGTCTTCGGGCCTATGGCCTGTTCCAGGGCGCCCATGTCAAGACCGCCGGTCGCTTCGATGGGAACGGGGACGATCTTGATCCCGATCCGGTCGCGCAGGAGTTGCCAGGGGACGATATTGGAATGGTGCTCCAACTCGGTGAGCACGACCTCGTCGCCCGCCTTCAGGAAAGCCGGTCCAAAGGTATTGGAAACCAGGTTGATCGCTTCCGTGGCCCCACGCACGAAGATGATCTCACTGGCGTCCTCCGCATTGATGAAGCGCCGGGTCCGTTCCCGCGCTTCCTCATAGAGTTCGGTCGAACGGGCGCTGAGGCGGTAGACGCCGCGATGCACATTCGCATAGTCGGTGCGGTAGAACTGGGCGATCCCGTCGATCACGCTGCGCGGCTTCTGGGCGCTGGCGGCCGTATCGAGGAAAACGAGGCCTGGGTTGTTCTCGAAGATCGGGAATTCGCGCCGGATCACGCGAGGGTCGAGGTTGGTCATGGTCACTTTCCGCTCTTCGCGAGCCAGCGTTCCAGATGGCCGTGGAGATAGGCCCGCAATGCCATGTTCCCAACAGTCTCTATCGCTTCGGCAGTGAAGGCATAGATCAGCATGCGCCGCGCTTCGTCCTCGGGGATGCCGCGGGCGCGCAGGTAGAAGAGCGCCGCCTCGTCGAGATCGCCCACGGTCGCGCCATGACTGCATTTGACGTCGTCGGCATAGATCTCAAGTTCCGGCTTGGTGTCGACGGAAGCGCGCGGGCTCAGCAGCAGATTGCGGCTCAACTGGTGTGCGTCGGTCTTCTGTGCGTCCGGCCTCACGGCGATCTTGCCGAGAAATGCGCCGTGCGACCGCTCGTCGACCACGCCTTTGTAAAGCTCCCGGGTCTCGCAGCCTGGGGCTGCGTGGTCGACCAGGGTCACGGTGGTGGCGTCCTGCTGCCCCCGCAGCAGGAAAGCGCCGCCGAGCGCGCAATGGGCGCCCTCGCCTTCGATCGAGGCGGCGATATCGTGGCGCGACAGCCGCGCGCCTAAAGTTAGGGTGAAGGTATCGTACTTGGACCGCACCCCCAGCGTCGCTCGGACACTGGCGAAATGGATTGCCTCAAGTGCCTCGTCCTGGAGACGGACATGATGGAGCGTCGCGCTTTCCGCGAGATGAATGGAGGTTGCCGCGTTGGTCCAATAATCCCCTTCGCCCGAAAAACTCTCCACCAGCGTCGCTTGCGCGCCGGAACCGAGGCGAACGAGGTTGCGAAGATGCTGTGCGCCGGATTTGCCCGTCTGCCCGACATGCAAAATCTGGATCGGGCGGTTTAGAACGACGCCCGGGTCCAGCGTGAGGACGAAGCCGTCCGAGAAAAAAGCTCCATTGAGGGAGGTGAAGGGCTGCCGCCCCTCGAATTCGCTCGTCTCCAAGATCTCCATATTGAGATCAGGAAAGTCTTTCAACCAGTTGGAACTAGGCCCAAACCAAACTCCGGATGGAAGTTTGTCCAATTTAGACAGACTCTCCACCCAATGCCCGTTGAACAGCACGATACGGTGAGCGCTATCTTCGAGAACATAGCTATTTATATCTATGTCTTCTGAGATTTTACTAAGGTGCGCTGTGAGATTTTTCCCATCTAGCGGACGCAGGTCGGTGTAGCGCCAGTCCTCGTCGCGCCGCGTCGGCAGTCCCAATTCCGCGAAACGGTTCAACGAAGTCTCGCGCCGCAAGGTAAGCGCGGCAGGCTCGTGCGCCAGGGGAACGCGACTTTTGAAGGCTGCCAGCCAGGGGGCCGTTTCGGGTTTGGTCACGGTCATCGGACGATCTCAGGCCGCGTCGCCAAGCATGGCATAGCCGTGCTTTTCCAATTCGGTCGCCAGGTTCTTGTCGCCGGACAGAACGATCTTGCCTCCACTCAGCACATGCACATGATCGGGCTCGATATAGTCGAGCAGGCGCTGGTAATGGGTGATCATGACGATCGCGCGTTCGGGCGAGCGCAACCGGTTGACGCCGTTCGACACGACGCGGAGGGCGTCGATGTCCAACCCACTGTCAGTCTCATCGAGAATCGCGAGTTTCGGCTCGAGCATCGCCATCTGGAAGATCTCGTTGCGCTTCTTCTCGCCGCCCGAGAAACCCACGTTCACGGCGCGCTGAAGCAGATCTTCGCCGATATCCAGCAGCTTGAGCTTCGCGCGGACCGCCTTTAGGAACTGACCTGCGTCGAGGTCTTTGTCGCCCCGCTGCTTGCGCACCGCATTAAGGGCCGCGCGCAGGAAATACATGTTGTTCACGCCGGGAATCTCGACCGGATATTGGAAGGCAAGGAAGATCCCTTCCCTGGCCCGCTCGTCTGCCGCCAGGCCGAGCAGGTCGCGGTCCTGGTAGGTCACGCTGCCTTCGGTGATTTCATAGCCGGGCCGGCCGGCCAGCACGCTCGCCAGCGTGCTCTTGCCAGAACCGTTCGGCCCCATGATCGCATGGACTTCCCCAGCCTTCACGGAGAGGTCGATCCCTTTCAGAATCTCTCTTCCATCCTCTTCGATGCGGGCGTGCAGGTTCCTGATCTCAAGCATCAACGTCGTTCCCATAAATCTTGCAATCAGCCGACGCTGCCTTCGAGGCTAACGGCCAGCAATTTTTGCGCCTCGACGGCGAATTCCATCGGAAGTTCTTTAAGAACCTCCTTGCAGAAGCCATTGACGATCAACGCCAATGCGTCTTCTTTCGAGAGTCCGCGTTGTTGGCAGTAAAACATCTGGTCATCGCTGACCTTTGATGTGGTCGCTTCATGTTCCGCCCGCGCGCTCGGATTGCGGATCTCGACATAGGGCACCGTATGGGCGCCGCATTTGTCGCCCACCAGCAGTGAATCGCATTGGGTGAAGTTCCGGCTGTTCTTCGCCTTGGGCAGCATCCGGACGAGACCGCGATAGGTATTCTGCCCGCGGCCCGCCGAAATCCCCTTGGAGATAATGGTCGAGCGCGTGTTCTTGCCGATATGGATCATCTTGGTGCCGGTATCGGCCTGCTGGAGATTGTTGGTGATGGCGACGGAGTAGAACTCGCCCACCGAATTGTCGCCTTCCAGGATGCAGCTCGGATATTTCCAGGTGATCGCCGATCCCGTCTCGACCTGGGTCCAGGAAATCTTGGAGTTGTCCCCTTTGCAGATGCCGCGCTTGGTGACGAAATTGTAGATCCCGCCCCGTCCCTCGGCGTCGCCGGGATACCAGTTCTGAACCGTCGAATATTTGATTTGCGCGCCTTCGAGAGCCACCAGTTCGACCACGGCCGCGTGAAGTTGGTTTTCATCGCGCTGCGGCGCGGTGCAGCCTTCGAGGTAGCTCACATAAGCGCCCTTGTCGGCGATGAGCAGGGTTCGCTCGAACTGGCCGGTGTTGGCGGCATTGATGCGGAAATAGGTGGATAGCTCCATCGGGCAGCGCACGCCCTCGGGCACATAGACGAAAGAGCCGTCGCTGAAGACCGCGGAATTAAGCGCCGCGAAGAAATTGTCGCCCTGGGGCACCACGGTCCCGAGATACTTCCGGACGAGTTCGGGATGCTCCCGCACGGCCTCGCCGAAAGAGCAGAAGATGATGCCCATCTCGCCGAGCTTGCCCTTGAAGGTCGTGGCGACGGAGACGCTGTCGAAAACGGCGTCGACCGCGATGCCGGCCAGCGCCTCGCGTTCCCTGAGAGGGATGCCGAGCTTCTCATAGGTCTTAAGGAGTTCCGGATCGATCTCGTCGAGCGACTTCGGACGATCCTTGTCCTGCTTGGGCGCCGAATAATAAGTGGCGCCCTGGTAGTCGATCGGCGCGACCTTCAGCTTCGCCCAATGGGGCTCGGCCATCTTCAGCCAGACGCGGTAGGCTTCGAGCCGCCAGTCGAGCAGCCATTGCGGCTCCTCCTTCTTGGCGGAAATGAAGCGGATCGTGTCTTCGTTGAGGCCGGGCGGGGCCGTCTCCGCTTCGATATCGGTGAAGAAGCCGTATTTGTAGCTGTCGCCGCTCGCCGACTGGACGGCGTCGAGAGTCTCGGCAGTGGCGCCGCTCATGGCGCGATCCTTTCGGCTGCGGTCTCGCTCGCATGGGGAAAGCTGAAGGCGGGCATGACCATGTCGGCGAGCGTAACCGACTGGAGCGCCGCGCCGACCGCGCGATTGATCCGCTGCCAATGCGGCCGCGTCGGGCAGAAATCGGTCCGCTCGCAGGAGGGCGTATGGACCGTGCATTCGGTGACGCCGATAGCGCCGTCGATCGCGGACACCACCTCGGCCACGGAGATGGCCTGGGCCCGCCGCGCCAGCTTATATCCGCCGGAGGCTCCCCGCGCGGCTATGACGACCCCGCCATGGGACAAGGCCTTCAGCACCTTGGCGACCGTCGCCTGAGGCAAGCGGGTTTCCGCCGCCAGGGCGACCGCCGTGACCTGACGGTCCGGGTTCTCGGCCAGATGGGTCGCGATAATGACGCCGTAATCGGCGAGCTTGCTTAGGATGATCATGCCAACATCAACTCAATTCGGACCGGGTTAGTACCGATTAGGTCGTGCCTTATCATGGCCGTTCAAGCCCTCGCAAGGTGATTTTTCGCCGCGCTGCCTTCAAAGACCTCAAGACCGCCATGGAGTTGCCCCCTCGCAGTCATATTTGGGCGAGAGAGTGATGAGATATGGAACAAAATATCATTGTTCTTGTTTTGTTCTTATGCTATCTCCTCGCTCCCTTGAATGGAGGAAGCCATGAAATACGTTGGATTTGATCGCCAGAACGCCTTCGTCCTCACTCTAGGCTGGATCGTCGCGCTCGCCGTCACCCTCACCTGAGTTTATCGCCGCAGTTAGCTCCTCTTGGCCTCGGCAGTCCGGGGTCTCTATCGGTCCTGCACCCGTCATCTCCCCTTCCGCCGGCCAGCCCCGAGGCTTATCGTCGGATCCGGAGGATGGGATGAAGGTCCTGGTTATCGAAGATGATCGGCAAGCCGCCGCTTACCTCGTGAAGGGGCTCGGCGAGAGCGGCTATGTGGTGGACCACGCAGCGGAGGGCCGCGACGGCCTCTTCATGGCGACCTCGGGCACCTATGACGCCATGATCGTCGATCGCATGCTGCCGGGCATGGACGGGCTTTCGCTCATTGCCGCCTTGCGCGCCGCTGAAATCCGAACGCCGGTTCTGATCCTGAGCGCCCTTGGCGCGGTCGACGACCGGGTGAAAGGGCTGCGTGCCGGCGGCGACGATTACCTGGTCAAGCCTTTCGCCTTTACCGAACTGCTCGCGCGTCTGGAAGCGCTGTTGCGGCGGGGCGGCGCGCAGGCCACCACGACCAAGCTGAGGGTCGCCGATCTTGAAATGGATCTCCTCGCCCGCACGGTCCGGCGCGGCGCGCAGGCGATCGACCTTCTGCCGCGCGAATTCACGCTGCTCGAATATCTCATGCGGCATGCGGATCAGGTGGTAACCCGGACGATGCTGTTGGAGAATGTCTGGGATTATCATTTCGACCCGCAAACCAATGTGATCGATGTCCACATCAGCCGGCTCCGGCAAAAGATCGACAAAGGCTTTGCCAGACCCCTCCTCCATACGATCCGGGGAGCAGGCTACAGCCTTCGCGGCGCCGCCTGATCGTCCCGCGATCAGCGTCCGGCGACTGCTGCGCACCAACGCGTTCCGTCTCGCGGCGCTTTATTTCGCCCTTTTCGCGACCTCGGCCCTCGGCCTCCTCGTCTTTATCTATTTCTCGGTGGCGGGCTTCATCGAGGTCCAGACCGAGGCGACCCTCGACGCCGATCTCACGGGCCTTGCCGAGCAATACGAGCAGCGGGGCATCGCGGGGCTCGTCCAGATCATCGGTGAACGCAGCCGCGGGGAGCGTAATGACGAGACGCTCTATCTCATCACCGATCCGCTCTCCCGGAAGCTGGCGGGCAATCTCTCGGTCTGGCCCAAGGCAGAGACGATCCGGCCCGGCTGGATCCGCTTCCCCGTCGAAACCAAGCGGGGGACGCTCACCGAAACCCATCCCGCGATCGGCAATACCTTCGTCCTCCCCGGCGGGTTCCGCCTGCTGGTCGGACGGGATCTGCGCGATGCCGCCGCTTTCCGCAGCCGCATCACCCAAACCCTGACCTGGGCGGCGATCGCCACCCTGGGGCTTGGGATCGTCGGTGGATTTCTCATGACCCGCAACATGCTCCGCCGGGTCGAGACGGTGAACCGCACCAGCGCCCGTATCATCCATGGGGATCTCGGCCAGCGGGTGCCGCTGAACGGATCGGGCGACGAATTCGACCAGCTCGCGGGCAACCTCAACCTCATGCTTGACCAGATCGAGCGCCTGATGGCCGGGATGCGGCAGGTCACGGACAATATCGCCCATGACCTCAGGACGCCGCTCGCCAGGCTCCGGGCGCGACTCGAAGTGACGCTCCTGGAAAAACCCGACGCCGAGCGTTATGGCGAGGCACTGACCGAGACCATCGCGGAGGCCGACCAGCTGCTGGTGACCTTCAACGCGCTGCTCAGCATAGCCGAGGCGGAGGCGGGCTCCCGGCGCGACACCATGGCGGTTGTCGATCTTGGAGAGATCGCCGCCTCGGTCGCCGAGCTTTATGAGCCGGTCGCCGATGAAAAAGGGCTGATCCTGGCCGTCTCGACCGGCCAGGGAGTGAAGGTCCGGGGCGACCGGCATCTCCTTTCCCAGGCCATCGCCAATCTCCTCGACAACGCGATGAAGTACACGCCCCAAGGCAGCGTAACGCTCAGCACGAGCCAACAGGGGGAGACGGCAAGGCTGGAAGTGGCCGATAGCGGCCCCGGCATTCCAGCGGAACGGCGCGAGGCGGTCTTTGACCGCTTCGTCCGCCTCGAAGGCAGCCGCAGCACGCCCGGCAACGGCCTGGGCCTGAGCCTGGTGCGCGCCGTGGCCAAGCTCCATGGCGGCGCGGTCTGGGCCGAAGGCAACGATCCGGGTTTGCGGGTCGTCTTCACCTTGCCGGCGGCGGCCGCTTAGGATTCAGGCTGCGACGCGTTGTCCTGAAGCTTTTCCTGAAAGACGCCTCGCATGGCACAGCCGGTCGGCCGTCTCGATCAGGCGGCTGCGGATCTGTGCGGCATCGACGCCGGCGCTGCGCATTACCGCAATCATCACGTCGTCCGTCAAAAGATCGTCGAGCGTTGGTTCTATGACCATCCGCCAATTCCGCATAATGCCCTCCTCTTGTTAGAGTGAGAGCGAAAATGATCGGGAACCGTGACTGGAATAAGGCGGCGGCTGGCCCATTTAAGGGCATTCAAGCGCGCTATCCGGCGACGAGTTTCGCATAGGCGTCGGGTTTGAACCCGACGAGCAGCCTGCCACCGAGATCGAGCACGGGCCGCTTGATCATCGAGGGCTGATCGAGCATGAGAGTAATGGCCTTGGCTTCCGTGAGATCGACGCGATCGGCGTCCGGCAGCTTCCGAAAGGTGGTGCCGGACCGGTTCAGCAGCACTTCCCACCCCACCTTTTTGGCCCAGCCTTCGACCGTCGCCCGCTCGATCCCTTGAGCCTTATAGTCGTGGAAAGCATAGGCCAAGCCATGGCCATCGAGCCAAGTCCGGGCCTTCTTCATCGTGTCGCAGTTTTTGATGCCGTAGATGGTGACCGATGGTGCAGCAGGCACAAGCGCGCTCCCTAGAAAATGCGGTTCGCTCGTTTCAAACGTGCCGCTATTCCCACTCAATGGTCCCCGGTGGCTTTGACGTGATGTCATAGACTACCCGGTTTATCCCTCTGACTTCATTGATGATCCGGGTCGCGGCGCGCCCCAAAAACTCATGAGCGAAGGGGAAGTAATCCGCCGTCATTCCATCCGTCGAAGTCACCGCTCTCAGCGCACAGACATGATCGTAAGTGCGGTAGTCGCCCATGACGCCGACGCTCTTTACCGGCAGCAGCACGGCGAAGGCCTGCCAGATCTCGTCGTAGAGGCCGGCATTGCGGATTTCTTCCAGATAGATCGCATCGGCCTTGCGCAGGATCTCGATCTTTTCCTGAGTGATCTCGCCGGGGATGCGGATGGCGAGGCCTGGTCCCGGAAAGGGATGGCGCTTGACCATGCTGTCGGGCAGGCCGAGCTCCTTGCCCAGGACGCGCACCTCGTCCTTGAAGAGTTCGCGCAGAGGCTCGACGAGCTTCAGCTTCATGCGGGCCGGCAGGCCGCCCACGTTGTGGTGCGACTTGATGGTGACGCTGGGGCCGCCGGTGAAGCTCACCGATTCGATCACATCGGGATAGAGCGTCCCCTGGGCCAGGAAATCCGCGCCGCCGATCTTCTTGGCCTCCTCGTCGAAGACGTCGATGAAGGTGGCGCCGATGATCTTGCGCTTCTGCTCGGGATCGGTGATCCCGTCGAGCTTCTGCAGGAAGAGGCTGCCGGCGTCGCTATGAATGAGCGGGATATTGTAGTGATCGCGGAAAAGCGTCACCACCTCGTCCGCCTCCTTGCCGCGCAGGAGGCCCGTATCGACGAAGATGCAGGTGAGCTGGTCGCCGATGGCCTCGTGCAGGAGGGCGGCCACGACCGCGCTGTCGACCCCGCCGGAAAGCCCGCAGATGACTTTGCCCTTGCCGACCTGCTGCCGGGCGCGCTCGATCGCCTGGTGCTTGAAGGCGGCCATGGACCAGTCGCCCTTGCAGCCCGCGATCTTATGGGTGAAGGCATGGAGCAGCGCCGCGCCGTGCGGCGTGTGGACGACTTCGGGATGGAACTGGACACCGTAGAAATGGCGCTTGTCGTCGGCGACGGCGGCGAAAGGCGCCCCTTCGCTGACGCCGACCGCGCGGAAGCCGGGCGGCAGGGTCTCGACCCGATCGCCATGGCTCATCCAGACCTGCTCATGGGCACCCTTGGCCCAGACCCCGTCAAAAAGGTCGCAAGTTTCCACCACATCGACAAAGGCGCGCCCGAACTCCCGGTGGTCGGAGGGATTGACCTTGCCACCAAGCTGCTCGCACATCGCCTGCTGGCCGTAGCAGATGCCGAGGACCGGCACGCCAAGCTCATAGACGAGCGCGGGAGGCAGCGGGGCCGCCGCTTCATGGACCGACGAAGGGCCGCCGGAGAGGATAATTCCCTTGGGCTCATAGGCGCGAATGCGCTCTGGCGGGATATTGAAAGGATGGATTTCGCAATAGACGCCGCTCTCGCGGAGCCGCCGGGCGATGAGCTGGGTCACCTGGCTGCCGAAATCGAGGATCAGGATACGGTCGGTCATGACGCTGGGCCCCTTGTCGCGTGGCGCATCATTGGGATTGAGACAGGGCGACGCAAGCCTCGCCGCCGAAAGCACGAAGTGCTTGCGATTCGCCCGAGATCGTCTTCACGCCTCGGAAGCCTCTGACTCGGGCTCCGCGGGCGACTCGGAAATTTCCTCGGCCGGCGGCGTGGGAAGCGGCGCTCGTTCCATGATCGCGACAAAGAAGCCATCGGTCTTGTGACGTCCGGGGCTCAGGCGAAGCATGTCGCCGCGCACGGGGCATTCGCCGCCGATGGTGTCGCGCCAGACATCGGCGACCGGCACAAGGGAAAACTGGGGATGGCTCGCCATGAAGGCCGTCGCCTGATCCTCGTCCTCTTCCCGCAGCATCGAGCAGGTCGCATAGACGAGGCGGCCGCCCGGTTTCACCAGACGCGCGGCACTATCCAGGATTTCCTTCTGAAGCGCCGCCAGTTCCTCAAGATCCTTGGGCTGAAGCCGCCATTTGGCGTCGGGGTTGCGCCGCCAAGTGCCGGTGCCCGTGCAAGGCGCATCGACGAAAACACGGTCGAAGCCCTGGGCGTGGCGTTTCACCCATTTGTCGCGCTCCCCGGTCAGCACGCGCCGCTGGACGATGCTGACGCCCGCGCGCCGTAGTCTCTGGGCCGAACGCTCGAGGCGGCGCTCGGATATGTCGCAGGCGATGAGATGGCCT
This sequence comes from Rhodospirillales bacterium, assembly GCA_947473305.1. Lineage (GTDB taxonomy): Bacteria > Pseudomonadota > Alphaproteobacteria > ATCC43930 > CGMCC-115725 > CANJCB01. The sequence continues at coordinate 17,105 of CANJCB010000028.1, forward strand.
TTGTTCTTCATGGCCGCGGCAAGCGCCAGGGTCTTGCCGCCGGCGCCGGCGCAGAAATCGACAACCCGCATGCCAGGCCTGGCATCGGCAAGGATCGCGGCGAGTTGTGAGCCCTCGTCCTGGACCTCGATAAGGCCATCCTTGAAGATGGGAAGGGACGCCAGGGGAATGCGCTCAAAGACCCGAAGCCCCAGAGGCGACAGGGCGGTGCGGCCGGGCTTGATGCCCTCGGCCTCCATCAAAGCCCAGGCTTCGTCCCGGTCGCCCTTCAGCGTGTTGACGCGGAGATCGAGCGCCGCTGGACGGTTGAGCGCCGCCATCTCCATCGGCAGGTCGCGCCCAAGCGCCGCTTCCAGATGAGGTTGCAGCCAGGCGGGATAATTCCCGCGCACCTCGGGGGGCATGTCGCGGTGGGTGAGTTTCTCCGTTTCGATCGCGCCGAGGAAACGCCCTTCCGCGCCGGAAAGCGGCAGGGGGCGGAACCGGTCGCCGTCGCAGGCCTGGGCGATGTCCGGGAAAGTCCATTCCTCGACCAGCAGAAGTGCGGCGAGAAGCCTCGTCCTGGCGTCGGTGGGAAGCCCCTCCCCCTTAAGCCCGATCCACCAATCGAGCTGCGCCCGGTGCCGGAGCACGGCGTAAATATGTTCGGAGATCGCGCCGCGGTCCTTTACGCCGGCGAATCGATGCCGGCGGAAATAGTTGGCAACCAGATCGTCCGCGGGCGCGGTCCCCGCCTCTATGCCGGCGATGAGTTCCATCGCCGCCTGGACTGTGGCGCCCGGCGTCATGCTCCTTCAACTATCAAGGCGATTGTCCGTTCAGAGATCCTGCCGGTAATTCGGCGCTTCGCGGGTGATCGCGATATCATGGACGTGGCTTTCGCGCAGACCCGCGTTGGTGATCCGCACGAAGCTGCAATTGCGCTGCATCTCGGCGATGGTGCGGTTGCCGGTATAGCCCATGGCGGCCCTGAGACCGCCCACGAGCTGATGGACGACATTCCCGACAGGACCCTTATGTGGGACCCTCCCTTCGACGCCTTCCGGCACCAGCTTCAACTCGCTGGTCACTTCCTGTTGGAAGTAGCGATCCGCCGAGCCTCGTGCCATGGCGCCGACCGAACCCATGCCTCGATAGGACTTGTAGCTTCGGCCTTGGTAGAGGAAGACCTCGCCCGGGCTTTCATCGGTTCCGGCGAAGAGCGAGCCCAGCATGGCGCAGTCGGCTCCGGCGGCTATGGCCTTGGCCAGATCGCCGGAAAACTTGATGCCGCCGTCGGAGATGATCGGAACGCCGTCTTTGCGGCACTCCTCGGCTACGTCCAACACCGCGGTAAGCTGCGGCACCCCGACACCCGCCACCATGCGGGTCGTGCAGATGGAGCCAGGCCCGATGCCCACCTTGATCGCATCGGCGCCCGCGTCGATCAACGCCCGCGCCCCTGCCGCCGTGGCGATATTGCCGGCGATGATCTGGGTCGAGTTGGAGAGCCGCCGGATGCGGCTCACCGATTCGAGCACCCGGCTCGAATGGCCATGCGCCGTGTCGATGACCAGCACATCGACGCCCGCGTTGAAGAGGGCATCGGCCCGGTCGACGCCATCGGGGCCGGTTCCCGTCGCGGCCGCGGCGCGCAACCGTCCCTGGTCGTCCTTGCAGGCATTTGGGAATTTCTGGGACTTTTCGATATCCTTGACGGTGATGAGGCCGATGCAGCGATAGGCCTCGTCCACCACCAGGAGCTTCTCGATCCGATGCTGGTGGAGCAGCCGCATGGCCTCGTCCCGCTGGACGCTCTCGGTGACGGTCACCAGCTTGTCTTTGGTCATCAGTTCCCGCACCGGCTGGTTCGGGTTGTTGGCGAAGCGCACGTCCCGGTTGGTGAGGATGCCGACGAGCTTCTGCGTCCCCTTCTCGACCACGGGAATGCCGGAAATATGGTGGTCCGCCATCAGCGCCAGGGCATCGGCCAGCGGCGCTTCGGGGGCAATGGTGATGGGGTTCACCACCATGCCGGCTTCGTATTTCTTGACCTTGCGGACTTCAGCCGCCTGCTGGTCGATCCCCATGTTCCGGTGAATGACGCCCAGGCCCCCGGCCTGCGCCATGGCGATGGCAAGGTTGCTTTCGGTGACCGTGTCCATGGCCGCGGAGATCAGCGGTATGCCGAGCGTCACCTCGCGGGTGAGCCTCGTTCGCGTGTCGGTCTCGGTGGGATAGACGGAGGATGCCGCGGGCACCAGAAGGACATCGTCGAAGGTAAAAGCCTGTCGGATATCCATGATGCCTCCCGTTCAAGGTTGGCGCCGCACTATACACAAGGACGAATACAAAGAAAGCCGCTTCGGGCGCGGGGCTGCTATCCCTTTTCGGCGAGGTCCGAATTGCCCCGGAAGCCCGTCGCGACCACATAGACCTCGGAAGATTCGGCGCGACTCGCCTGGGGCTTGGCGTGGCGTACCATCGTGAAGTCGCGCTTCAGGCTTGCCAGCAATGCCCGCTCGGTGCCGCCCTGGAATACCTTGGCGACAAAGCCGCCGCCCGGCGAGAGAACCTCCCTCGCGAAAAGAATGGCGGCTTCGGCAAGGGCGATGACCCGGAGATGGTCGGTCGCGGAATGACCCGTGGTGGAAGCGGCCATGTCGCTCAGCACGAGGTCGGCCGGGCCTCCCATGATCCGGCGCAAGGCGTCCGGCGCCTCCGGCGCGAGGAAATCGCCTTCGAGCAGCGTCGCACCGGGGATCGGGTCGATCGCCAGGAGGTCGATGCCGACGACTTCCCCCCGGCCGGTCCCCACCTTTACCCGATCGACCGCGATCTGCGTCCAGCCGCCCGGCGCTGCACCAAGATCGACAACCCGCATCCCAGGCTTCAGGAGGTCGAATCTTTCATCGAGCTGGATAAGCTTGAAGGCCGCGCGGGAGCGATATCCCAGGCGTCTGGCCTCCGCGACAAAAGGGTCGTTGAGCTGGCGTTCCAGCCATTGGGTCGAGGAGTGGGACCTTTTGTGCGCGGTCTTGACCCGTACCGCCGCCGCCCTGGTGGTCGAGGGCGCGCGTGATCCGCCGCCCTTCTTGCCTTGTTTCGCCATGCGTGATCTTAGCGGTGATCGAGCAGGCCGAAAAGGATCCCTTCGCGAATGCCCCTGTCAGCGACGCGCAAACCGCCGACTGTCCAAAGCTCGCAGATCGCCTGAAGGATGGCGCAACCCGCCAGCACGAGGTCGGCCCTCTCTCCGCCGATGCAGGGATGGCTCGCGCGTTCCTCGTAGGTCATGGACGCGAGCCGGCCGATGACTTCGCGGATCGCTTCGAAACTCAGATGGGTGCCGTCAATCAGCGCGCGGTTATAACGAGGGAGGTTCCGATAGACGCCGGCCAGGGTCGTCACCGTGCCCGAACTCCCAAGCATCTGCACCTCGCCCCGGGCAACGCGGCTTTTAATGCCGTGCTGCGCTTCGAAGGGAAGGATCGCCTCTTTGACCTCGGCGACCATGGCGGCGTAGGACGCGGGCGTGACGTCGCGTCCTCCATGCCGATCGCTCAGGGTGACGACGCCATAGGGCAGCGACATGCTGCTGACGACGTGGGCCGGCGCTCTCGGATGGCGAGGGGTGCGAAGCCATGCGAGCTCTGTCGAGCCGCCGCCGATATCGAAGACCAAGGCATGGGGAATGCGGGATTCGAGCAGCGGCGCACAACCGGCGACGACAAGACGGGCCTCTTCCTCGGTCGGGATGATCTCGATGTCGAACCCGGTCTCGTGACGCACCCGTTCCATGAATTCGCCGCAATTGGCCGCCCGGCGGCAGGCCTCGGTCGCGATATAGCGAGCCCGGGTGACTTTGCGGTTGCTGACCTTCGTCGCGCAGACCCTCAACGCCTCGATCGTCCGGTCCATGGCCGCGTCGGAAAGCTTTCCGCTGGCCGCGAGCCCTTCGCCGAGCCGCACGATCCGGGAGAAGGCGTCGATCACCCGGAACCCGCGCCGCGCGCCGCGCGCGACCAGCAGCCGGCAATTATTGGTGCCGAGGTCGAGCGCCGCATAGACCTCGCCCTGCTCCCGGCGCGATTCGGCCGAGACGGTATAGGCCGGCGCCGACGGAGGGCTACCGGTGTCTTCGGACAATTCGGGGCTGAGGTCGGCGGGGACCAAGATAGGCTCGAAACTCCAGGGTTTTATCCGGCGATCCTAGCGCAGGAATCCCTATCTGCGAAGCCTTTGCGACAGATGCGGGCAAAATCGCTACCCCTTGTCGGAAGCCTGTGCTATCTACCGGCCCCGTCCCGCGCCGGAGCCGTCCGGCTGCTTGGGGGATCGTCTAATGGTAGGACAGCGGACTCTGACTCCGTCAATCTAGGTTCAAATCCTAGTCCCCCAGCCAAGCGGCTATAAGAGCGGTATCAGGAAAATAAACCGGCTTCACCCGGCCCCGTCGTCGGGGCCCCTGTGTGCTCATTGCCGCTTTTGGCAGGATCCGGGTTGGCGTGCGGTATCATCTAGGCTAGAAGCGGCTGCGACTTCGATCATCTCCAAGCATTAAGCCCAATAAACAGAAAATGACGGCCCCCCCGGAGGAAAAGCCGCGCCCGAGTTCGACCATCGTGGCGCTTGTCGTTGCTGCCGCCTTCTTCATGGAGACGCTGGACAGCACCGTGATTCTGACGGCTCTGCCCAAGATGGCGGAAACCTTCGGGCGGACCCCGGTCGACATGAGCCTGGGCGTCACCGCCTATCTCCTGGCGCTTGGCGTTTTCATTCCGGCGAGTGGCTGGGTCGCGGACCGGCTGGGAACGAGGACGGTGTTTACCGGCGCCATCGTCATTTTCACGCTTGCCTCGTTGGCCTGCGCTTTCAGCCAGGATCTCTGGAGTTTCGTGATCGCCCGTATCGTGCAGGGCACCGGCGGGGCCATGATGTCGCCCGTGGGACGAATGACCATCGTGCGCACGACACCGAAGAGCGAGCTTATCCGGGCGATGAATTTCCTCATCTTCCCGGGTCTCATCGGGCCGGTGATCGGGCCGCCGCTCGGTGGCTTCATCACCACCTATGTCTCCTGGCGATGGATCTTTTTGTTGAACCTGCCGCTGGGGCTCATCGGCGGCATATTGGTTCACCGCTACCTGGTCAATCTGCACGGCGATGTGAAACGGCCCTTCGATCTCAAAGGCTTCCTGTTGAACGGCGGCGGGCTGGCCTGCCTGATCTACGGACTGGACATGGTGGCCGGGGAGAGATCGGGATGGTGGTCGGGGCTGGCGCTCGCAGTCTTTGGCGCGGTGCTTTGCGTCTTGGCGATCCTCCATGCCCGCCGTGCGGCCCATCCCATCGTCAACTTCTCGGCCATGACGATCAAGACCTACCGGATCTGCAATACGGCCGGCGCTTTCTACCGCTTCGCCACGGGCGCACCGCATTTTCTGATGCCGCTCATGTTCCAGGTCGGCCTCGGCATGAGCCCCTTCGTCTCAGGCCTTCTGGTGCTGGCGCATGGCGCGGGCGATTTCCTGGCCCAGGTGATCAGCCCGATCGCGATCCGGCTCGCAGGTTTCCGCTTGGCGATGATCTGGACCGGCGTCGGCTATGCGATCTTCATCGGGATGTGCGCCTTCTTCAATGAGGTGACGCCGCATTACGCCATTCTCCTCGTGCTCTTCACGGCAGGAGCGATCCGGTCGATCCAGCTCAGCGCCCTCAACACGCTCCAATATGCGGATGTCCCGCCGGAGGGACTGGGTCCCTCGGCGACGCTCGCCAGCGTCATTCAGCAGGTGACGCGCGGCGGCGGCATCGCCTGGGCGGCGGTGACGCTCAATATGATCATGGCGCTACGCGGAGCCGATGCCGGGGCGCTGTCGCTTTTCGATTTTCAGGTGGCCTTTGTCGTGACCGCGATCGCGTCAGCGCTGCCGATCATCTGGTATCGGCAGTTTCCTGCCGCAGCCGGAGCGGAAATCAGCGGTCATAAGCGGAAGACGTGATCTAGCCGCCTTGGGCTTTGGCCCAGCTGTCGCGAAGCCCCACGGTGCGGTTGAAGACCAGTTTGTCGGGCGTGGACTCGATATCCGGACAGAAATAACCCAGCCGTTCGAATTGCATCGCCTCTCCCACTTTGGCTTGGCCTAGGGAAGGCTCCAACCGGGCGTCGCCTATCACCTCGAGCGACTGCGGGTTGATATCCGCGAAGACATCGCCCTCCGCGCCGGGATCGGGCCGGGTGAAGAGGAGGTTGTAGATCCGCACTTCGGCGGGGATAGCCTCGGCCGCAGGGACCCAATGGAGGGTCGCCTTGACCTTGCGACCATCCGGCGCGTTGCCTCCCTTGGTCGCGGGATCGTAAGTGCAGCGCAATTCCACCACCTCGCCCGAGGTATCCTTCACCACTTCGCGGCAAGTGATGAAATAGGCGTAGCGCAATCGGACTTCCGCGCCGGGGGAGAGCCGGAAGAACTTCTTGGGCGGTTCCTCCATGAAGTCGTCCCGTTCGATATAAAGCTCCCGTCCGAAGGGAATTCGCCGGGTGCCGGCCTCGGGATTTTCCGGATGGTTGATGGCCTCCAGCTCTTCGGAGGCGCCTTCCGGATAATTCTCGATCACCACCTTGAGCGGCCGCAGCACGGCCATGCGCCGGGCCGCGTTCTTGTTGAGATCGTCCCGGATCGCCGCCTCGAACATCGCGAGATCCGTTACGCTGTTCGCCCGACCGACACCCGCGCGCTTCACGAATTCCCTGAGCGAGGCGGGCGGAACTCCGCGGCGACGGAGCGCGGCAAGGGTAGGCATCCGGGGATCGTCCCAGCCCGTGACGTATTTCTCGCGGACGAGTTTGGTCAGCACCCGCTTCGACAGCACCGTGTAGCGGAGGTTGAGGCGCGCGAATTCATACTGACGCGGATGCGACGGCACCGGCAGGTTCGCGAGAAACCACTCGTAGAGAGGACGGTGATCCTCGAATTCGAGCGTACAGATCGAATGGGTCACGCCCTCGATCGAATCCGACTGGCCGTGGGCGAAGTCATAGGTGGGGTAGATGCACCAGGCATTTCCCGTCCGGGGATGGCTGTCGTGAAGAATCCGGTAGAGCGCCGGGTCCCTCAGATTCATATTGCCCGCGGACATATTGATTTTTGCCCGCAACACCCGGGCGCCATTGGGAAACTCGCCCGCTTTCATGCGGCGGAAGAAGTCGAGGTTCTCCTCCACGCTCCTGTCCCGGAAAGGGCTGTTGCGGCCGGGCTCGGTAAGAGTGCCGCGACTCGCGCGCATTTCATCCGGAGACTGGTCGTCCACATAGGCCTTGCCGGATTTTATCAGATGCTCGGCCCAGTCGTAGATCTGCTCGAAGTAATCGGAGGCGTGATAGAGGTGCTCGCCCCAGTCGAAGCCGAGCCAGCTCACATCGCGCTTTATGGCATCGATATATTCCTGCTCCTCCTTCGCCGGGTTCGTATCGTCGAAGCGCAGGTTGCAACGTCCGCCGTATTCCGTCGCCACTCCGAAATTGAGGCAGATCGACTTGGCATGGCCGATATGGAGGTAGCCGTTGGGTTCCGGGGGGAAACGGGTCACGACGGATTTGTGACGACCCGTCGCCAGATCGTTCCGGATGATCTCGCGGATGAAGTCCCCTGCCCCTTCCGGCGTCGTGGCTCCGGAGGATTCGACCTCACTCATGTTCGCTTTGCTCCAAGGCTTTCCATGGCCGCGGATAATAGGCGGATCGGCGGTCGGGCGGAAAGTTTTTGAGCGGGCGCCGCCGGTTCCCTATAAGTGGACCAGATTCGGGGCAAACCAGCCCAACATGGACAGCACGAAAGCCGTGAGCCCCAATCCGCCAGCGCCGATGACCAGCAGAAGGGCTCCGGTAATCACCGAGGCCGAGGCCAGCACGATCGCAATCTGGAAGCCTGCCGAGGCTATCTCGAAAAGATGAAGCCGAGACAAGGCTTTATCCCGCTCGTCTTCGGTCGCGCGCGCCCGCGCCGACAATTCCTGGCGCCCTTCTCCGGTGGAGGGTTCCGATTCATAGCGGTCGCCGGTTTCACGCCAGCGTCTCATCTGTTGCGTAATAGCGGCGGCACGGTCTCCAAAGGACTCCGGCCCGAGCGCTTGAAACGCTTCGGCAGGAACCCTCACCGTCGTCAGACGGATCGTCTTCGCCTGATAGAAGGACCAGAGATTGGCCGCCTCGATCTGTTTGGAGGTGTAATGGGTCGCCGCGTTCTTGGCTCCCATTTCGGTGATTGCCAGCATGGCGGCGAGAACCGCGATCAGGATCGCCACTCCCTTGTTGTTGGAGTGGCCCGCTTCATGGACCCGCTCGTGCATCTCGTGGGCTTCGACCATCGGTTCCTCGAAAAATTTGCTCTGAAGACAGTAGATGAAGTAGGTGACGCCGAAAAGACAGCCCCCCTGGCTAATCTGCGGCTATGATCCGGGGATTGGCCGCGAGCGGCGCTCAGGGATCGAGGACATGGAGCATTTTCGCTGGCATCCGTCAGCCACTTGGTTCGCCCATCTTTTCAAGGCGGTCTGCAAGCAGCATCACAAAGAGGATCTTCCGCTCCTGCGGCGCGTGATCCCCGTGGACGGCGTGGTTCTCGACGTGGGCGCGCACGCGGGGCAATTCGCAAAACTCTACGCAAGCGTCGCGCGAAAAGGCCGGGTCTATGCCTTCGAGCCGGGGGGCTATGCCCGGTCGATCCTGCGGCCCGCGATCTTCTTCAACCGTTGTCGGAACGTGACGATCCTGCCCGTCGGTCTCGGCGACCGCGCCGGGGTCGAAGCTTTGACCCTGCCGGTCAAACGTCGGGGCAGTTATGGCTTCGGCCTGGCGCATTTAGGCGAGCAGACCCGCTGGCCCGAGTCGCGGATCGAGATCGTGGCGATCGCCACCCTCGACGACGTTTTCCCCAAACTCGGCGAGACGCGCCTCGATTTTGTCAAAGCCGATATCGAAGGCTGGGAATTGCATATGATCCGGGGGGCGCGCGAGACGCTGACGCGCTACCGTCCGGTGATGATGCTGGAAATGGTCGAGGCGCATCTTCAGCGCGCGGGCGATACCCTGGCCGCAGCCTATGAAACCCTCGCAGCGCTCGGCTACCGCCCTCATTTATTCGCAAATGGCGAATTCATGCCCGTCGAAAATATCGTCGAGGGCGATATCTGGTGGCGTCCAATTTAGACGACGTGGCAAGCTAGGCGCTCCAGAGACTCTTCAGCACCTTGGCCATGCCCGATCTCGACTACGAAAAATTCCGCAAAGTCGATGCGCTGACGCGCTCGCCACACGACGCCGAAGCTCAAACCGCCGAAGGCAAGGCGAGGGAAATGGCTGAGCGCGCCGGGCTGACCTTGGTGGAGGCGCGTGCTGCCGCTTCGGGACAAGCTTACGGGCTCATCTCCTTTGAGATGACCGATCTCTTCGCCTTCGAGGAAGCCCCCAACCGCGAACAGCCAAGATATCGGTCCGGCTGGACTGCCAAGCGGGGCTACACCTATGCCGAATTGCTCCAGGCGCGCGCCTCCGTGGGGGCACGTTACCGGAGCTTCGAAATGGTGCTGGACACCACGGAGCGCGAGCGGCGGCTGGAGGCTGCCTGCGGGCTCTTCGCCGAGAAACTCGAGATGTTCACGGCGGCCGGCGCGAAAGGAGAGCCGCCGCAAGAACTGATCGAGGCTGCCAGGGACGCCTACCCCCTGCCCGCGACGCTTGCGCTCGCCTGGGCGGAATATGAGGAATGGGGCCAGTTGGACGCGGATCGCTGGGCCATCATGGCGGACGAGCGCACGTTCCGCGCACCGGATCCGCTGACGGTCCCGGCAGCGATCCGGATCAGGGTGTTGGCGGAATTGCTGGAAGGGAAGCTTCCGGCGCGGTCGCTCACCGACCTTCTGATCCGGCTTCACTATTTCGCGCAGATCAACAGCCGTGGCGGCCGCTTCGACGGCGAAGGGGCGGACGGCTTTCTGCGGTCGATGCTGCGCGATATCGCGGCCATGGTGCCGGCGGGCGTGCCGAAGCCGGCGCCGGCGGCCCCGCCTCTTCCCGCTCAACTCCCGCTCCGCACCGCCTCCGAGCGTCGCCGTTTCGTGCAGGCGCTGCTGGCCGATCCCGACAATGAGGAACTGTCGGCCCGGGAAATCGGGCGGCGCGCGGGCGTCAGTCCGCAGACCGTGCTCAATATCCGTGCTCGCCTGATGGGTGGGGACACTTCCATCTGAAGGAGGCGGGCAAGTATCGCCCGCCGGGGACTTTTGTTAGCATCAGCTTCAGAGCGGCCGGTCAGGCCGCCATTTCAGGGAGGCGGGCTCGATATGGGAAAACTTCACAGGAGGTTGTTCACCGGGGCGATGATTGGCGCCGCGGGACTCGGTATGGCGGTGGCGACGACGGCGCCGGCAGCCGCTCAAGGCGCTCCACAGCGCGGTGGAACGGCGATCTTCTCGATCGGCCAGGATCCCTTGACGGTCAATCCCGGGGTCAGCACGAACCCCCCGGATCGGCTTGTGGGCTGCATTCTCTACGAAGGTCTGGTCCAGGTGGCGCCCGACTACAAGATCATGCCGCTGCTGGCGAAGTCCTGGACCGTCTCGCCGGATGGCCTGACCTATAGCTTCGACCTCGCCAAGGCCGAATGGCACGACGGCAAGCCGGTGACTTCGGCCGACGTCAAGTATTCGCTCCTTGAGGTGGACAGCAAGCTCTCCTCGACCTTCGCACCCGCCGGGAAGGTGATCTCCGCCATCGAGACGCCGGCCCCCGACAAGGTCGTGATCAAGCTGAAGAGCGGTTTTGGCCCCTTCATGCTGTCGCTCGCTTGTGGTGGCGGCGGCGTGATCCTGCCCGGTCATCTCTTCGAAGGCAGCGACCCGATGAAGAACCCGGCGAGCAGCACGGCCGCTGTCGGCACCGGCCCCTTCAAGATTTCGGAATGGAAGCGCGGCGATTACGTCCGGCTCGCCAAGAACCCGAAATATCACATCGAGGGGAAGCCCTATCTCGACGAGGTGGTCGCCAAGGTCATTACCCAGGCTTCGTCCCGGCTTCAGGCGCTTCAGGCCGGCGAGATCGATCTGGTGCAGTTCTTTCCGGGATCCGACCAGGCGACGGTGCGGTCCAATCCAAAGCTGAAGCTGATGACCAGCGACAATGCTCCCGGCATTACCATCGCGACGATCAACACGACGAAGAAACCCTTCGACGACAAGCGGATCCGCCAGGCCCTCTTCATGGGCATGGATCGCGATTACCTGATCAAGAATGCCTTTTTCGGCTGGGGCAGCGTCGGCGTGATGCCATTCCATTCGGAAATCGCCTGGGCTGCGGATCCGTCGATCGACTTCAACAAGATGTATCCCTTCGACGCGGCCAAGGCGAATGCGCTGCTCGACGCGGCCGGCGCGAAGCGCGGCGCCGACGGCAAGCGCTTTACGGTCCGCAACCTGATCTTCGCGACGCAATATCCGGAGTTCAAGCAAGTCTCCGCCGCCTTGAAGAGCATGTATCAGGCGATCGGGGTCGATCTGGAGACCGAGGCTCTGGAGGATGCGACCCTCTTCCAGCGCATCTACAAGGATCGCGACTTCGACATGACCATCGTGTCCTACAGCAGCTATTTCGACCCCGCGCTCGGTCTTGCCCGCGCCTTCGTCACGTCGAGCATCGGCCAAGTCTATGGAAACGGCTCGATCTATTCGAACCCGACGGTGGATGCGCTTTTCCAGAAGGCCGAAGCCGGGACCACCAATGAGGAGCGTGGCAAGTCTTACAAGGAAGTCCAGGCTATCCTTGCGACGGATCTGCCGTCCCTTACCTTCCGTCAGTATCGGAACATCGACGGCGCGTCCCAGCGGCTTCAAGGCGTCTGGGGCACTGTCCAGGGGAATGGCGACTGGGCCAGCGCCTGGATTTCGAAGTAACCGAATCGAAAAGGCTCGGAGTTTTTGACTCCGAGCCTTTTATCTCTTCGGGCTTATCTCGCCGGCCTCTCGCTAATTCGCCGGCACGGCTCGCCACGGCAGCGCGCATTGCGGCACATAGGGATAATAGCCCTGCGGATTGTCGCAGTAATAATAGGTTGTGGGCCGCGGCGGAGGGGCTGATATGGCAGCTGGCGGCGCATAGGGATCGGGATAGGGGTAGATCGGGGCCGGATACCAGTAGCGAATGCCGCCCACCGTCCACCACCATCCGTCGCGACCGCCCCAACGGCCATGCCACCAGTTTCCGCCGCGCCAGCGATCGAAATCGCGCTCGTGGAAGCGGTGGATGTCCCTCTCACGCCATTCGTCGCGGCGATGCTGTGCCTGAGCCGACGCTGTCGCCGCCACGGCGGGCAACAGGATGGCGGCGCCCAGGACGGCCAGGAGAACTCTTTTCATGATCGCGCCTTACCGCCAGCGGCGATGCCAGCCGTTGCCGTATCCGAAGTTCAAGGACACCGCCGGGGGCGCATAGTAGCTGTAGCCCGGATAGTAGCTGTATTCGGGCGCATAGCCAGGCGCATAGCCATAGGCGGGATAAGGCGAGTAAGGCGCCGGCGCCGGGTAGTAACAGGCTCCAAGGGCGAGGAGCGGGACCAGCAGAAGCGCGCGAGACAAAAATTTAGGCATGGGATACGACCTCTATCAGATGCCGGTACAACGGCGCCGGGCTCGGCCCTATTCCCCGCTGGCGGCAAAATCGCCCCGCGGAGATAAGGACCCGGGTATCAGGCGGCCCGGAACGCCCTGCGTCCGGAAAGACGACCTTGCGCGGCTCGGCGATCGGAGCAGCGCACCCGCACATAGAGCGGCCTTCCTCCGTGTTCGGCGCCCAGTTCCGCCATGAGTTCGGCAAGATCCGCCATGGTTGCGCCCCGAGGTACCGGCATGGTCATTGCTTCGTCGTCGAAGAGAACTGTGACGTCGTCGCTCGTGTCGGGAATATGCGTGAAGTCCATGATCCGAAACCCTCCGTTAGAACTCGTTCTCCTAACAACACGCGAAGGGTCGATTCCGGATATGGCTTCTTTGGGGCGAAACGGAAGCGGTTTTGCGACGCTCCGTTACAAAACAGACAGTTTCGCAACCCGTCGTTACAAAGCGCCGTTTGTTGGTATGCCCTGTTACAGAACCGCCGCCTCTCAAGGGCGGCGGTTACAAAGACATCGGGTCTTGCGACAATATTTTACAAAGAAAGAAGACGCCTGCTCAGGCCGACTTCTGCAGTTCCTCGTCCTCACGGGTAATCGAGGCGATGAACAGCTGTCCCTTCCGGTTCAGCGTAAGATCGGCATCGGTCATGGCATAGGCCTTCAGAACGAAGAAGGGTGCCTTGGCGGCATCGTATTTGGCTTTTTCGTCTTTTGAAGAAGCGGAGATGCGCTGTTCGGCAGCGCCCATCTCCCGCAGGATCAAAGTGGAAAGGCGATCGGTCACGCCCATGCGACGAAGTTCGGTGCGGATTTCCGCGAGGCTCATATCCTCCGGTTGCTTCATGCTCACCCTCGTTCGTTGAATAAGCGTCATATAGGGCACAATGACGCCGCCATCCAGAGGGATCGGCCAGTTTGTCACAATGAGGCGATTTGCCTCACCTCTTGGAGTTGGTCAGGCGCTATAGCGCGGCGGCGGGACAAAACCGCCGATTTCCTGAGCTAAAAGGCGGGCGAATTCGATGGTGGTAAGGTCGCCGCCCTCGGGTCCGATGACCTGCAGGCCGACCGGCAATCCATCGACGAAGCCGCTCGGCGCGGAGGTGGCTGGCAAGTGGCAGCAAGCCGGCAGTCCGGCCCAGAAAAACTGGTCCATATAGGGCTGGGGAGTTCCGTCCACCATGATGCGGCGCGCGTCCCAGTCGGGATTATGCTCGTGCTCGATGGCCGGGACCGGCGAGATCGGGGCGACCAGCACGTCGAAATCCTTGAAGAATTCCGCCCAGGCGAGACGCATCCGCATCCGCGCTTCATCGGCCTCCAGCCATTCCCGATGCCGGAGCGCCACGCCGCGAGCGACAGCGGCCTTATGGCTGAAATCGCCAGGCGCGATCGTACCGGCGATCTTCATCTGGGCCTCAAAGGTCTCTTCGGGGAGGCGCGCGGCTGTCGCGGATCGCAGCAGCGTCAGATATGTCCGATGTCCCGCCTCGGAATCGAAGGCCGGGCGCGCCTTGCCATCGACTTTCGCCCCCTTGCGCCCGACGGCGGCGACGGCCGCCTCCAGCTTGTCGGCCATGCTTCGGGAGACGGGGGCCAGCGGCGATTGTGACCAGACCGCAACGCGGAAATCCCTGAGTTTCGTCGCCCGGGGTGGCGGCAGTTCCACGCGCCAGGCGGGGAGGTTCAAGGCGTCAGGTCCAGCCAGGACATTCATGGCCAGCGCCAGATCGCCCGCATCCCGCGCCATCGGCCCGACGGCGGAAATATCGGTGGGATTGAGAATGCCGGGCAGCGCATGCCCGCGCCAGGACACAACACCGAAGCTCGGGCGATGGCCATAGATCCCGCAATGATGGGGCGGATAGCGCAGCGAGCCCGCGATGTCGCTGCCCGCCTCCAGCGCGACGAGGCCTGCCGCCAGGGCCGCCGCCCCACCCCCCGACGAGCCGCCCGGAGTCCGGGTCAGGTCCCAGGGATTGTTCGTCGTGCCATAGAGATCGTTGTAGGCCTGGATATCGGCAAGCAGATAAGGAATGTTCGTCTTGCCGTAGATGATCGCTCCAGCCTTCAAGAGGCGCTCGACCACATCGGCGTTTTCCGTCGCGATATTGTCCTTGAGCGCGGGATTGCCGAAGGTCGTCGGGAGACCCACGACGTTATAGGAATCCTTCACGGTCATGGGCAGGCCGTGAAGCGGCCCCCAGATCTCGCCCTTGGCGAGGGCCGCGTCCGCCGCTCTTGCCCGCTCCCGCGCCTTTTCGACCTGCCAGACGACAATGGCGTTGAGTTCGGGGTTATGGGCTTCGGCCCGCTTCAGATAGAGGTCGAGGAGTTCCAGGCATCCGATCCGTCTAGCGCGGATCGCTTCTGCCAGGGAGGCTGCGGAGGCAAAGGGATCGATCGCGCTCATTGGGCATATCCCGGTGGCGGCACGAAACCGCCGATTTCTTCGGCCAGGAGGCGGGCGAACTCGATGGTGCTGTAGTCTCCGGCTTCGGGACCGATGATCTGCATGCCCACCGGCAAGCCCTCGACGAAGCCGATGGGCGCTGCCGTTGCGGGCAGATAGGGCATGGCGGCAAGACCGGCCCAGAAGAGCTGGTCGTTGTAAGAGACATCCTTGCCGTTGACTCGCATGACCCGCTTGTCCCGATCCGGGTTCTGGTCGTGGAGAAAAGCCGGCGTCGCGGCGATCGGCGCCAGAACCACGTCGAAATCCTTGAAGAAGTCGCGCCAAGCGAGCCTGAGCTTCATCCGGATTTCGTTGGTCTGAAGCCACTCCCGATGGCGGAGTGTTGCGCCCCGGGCAAGGTTCGCCCGATGGGTCATGTCGTCGGGCGAGAGCGTTGCCGCCAGGGCCAGATGCGCCTGGAACACCTCTTCCGGCACGCGGGACGAAGTCGCCGCGCGCAGAAGCTTCAGATAGGTCCGGTGGAAGTATTCGACGTCGAAGGCCGGTCGCGAGGCGTCGCTGACCAGGGCTCCGGCGCCGCGCAATACATCGCCCACCGCCTCCAGCTTGTCGACGATGCGATCGTCCACGGCGGAGAGCGGCGACCGCGCCCAGATCGCCACCCTGAAATCCTTGAGACGATTGGCACGGAGCGGGGGAAGATCGACGCGCCAAGCCGCCGCGCCGGGGCCGTCGGGACCTGCGAGCACGCCCATCGCCAGGGCCAAATCCTCCGCATGTCGCGCCATCGGACCGGCCACAAACATATCGGTCGGCGTCACGACGCCCGGCGGTGCGTGGCCGCGGGTCGAGACCGTGCCGGTGGTCGTCTTATGGCCGTAAATCCCATTGTAATGGGCGGGGTTGCGGAGCGAACCGCCGATATCGCTTCCGGCTTCCAGCGCCACGAGACCCGCTGCCAATACGGTGGCGGCGCCGCCCGAAGAGCCGCCCGGCGAGCGTTTCGCATCCCACACGCTGTTCGTGGTTCCGTAGACCTCGTTGTAGGTCTGGCTGTCGAGCAGCATCAGCGGCACATTGGTCTTGCCGTAGACTATGGCACCCGCGCCTTCGAGGCGGTCGACAAGCGCCGAATTCCGGGAAGCGATGTTCTTGGCGAAAACCGGATTGCCGAAGGTCGTCGGCAGGCCGGCGACGTCGAAAGCCTCTTTCACCGTGGCGGGGATGCCGTGCAGCGGCCCCCAGCTATCACCTCGGGCGAGCGCCGCGTCGGCGGCCTTCGCTCGCTCCCGAGCCTTTTCCACCTGCCAGGCGATAATCGCATTCAGGGCCGGATTATAAGTCTCGGCCCGCTTCAGGTAGAGATCGAGAAGCTCAAGACAACCCATTCTCTTCGCTCGGATTTCTCCGGCAAGAGCGGTTGCGCTAGCGAAGGCGATATCCTCCATCGTCCCTCCTTTCCGGAGGTCGGTCCTGGATTAGCGCTTGAGACCCGCAGCCGCCGGCCCGATGCCGACCACATCGCCCTCGCCCACATCCGTGAAGGCGACGATGCGGCAGGGGCAGCTCTCAAGACCGTCGAAGCGCCAGGGGAAGGCGCCGATCACACAGCGCTGGTTCAACACCATCTCGATGTCCCCGCCCACGTTCTCCGCATGGATCAGGCCTTCCTGGAAGGCGTAGTTGTGAAAGGCGAAGATGTTGTTCTTGACCGGCCGGCCGGACTTCTTGTGCTTGTACTCGTGGTGCGGGAAATAGTCGTCGCAGCTCATGCCGATCTTTTCCTCGAACTGCTTCGTGAGATCGGGGCGCATGTAGCGGATCGAGGTGTTCATCGGATGATCGCCCGAACCGGCGTCGATGCCCCACCACTTGATCTTCATGTCGAGCATCCATTCGACCAGTTCCATCTTGCCGCCGGGATGCATACAGAAATAGCGCACCAGATCCTGCTGCGGCTTGCCTTCGTAATAGCGGTGATAGCCGGTATGGACGATCAGGATATCGCCCTTCTCCACCTTCACCGGGGCGTTCATGATCATTTCCGGGGTGATGATTCCCCAGTCGTCGACCTTGTCGGAGACATCCACCACGCAGCCTTTGCTGACGAGGTAATCCAACGGATAGGAGGCCATGTCGCCCATGCCGTCGGAGGCATGCATCGCGCCGTCGATGTGAGTGCCCACGTGGAGCGCCATGTCGATGCGCTGCGCCACGATGCTCTTCGTCTGAAGATTCTGCGCGTAATAGACCTGATTGCCCGCATAGCCCACCCAGCCGGGGGTATGCATGTTCATCACGTGGGACAGGTCTACCATCTTCATCGGAAATGCTCCTCGGGGTCGAATTTGAATACAACCTAGCCGGGCCGCCACCGGAAGCCAAGGCTATTTGCCTTTCCTGTCAACGCGGTCCGCCTGTTCACAATCGACAAGCGGGAAGCCTCGGATCGAGGGCCATCCGCCCCTGTCGCATGCGATCGGGGCGGGCTTGCCGCCTCTGCGGCTCGGTAGCGTTATTTTCAACGGTATATTTCGAGCGAAAATCGCGCCGATTTCGTATTCAAAGGGTGCGAAATGGGGTTTGACCCCTACTGTCCCGACAGTTTAGCTTGCGGCAATGAAAGCGCCTCAATTTGCCTATCGCGCGCCGCGCTCCATAAAGGAAGCCGTCACGGCGCTTGCTGAATCCGAGGGCATGGGAAAGATCCTGGCCGGCGGCCAGAGCCTCGTGCCGACCATGAATTTCCGCCTCGCCCGGCCGGATATGCTGATCGACATCAATCGCATCTCCGAGCTCGACTTCGCCAGGCCGGAAAACGGCAAGCTCCGCATCGGCGCCTTGACCCGTCACGCCGCTTTCGAGCGGCCTTTTTTCGAAGGCCCTCTGGCGCGTCTCCTGGCCGATGTGGTGCAGCATATCGCCCATGTGCCGATCCGCACGCGCGGCACTTTCACCGGCAGCCTTGCCCATGCGGATCCCGCCTCGGAATGGTGTCTTGTCGCCTGTACGCTCGATGCGGAAATGGTGGCCCATAGCCTCGAAGGCGAAAGGATCATCCCGGCGGCGGAATATTTCGTGACGACGCTGACCACCGCGCTCACCGAGAACGAACTGCTTGTCGAGGCTCGGCTTCCCTTGCTCGACGACAGCTGGAAGCACGGCTTCTGCGAGTTCAACCGCCGGGCTGGAGACTTCGCGCTTTCCATGTCGCTGGTCGCGCTCAAGATCGAGAACGGTAGGATCGCCGAGGCTCGCATCGGCATCGGCGGGGTTGAGGACAAGCCGGTCCGCGCACCCGATGCGGAAGCCTATCTCATCGGCAAGACCGGCGAAGCGGCCGACCGGGTGGAAGCGGCTCGTCTCGCCTCAGAAGGGATCCAGCCGATGGACGATATGCATGCTCCGGCCGATTACCGGCGGGATCTGACCCGAGCCATGGTGAGACGGGCGTTGGAGCGGGCGCTCGCTCGATGAAATGGGTCGGCCAGCCGATCCCCCGGCTTCGGGATCCGGTTCTTCTGAAAGGTAAGGGTCGCTTCACCGCCGATATCGCGGTGGGAGCCATGGCGATCCGCTTCGTCCGCAGCCCCGTCGCGCGCGGCACAATCTGCGGGATCGAAATCCCCGAAGGCGCGGTGGTTTTCACCGCCGCCGACATCACCGACATCAAGCCGTTGCGCCCCATTCTCCACGGACGCAATTACGTGCCGACCGATCAGCCGATCCTGGCGAACAAGCGCGTAACCTACGTGGGCGAACCGGTCGCGGCCGTCATCGCCGCGACCCAATCGGAAGCGGAAGACATCGCCGAGCAGGTCATGCTCGATATCGACGTGCTGGACCCCGCCATCGATGTGGACGAGGCGCTGAAGCCCGACGCTCCCCGCGTCCATGACCAGGCCCCCGGCAATGTGCTGGTGGAAACCTCGCTCAAGACGCCGGGCTTCGATGCCGTTTGGGCCAAGGCGGCGCAGGTCGTCGAGGTCGATATCCGCAGCCGTCGCCAGAACGCGATGCCGATGGAGACCCGTAACGCCCATGCGGTCTTCGATCATTCGACCGGCCGGGTTACGCTCTACACCTCGGTACAGAACCCGCATCCAATCCGCACCGGCATCGCCGATGTCCTGGGCATGCCGGAAACGGACCTTCGCGTCGTGGCACCCGACGTGGGCGGCGGCTTCGGCCAGAAGATGGCCCTGGTGCCCGAATATGTTTTTGCCGTCTGGGTCGCGCGGAAGCTCGAAGCCTCCGTTGCCTGGATCGAGGACCGGAACGAGAACCTCATAGCCTCCTTCCATTCCCGCGACCAGCACCACACGGTCAAAGCGGCTTTCGACGAGAACGCCAAGCTGATCGCCCTGGAAGCGGACCTGCGCTGCAATGTGGGCGCCTATTCCAACTATCCCATCACCTGCGGCGTCGAGCCCCTAATGGCGATGTCGGAGTTGCCGGGTCCCTACGATCTTCGGGAATATTCGGTCAGGACGCGCGGCGTCACCACCAACACCTGCCCCATGGCCCCCTATCGCGGGGTGTCGCGGCCGGTGCTGACGCTCTCCATGGAGCGGATCATGAACCTCGCGGCCGACCGTTTCGGCCTCGACCCCGTGGAGATGCGGCGGCGCAATCTCATCACCGAGTTTCCCTATAAGACCGTGACGGGCTCGCTCTACGACGCGGGCACCTATTGGGAATCGCTCGAACGTTCCGCCGAGGTTCTGGACCTCAAGGGCTTTCGCGAGCGGCAGAAAAAAGCCCGGGAAGAAGGCCGCTATCTCGGCATCGGCTTCTCCGTCTTCAACGAGCGATCAGGCTATGGAACGCCGACCTTTGCGGCGCGCGGCATGGAGATCACGCCCGGCTACGAGACGGTCGAGATGGCGATGGATCCCTCGGGTTATGTGATCGCCCGGATCGGCGCGTCGCCCCATGGGCAGGGCCTCGAAACCGGCCTCTCCCAGATCATCGCCGACGAGTTGGGGATAGAGCCGTCGCGCATCCGCATCATCTCCGGCGATACCGATGCCACGCCCTATGGTTGGGGCACCTTTGCCAGCCGGTCCCTCGTGCTGGCGGGGGGCGCGTCGAAGCTCGCGGCCGAACAGATGCGCGAACGGCTCAATAAGATCGCCGGGCATCTTCTCCAGGCGCCGCCGGAAGAGATCGAACTGGCGGGCGGCGTCGCGCGTCGGCGCGGTCATGAAGGCAGCGTCGAGATCACCGCCCTCGCCCGCGCCGCCCACCATCAGAGCCAGCTTTTCGGCGGCGGCGGACCGGGCCTTACAACGATTGCGACCTACGATCCGGCGGGCACCTTCTCCAACGCCTGCCATTCCGCCATCGTCGAGGTCGATATCGAAACCGGCCACGTGAAGATCGAACGTTTCCTGGTTGTCGAGGACGCCGGCATCCTGATCAATCCCATGATCGTCGACGGGCAGATCCACGGCGGCGTGGTTCAGGGCATCGCCAACGCGCTCTTCGAAGAGATCATCTATGACGAGACCGGCAATATCCTGACGGGCTCTCTGATGGATTTCATCCCGCCGACCATGTCTGAGGTGCCGACGATCGAGATCGAGCATCTGGAGACCTTGACCGACGCCTCGATCACCAAGGCCAAGGGCATCGGCGAAGGCGGCACCATCGGCCCGCCGGCGGCGATCATCAACGCCATCTCGGACGCCTTGAAGCCCTTCGGGGTCGAGATCTTCGAAATCCCGGCCACGCCCCCGCGTATCAGGCAGCTCATCCGCGAAGCCGCCAAGGAGAAATCATGACGGAGAAGCTTGACGTCACTCTGTCGGTCAACGGCAAGCGCTACGAGATGAAGGTCGAGCCGCGCCGGATGTTGGCCGATGCGATCCGCGAGGAATGCGGCCTGACCGGCACCCACCTCGGCTGCGAGCACGGCGTCTGCGGCGCCTGCACGATCCTGATGGACGACAAGCCGGTGCGCTCCTGCCTCATGTTCGCCGTCCAGGCGGAGGGGGCGGAACTCAGGACGGTCGAAGGACTCGCCAAGGGCAACGAACTCCATCCGATCCAGCAGGCCTTTTGGGATCACCATGGCCTGCAATGCGGCTTCTGCACCCCGGGCTTCCTGATGCTCGCGACCGGCGTCTTGGAGCAGAACCCGAATATCGGTGACGAGGAGCTGGTCCATGCCCTCTCCTCCAATCTCTGCCGCTGCACGGGTTATCAGAATATCCTCAAGGCGGTGAAAGCCGCGAGGGAAGAGATGAAGCCATGAATTACATCGGCCGCTCGGTTAAGCGGCTGGAAGATCTGCCGCTCATCACCGGGCGGGGACGTTTCGCCGCGGATATCTCCTTTCCCAACCAAGTCTATATGCGGGTTGTGCGGTCGCCTTTCGCCCATGGGAAGCTGGGGCCTATCGATCTGAGCGAGGCGCTGGCGCAAGAGGGCGTGGTCGCGATCTGGACGGGCAAGGATGTCGTGGATATCCCCCACATCGGTTTCCGCCTGACCAAGCTCGCCGACCTGGAGCCTTACC
This sequence comes from Rhodospirillales bacterium, assembly GCA_947473305.1. Classification (GTDB taxonomy): domain Bacteria; phylum Pseudomonadota; class Alphaproteobacteria; order ATCC43930; family CGMCC-115725; genus CANJCB01. Next base: position 38,688 of record CANJCB010000028.1, read on the forward strand.
GCCAGACCATCCTGGCGCAGGATCGGGTGCGTTATGTGGGCGAGCCCATCGCCGTGGTCTTCGCGGAAAGCCAGGCTCAGGCGGAAGACGCGGCGGAAGTCGTCTTCGCCGAAATCGACGATCTTCCGGTGGTCATCCGCGCCATCGATCCGGTCGGCGAATTCCTTCCCGGCCGCACGACCGAGGCCTCTGTCGTGCGCAAGGCCTATGGCGATATCGACGACGCCTTCCGTCGTGCCGCCCATGTCATCGAGCTGGAACTCTATGTCGGCCGGCACAGCGGCATTCCGATGGAAACGCGGGGCGCCATCGCGCGCTTCGACGAAAGCCGGCAGGTGCTTGAGATGCACGGCGCGGCGAAGGTCCCGCATTGGAACCGGGCGACGATCTCCAAGCTGTTGGGCCTGCCGCTCGAAGGCATGCATCTCTACGAGGGCCACGTCGGTGGCGGCTTCGGCATCCGCGGCGAGGTCTATCCCGAGGACGTGTTGACCTGCCTCGCCGCCTTGCGGTTGAAGCGACCGGTCAAATGGATCGAGGACCGCAAGGAGCATCTGCTGGCGGCCAACCATTCCCGCGACCAGCATCATCGCATCCGCGCCGCTATCGACGAGAACGGCTTCATCCTCGGGATCGACGATGACTTCTTTACCGACCAGGGCGGCTACGTCCGGACCCATGCGGCGACGGTGACCGACCTCGCCTGCGCCATGCTGCCGGGACCCTATGTCATTCCGGCCTATCGGGCGGCGGGGCATATCCGGCTCACGAACAAGACACCGGCGGGCACCTATCGCGCGCCCGGCCGCTATGAGACGACCTTCGTGCGCGAGCGTCTTTTGGATGCGGTGGGCCACAAGGTCGGCATCGACCCGATCGAGGTGCGGCGCCGCAATCTCATCCCGCTGGACAAGATCCCCTTCGCGCGGGGGCTCGACACGCTTGGCACGGAAGTCACCTACGATTCAGGCGACTACTTCGGCCTCATGGACCAGGCTCTGCAGAGGGTCGGTTATGAGGATATGAAGAAAGCGGCCGCGGAGCGCCGCGCCAAGGGCGAATTGGTCGGGATCGGCGTCGGTTACTTCGTCGAGAAGAGCGGCCTCGGCCCTATGGACGAGGTCGATATCTCCGTCGACGAAGACGGCCATGTCCGAGTGATTACCGGTGTCGCCTCGATCGGCCAGGGCGTCGAAACCTCGATGGCGCAGATTTGTGCGGAACGCCTGGGCGCGTCGATCGACAAAATCACGGTCATCCATGGTCAGACCGATCTCATCGGCCATGGCATGGGCGCCTTTGCGTCACGGGTGACGGTGATGACCGGCTCCGCGATCTACATCGGCGCCGGGCAATTGCGCGAGCGCGCCCTGCAGGCGGCCGCCTCGCTGCTTCAGGTGCCGGAAGCCGAATTGGAGATCGACGAGGGCGTCATATCGCGCAAGGGCCAGGTGCCGGGACCGTCGGTGACGCTGGGCGATGTCGTCCGCGCGCTCCGCCCTGGATCGACCCTCCTCAACGGGAACGATCCAGGCCTGAAGACAGTCGCCCAGTTCACGGCCGACCACATGACCTATCCCTATGGGTTCCATATCGGCCAGGTGCGGATCGACCCCGAAACCTGCGGTATCGAGATCGAGAAATATCTTGTCGCCTACGACATCGGAAAATCGATCAATCCGATGCTGGTCGAGGGGCAGCTCGTGGGCGGAGCCTGCCAGGGAATCGGCGGGGCGCTCTATGAGCAATTCGTCTATGACGAGCAGGGTCAGCCCCTGGCCACGAGTTTCATGGATTACGTCATGCCGACGATTACCGAGATGCCCTGGGTGGATACCCTCGTGCGGGAGGACGCGCCCTCCCCGCTCAATCCGCTCGGTGTGAAGGGCGCCGGCGAAGGCGGCACCAATGCGGTCGGCGCCACGCTTGCCGGGGCGATCGACGAGGCGCTGCAGATGCCGGGGGCGATCACCAGCCTGCCGGTCGGCCCCGCGACGATCTACAACCTGCTGAAGAAAAAGCGGGCAGCCTAAGCCACCCGTTTCGGCCGATAGGCGATCTCGATCAATTCCCCTTGTCCATAGCCTTCGTGGCGGGGGAACTCATCGGGCAATGCGCGGGGCTCACGGAAACCGAGCCAGAGGCGCAGGATATGTCGCTTGCGCTCCGGTTCCGGCCAATCCTCGAAGTCGGTGCGCGAATGCATGATCGTGTAGTTGTTGATGAGCTGGATATCGCCGACCTGGAAATCCATGTCGAGGCGGATCGCGTCGCTCTGCGCAAGGTCGCCCATATAGTCGAGTGCGGCCTTTTCCAGCGGGCTTAACGGCTTACCCATCTTCTCGGCGGCAGCGTTGATCTGCGCGCGGATCAGCCGAGTGCTTAAGACCCCGTCCTTATAGCCGAAGACCGGCAGGCGGAACTCCGTTACCGGACTGTCGGTCAGGGCGGCTTCCCTCCGGATGTATTGGAACCCGCGATAGAGCGGTTCCAGATACTCGGGATGATTGCGCAGGATCTCGTTATGGAGGGTAACGGAACTGACGAGCCGGCTCTTGCCCCCGATTTTCGAAGGATGAAGGCAGCAGAGCCCGATCAGGTCGCCGCCGTCGGTATGAAAGGGAAGATGGGCGGTGGTCTGATAGCCGCGCACATTGATTTTGCCGTAGGATGCGCCCTCGTCTAGGACGTGTCCCATGAGATGTCCACGGGGGTTCTGGGTGACTGGCAGGCCGAGATGGGTGCCGATGCCCCAGAAGGCCAGTTCCACATCTGCCACTCTGTATCGCGCCGCCGGGAAGCCCCGGAGGAGCGCGAAACCGCGTCCGTGTTGGATTTCCTTGAGGATTTCCTTAAGGGCGGTACTGAATTCAGGAAGCTGAAAATCCTCGCGGCGCACATCGAGCAAAGGCAAGCCCTTGCTCTTTACGGCAGCCATCGCGGCTTCGATCTCGACGATCTGTTCCGGTGACAGATGGTAGATCCAGGAATCATCATGCGCAAAGTCGGGGCCTTTCCAAGCGGCCCGCGTCTTTAGTTGCTCGCGCAGGATTGTGTTTGTCATGGAAAGAACCTCCTCGCTTCCGAATAGCACGACGGGCGCTGGCGGGACCAGATTGTCGATTGTGTCTCCCGCAAAGTTGAGGGTAGCCTACCGGTCAACAACCAAGCGGAGGGAGTGAAAAACATGGGCATGATCGAATTCCAGCGGCCCGATGGCGGCAAGAGCAAGGCCTATATGGCCGAAGCCGGCAAGGGTAAGCCCGGCGTCGTCGTGATCCAGGAATGGTGGGGCGTCAACGACCAGATCATGGGCGTGGCGGATCGCCTCGCCCGCGCGGGCTATAACGCCCTGGCGCCCGATCTTTACAAGGGCCGGGTCACGGCCAAGGGTGACGAGGCCAACCATCTGATGGCCGGGCTCGATTTTGCCGATGCGACCCATCAGGATCTGCGCGGTGCGGTTCTGCATCTCGCCAAGACCTCGGGCAAGATCGGCGTGACAGGCTTCTGCCTCGGTGGCTCGCTGTCTGTCGCTGCCGCGGTCCATATTCCGGAAGCTTCGGCGGCGGCTCCCTTCTATGGCATTGCCGACAAGAGCTTTGCCGATCCTGCGAAGATCCGGATGCCGATCCAGGGTCATTTCGCGAATGACGACGGCTGGTGCACGCCCGCCAAGGTCGATGAGCTTGAAGCGGGCATGAAAGGCCTCAAGACCCGCCACGAGATCTATCGCTACGACGCCAAGCACGCCTTTACGAACGAGCGCAGCGAAGCTTACGACGTGAACGCGGCGAACCTCGCCTGGGATCGCCTGCTGGCGTTTTTCAAGGAAACGCTCTAAGCGACCCCGACCACTCGACCCAAGGTCTCGCCGATCGATCGGTTCAGCACCAGATCGGCGAGCCTGTCGAGGCCGGTCGCCTCCCGGTTCACGATGACCAGCCCGGCGCCGTTGCGCTTGGCGAGTTCCGGGAAGCCGGCGGCCGGATAAACCACCAGGGAAGACCCCAGCGTGATGAAGAGGTCGGCCGCCAGCGTCTCCTCTTGAGCGCGCTCCATGGGCTTGACCGGCATAGCCTGGCCGAAGGAGATGGTGGCCGTCTTCACATAGCCGCCGCAATCTTCGCAGGAGGGCGGCTCCTCGGTCTTCTCGAAATCGACGCGGATATCGTCGATCTCATAACGCTTCCCGCAGTCGATGCAGGTGGCATAGGTCGTGTTGCCGTGAAGCTCGATCACCTTGCCGTCGGGAATGCCCGAGGCCTGGTGCAGCCCGTCCACGTTCTGAGTGATGACGCAACTGGCCTTTCCGTTCTGGATGAGCTGCGCGACCGCGCGGTGTCCCCGGTTAGGTTGCGCCGCGCGCATGGTCGCGTCGGTTCGGAATTTCCGCCGCCAAGCCTCGCGCCGCATCTCCGGCGAGGACATGAAGGATTGGAAATCGATGGGCGTGTTTTTGGTCCAGATGCCGCCGGGGCTGCGGAAATCGGGGATTCCGGATTCCGTGCTGATGCCGGCACCCGTGAAAATGACCACGCGCCGCGCGTCGGCGATCAGGTCGGCAAAGGTCCGAAGGTCTTTTTCGTCATCCATGACGAGAAGCCTAGCAACCGCGGCCAGATGGAACAAGCCCCCGGAACGGGCGATAGACAGCGGCTACCGCCCCGCGATCAACAGGCTGGCGGCGGCGTCGATCACCGCATCGGCGTCCAGATGATAGGTGCGGTAAAGATCGGGCAGGTCACCGGATTGTCCGAATTTATCCACCCCCAGCGAGCGGATGCGATGACCGCGCACCGCGCCGAGCCAGCTCAGAGCGCTTGGGTGACCGTCAATCATCGAGACGAGTTTAGCATCCGGCGCCAATTGGCCCAGCAATCGGCCGATATGGCTCAATTCCTGATGCTGCCGCCAGTCGGCATGGAGCAACCCGGGAGATCCGACAGCCAGCAATCCGGCCCCGGGCAGGTCGTCGATAAGCTGTCCGTAGGCTTCCAACGCCTCCGGCATCAAGGCGCCTGAGGCCAGGATGGCGAATTCCGCTCCCGAAGAAGGCGGCTTCAACCAATAGGCCCCTTTGATGAGATCCGCCTGGGTAGCCTGATCCAGGGTTCGGTCGGGCTGGTCGATCGTCCGGGTCGAGAGACGGAAATAGGCCGACCCACCCTCCTCTTCCTGAACATGGCCGAAAGCCCAGTGCATCAGGACTGAAAGCTCGTCCACATAGGCTGGCTCGAAAGACGTGAGGCCGGGTTGCCCCATGCCGATCAGCGGCGTCGAGATCGATTGGTGCGCCCCGCCTTCCGGCCCGAGCGTGAGGCCTGAGGGCGTCGCGGCCAGGATGAAGCGGGCATCCTGATAGCAGGCGTAATAAAGCGCATCGAGGCCCCGTTGGATGAAGGGGTCGTAGAGCGTCCCCACCGGTATGAGACGCTGACCGAAGAGCGGACCCGAGAGCCCGAAAGCCGCCAGGTTCAAGAAGAGGTTGTTCTCCGCGATGCCCAGTTCCACATGCTGGCCGCTATGGGATTGGTTCCAGCGTTGGGCGGAGACGACCTTCTGTTCGCGGAAGACGTCGCTGTGCTCGGTGCTGGAAAAGACGCCCCGGCGGTTGACCCAAGGTCCGAGATTGGTGGAAACGGTCACATCCGGCGAGGTTGTCACGATCCGTGAGGCAAGCTCGCTATCGCCCGCCGCAAGACCAGCCAGGATCTTCCCGAAGCCTTCCTGGGTGGACATGCGCGGCTCGCGCTGGGGCGCGATGCTTGCCGGAACAGGGATGCGAGAAGCCTCGAATTGCCGCGGTCCCGATTGCGCGAAAGGCACCTTATTGAGGAAGCTTTGCAAGGCTTCCGGCGGCAAGGCCATATGGTCGAACTTGTCCCATTCGCGGCCCTGGGGCACTCCCATGGCCGCCTGGAAACCGTCCATCTGGGCCTGGTTCATGAGGCCGGCGTGGTTATCCTTGTGCCCGGCGAAGGGCAGGCCGAACCCCTTGATCGTATAAGCGACGAAGCAGGTCGGCAGATCGTCGGTTATGGCGTCGAAGGCTTCGACCAGGGCCTCGATATCGTGGCCACCCAGATTGGTCATCAGGGCCTGCAGGCTTTCGTCGTCATGGCTGTCCAGGACCGCCCGCAGTCCCGGATAACGGTTCACGTCGCGGGAAAGCTGCTCGCGCCACCCCGGCCCGCCCTTGAAGACGAAAGCCGAATAAAGCGAATTCGGGCATTCGTCGATCCAGGTCCGAAGATCCTCCCCACCCGGGGCTGCAAAGGCGGCCTGGAGCCGCTTGCCGTATTTCAGCACGACGACGCGCCAGCCCATCATCTCGAAGAGATCGTCGATGCGCCCGAACAGCCGGTCGGACACGACCTGATCGAGGCTCTGGCGGTTGTAGTCGATGACCCACCAGAGGTTCCTCACCTCATGTTTCCAGCCTTCGAGCAAGGCTTCGAAGACATTGCCCTCGTCGAGTTCCGCATCGCCCACGAGGGCGATCATCCGGCCCGGGGGCTGGTCGGTGGGGATCATGTCCTTGAGACGCAGGTAGTCCTGCACCAGGGAGGCGAAGAGCGTCACCGCAACGCCGAGACCGACGGACCCGGTCGAGAAATCGACGTCGTCGATGTCCTTGGTCCGCGAGGGATAGGACTGCGCGCCGCCCAGGCCCCGGTAATGCTGCAGTTTCTCGAGCGTCTGGCGGCCCAGGAGGTATTGGATCGCATGATAGACGGGCGAGGCATGGGGCTTCACGGCGACCCGGTCGTTGGGGCGCAGCACATGGAAATAGAGAGCGGTCATGATAGCGACGATCGAGGCGCTCGACGCCTGATGCCCGCCGACCTTCAGACCATCGCGGCTGGGGCGAAGGTGGTTGGCGTTGTGAATGATCCAACTCGAGAGCCAGAGGAGCTTCTTCTCGAGGCTCTTCAGGCATTGGATCTCATCGACCCCGGCTTCGCGATTCTCGACGGCTTTCAGCACGCGCATGGGCATTCCCTCCGTCGGTCATCCTAGCATTGAGGCCGAGGCAGGAGATTGCGAACAACGCTTCCGAGCGTCTTAATTTCGGCATATAATTCCAATGGAAATATAATTTTAGCAGATTATGCCAATGCAGGCCTTGGATCGTATCGATCGGAAAATCCTAGCCGCGCTTCAGGACGATGCGCGGCTGACCAATGCGGACCTTGCCGAGAAGGTCGGCCTCTCTCCCTCTCCCTGCCTGAGACGGGTGCGGGCGTTGGAAAAGGCGGGGGTGATCCGCCGCTATGCGACGCTGATCGATCCGGCCGCGGTGGATCTCCCCGTCAGCGTCTTCGTGAGCGTAACACTGGAACGCCAGGTCGAGGAACGGCTAGAAGCCTTCGAGGCCGCGGTGGTCGAGCGGCCCGAGGTGCTGGAATGCTACCTGATGACCGGCGAGGCGGATTACCTCCTGCGCGTGGTCGTCGCCGATCTCGCGGCCTACGAACGTTTCCTGAAAGACCACCTGACCCGGATCGCCGGAGTCGCCAGCATCAAGTCGAGCTTCGCCTTGAAGCAGGTCCGCTACAATACGGCCTTGCCCCTGGGGTAAGCCTCAGTAGCGGTCGCCGGGTTCCAGGGTCTCGTAATTGAACGAAGGCGCCTTGCCGTCCACGGCGCGGATACCGCCCTGCCCGTTCTCGTCCCGCTCGTAGATCTCGACCTCGGGCACGACCGCGCGGCCATTCTTGACGTCGAGCCAGAGCCGCAGCAACAGGCGCTTCTGTGCCGGATCGTCGCCGTCCTGGAAGGCGGTGCGGGCGTGGGTCACGACGAAATTATTGATGAAGGTGATCTCGCCGGGCTCCAGCATGCATTCCAGCATGACGTCCCGGCTCTGGGCGATCATGTCGAAGCAATCGAGCGCCTTCACCAGAGGATCCGGCATCGGTTCGCCCAGCTCGCGGGCGGCGGTGATCATGAACTGCCGGACATAGCGGATGCTGAGCTTGCCGTCTTTCTGGGAGAATAGCGGGACATTATGGGGAGTAACGGGGGACTGCCCGGGCTGTTGCTCCCCATGCCGGTGATAGGGATAGCCCTTGTAAAGCGTCTCCAGATGATCCGGGTGATGGGCCAGCATCTCATTGTGGATCGTCATGGCGCTGGCATAGCGGCTGAGGCCGCCTGTGGGTGCTTTCCGGATCGACAGCATGCCGATGATCTCGGTGAGATCGGTGTGCAGCGTCAATTCCTTGTGGTGACGATAGGCTCTTGCCGTCGGATCCACCTTGGTCATGTCTTCGACATGGCCGATCCGGTCGCCCAAGACGCTTTGCGAGACGCCTTTGCCGAAATGCGTCCCGATCCCCCAATAGACGATCTTGGTGTCGTCCAGAGACCAGTCTTCGATGGGCAGCCGCCGCATCAGCACGATGCCACGCCCGTTCAGAACCTCGTCGAAAGCATCTGAAAGATCGGCATTTATCGCCGGATGATCGAAATGTTCGCGGCCGATTTGATCGATGGTCAGGCCCTGTGCCTTGATCTTTCCGAGGAGTTCGGCGAAGGCGTCGATGTGCTTCGGCGTGACGTCGAAGGCCAGGGTGTCCTTGCCGATCTCGCTGCCTTTCCAGGCGGCGCGATTGACGATCTTGTCGCGGATCATGGGCATCGCGGTCATTGGATGGCCTCCTATTTCTCAAGCCAGGCGTGGGTCCAGGTGCCAAATCCTTGCACCGTGCCCCAGACATCGTGGAGCCGTTTCGTCGCCGCATCGTTGTTCTGAAGCTGACGGAGCGGCAGGACCGGCAGTTCGCGCGCCAGGATCACGGCCGCTTCCTTATAATATTTGCCCCGGGCTTCGAAGGCGCTGTCGCCCTCGCCTTTCGCGAAAAGCGCATCGAGCTCCGCATTGGAATAGCTCCCCGCATTGCCGGAGTTCTTGCCGATCGACGAGGAGATGAAAGACCGGGCGATGCCGAGCGAAGGGTCGCCGTAGCTCGAATAGCTTTGCACGACCACATCGAAGTCATGGGCTTCGAAAACCCGTTTGATCAGGGTCGCGGTCTCCATGGATTCGATATCCACATCGACGCCGACCGCCCCCCACATGCTCTTCATGGCGGAAGAGACCTGGACGAACTCCGGATATTCGGAATTGTAGATCACGAATTTGAGCGCGAAGCGCTTGCCATCGGCCCCTCGCTTCACCCCGGCCTCGTCGAGGAGCGCATTGGCCTTGGCGACATCGAAGGGATATTGCTTCCGAAGGTCGATCTCCGGGTTCACGGCCCATTTGATCTCGGTGGTCCAGGGGGCCACGGCGACGGCGCCCAAGCCGAAGAAGGCGTTCTTAAAGATGTATTCCCGATCCAGCGCCATATAGAGCGCCTGCCGCACCCGCATATCGTCCAGCGGTTTCCGCTTCACGTTGAGGAAGGCCATGGTCGTCAAGGGCGCGATATCGCTCGTCTCGACCTTCAGTTTGGGATCGGCCTTCACCGTGGCGACATAGCTCGCCTGGACCGATTGCACCGCATCGACCTCGCCGGCCTGCAACGCCTGCACCGCGGCGGCAGGTTGGGAGATGATCTTGGCGACCAATTCATCGAGGAGCGGCTTGCCGGGGATGCGGTAGTCCCGGTTCTTCTCCATGCGGATATATTGTCCGCGTTTCCACTCCACTAACTTGAAGGGACCGGTGCCGACCGGCGATTGCGTGTTGAAGGGATTCTGAAGCGGGTTGGTGCCCTGGAAGAGATGGGAGGGCAGGATCGCCGATCCTTGCGGACAGGTCAGCGAGACGAGGAACGGCCCGAAAGGCTGCGAGAGCTTGATGACGACCTTGTCGGGCTGCGAGGTGTCGACGGTCTGGATGAGGCGTCCCGCCGGCCCGAAAACGGCCGAATACTTGGCGGCGACCTCGACCAGGGAATAGCGCACGTCCTCTGCCGTGAAGGGCTTGCCATCATGCCACTTCGTCTTTTCCAGCTCGAAGCTATAGGTCAGCCCATCCGGGGAGATCGTCCAGGATTTGGCCAGCGCCGGCAGGATCCTGTAGTCGTTCGAGAGATCGACGAGGCCATCCAGCAGGACGCAGCCGATCTGCCGGTTTGCAAGACCCGTGGTCACATCGGGGTTCACGTTCGGCGGATCCTGGGTCAGCGTGAAGACGGCCGTGCCCCCGGGCTGCGGTTTCGGCTGCGCGTTCGCCTGCTGCGACGATCCGCAAGCCAGTGCAACGGCCAGCATGCCGGCCACCAAGAATTTTCCCTCGCCCATCGCTGTGCCTCCCGCCTCGGTCTTTTGTTATTGATACGGCATTCCGCTGAAATCTGTCGAGCACAGCCGCCGGAAGTCGGCTATATCACTGGCAAAACACCGGGGAGATGCCGAACCCATGAGCTTGACGCAGCGGGAAGTCCACATCGTCGTCGGAAGCGCCACGATGGGTACTTTCCTGGGCGCGCTCGAACAGACCATCGTCGCCACGGCGCTGCCCTCGATCGCGCGCGATCTGGGCGATTTCACACTCCTGCCTTGGGTGGTCACGGCCTATCTCCTGACCTCGACCTGCATTATGCCCGTCATGGGCAAGCTGAGCGACATCTACGGGCGGAACCGGATGATGACGATCTCGCTCGTCCTCTTCATCATCGGATCGGGCTGCAGCGCGCTTGCGCCCGGCATGATCCCGCTGATCATCGCCCGCGCGCTTCAGGGCGCTGGCGGCGGGGGCGTCATGGCCCTCGCCCAGGCGATCATCGCCGATGTGGTCAGCCCCCGCGACCGCGGCAAATATTCAGCCTTCTTCTCCGCCGTCTGGGCGACCGCAGCGATTATAGGCCCGACGGTCGGCGGTTTTCTCACCCAATTCCAGGGCTGGCCCTCGATCTTCTGGATCAATGTGCCCTTAGGGCTGCTGACGCTTGTCGTGACCCGCTACTCGCTCCGCAAGCTGCCGGTGAAACTTCGCCGGGCGCCGGTCGATCAATGGGGCATCCTGCTTTTATGCGTCGGGACCGTGACGCTGCTGCTTGTCCTGTCGCTGGGAGGCAAGCGGCTCTCCTGGATCTCCCCCGAAATCCTCGCCCTGGCCGGTTCGGTAGTGTTGCTCGGACTGTTCCTGCTGTTTCAGCAGAGGCGCACGGCCGAACCGATTCTCCCCCCGAAATTCTTCCGGGATCGGGTGACCGGGCCGGCGTTCTCATCGAGCTTCATTGTCCATGCCGCCTATCTTTCCACCATCGTCCTGACGCCGATCTATTTTCAGGTGGCGCTGGGGGCGCCGGTCGGCATGGCGGGCCTCGCCTTGATCCCTGCCCTCGTCTCCGTGAATATCGCCACGACCTGGGCGGGAATGCATTGCCGCAGCAGTGGCCATTATCGCATGCCGACCCTGGTGTGCCTGCCGATCGCAGCCATTCCCCTGGGGATTCTCGCTTTCGTCGCGGATAGCGTATCGCCGCTCGTCGCGGTTGTCCTGCTCACTGTCGCGGGCTTCGGCTATGGACCGATCTTCCCCTGCACCATGGTCGCCTCCCAGAATGCCGTTCAGAACCGGGACATAGGCTCGGTCACGGGCACGATCACGTTTATCCGGGCTTTGGGCGGCGCCATCGGGATCGCGGCCTCTTCCGCGCTTCTGTTGGGCCTCATTTCCGCGACCCTGCCGGCGACGGGACATTTCTCCAGTCTGGAAGACCTCGCGCGCAACGAATTGCCGCCGGAAGCGCGGATGATCGTCGCGGATGCCTTCGGCAAGGTTTACGCCGCGATTGCGCTGGCGCTTCTGCTGGGGTTGGCTCTCTTCGCCCGGATCGAGGACCGGTCGCTTCACGACCGGCCGGCGACGGCCCCGGATCCGGCGGATTGATCCTCAGACCCTAGTGAGATCAACCGGCGTGGCGAGCTTACCCGTCTTGAAGAAGGCCTCGACGTTACGGATCGCCCCCATCCGCGAATCGACGTGACTGTCTTCCGTGACGCCACCCACATGGGGGACGATCACCGCGTTATCCAGTTTGAAGAATCCCTCCGGGACATGGGGCTCGTCGGCGAAGACATCGAGGCCCGCGCTTCCCAGCGCACCGCTTTCGAGCATCTCGAGCATCACGGGCTCATCGACGATGGCGCCGCGCGCGATATTGACGAGACAGCCCTCGGCCCCGAGAGCCGTGAGAACCTCCCGATTGACCGAGCCGCGCGTGGCCTCCGTCAGAGGACAGGCGATCATCAGATAATCGGCCCATTCCGCCAGGCTCTTCAGATCCTCGAAATAACGATAGGGCACGTCCGGCTGGCGGCGGCGGTTGTGGTACCCGATCTCCATCTCGAAACCCAGGCCGCGCTTGGCGATCTCGCCGCCGATGCCGCCCATGCCATAGATGCCCATGCGGCGACCGCTCACGCGCCGGGTCATCGGGAAGCGCGCCGTCGGCCATTTTCCGGCGCGCACGTGCCGGTCGGCGGCGGTGATGCGTCGCACCGCCGAGATCAGCAGCCCCATGGAAAGATCGGCGCAGCAGATATCGAAAGCCCCCTGGGCATTGGCGAGCATGATGCCCCGCTCCCGCACCAGGTTCAGGTCGATGTTGTCGAAGCCGGCCCAGGTCGAGACGATGGCTTTCAACTTCGGGAGTTGATCGAGCAGGGTCCGATCGACCTTGGCGAATTGCGAGACCAGGATCTCGGCCTCCGGATCGATCTGGTCGGGAAGCCGCAGGAGCTTGAAGCGGGCGGCGAGATCCGAGGCGAAAAGATCGGTCGCCCCGGCCGAGACGACGGGTCGGTTCGCAAAGCTCGTGTCGGAAGCAGTCATAACCCGTCGATCCTCTGTGCTGTCGCTGCTATTTTCGCTCAGTGGAGTTTGCCCCATACCCCATGAGGCGAGCAATGCAACTCTCTCGTCGCAAAGGACTTTTGAGAATCGCAATTTAATTAAAAAACAATAAATATTCGTTTGAAATCTGCTCGGCCGATGCTAACGTCCACAGATGGGTTTGAGGAGGCTGAGATGCTGGACGAACGCAGGGTTCTTGACGTGACACTCGCCGTCACCCTCCTCAAGATCGGCGCCGCTCCTGAATCCGTCGATTCGACAATCGTCTATGCCGTCCAGAGCGCGCTCACCAACCGGACTTATTGCACCAACGATTTGGAGCAGGCCCGCAAGGTCTTCGATGACTGGGTGGCCAACGGGGGCATTCCGCGCGGGATGCTGAAGGCCGCCTAAGGCCGTTTCTTCAGCCAGGGCAGAATCAGCAGGGATAGACCGCAGCAGATCGCGGTCAGAAGCCAGGCGTCGTTGAAACTCGCAACCGCCGCCGCCCGCTCCACCAGCGGCTGGACGAATTGCCGCGTCGCCTCGTCCACCGGCCCCAAGGGCACGTTCTGGAAACGATCCAGCGACAAGCCGACGAGCCGGGCCGCCTCCGGATCCCCGGCCTGAAGCCTTTCCACGAGACGGGTGACATGGGCTTCCGGCCGCGTCAGAAGGATCGTGTCGGCCACGGCGATCCAGACGGCGCCGCCCAAATTCCGCATGAGGTTGAAAAGTCCGCTGGCGTCGGCCAAGGCGCCGCCGCTGCGCCCTTCGAGGGCGACGGATGTGGTGGGCAATATGCAGAACATGATCCCGACGCCTCGCACGATCTGCGGCCAGAAGAGGTCGTCGTAATCGCTTTCGAAGGTCATGAACCCATTGGCGAGCAGTCCGGCGGTGAAGAGCCCATAGCCGATCCCGGCGAGGATCCTCGGATCGACGCGCTTTTCGAGGATCGCCGCCAAGGGCGCGGTCAGGAGTTGCGCCACGCCTGAAACCAGCATGATCCGCCCGATCTCGAAAGCCGTGTGCTGCCGCACATAGCCCAGGAAAAGCGGCAGGAGGTAGACCGATCCATAGAGCCCCGCCCCGAGCACGAAGCTGAAGACGCAGCCGCTGGCAAATCCGGGCTCCTTCAGAGGCCTGAGATCGATGAGCGGCCGCGCCAGAGCGAAGCAGCGCCGCACGCCCATGATGCCCGCGCCAAAAGCGATTGCGAGAAGCATCAGGGAGACGGGATCCCTCCAGCCCCGTTCCGGCGCTTCCTTCAAGCCGAGTTGCAGCAGGGCGAGCGAAATGGCGAGAAGGCCGAGGCTCGGCCAATCGAGCCAGCCCATCGCCGCCCGATCCGCCGGGGGCGTCCGGAGAAGTCGAGCGGCAATGCCGCCCGCGAGTATTCCCGGCCCGAGGTTTATGAGAAACAGCCAAGGCCAGCTATAGGTCTCGGTGATATAGCCGCCGAGAATGGGTCCGAGCGTCGGCGCCAGCATGGCGAAAGCGCCCGCGATGGCGGTTGCGCGGACATGAAGGCGTTCCGGGAAAAGTGCGAAGACCCCGGTGAAGACGGCCGGGATCATCGCCCCGCCGCAGAAACCCTGGATCACCCGGAAGACCAGAAGGGTGGAGAATCCGGGACTGAAGGCGCAACCGATGCTGGCGAGCGTGAAGGTGCTCACCGACAGCAGGAAAAGACCGCGCAGCGACAGCAGCCGGGTCAGCCACCCGGTCAGGGGGATGGCGATGATCTCCGCGATAAGATAGGCAGTCTGGATCCAACTCAGCCGATCCATCGGAACATGGAGCGCCGCCTGGATATCGGGCAAGGAACTCGCGACGATCTGGATGTCCAGAATCGCCATGAACATGCCGAGGCACATGGCCAGATAGCCAGCCCATCCGCCCCAGCCCACGGTGTCCTTGTCGCTTGGGCCTGCCTCCGCCATTCCTTAGCGGACGCGGCTAGTCATGCGATTCAGCGTGCGAAGTAATCTCCGATGATTGCCGCATAGAAACCGATCAGCACCAGCCACAAAAGGCCGCCGACGACCACACCCGTGGTTCTGCTCATTTTTCCTCTCCTTGCGAAGAGATCTCCCCGATCCCGATCTTTAGCCGGGCGTCGAAGGGAGCTTAGCATGGCGCGGGCCGGTCGCCATCATCTCCCTGCGGTGTCCTGGTTATTGCCACATGTTTCCGAGCTGATATTTTTAAAGTTAATCGGAAGATATTTTCCTTATATATTTAATATATATAATATTTTTAGACTCCTTTATTTTTTTGAAGAAGACCGATGCACAGGCCAGTCGAAGCGCTTCTAGGCGTCAGGTTGAACCGCGCCGGGTTTGCCGGAGGCTCCAACTCCTGAGAAGGTGGGGCCATGATGAGCAAGACAACGAACAAGTTTTCACCGGAAGTTCGCGAGCGGGCAGTCCGGATGGTTCAGGATCACCTGGTCGATTACCCGTCACGGTGGGC
>CANJCB010000029.1 GCA_947473305.1 Rhodospirillales bacterium
GAAGCCCGCCAAGAAGTAGGCGCCTAGGCTTTTCATCGACGGCAAGACACCAAGTTATCAAGGAGTTATGGCATGGCTGCCAAGGAAGTAAAATTCAACACCGATGCGCGCGACCGGATGCTGCGCGGCGTCGACATTCTGGCGAACGCGGTCAAGGTTACCCTGGGTCCGAAGGGCCGCAACGTTGTCCTGGACAAGTCGTTCGGCGCGCCGCGGATCACGAAGGACGGCGTGACCGTCGCCAAGGAGATCGAGCTTGCCGACAAGTTCGAGAACATGGGCGCGCAGATGGTGCGCGAAGTCGCCAGCAAGACCAACGACACGGCCGGTGACGGCACGACGACGGCGACGGTCCTGGCCCAGGCGATCGTCCGCGAGGGTGTGAAGGCGGTTGCCGCCGGCATGAACCCGATGGACCTGAAGCGCGGCATCGACCTGGCGGTGGAAGCCGTCATCGAAGACCTGAAGAAGCGCACCAAGAAGGTCTCGACCAACGAGGAGATCGCCCAGGTCGGCACGATCTCGGCCAATGGCGAGAAGGAAATCGGCCAGATGATCGCCAAGGCGATGCAGAAGGTCGGCAACGAGGGCGTGATCACGGTGGAAGAGGCCAAGGGTCTCGACACCGAATTGGACGTCGTCGAGGGCATGCAGTTCGACCGTGGCTATCTCTCGCCCTACTTCGTGACCAACGCGGAGAAGATGATCGCCGAGCTCGACAGCCCCTATATCCTGCTCCACGAGAAGAAGCTCTCCAGCCTGCAGCCGATGCTGCCGGTGCTTGAGGCGGTGGTGCAGTCGGGCAAGCCGCTCCTCATCATCGCGGAAGACATTGAGGGCGAGGCGCTTGCCACGCTCGTGGTGAACAAGCTGCGGGGCGGTCTCAAGATCGCCGCTGTCAAGGCGCCGGGCTTCGGGGATCGCCGCAAGGCGATGCTGGAAGACATCGCGATCCTGACCTCGGGCGAACTGATCTCCGAAGACCTCGGGATCAAGCTTGAGAACGTGACCCTGGACATGCTGGGCAAGGCCAAGCGGGTCCGGATCGACAAGGAAAACACCACGATCATCGACGGCGCCGGCAAGAAGGCGGACATCCAGGGCCGCGTCGGCCAGATCCGGGCGCAGATCGAGGAGACGACCTCGGACTACGACCGCGAGAAGCTGCAGGAGCGTCTGGCGAAGCTCGCCGGTGGCGTTGCGGTGATCAAGGTCGGCGGCGCGACGGAAGTCGAAGTGAAGGAGCGCAAGGATCGCGTCGACGATGCGATGCACGCGACGAAGGCGGCGGTCGAAGAGGGCGTTGTCCCCGGCGGCGGCGTTGCCCTGCTCTATGCGATCAAGGCGCTGGCGAAGCTGAAGCCCGCCAACGACGACCAGAAGGTCGGCATCGAGATCATTCGCCGCGCGCTTCAGGCGCCGCTGCGTCAGATCGCCGAGAACGCGGGCACGGACGGCGCGGTTGTCGCCGGCAAGCTCCTTGAGAGCACCGATCCGAACCGTGGCTTCGACGCGCAGACGGGCGAGTACAAGGACATGGTCAAGGCCGGCATCATCGACCCGACCAAGGTTGTCCGTACCGCTCTGCAGGACGCGGCCTCGGTCGCGGGTCTCTTGATCACGACGGAAGCCATGATCGCCGAGAAGCCGGAGCCCAAGGGCGGCATGCCCGCCATGCCCCCGGGCGGCGGCATGGGCGGCATGGGCGGCATGGACTTCTAAAGTCCGGTTGCTCGGAAGAAGACGAGGGCCGCGGAGAGATCCGCGGCCCTTTTTCTTTGCCTGCTCTCACTCGGGAACGGTCAACATCCCAGGATTGCGTCACTTGCCCCACTCCCTCCCCCTCTCCGCCGTCATCCTAGGGCGGAAAAGCGGCAGCGCATTCCGCCACTTCCCGCCCCCTCTAGGGCTCCAGGTAATGCGGCTCCGGCCGGTTCAGCAGATCCTCGTAATGGACCAGCACCGGCTCCCCCAACCGCTGCGGCGTCCCATCCTTGAACGCCCATTCCCCCCGGTCGCAATCCTCGGCCCTCACATAGCCGTTGAGATAAAACCGCCGGTCCTGGGCCGTCACATTCGCGCCCGAGCCATGGATCGTGAAGACGCCCCAGAGGGCCACGTCGCCGGGCTCCAGTTCCAGGTCCACCAGATGCGTGGGGTCGAGCCCCGAGCCCGCCAGCGCCGCCTCGGCCATCTTGCCGTCGAGGATGCGGGCGGGGGTTTCCAGATCCACCGCTCCCGCCATATGCGATCCCGGCAGGACCCGCATCGCCCCGCTGGCGGCGCTGTGGCGGTCCACGGCGATGCCGGTCTGGACGTAGGATTCGGCCAAATTCCGATAGGCTTCGGCCGGGCGGCGGAAGCGGACGTCCTGGTGGAAGGCGAATTCCGCCTGGGCCGCCCCCGGCGGCTTCCAATGGAGCTGATTGATGATCTGCTTCAGGTTCCGCCCCAGCAGAGGCCCCAGCAATTCCAGATAGCGCGGATCGCGCCGCACCTTCTCCAGCACCGGGTCCTCGTAGCTCGGCCATTGGGCCAGCCGCAGGATCTTGCCGAGGTTGGTGTCCTGCCCCTGGCGATAGAGCATATTGCCGTGGCGGAAGCTCGCCCGATGGGCCATGCCCGCCGCCCATTGCCGGTCGAAGGCGGCGGCGATCCAGGCCACCTCCTCCGCATCGAAGACGCCCCTGGCCACCGCATAGCCATCGGCGCGGAAGTGTTCCGCGACCGCGTCGGCGTCCCAGCTTCTCTCTGCCATGCCTCTACCGAAGCCTGAGCCGCGTGGCGACCCGCTGGAGCCGCGAGAGCCAGGGACCGGGCGGCTTTTCCTCCGGCGGGTCGAGTTCCAATCCGGCGAGCGACACCCGGTCGCCTTGGGTCTCCTGGACGATCAGCATGACCTCGCCGATGCGGAGCCGGTCACCCACCACCGGATGCTTCGAGCGCGCGGCCGCGAAGAGACCGGCGATGGTGCGATCCGCGATATCCGCCGCCACCGGGATGCCGTAGCTGTCGCGCAGCATGGCGAGCGTGGTGTCGCCCCGGAAGGTGAACTCGCCGAAGAAGCCCCGGTCCTCGTCCGCGATCTCGTCGGGGGGCGCGAAGAGATGGTCCAATTGCGCCGCGCGCCAGGGCGCCGCCAGGAGATAGGCGTGGTCCCCCGCCCGCAAGGCCCCGGCATCGGCGGCCAGCACCACATGATTGTTGCGGATCACCATGGCGAGCTTGGCCCAGTCGGGGATCGCGGTCTCGTGCAGCACCGGGCTGTCGGCCGGCACCGCATAGCCCACAAGCTCGTATTCAAGCTCGCCGGGCAGGTCCAATTCGCTGCGCCGCGCGGGATGCCGCAGGGTCGGCAGCGCCAGGCCCAGCCGCTTGGCGGCGGGGGTGATCGTCCATCCCTGAACCAGAAGCGAGACCAGCACCACGAAGAAGGCCACGTTGAAATAGACCCCGCCCTTGGGGATTCCCGACAAAAGCGGGATCGAGGCCAGAAAGATCCCGACCGCGCCGCGCAACCCCACCCAGGAGATGAAGGTCTGCTCCCGTCCCGTGAAGCGGAAGGGCAGCAGCGACAGGAAGACCGCCAGGGGCCGCGCGATGAAGATGAGCCCCGCCGACACGATCAGCGCCGGGACCGCGTAATTCACGAGCTGCGAGGGCGTGACCAGCAGGCCCAGGACCAGGAACATGCCGATCTGCGCGAACCAGGTGGCCGCGTCGTTAAAGGCCATGACGCTCTGGAACCCGCGCATCGGCCGGTTGCCCACCACCAGGCCGGCGAGATAGACCGCCAGGAATCCGCTGCCCTCCGCCACGGCCGCGAAGGCGAAGATGAAAATGGCGCCGGTCACCACGAACACGGGCTGCAATCCCGCCGGCAGCGAGGCCTTGTTCAAGAGCCAGGAGAGCCCCCAGCCGCCCACGAGGCCCACGGTGCCGCCGATCACCACTTCCTCGGCAAGCTGGATCGCCACGGCCCAGGCCGATCCCTCCGATCCCGCCAGCATCAGCTGGACGATGGCGAGGGTCAGGAAGATCGCCACCGGATCGTTGGTCCCGGCCTCGATTTCCAGGGTCATGCCGACGCGCTCGTTGATCCGCAAGCCGCCGCTGCGCATCAGGAAGAAGACCGCCGCCGCGTCGGTCGAGGCGACGGTCGCGCCGAGCAGCAATCCTTCCAGCGGCGTGAAGCCCAGGGCGAGCATGGCGAAGCCGCCCGCTACCAAGGTGGTGACCGCGACGCCCACCGTCGCCAGCATCAGCGCCGGCCGCAGCGCTACCCGGAAGCTCGACAGATGGGTCTTCAACCCGCCGTCGAAGAGGATGACCGCCAGGGCGAGCGACCCCACCAGATAGGTCAGGCGCAGATCGTCGAAGCGGATCCGCCCCAGCCCGTCCTCGCCCGCCAGCATCCCGATCCCGAGGAAGACGAAGAGCAAGGGCGCCCCGAAGCGCGTGGCCACGAGGCTCGAAAAAATGCCCGCCAGCACGAGCAGCGCGCCCAGAAGGATAAAGGTGTTTGCCGCCCCGATGCTTTCCATCGGGGAAGTTTACGGGAGGAATGAGGAAAAGCGATGGCGGAATGGGAATGGACGGGGATGTTTTCGGAGATGGTCCGGAGCGTGAAGCCCTGCGAAATTTGCTTTCTTCCGCCATCGCCTCCTCCCCCTCCCCCGCGTCATCCTAGGGCTTGGCCCTAGGATCCACGACTAAGTGGTGGTGGGTTTTCCGCGATGGCAGGCAAACATCTTCGTGGATCCTTCTTACCGACAGCGGAAGCTGCGCTTCCGCGAGAGGCGGGCTGAACCCGAGGATGACGGTCGGAGAGATGAAAACTGCGGTGCGACAATACGAGAGCCTGACAACGCGTGCTTAACCGCCTCCTAGGCCGCTCTCACCGCCCCCCCCTCACACCCGCCGCGTAAACGCCCGCATCAAGAGCGGCACCGCCGCCAGCAGGATCGCCAGCACGCCCGCCGCCGGGAGGCCGGTCCATTCGATCAGCGGCCCGGTGATCAGCGCCGCCAGCACGCTCGTCGCCCCGGCGAAACTCTCCGCGACGCCGATGGCGCGGCCGCGTTCGGCGGTTTCGGATTTATCGGCGATCAGCGCGGTGGCGGCCACATTGGCGGCGGCCCAGCCGATGCCCACGAGATAGGTCCCGATGGTCACCGACACGATATCCGCCGGCACCGTCACCAGGAGCGCGCCGACGATTGTCGTCGCGACGCCCGGATACATGACCCGCTCGCGGCCGAAGCGATCCGCGAGTTTCCCCAAGGGAATCGTGAAGCCGAACATCCCCAGCGAATGGAAGGTATGGGAGAAGGCGATGGCCGTCAGCGAATAGCCGTGGTGCTGCAAGACCAGCGAGGTCAGCACCATGACGATGGACATATTGCCCTGGGCCGCCGCGTTGCAGACGATCCCGAGCCGCGTCGGCGCATGGCGCAAGAGGGTCATCGTCCCGAACTTCGGCGCCACGGTCCCGGCCGGAGGGGCCGGCGGCGGGACATAGTTGGGATAATAGTCCCGGATATTCTGGCCGATCAGCTTGGGATCGGGCCGCACGAAATGGACCAGCGCCATGCCCCCGACGATCAGGATGGGCATCAGGAGCCAGGGCAGCCCCAGGGGATATTGCCCAAGGCCCGGCGCGATCCGCTCCGCCACGGCGATCATGATCGGGCTGATGACCAGCCCCGCCATGGACCCCAGCGCCACGTACCCCAGCGCCTGGGCGCGCAGGCGCGGCGGGAACATGTCGGTCGCCGCGACCCGCATCTGGTTGGCGGCGTTCATGCCCATGCCGAAGACCAGCATCCCGAAGACCAGCATACCGAAGCTCAGGATCTGCATGGACATGCCGACCGTCACCGTGCCCGCGAGCGCCAGCACCAATCCTAAAAGAATGCCCGGCTTGCGGCCGAAGGCGTCGGTGATCTTGCCGATGGGATAGGAGACCAGGAAGCGGCTCAATCCCATGAGCGCCACGGTGATCCCCGCGAGCCCCGCCGAGCCTGTGATCGCCATGACCATCAACGGCCCTATGCCATAGGCCAGTTGCATCCCCGCCCCGGTGAAGCATTGCGACAGCGAGAAGAGCGCCGTGTTGCGCTTGATCAAAGCCGGGATGACGTAGGTGACCGGAGAAAGCGGCTGGTTCATGGGTTCTGCCATCGGTGGGAAGACGGCGATTATGGTCCCGAAGAAGCGGGCTCACCAGTGCCGATTATTTGGGCAGGGCGCGAGCGAGTTAACGCGGTCGGTCGCTATCGGATCCATCCCACAATCGGATCCCGCCATAAAAAGCCCCCCGACCTTTCGGATCGGGGGGCGGAATAAGCTCTCGACAGGGTGGACGCCGGCTATTTCTCCAGCCAGGCGCCTTCCCAGGTCAGCATGCCTTCGGCCACGTTGAAGGTGCCTTTGAGCTTCTTGTTCACGGCGTCGATCTGACGGTATTCGCGCAGCATGATCACCGGGAGATCGTCGGCAAGGATCGCCTGTGCCTCATTATAGTATTTGGCGCGGTCCTTGAGGTCCGTCCGCCCTTCGCCTTGGGAGAAGAGATCGTCCACCTTCGGGTTGGAATAGTTCGACGCGTTGCCGAAGGGCTTGTTGATCATGCCCGTCGCCCACATCCGCACGACGCCGAGGGCGGGATCGGCATAGGTGCTATAGCCGTTGAGCACCGCGTCAAAATCGCTGTCGGTATGGACGCGCTTCAGGAAGGTCGCCATTTCGAGGGATTCGATGGTCACGTCGACGCCGATCTTGGCCCACATGGCCTTCATGGCGACCGAGACCTGGTCGAACTCGGGATAGCCCTGGATCGGCAGCAGGTTGATCTTGAACCGCTTGCCGTCAGCCCCGCGCTTCACGCCGGCCTCGTCCAGGAGCGCATTGGCCTTGTCGACGTTGAAGGGATACATCTTGTTGTAGTCGATCGACTCGTCGATCGTCCAACCCATGTAGCGGGGCATGGGCTGCCGCCCGGGGTCGCCGATGCCGAACCAGGCGTTCTTGATGAGATAGTCCCGGTCGAGCGCCATCATCAGGGCATGGCGCACGCGCTTGTCATCCAGGGGCTTGCGCTTCACGTTGAAGAACAGCGGCACATAGCTCGACGGCACGTCGTCGTTGACCACCACGAGCTTGGCATTCGCGTCGATCGAGGGCTTGTCGCTCGAGGGGATATTGCGGGTGAGATCCACCTCGCCCGCCTGGATCGCCGCCGTGCGGGCCGAGTTCTGGGTAATGACCTTGGCGATGACCGCATCGAGATAGGGCTTGCCCGGCACCCAATACTTCTCATTGCGCTCGAAGCGGAGATATTCGCCGCGCTTCCACTCCTTGAAGACGAAGGGTCCGGTCCCGACCGGCGCGGTCAAGGTGATCGGGTTGGTCCTGACATCGGTTCCGCGCAGGAGATGTTCGGGCAGCAAGGCCGCGCCCTGCATGCAGCCGAGCGAGACCATGAAGGGACCGAAGCTGCGCTTCAGGGTGATGACGACCTTGTCGGGCGCCGGCGTGTCGATCTTCGCGATCGCCTCGCCCGCCCGCTGGAAGACGGAGGAATATTTGGTGCTCACCTCTTCCAGCGTGTATTTGACGTCCGTCGAGGTGAAGGGCTTGCCGTCGTGCCATTCGGCCTTGTTGAGCTCGAAGGTATAGACGAGTCCGTCCGGCGAAATGCTCCAGGACTTCGCCAGAACGGGCATCATCTTGTAGTTGTGGTCATATTGGATCAGCGTCTGATAGACGATGCAGCCCACCTGCTCGTCCGCCACATTCGTCTGGATCGACGGATTGAAGGTCAGCGGGTCGCCGGTGACGGTGAAGATGACCGTGCCGCCCCGTTGCGGCGTCTGGGCCTGCGCCGAACCGGTCAGCAGCAGCGCGCTGGCCGCCCCTGCGGCGAGGACGTATTTGAACCCATTTTGCATAGCATCATCTCCCTAGCTAATCCGATGCGGTCTGAAGCCACATGCCGGTGAAGCCTTGCATTTTCCACCCGCCGCGTCGAGCCCGGAGAGCGTGGAAAGTCGATGCGGCCTTCCCTCCGCCGCCCGAACCCGCTAGACCCTGCGCCCCATGCGTGTGGACGATTTCGATTTCGAGCTGCCTCGCGAGCTGATCGCGGACCATCCCGCCGAGCCTCGGGAAGCGGCGCGGCTGCTTTGCGTGGGCGCAGAGCTGGCCGATAGGCATATCGGGGATCTGCCGGGGCTGTTGCGGGCGGGGGATCTCATGGTCTTCAACGACACCCGCGTGATCCCGGCGCGGCTCACCGGCCGGCGCGGCGAGGCGCGGGTCGAGGTGACGTTGCATCGGGAGACGGGCGCGGGGGAATGGCTCGTCTTCGCCAAAGGGGCCAAGCGGCTGAAGCCCGGCGACAGCTTACGCTTTGCCGAGGATTTCGCGGCGGAAGTCATCGAAAAGCGCGTCGAGGGCGATGTCCGCCTGCGCTTCGACCGCCAGGGCGGCGACTTGCTGGCCATGCTGGGCAAGCATGGGGTGATGCCCCTGCCGCCCTATATCCGCCGGCCGCGAGGTGCCGACACCCGGGACCGCCACGACTACCAGACGATCTTCGCCGCCCGCGACGGGGCGGTGGCGGCGCCCACGGCGGGGCTGCATTTTACCGAAGGCCTGCTCGCACAGCTTGAGGCGGCGGGGGTCGGCCGCGCGACCGTGACGCTCCATGTCGGCGCGGGCACCTATCTGCCGGTGAAGGTGGACGACACGACGGACCACAAGATGCACAGCGAATGGGGCGAGATCGACGCCGCCACGGCCGCCCGCATCAACGCCGCGCGAGAGGCGGGAGGCCGGATCGTCGCCGTGGGATCGACCAGCCTGCGCATCCTCGAAACCGCCGCCGATGCCGAGGGCCAGGTCCGGCCCTTCAGCGGCGAGACGGATATCTTCATCACGCCGGGGTATCGGTTCCGCGCCATCGACCTGATGTTCACGAATTTCCACCTGCCGCGCTCCACGCTCTTCATGCTGGTCTCGGCCTTTTCGGGGCTCGACCGGATACGGGCCGCCTATGAACACGCCAAGGCCGGGGGCTATCGCTTCTTCTCCTATGGCGACGCCTGCCTCTTGGAGCCTATAAGCCCGCGATGACTTTCGGATTCACCCTTTCCGCCACCGATGGTGCTGCCCGGCGCGGGCAGGTCATGACCGCGCACGGCCCCATCGAGACGCCGGTCTTCATGCCGGTCGGCACCGCCGCCACGGTCAAGGCCATGACGGTCGAGGACGTCGCCGCCACGGGTGCGGAAATCATCCTCGGCAATACCTATCACCTGATGCTGCGCCCCACGGCGGAGCGGATCGCGGAACTGGGCGGGCTCCACAAGTTCATGAACTGGAAGCGCGCGATCCTGACGGATTCCGGCGGCTTCCAGGTCATGTCGCTGTCGAAGCTCAGGAAGATGAACGAGGAGGGCGTCACCTTCCAATCCCACCTCGACGGCTCCAAGCACAAGCTGACCCCGGAACGCTCCATCGAGATCCAGCATCTCCTGGGCGCCGACATCACCATGTCCTTCGACGAATGCACCCCCTTCCCCGCGACCCAGGAAGTGGCGCGGCAGTCCATGGAGCTTTCCATGCGCTGGGCGGAACGCTCGAAGAAGGCTTTCGTGCCGCGCCCCGGCCACGGCCTCTTCGGCATCGTGCAGGGCAGCGTCTATCCCGACCTTCGCCATAAATCCGCCGCCGCCCTCACCGAGATCGGCTTCGAGGGCTATGCGGTGGGCGGCCTCGCGGTCGGCGAGGGGCAGGAGGCGATGTTCCAGGTGCTGGACCAGACCGTCCCCCATCTGCCCGCGGACAAGCCCCGCTATCTCATGGGGGTGGGCAAGCCCGACGATATCGTGGGCGCGGTCCGGCGCGGCATCGACATGTTCGACTGCGTGCTGCCGACGCGGTCGGGGCGCACCGGCCAGGCCTTCACAAGGCGGGGGACGGTGAACCTCAGGAACGCGCGGCATGGGGCCGATCCCCGGCCTCTGGACGAGGCCTGCGCCTGTCCGGCCTGCACCAACTACAGCCGCGCCTATCTCCACCACCTCGTGCGCTGCGGCGAGATCCTGGCGAGCATGCTGTTGACCCAGCATAATCTTCGCTACTATGGCGACCTGATGAAGGGCCTGCGCGCGGCCATCGCCATGCGCAGCCTCGACGATTTCACCGCCGAGTTCGACGAGATGCGCCAGCTTGGCGACATCGCCCCGCTTTAAAGACCGGATATGACCGACCATACCCTCACCCAATTGGGCCAGCCGGCGAAGGCCCCCGCCTCGCCCTCGGAAGCCGAGATCGAAAAGGTCCCGAACCCCGAGAAGGGCGAGCGCTATCTGGTGCGTTTCACGGCTCCCGAATTCACCACGCTCTGCCCGATCACCGGCCAGCCCGATTTCGCCCATCTGGTGATCGACTATGTGCCGGGGGATTGGCTCGTCGAGAGCAAGTCCCTGAAGCTCTATCTCGGCAGTTTCCGCAACCAGGGCGGCTTCCACGAGAGCACGACCATGGGGATCGCCAAGCGGCTGGTGCGGGAGATCAAGCCGCAGTGGCTCAGGATCGGCGGCTATTGGTATCCCAGGGGCGGGATGCCCATCGACGTCTTCTACCAGACAGGTGCTGCGCCGGAGGGACTATGGCTGCCGGACCAGGGCGTCGCCCCCTATCGGGGCCGGGGCTGAATCCAGATCCCCGAGAGGCGATAAGAGACCGGGCGCTGGCGCTCGGCTTCGACGCGGTGGGATTCAGTCGGGCGGAACTGGCGGCTGAGGCGACCCAGGGTCTCGCCGATTACCTTGCCGCCGGGCATCATGGGGACATGGGCTGGCTCGAAGCGCGGTCGGACCAGCGCGGCGATCCCGGCACCCTCTGGCCCGAGGCGCGGACGGTGGTCACGCTGGGCCTCAACTACGGGCCCGAGGGCGATGCGCTCGCGGGGCTGGAGCATCCCGACACCGGCAATATCTCGGTCTATGCGCGGGGCCGCGACTACCACGAGGTGGTCAAGGGCAAGCTGAAGGAACTCGCCCGCTGGATCGCCCGGACCTGGCCGCAGGATCTGAAAGTCTTCGTCGACACCGCCCCCGTCATGGAGAAGCCCCTGGCCATGCAAGGCGGCCTCGGCTGGCAGGGCAAGCACACGAACCTCGTGTCGCGGGACTTCGGGTCCTGGCTGTTCCTGGGCGAGATCTATCTGACGGCGGACCTCGCCCCCGACGCCCCCGAAACCGACCATTGCGGCGACTGCCACCGCTGCCTCGATGTGTGCCCCACCGCCGCCTTCCCCGCCCCCTATAAGCTCGACGCAAGGCGCTGCATCTCCTATCTCACCATCGAGCACAAAGGCCCGATCCCGGCGGAATTGCGCCCCCTGATGGGCAACCGCATCTACGGCTGCGACGACTGCCTGGCGGTGTGTCCCTGGAACAAATTCGCCAAGGCTGGGGCGGAGGCGAAGCTTCAGGCGCGGGAGGACCTCACGGGGCCGAAGCTCGCGGAATTGGCGGAATTGGATGATGCCGGATTCCGGGCGTTCTTTTCGGGTTCCCCGATCAAGCGGATCGGGCGGGACAGGTTCGTCAGGAACGTGCTGATCGCGATTGGGAACAGCGGGGATCGGGGGCTGCTGGCGACGGTGGAGGCACGTTTAGAGGACGCCTCGCCGCTGGTGCGGGGAATGGCGGTCTGGGCGCTCCAGAGGCTTGACCATAAGAGGTTGGACGAATCGAAGAATAGGTTCTTCGAACATGAAACGGACGACGATGTAAGGGCAGAATATCAAGTCCTTCTCCGCCTGGCCGGCAGCGCAAGCTAGCTTGTGCTGACGGCGCGCGAAGCCGTGCTTCGCTTTGGGCGGAGAGGGCTTCTGTCAGGCATCCAGATCGGCCCCGCAGGAGCGGCAATGCCTCGGCACCCTGAGGGTGCTGGCGCCCCATCGGTTGAGGCCGATGAACTTGTCGCAGGCCGCGCATTTAAGACGCCGCAGATAAAGAACGAATCCCAAACCGCCGAGAACCGCCAGAAACCCGAGCCTCTCATCGACCTGCATCGCGAGCACGATCATCGCGAGGCTGTAGAGGAGCCAGGCCAGCACGACAAGGTGGTACCGCCGTCTTACTGGCATGATCTTCGGGTACTCTTCATTTCAGGCAGCCCCTCCCCCAAGATCTTCGTTCCTTCGCCTGATATGGCCAACTAAAAACCCCAGGCGCCGCATCGTTGTTTCAGGATCTTCACCCGCCTATATTGTCCATAGGCATGATCCAGATCGGGCGATGGAGCTGATGATGACCAGCTTGGCGATACAGGTGCTGGCGAGAGTGAACGCCCCTTATGGGACGAACCTTTCTGCGCATCACCTTGCCGCGATGATCGCCGATCCCAGGAGCGCAAGCGTGTATAGCGCACCGGTCTTCGCTTTTTTTTCCGAAGTCAGCCCCCTCCTTCAAAAGCGGTTCGTGAAGGAGATGGGCTTGGATGAAGCCAAGGTCCGTGAGGTCGCGAGCCGGTTTTCCGAAATGTCCGGCCACGCGCTACCCTTGGCAAGCTGAGAGGCATGGTCGATCAACGACCAAGCCATTGGCCGGCCCTCTTCGATCTCGCAATCGATGTTTTCGACCATGTACGGGAAGTTCATGGCCTGACGCCTCGGTGGAGTCTCGGGGGTGGAACCGCGCTGATGCTCAGGATCGACCATCGGGAAAGCCACGACATCGATATATTCCTCGATGATCCCCAGTTGCTCCCCTTCTTCGACCCGGAGCTTCAAAGCTATGCGCTGTCGAGGCAACCCGATGGCTCTGCGACGGATGGCGCACGGTCGCTGAAGCTGACCTACCAGGACATCGGCGAGATCGACTTCATTTGCTGCACGAGCATCCTGGACAATCCGAGCACTCGAAAGCAGGTGCGCGGGCACGACATAGATTTGGAGAGTGCGGCCGAGATCATCGCGAAGAAAGTCTATTTTCGAGGCGGCAGCTTCCAGCCTCGCGACATGTTCGATCTCGCGGCGGTCCCCTTCGTGGAATCCATCATCGGGCAGTTGATGGTCCGGGAGAAAACCGCATACCTGGTCCAGGAGGCACAGAGCATCAGCCGGGGAATCCTGGCGCTCGCGGTTTAACCTCTCCGCATCCCCCAACAAAAAAGCCCCGCGGGATCGCTCCCGCGGGGCCTTCTTCGTTCAGACTAGACGATCAGTCGTCGGCGTAGATATCCCGATCCTTCGTCTCCGGGATGAAGATCAGCCCGACCACGAAGGTCATCAGCGCGATGCCGATGGGGTACCAGAGACCGGCGTAGATATTGCCCGTCGCCGCCACCAAGGCCACGGCAATCGGGGGCAGCAAGCCACCGAACCAGCCGTTGCCGATGTGATAGGGCAACGACATGCCGGTGTAGCGGATGCGCGTCGGGAACAGTTCCACCAGCGCCGCCGCGATCGGCCCATAGACCATGGTCACCAGGATCGCCAGATAGACCAGGATCGCGATCAACAGAGGCATGTTGATCTGCGCCGGATCCGCCGAGGCCGGATAGCCCGCCCCCCGCACCGCGCCCGTCACGGCGGTGTTGAAGGCCGTCCGCTTGGCCGTGAATTCGGCCGGGGCGAGCCCCGCGCCGTTGACGCTGTCGAAGGAAGCCTCGCCGACCTTGATCTTGGCGAGGGCTCCGGCCGGCGCGTCCTCCATCTTGAAGTTCACCGACTGGGCGATCAGGGCCTGGCGGGCCACGTCGCAGGAGTTGGTGAAGACGCGGCCGCCCACGGGATCGAACAGCAGGTTGCAGTCGTCCTTATGGGCGATGATCGAGACCGGCGCCTTGGCGAGCGCCGATTCCAGCGCCGGGTTGCTGGCATGGGTCAGCATCCCGAAGGCCCAGTGGTAGGTGAGCGCGCCGAGGAGGCAGCCGGCGAGGATGATCGGCTTGCGGCCGATCTTGTCCGACAGCCAGCCGAAGAAGACGAAGCCCATGGTCGCGATCAGAAGCGCGATGATGAGCGCCGTATCCGCCGTATTGGCCGGCACCTTCAGGGTGTTGACGAGGAAGAGGCGCGCATAGAACTGCCCGCCGTACCAGATCACCGCCTGACCCGCCGTGAGGCCCAGGAGCGCGATGATCGCGATCTTGCCGTATTTCCAGTTGCCGAAGGCTTCCGTCAGCGGCGCGCGCGAATGCTTGCCCGCATCCTTCATGCGCTGGAACACCGGGGATTCGCTCAACTTCAAGCGGATCCAGAGCGAGATCACCAGCAGCACGATCGACAGGAGGTAGGGAATCCGCCAACCGGACCAGAGGGCCGAGGAGGTGAACTGCTCCGGCGTCACGTTGTTGCGGACGAGGAAGACCACCAGGAGCGAGAGGAAGAGGCCGATGGTGGCCGTCGTCTGGATCCAGGAGGTGAAGAAGCCGCGCTTTCCATGGGGCGCGTGTTCCGCCACATAGGTTGCCGCCCCGCCGTATTCGCCGCCCAACGCCAGCCCTTGCAGGAGCCTGAGCGCGAGAAGCAGGGCCGTCGCCGCCCAGCCCCATTCGGCATAGCTCGGCAAAAGGCCCACCAGGAAGGTCGAGAGACCCATGATGGTGATCGTGACGAGGAAGGTATATTTCCGGCCGACGATATCGCCGATCCGTCCGAAGACCAATGCGCCGAAAGGCCGGACCAGGAAGCCCGCCGAGAAGGTCAGCAGCGCGAAAATGAATTGGGTATTGGCGTCGAAGGCGGAATAGAAGGCCGCGCCGATCTGCGCCGCCGTCCAGCCGTATAAGTAGAAATCGTACCACTCGAAGACCGTGCCGAGTGAGGAAGCGAAAATGACCTTGCGTTCTTCGGCTCTCGTTATCGAGCCTCCACCAACCGCACTTGCCGTACTCATCATCTGGTCTCCGCCCTAATTATTGATATTGAGAGGAACCGTTCAGTAAGCACTCCACTGAAAGCCACGGGACAAGTCCGGAGGGGCCGTCGCAAGGATCGATTTTCAAGAAGACGCTGAGATCGGTAAGCTCCCCCAAGCCCCGCAGGAAGTGATGGCTGTCGACGCCCAAGTTCACGAGACGACGTCGCGCCCTTCCTCTCGTAGATTCAAAGCATTACATATTTTACAGCCGCATTGCAACCGCTGGACGAATCCCCGGGAGCGGCAGGAATCCTGGGGCCGCGAGCCGAAACCTCGGAACCGGCCCTCAGAAATCGAGATCGGCGTAATGCTTGGGCGGCGGCGCGCCGGGGATATGGTCCGCCAGCAGCGGGCGGAAGCTCGGGCGCGACTTGATCCGCGCGTACCATTCCTTGGCGGGCTCGTGGTCGTCCCAGGGCACGTCGCCCAGATAGTCGAGCGAGGAGAGATGCGCCGCCGCGGTGATATCGGCCAGCGAGAAATGATCCCCCGCGAGCCAGCGCCGCCGCTCCACCAGGAAGGTGACATATTCGAGGTGATAGGTGAGGTTCGCCTTGCCCGCCCGGATCGCCGAGGAATTGGGCGTCCCGAAGCCCAGGAAGCGCTTCATCATCTTCTCGCCCACGAGATTCTCGGTGACCTCATGGTTGAACTTGACGTCGAACCAGGCGACGAGGCGGCGGACCTCCGCCCGGTCGAGAGCGTTGAGGCCCAGCAGCGGCTTCTCGCGATAGACCTCGTCGAGGTATTCGGCAATGGCGCAGGCGTCGGCCAGGACGGTGCCGTCCTCTTCGATCAGCACCGGCACGTCCCCCGCCGGGTTCAAAGCCAGGAATTCCGGCCGCCGTTCCCAGGTCTTCTCGACCTTCATCTGGAAGTCGAGCGCCTTCTCCTGCAGCACCACGCGGATCTTGCGCGAAGCCGGCGAAAGCCAGAGATGATAGAGGAGACGCATCGGCCACCGTCGAGGGGATGATACGCCAGGGTAATAGGCCGGAGGATGGGGCACAACCCCCGGAGAGGGGTTACCACCCACGGTGACGAAGGGTGACTATCCTGATCGCCAGATAGACCAGACCGAAAAGGCCAAAACCCACGATGAACATCCACTTGGTGGTGCGATTCCAGAAAGGCCAGGAGGGGGCGACATAAGGCCTCCCCTCGTCGGGATCGCGCGGCACGCCGCGGGGAAGACGACAATAATTACATGTCCCGGGCACCGTGGAGCCTGTGGCAAGCAAGACGTCCGACAGATCGATCTTACCCAAGTAGAAGAAATAACCGCAGCGTGGGCAACGGAAGAGGCCAAGGTAGAAAAGAGCCGCCAGCGTTGCGCAGAGCGGTGCACTGAGGATGGCAGTTCTCAGGTTGTTATCCAGATCCGCTCCGACAGCGCCCCCCCCCCCAGCCATACCAGAGCGATGGAACCGAGGGTCATCCAGACGATCCGCCAACGCCGAGCGAGATCCGCCCAGGCTCCGGCATAATGCCGCTCTTCCTCGGTCATATGCGCAGGATCGAGCCCGGCTTTCAGTTCCGCGAGCTTTTCGGAGCGCCCTCGCGTTTCCTCGACGATGCCTTTCGCCGCCAGGATAACGCAGGATATGACCGTGGCGCCGAGCAGCCAGAGGGTAAGGTCATAGGCGAGACCGAAAGCCTCGGTCACATAGACGGTATGGTAAGGCCCGTGCCGGGATCCCACCGTCATCGGAAAGGTTTGTCCGGCCGCCAAGTTCGGAAGGGGCACCCCCCTGCGGGCCGCGAGCGCCTCCATCAAAAGCCAGACCAATATGAGGGGTATGAAGCCGAAGCTGAAGCCTACCCAGGCGCCATAAAGGATCTTGCGGATGCTCATGCTTCGCTCTCGACCGTCGCGACGGGGTGGAGAAAGACATTTCCGAGCATGATATCATAAGCCCATGATCCCCGACACCGACCGCCCCCGCATCGCGGCGCTCCTGGACTTCTGGTTCGCGGCCGGCACGCCGGAATGGAACCAGCCCCGCAAGGTCTGGTGGGTAAAGGACCCCGCCTTCGACGAAGACTTGCGGCAGCGCTTCCTCGACGATCATCTCCGCGCGGCCTCCGGCGCGCTCGCCTCCTGGCAGGATGAGCCCGAAAGCTGCCTCGCGCTGGTGCTGCTGCTGGACCAGTTGCCGCGCAACCTCTTTCGCGGGAGCCCCCGGGCCTTCGCCACGGACCCGCTCGCCCGCGAGGTCGCTGGCCATGCGCTGGCGCGGGGCTTCGACCGGGAAATG
Source organism: Rhodospirillales bacterium (assembly GCA_947473305.1). Classification (GTDB taxonomy): domain Bacteria; phylum Pseudomonadota; class Alphaproteobacteria; order ATCC43930; family CGMCC-115725; genus CANJCB01. Next base: position 17,204 of record CANJCB010000029.1, read on the forward strand.
CCCAAGGTGCGGCGGAGTTTCCTCTACCTGCCCTTCGAGCACAGCGAGTCGCTCGCCGACCAGCACCGCTGCGTCCGGCTTTTCGAGGCCATGGCCGAGACGCCGGAGGATCGGGAAACCGCCCGCCACGCCCATCTCCATCGGGACATCGTCGCCCGCTTCGGCCGCTTCCCCCATCGCAACGCGGTGCTGGGGAGGGAGACGACGCCCGAAGAGGCGGAATTTTTGAAGGAGCCGGGTTCTTCGTTCTAGCGATTGGCGGAAGGCGCTTCGCTTTTCCGCCATCCCGCTCACGCCGCCCAGCGGCCGCCTTTGCGGAAGCGGTCCATATACATCGGCAGCACCAGTTCCACCGCCGTCGGCGTCACGCCCAGGTCCAGGAGCGTCAGCGCGCCCGGAGCCAGCACGTTGTCGCGCTGCAGCAGCTTCACCTGATCCCGCGTCAGGGGCGGGTTCGGCAGCCATTCCAGGAAGGTCGCCTTCAGGGAGGCCAGGCCGAAGGGCAGGCTTACCAGGGTCTTCTTGCGGCGGATCTCCAGGAGCATCATCTCCATCAGCTCCTTGAAGCTGTAGACCTTCGGCCCGCAAAGCTCGAAGGTCCGGCCCCTGGCGGTTTCCTGCTCCAGGGCGGCCTCGACCGCATCGGCCACGTCGTTGACGAAAACCGGTTGGAAGCGCGTCAGCCCGCCGCCGATCAGCGGCAGGAACGGCAGCGTGCAGGCCATGGAGGCGAAGCGGTTGAAGAATTGGTCCTCGGGGCCGAAGACCACGGAAGGCCGCAGGATGGTCGCCGCCGGGAAAACCTCCCGCACCGCCAGCTCGCCCGCCGCCTTGGACCGCGCATAGGAGGAGGGCGAATTGGCATCCGCGCCCAGGGCCGAGATATGGACGAAATGGCTCGCCCCCGCCGCCTTGGCGATCCGCGCGAGCCTGGCCGGCCCCTGGTGATGCAGGAGATCGAAGGTCTGGCCGCCGCCCTCGTGGAGGATGCCGGCGCAATTGACCACCGCCTCGCAATCCCTGAGCGCGGCCTTCAGCACGTCTTCCTCGGCGAGGCTGGCGTTCACCAGCGCCACCTGCCCGACCCCGCCCATGGGCCGCAGGAACATGGCCTCGGTCGCATGCCGCCCGATCACCGTGACGACGGCGCCGCTCTGCGCCACATCCTCGACCACATAGCGGCCGATGAAGCCCGAACCGCCGATCACGGCGACGCGACGAAAGCTCATGTCATTCCCCCGATCTGGGTCCCGCGCTAAAAGCGGCGTTTCTATAGTCTATCCCCGAACCCAAGGCGAGTGCCGGAAACAATTTGACAGGATGCGGAGCGCGCACTATTCACAGGCCCCTGCCTGCCCTGGTGGCGGAATTGGTAGACGCGCTAGATTCAGGTTCTAGTGAGCGAAAGCTCGTGGAAGTTCGAGTCTTCTCCAGGGCACCAGCAGCTCCTGACCGGGATACCTGAACCGGTCTTTTAAAAGAGCGATGGCTGATTTTGGTGGGCAATCATCTACACCACGGCGACCTGCCGGCCGGTTTGAGTTTCGGCGACACGGTCGCGATCGACACGGAAACGATGGGGCTTCTGCCCCACCGGGACCGTCTTTGCCTGGTCCAATTGTCGGCGGGCGACGGGGAAACCCATCTCGTCAAGTTCGGCAAGGGAGCCTATGACGCGCCGAACCTGAAGGCGCTGCTGGCCGATCCCAAGGTGGTGAAGCTCTTCCATTTCGGCCGCTTCGACATCGCCGTGCTGCGGCACAGCCTGGGCGTGCTGACCGGCCCGGTCTATTGCACCAAGATCGCGTCCAAGCTGGTGCGGACCTTCACCGACCGCCACGGCTTGAAGGATCTCTGCCGGGATCTCATCGGCATCGAGATATCGAAGCAGCAGCAAAGCTCCGACTGGGGTGCTGCCGAACTGACCGACGAGCAGCTGAAATACGCGGCTTCGGACGTGCTCTATCTCCACAAGCTGCGCGACAAATTGAACGAGATGCTGGCCCGCGAAGGCCGCGGGGAAATCGCCCAGGCCTGCTTCGATTTCCTGCCCCACCGGGCGCTCCTCGACCTCGCCGGCTGGCCGGAAGTCGATATTTTCGCGCATTAGGCGCGCCTTAGAGTTCCGGCTTTTTCGCCACGTAATAGGTCCAGCGCCGCAGAAACGCGGAAACGCTGTTCGGGTATTGCTCGCAGTAGGTCGCCGCGAGCGTGAGCCCAGCCTGCCGCAACTCGCGCTCCACATAGGCGGGCGAGGCCGCGAAGACAGTAAAGCCGCCATGGGCCGAGGTTCTTACATAGCCGTGTCCGAGCCAAAAGCTCCGGGTGAAGATGCGCCCGGCGGCACGCTTCGCGCTGTCCACGATGGCTTTCAGAACGCCCTTGAGGGTTGCGGCCGGGGATCGCGAGGCCCGAGTCGGGCGCACCAGGACGGATGTCGAGTTGTAGAGCGAGAAGACGAAGGTCCCGCCGGGCCTCAGGATTCGCCGGCATTCGGCAAGGCAGGCCTGGCGGCTGGCATCGGAGGGCAGAAAACCGATGCCATTGTAGGAAAAAAGAATGACATCGAAGGAAGCGCTCTCGATCGACCGCATATCGGCCGCGTCCATCACCTCGAAGCGATATTGCGGAAAGGCCTGCCGCGCCGCGACGATCATCGTCTCGGAATAATCGACGCCAAGATAGCGCCCGGACGAAGGCGCCAGAATGGCGGTGGTCCGCCCCGCGCCAACGCCCAGATCCAGGAGATCGCTGCCCGGCTTGATATAGGTCTTGAAAAGAAAGGCTTCGCAATCCCGCGCGCCCTGAGGGGCGGCATATGCGGCCACCACCTCGGCGGAGCTGAAAAGGGAGAGCGTTCGATCCAAGCCCGACTCCTTGCGTGACGAAGATTTAACACGGGCTTCATCCGACTTCGATTGGTTTCAGGACGGACCCTCCGTTGATTTTTCGGGGATGGATCGCCATAGTGAACGCTTATCAAGGGTTGTGCCGCCGGAGTTTGTCAGCTTGGGCGGCAGCCTCATGGGCTGACCTCGAAGCGGAGTGGATCTGGCCCTTATGCCTCAAACCCAAACAGCCTTCCCCCCGAGCGCAGCTCGCGCCCCGGAGAAACCCTCCGCTGTCGCGCGCCGGGTTCTGCTGACCGAGATCGAGGGCCTGCGCGCGCTGGCCGACGAGTTGGACGGCAGCTTCGACAAGGCGGTGGAGATGCTGGCCGGGATCGAGGGAAGGGTCATCGTCACCGGCATGGGCAAGAGCGGCCATATCGCGCGCAAGATCGCCGCCACCATGGCTTCCACCGGCACCCCCGCCTATTTCGTCCATCCGGGCGAGGCGAGTCACGGCGATCTCGGCATGATCACCCGCTCCGACGCGGTCCTGGCGATGTCCAATTCCGGCGACACGGCGGAACTGGGCGATATCGTCAGCCATACCCGCCGCTTCCGCATCCCGCTCGTCGCCATGACCCGCCGCGCCGGCAGCACGCTGGCCGAGGCCGCCGATGTGGCGCTGCTGGTGCCCGCTTCCGCCGAAGCCTGCCCCATGGGCCTCGCCCCCACCACCTCCACCACGATGATGATGGCCCTGGGCGACGCGCTGGCCGTGGCGCTCCTGGAGCGGATGGGCTTCTCCTCGGCCGATTTCCAGGTGCTGCATCCCGGCGGCAAGCTCGGCCAGCAATTGCTGAAGGTCGCGGACCTCATGCACAAGGACGACGCCGTGCCGCTGATGCGCGAGGGCGCCGGCATGTCCGAGGCGATCCTGGTGATGAGCGCGAAGAGCTTCGGCTGCGTCGGCGTGGTCGACGAGGCGGGCAAGCTGCTCGGCATCGTCACGGATGGCGACTTGAGGCGCCACATGGCCGACGACCTCCTCGGCCGCCCGGTGGCCGAGATCATGAACGCCCATCCCAAGACGATCCGTCCCCAGGCGCTGGCCGCCGAGGCCCTGGGCCGGATGAACAGCCAGTCGATCACCAGCCTCTTCGTGGTGGACGACGAGGGGCGGCCGCTCGGCATCCTTCATATCCACGACTGCCTGCGCGCGGGCATCGCGTGAGCATTCCCCAGGAGAGCCCAGAAGCCACCGCGCGCCCCGAGCGACGCCAGCGCCCGCAAGCGACCCGGGTGCCGGAACGCCGGGCCGGCGGCGGCGAGCACTACAGCCGCCTCGTCTCGACGATGAAGCTGCTCTTCCCGCTCCTCGCCGGGATCCTGCTGCTCCTCATCGGCATCTGGCCGCAGCTCCAGGGCGGAGTCGGCGCCTTCCGTTTCGACAAGAAGCTCGACACCAACGACGCGCGCGACCTGCGCATGGTGAACACCCGCTACACCGGCGTCGACCGGCAGAACCGGCCCTTCACGATCACCGCCGACGTGGCCCGGGAAAAGCCCGGCGTCACCGAGAGCATCGCGCTCGAAGGCCCCAAGGCCGATCTCACCACGACCAACGGGGTCTGGATCGCGCTGACGGCGGAGAACGGGCTCTATAAATCCGGGGACCAGACCCTGGACCTCAGCGGCAATGTCGAGCTCTTCCAGGACAAGGGCAACGAGTTCCGCACCGGCTCCGTGCATATGAACCTCGGCACCGGCGCGGCGGAAGGCCGGGAGAGCATCGTCGGCCAGGGTCCCTTCGGCCGGATCGAGGCCCAGGGCTTCCGGGTGCTCGACCGGGGCAATACCATCCTCTTCACCGGCAAGACCACCTTGAGCCTCGAACCCGGCGGCGGCAGGGTGAAGCCATGACGAGATTTCTGCCGCTTTCGGCGGTGCTGGCCCTGCTCCTGGCGGCGGCGCCGGGTGCCGCGCTTGCCCAGGGCCTCGGCCTCAACGCCCAGGACGGCGGCAAGCCGATGAATATCCAGGCCGACGACGGCATCGAGTGGCAGCAGGACAGCCATCTCTATATCGCCCGGGGCAACGTCAAGGCGTCGCGCGGCGACGTGACCATCTATGCCGATACGCTGACCGCCTATTACCGCCCGACCTCGCCCGGCGCGGCGAAGAAGACCACGACCGGCGGTTTCGACGGCGGCAATACCGAGATCTACCGGATCGACGCCGACGGCCATGTGAAGATCACCACGCCGACCCAGACGGCGATCGGCGACCATGGGGTCTACGACACCGACCAGCAGCTCGTGATGCTGACCGGCAAGGACCTCCGGCTGGTGACGCCGCGCGATACGATCACCGCCCATGACAGCATCGAATGGTACGACGGCAAGCAGCTCGCCGTGGCGCGCGGCAACGCCATCGCCATCCGCGACGAGAAGCGGCTCCGGGGCGACGTGCTGACCGCCCAGGTCATCAAGGACGCCAAGCAGGCCTCGCGGATCAGCCGCGTCGACGCGCACGGGAATGTGCTCGTCTCGACCAAGGATCAAATCGCCCGCAGCGACCAGGGCGTCTATAATGTGGATACCGGGATCGCCACCCTGAGCGGCCGGGTCACGCTGACGCGGCAGGAGAACGAGTTGCGCGGTCAATACGCGGTCGTGGACATGAACAACAACACCAGCCGCCTGCTCAGCGCCCCGCCCGGCGGGAGCCCCTCGGGCCGGGTGGAAGGCCTGATCGTGCCGCGCCCCAAGACCGCGAAATAGGCCGGCGATGACCCTTCGTCCCGTCTCCGCCCCCGCTTCCAAACCCGACACGCCGCGTCTGGTCGCCGACAATCAGGGGCTCGTCGCCACCAACCTCGGCAAGAGCTTCCAGAAGCGCCGCGTGCTGCGCGACGTCAATGTCTCGGTGCAGCGCGGCGAGGCCGTCGGGCTTCTGGGCCCTAACGGCGCCGGCAAGACCACCTGCTTCTATATCGTCACCGGGCTGATTTCCCCCGATGTCGGGACCATCACCCTCGACGGGCGGGACATCACCGACCTGCCGATGTATCGCCGCGCCCGCCTCGGGATCGGCTACCTGCCGCAGGAAGCCTCGATCTTCCGGGGCCTGTCGGTCGAGCAGAACATCCGCGCGGTGCTGGAAGTCACCGAGTCGGTCCAGGAAATCCGCGAGGCCATGCTCGACGAACTGCTCGCCGAATTCTCGATCACCCATTTGCGCCGCGCCCCGGCCATGGCGCTCTCGGGCGGCGAGCGGCGGCGCGTCGAGATCGCCCGGGCGCTGGCGACCCAGCCCCATTTCATCCTGCTCGACGAGCCCCTGGCCGGCATCGATCCCATCGCGGTCAACGACATCCGCGACCTCGTCGCCCATCTGAAGGATCGCGGCATCGGCGTCTTGATGACCGATCACAATGTGCGCGAGACCCTGGATATCGTCGATCGCGCTTATATTCTTCATGAGGGGCGCGTCCTCATGGAGGGCGCCCCCTCGGAGATCGTCAACGACGCCGATGTGCGCCGGGTCTATCTCGGCGAGCGCTTCAGCCTCTAACCCGAGGGCCTCACCCCTGGGAAAAGAGGGGAAATACCGGGTCCGCGCGGGGCGTTTTTTGCGCCTTCGCCGGGAAAATCAGGGATTTAGTACTTTATTGACCAAACTTTCATAGGTCGTGCGGTAAGCTTCTTGCATGGCTCTGGCACAACGGCTCGATCTTAGACAGACCCAGGCGTTAGTCATGACGCCGCAACTGCAGCAAGCGATCAAGCTGCTGCAGCTGTCGAACCTCGAGCTACAGAATTTCATCGAAGCCGAAATCGAGCAGAACCCGCTGCTGGAAGCGGAAATGGACGGCCCGGTGGTGAGCCAGGACGAGCCCCCCGCCGCCCCTGTCACGCCCGAGGCCCCCACCACCGCCGCGCTCGATCGCGGGGCCGGCGAGACCGGCGAGGACAATGCCCTATGGCATGAGGAAAGCGGCCGCGAGGGCGAAGGCAATCTCGATCTCGCGGGCGATCCAGAGGCCTGGAGCACGCCCCGCAGCGGCGCCGCCGACGACCTCCCCGGCCTCGACCAGACCGCCACCCGGCCGGAAAGCCTGCGCGAGCATCTCGTCGCCCAGCTCAATCTCGACATCCTGGAGCCCGCCGACCGGATGATTGGGCTCCATCTCATCGACAGCCTGGACGACGCGGGCTATATCGCCGTCGATTTCGCCGAAATCTCCGAGACCCTGGGCTGCACGCCCGAGCGGATCGAGGCGGTGCTGGAACGGGTCCAGCGCTTCGATCCCTCCGGCATCTTCGCCCGCAACCTGGCGGAATGCCTGGCGCTGCAATTGCGCGACCGCAACCGGCTCGACCCCGCCATGCAGGCGCTGCTCGACAACCTGCCGCTGCTGGCCGCCCGCGACGGCGCGGCCTTGATGCGGCTCTGCGGCATCGACGCCGAAGACCTCGCGGAGATGGTCGCCGAGATCAAGTCCCTCGATCCCAAGCCCGGCCAGAGCTTCGATCCGCCTTCGGCCCAGCCCATCATTCCCGACGTGATCATGCGGTCCAGCCCCGACGGCGGCTGGATCATCGAGATCAACAGCGACACCCTGCCCCGGGTCCTGGTCAATACCCGCTACCACAGCGAGATCAGCCGCCAATGCAAGGACAAGGCGGCCAAGGATTATCTCGCCGACCGCTACCAGTCCGCGACCTGGCTGGTGAAGTCGCTGCACCAGCGCACCACCACGATCCTGAAGGTGGCGACCGAGATCGTGCGCCAGCAGGACGGCTTCTTCCGCTACGGCGTCCAATACCTGCGCCCCCTGGTGCTGCGCGACATTGCCGAGGCCATCGGCATGCACGAGAGCACCGTGAGCCGCGTCACCACCAACAAATACATGATCACCCCGCGCGGGATCTTCGAGCTCAAATACTTCTTCACCTCCTCGATCAATGCGGCGAGCGGCGGCGGCTCCCATTCGGCGGAATCCGTGCGCTTCCGGATCAAGGGCCTGATCGACGCGGAGACGGCGGCCGAGATTCTCTCCGACGACCGGCTCGTCGACATCCTTCTGAAGGAAGGCATAGATATCGCGCGAAGAACGGTCGCCAAGTATCGGGAAGGAATGAGAATTCCATCCTCGGTCCAGCGCCGGCGCGAGAAGCTGATGCGGCTTTAGCCGGGATCGGAGGGGGGTCCCAACCTTGACTCCCCGGAGGGCCACCCATAAGGTGGATTGCAGTTTCGGGATGAGGGTCCCATGTGACTTCCCGTCATCCCTAGAGGCAATTCGGGCGAAGCCCACCATGCAAGTTATCGTATCCGGAAAACAGATCGACGTAGGCGACGCGTTGCGGAGCCACGTCGAGACCACCATGGCCAATACCGTGGAGAAATATGTCGGCTCGGCGATCGAGGCCCATGTGGTTTTCCATCGCGAGGCCCATATGATCCGCTCCGACGTCACGCTCCATGTGGGCCGCGGCATCGTCGTCCAGGGCCAGGGCTCGGGCAACGAGGCCTATGCCGCCTTCGACAGCGCGGCGGAGCGGTTGGGCAAGCAGGTCCGCCGCTACAAGAAGCGCCTGCAGGACCACCGCGCAAGGATCAAGTCCCCGGAATTCGAAGCCGCCCCGGCCCGCTCCTATGTCCTGGCGCCGCATACCGAGGACAGCGCGCCGCTGGAGCCCAGCGCCGAATCGCCGGACGGGCAGCCCCTGATCGTCGCCGAGACCGAGACCGAAATCCCGCATCTGACCCTGGGCGAGGCGGTGATGCGGCTCGAACTGGGCGAACTTGCGGCGGTGGTCTTTCATCACAGCGCCAATGGGCGTCTCAATGTGGTATACTGCCGCCCCGACGGCAATGTGGGCTGGATCGATCCCGATTCCGGGGGGAAGTCGACCAGCGGAAGCCGACAGCCGCATTGAGCCGGCGCAGGCTTTGATTTCGACGAAGGCAGGGAATGGACATCGGCGATCTGGTAACTCCCGCGAGTATCGTTGCGAACCTGCGTGTTCCCAACAAACGGCAGGCCTTGCAGGAGCTTGCGAAACGGGCGGCGCAACTCACCGACCAGCATGAGCGCGTCATCTTCGACGTGCTCCTGGAGCGGGAACGGCTGGGCAGCACCGGCGTCGGCCAAGGGATCGCGATCCCGCATGGGCGCATCCCCGGCCTGACGCGGCTCCACGGTCTGTTCGCGCGGCTGGAACGTCCCATTCCCTTCGAGTCGATCGACGACCAGCCGGTGGACCTCATTTTCCTGCTGCTGGCGCCCACCAGCGCCGGGGCCGACCACCTGAAGGCCCTGGCCCGGATCTCGCGGCTCCTGCGCGAACGCGCGATCTGCGAGAAGCTGCGCGGCACCGACAAGGCCGACGCGCTCTACGCCCTGCTGACCGACCGGGCCGCCAGCCACGCGGCTTGAGACTTATATTTGAAGAATTACGCCATGCCCGGACTTGATCCCGGCATCTGTCGCCGTCCTGATAAAGATGCCCGGATCAAGTCCGGGCATGACGACAGGTGTGGTAAGTAAGGCGAAAAAGGCGGCTCCGGAACCGGGCCGCCCTTTTCAATTCATTGCGAACCAGCGCTCAGTGAACGCTGACCGGCTCCAGGTCGTTCTGGCGGATGGTCACATCGGCGAGCGCGCGGTCGGGGGCGATGCCCACGATGGTTCCGTCCGCCGCATGGATCGCGAAACGGGTCTGCTCGTCCACCACGACCTCTGTCACATAGGCCAGATTCTGGATCCCGAAGATCGCGAAATCCTGGGGCGAGATCTGGCGCAAGCGTTCAATTCCGTCCAACATCTCTTTCGTCCTTTCTCCCAAGATCTCGGCGATCCGGTCCTTGGAAACCGTCGATTGTGGGACACTCGAAAGCGTCCATCATAGAGTCACAACTCAGAGCCCGCGTTTTTGCTCCATCGCCACCCCGACACGGCCGCCGTCGGCCGCCTTGGGGGCGTTCTTGATCTCGACGACCCGGACCCGGCTTTCCGGCACCGGCCTGACGAGATCGATATTGAGAAGCCCGTTGTCGATCCAGGCGCCGGCGACCTCGATGCCCTCGGCCAGCACGAAGGAGCGCTGGAACTGCCGGGCCGCGATCCCGCGGTGGAGATAGAGCTTTTCCTTCTCCTCGGCCTGACGGCCGCGAATGACGAGCTGGTTGTCCTCGACCTGGATATTGAGGTCGACCGCTGAAAAACCGGCGACCGCGAGCGTGATGCGCAGCGCGTTCTCGCCGGTCTGTTCGACGTTATAGGGGGGATAGCCGTCGCCGGAGGCCTTGCTGACCCGGTCGAGCGCCCGCTCGAAATGGTCGAAGCCCAGGAGAAGCGGCGAGTTGAACAAGGTGAGACGCGTCATCTAATGCCTCCTCCTCCAGTGAGCGAGTAGACGTCCGGGCCCTTCTAAGGCGCCCGTCAAGTTACGCGGTCCCGAAAAGGACCGTCGGACATTATGTATGGAGGATGGCGCGGGGTTCAAGGTGGCGCACTTTTCCGCCCGACACGCCTCCACTTTCTCCCTCTCCGCCCCCCTTTCTTCTCCCTCTCCGCCCTTCAGGGGGGAGAGGGTTGGGTGAGGTGGGGCGAGGGCAGCCACCTGCCCGAGCATCTCGCCACCGGCACGGCGCTCCGGCGCCTCAGCGCCCTCGCCCCACCTCATCCTAAATCCTTCTCCCCCCAAGGGGCGGAGAAGGACTTGCGTCTCCACTTTCGTCTTCCTGTCCCTCTCCACCTTCATCTTCTCCCTCCCCCCAGGCCTCTCGCGCAAGCTTGCTTGCGCTGCCGGCGCGCGAAGCTGCGCTTCGCTTTAGGCTGAGAAGGACGTGAAGCGATCCCGCCATAAAAAATAAAATTTTATCTAATTAACGGGCTTTTCAGCCTTCTGGGCTAGGATCGCCCGAGTTTTCGCTGGAGACCCTCATGGCCGCCCCCCTTGGCGCTTCAATTATGCCGCGCCTGTTCCTCCATCAGCACCTGCTGGCGCTGTTCGCCGTTCAGGTGCTTTTCAAAGATCGTGATCTGGTTGTCCCGCGCCTTGGGAAGGCCGAGACCGGCCGCCTGGCGATAGAGCCAATAGGCGGCGACCGGGTCCTTGGTCACGCCGATGCCATAGAGCTTGCACCAGGCGAGCAGGTCCACGGCGGCCCCGTCGCCGGCCTTGGCCCGGCCCTCCAGGAAGGCGATGTCGCCGGGGCCGACCTTGTTGTCGCGCACCTTGGCGACCACGCCCGCAACCGTGGGCGGCGGCGGCTTTTCGGATTCCGGGATGGGCGGCGCCACGGGGGCGGTCAGCGGCGGCCCATCCTTCAGGCGATCCGCGCAGCGGGGGCTCGGGTTCGTCACGCAGGAATAAGTGCCGTCGAGATTATAGAATTGGGCAGCCGCGGAATGGCCAAGACAGAAGCAGCCCGCAACGACGGCGATGAAGGAAAGAAGGCGGTGCATCGCGTTAATCATAGTCGAAATCGACGGCGAATGCTCGCGGCGCTTACGCTTCTCCTGACGACGCTTTCGGGCTGCAGCAAGGAGCCCGGCTATATCGTCACGCCGGGCTATCTCCAGCGCCTGCCGGCCGAGCGCGAAGTCCGCGAAGGCCCCCTGGCCCAAGGCGGCATCACCGGCGAGCTTTTGACCGGAGGCATCGCCCCCCTGGTGCCGGACGGCATGGTCGATTCGATCATCGGCGACACGCTCCGCCCCTGGCTCGGGCTCCTGGAACGCAAGGACCTCGCCTATGCCAGCCAGACGGCGGCGGTCACCGACCGCAACCGGCGCATCCCCTGGCGGACGAAGAACCCGGCCGGCGAGACCATGGCCTACGGCTCGGTCCAGCCCGTTTCGGACATCTACCGCTCGCTGCGCGGCAGGCTCTGCCGGGATGTGCGGCAATTCGTCGACCGGGGCGACACTTCCCAATGGCAGCAAATCACGCTTTGCCGCGAGATGACCGGGGCCAATCTCTTCGTCTGGGTCGTCGGCAACGCCTATTAATCGAGGGGGCGGCCGGCTTCCGCGAGGAAGCGGTAATATTGCGGCCTGACGAAGCGCCCCGCCCAGGCTCCGGCCCGCGCCTGTTTCGCCTCGGCTTCCAGCAGCATATAGCGGTTCCGCCGCCCGATTGAGAAGGCCAGGCCCTCGCGCAGCAGGGTCTCGGCCACGTCGCGGCCGCCCAGCAGGCAATCTCCGAAAGAGCGCTGGCGGCGATCGACGGCGTCTTCATCCAAGAGGCAGCGGAAATCCGGATTCGCCGCCAATTCGCCGAGGCGCTTACGGGCCGCGTCGCCGCAGGCCCAGGGCTTGCCCTCGGCGTCCCAGCAGGTCTGCCCGGCTTCCAGAGCCTCGATCCCGTCGAGATTGAAGCGCTTGGGCAGGCAGCGCAGGCCGAGATCGGCCAGCAGGCAGTGGGCGGAAAGCCGCTCCAGCGTGTCGCCGTCCACCGCCCGGTAGCCATCGGCCCGCGGATTGCCGATCCCGAGCGTCAGGACGGCAATCACCGCAAGGACGCCCAGTCCCAGGAAGATGGCGAGCGCGCGCTGTTTCATGAAAACGATGCTGACGCGAAGCCCTTGCCGGGTCAACGCCAGGGTTCGGGGGGAGCCGGGTTCAGCGGCTTTTGCCCGCCACCACGCAAAGCGTCTTCAGGATGATGGCAAGATCGTAGCCGAGCGACTGCCGCCGCACGTAATGCCGGTAGAGCCGGAGCTTTCGCGGCAGGATCTTTTCCACATAGGCGCGCTCGGGATCGGCCTCCCGCGCCAGCACGGCGCTCTCGTCATGGAAGCGGATCGAGGCGAGGTCGGTGATGCCGGGCCGGACCGAGAGGACGATGCGACGGTCGCGCTCGGAATAGCAGGCGACATAGCGCGGCACTTCCGGCCGGGGACCGACGAGGCTCATGTCCCCCCGGACCACGTTCAGGAGTTGCGGCAATTCGTCGAGCTTGGTACGGCGCAGGAAAGCCCCGACCCGGGTGATTCTCCGATCCGCGCCCACGGTGATCTGCGGGCCTGAGCCGCCCTCGGTCATGGTGCGGAATTTGAGGATGCGGAAGGGCGGCCCGCCGCGCCCCACCCGCTCCTGGCGGAAGAAGCTCGGGCCGGGGCTGTCGAGCCTGACGGCAATCGCCGCCGCGATCAGGAGGGGAGAGAGAAGGATCAGCCCCAGAAGCGCCGCCGAGAAATCGAAGAGGCGCTTCATGGGGCCGGCGCGTCAGCCGAGCAGCAGATTGCGGACCGTGGAGATCACCCGGTCCTGCTCGGCTTCCGTCATCTTGCTGTAGAGCGGCAGGCTGACCGCGCGGCGATAGGCGTCGGTCGCCACCGGGAACATATTGTCGGAAAGCTCCAGCGCTTCCTTCCAATAGGGATGCATGTGGAGCGGGATGTAATGGACCGAGCAATTGATCCGGGCCGCCGACATCGCCTTGGTGAAATCGTCCCGGCTGATCGGCGCGCCTTCCTTCAGGCGGACGACATAGAGGTGCCAGGCATGGGTCTCGCCCTCCGGCGCTTCGGCCGGAAGGATCAGGGGCAGGTCTTTGAAGGCCTCGTGATAGCGCTTGGCGATGACCTCGCGGCGGGCCTGGAAAAGCCTGGCCTTCTTCAACTGCTCGATGCCCACGGCGGCGGCCATGTCGGTCAGGTTGCACTTATAGCCCGGCGCGACGATCTCGTAATACCAGGTCGATTTCGCGGAGCGATAGCGGTCGAAGGCGTCCCGGCTCATCCCGTGGAGGCGCATCACCCGGCAGCGGTCGGCGACCGCCTGGCTGGCGGTGGCGACCATGCCACCCTCGCCCGTGGTGATCGTCTTATTGGCATAGAAGGAATAGACCGTCGCATCGGCGCTGTCGGCCCCGATGAGCCGGCCCTTCCAGGTGGTCGGCAGCGCATGGGCGGCGTCCTCCACGACCTTGATCCCGCGCGGGCGGGCGATGGCCATGATCGCATCCATGTCGCAGGAAAGACCGCCCAGATGCACCGGAACGATGATCTTGGTCTTGTCGGTGACCGCAAGCCGGATGCGCTCCGGGTCGATGTTGAGCGTCACCGGATCGATATCGACCAGCACCGGCTTGGCGCCCAGATGGACCGCCGCCATGGCCGTGGCCGTGAAGGTATAGGTGGTGGTGATGACCTCGTCGCCGGGCTCCAGTCCCATGGCCTCGAAGGCGAGGAGCAGCCCTGCCGTGGCGGAATTCACCGCCACCGTATGGATCCCGCCGCCCAGGAAGGCCGAGACATCCGCCTCGAACTGCTTGGCGCGGGGGCCGGTGGTGAGCCAGCCCGACCGCATGCAATCGACGACGGCGGCGATTTCCTCCTCGCCGATATCGGGGGCGGAGAAGGGAATTTCGGGGAAGTCTTCAGCGTCCATGGGTACGAAATCTCCTGAGCCTCCCTCCTACCACAGAGGCGCGGCCCGCCGCATCCCTACTCGACATCGGGGAAGCGCCTCTCTAAGAGAACTCGGACGCAGGCGCAACCTTGGAAGGAGCGGGACGATGGAGCCGACGGCCGTCTCCGCAACGGGAGCCAGCGTGCGGCGCAGCACCATCGCCCTGGTCGCGGTCACGGTCCTGAACCTCGCCGCGAGCTATCTGCGCGAGATGCTGGTCGCCGCGATCTATGGGGCGAGCGCCGTCACCGACGCCTATTTCAGCGGCCTCACCTTCGTCATGACCCTGTCGGACCTGCTGCTTTCGGCCGCCTTGCTGACGAGCTTCGTCCCGGCGCTCGCCCCCATCGTGACGGAGGCGGGCGACACGCTTCTCCGGCGGCGGCGACTCATCGGCACGATCGGCCTGGCGACCTTGGGCGCGGGCCTCGCCCTCGGCGCTCTCGCCTGGCTGGCGATGACTCCGGTAATGCAGTCGCTGCTGCCGGGTGCCGATGCGGCGACGCAAGCCCTGGCGGTGGACTATGGGCGGCGGCTCGTTTGGCTGCTGCCGGTCATGAGCCTGATGCTGCTTTTCTCGCTGGCGCTCAACGCCCATGGCGAATTCGCCATCCCGGCCCTGAGCTGGCCGGTCATGAACCTGACCTTCGTGGTCGTCGTCGCGGCGCTCGGGCATCCGGGGGACGGCGGCGTCCTGGCCCTGGCGGCGGTCCTGGGGCCGCTCGCGGGCGCGCTGCTGCTGGCGGGGCGCTTGGCCAAGCTCGGCCTCTTGGGCTTTGCGATGCCTTCTTTCCGTTCGGAGGATGCGCGCCTTGTCTGGCAGCTCGCGCGGCCCATGGTCGCAACCCTGGGGCTCGGCAGCAGCGTCGGGCTCTTGATGGTCTCGCATCTCTTGCTGCGCCGCTATGCCTCGGGCTTCGGCGAGGGGGCGGTTTCGGCCCTGGGCTATGCCTTCCGCATCTATGAGGTGCCGGTGACGCTGGCCGCCAATACCGCCGGGATCCTGCTGCTGCCCGCCGCCGCCCAGCTTTACGCCGCCGAGGACCGGGCGCGGATCGCCACGCTCTGCCGCAACGCGCTCCTCTGGGGGACGATCCTCTTGGCACCCGCCGCCGTCATCGCCTGGGTCGAGGCGGATTGGATCATCGAGATCCTGCTGCGGCGGGGGCAGTTCTCGATCTTCGCGGCGGCGCTGACGGCGGACGCGCTCCGGGGGTTCGCGGCGGCCATCCTCTTCGAGGCGGCGCTGGTGGTGCTCTACCGGATCTTCTACGGGATGCGCCGGCCCTTGCTGCCGGTGGCGGCCTCGGTGGCGAGCCTCGTGAGCCTGATCATTCTGCTGCAAGCCGCCAGCGCCTCGGGGTCCTTCATCCTGGTGCCCGCGGCCTTGAGCGCGAGTTTCGCGGTGGGGCTGGCGGTGCTCCTCTGGGTGCTGATCCGCGAGATGGGGAAAACCGCCCTGCCCGGCCCCCGCGCGCTCGCCATCCCGCTGCTGGCGGCGCTGATCGGCGGCTGGGTCTGGGCCCATATCGGCTCGCCCGGATCGACCTTGCCCGCCCTTCTCGGCATGGCGGTCTTCGGCGGGGCTTACGTGGGCGTGACGTTCCTCCTCCTGCCCCGGCAGCGGGCGGAGCTTTTCCAGGTGCTGCGCCGTGGCCGATAAAGAAATCGAGCGTATCCGGCAGGTCTATGAGGGCCGGATCGCGGCGGGCGTCATCGAGCGCTACGCCCCGGACCGGCCGGGCGAGCGCTATCTGCTGGAGCGGCGGGAAAGCGAAATCCTCGCCCTGCTCGCGCGGCGGAAGTCCCTCGACCTTGCCACGGCCCACATCCTGGAAGTGGGCTGCGGCCGCGGCGACCGGCTGGCGGATTGGCTGAAATGGGGGGCGGCGGGATCCCGCCTCTCCGGCATCGACCTCATGGAGCCCTTCCTGGCGGAAGCGCGGAAACGCTTGCCCCAGGCGAGTCTGGCGGCGGCGAGCGGCGACCGCCTGCCCTTCGCCGACGCGAGCTTCGACATCGTGAGCCAGCTCACCGTCTTCACCTCGATCCTGGACCAAGGCCTGAAACAGCGCATCGCCGCCGAGATGCGCCGCGTGCTGAAGCCCGGCGGCTTCATCCTCTGGTTCGATTTCCGCTATCCGAGCCCTCGCAACCGCGATGTCCGCCCCGTCGGCCGCCGCGAGATCGCCGCGCTTTTTCCAGAGGCGAGGATCGACCTCAAGAGCGTGACCCTCCTGCCGCCCTTGGCCCGGCGTCTGGCCCCGGTTTCGCCCGCGCTCTGCCGGATACTGGAAGCCCTGCCCTTCCTGCGCAGCCATTACCTGGCGGCGATCACGCCGGACTAACCCCTCTACCGCATTGCGGGAGAGGGGCTGGATTAGGGACCTCGCCTACTTCCGATACTGCACGATCGACTGCCCGGCGAGCGCCTTGGTCAGTCCGACCAGGAATCCCAGGTTCGCCAGCAGGAAGCTATAGACCGTGCCGACCCCCGGCAGGGACCGCCCGCCGCGATCCGCCCACCAGCCGACAAGCCCCGCGCCATAGAAGAGCGCCATCAGCGCCGCCGGGACCCAGGTCCCCTCCACCGCCAGCACCACCGCCGAAATCGTCATGGCGATCAGGAACAAAGGCCCCAGCCAGCGTAAAAGCTTGTGCGACCAGAGCGCCCAGGCATAGCCCGGATGCTTCAGGGGATTGAGAAGCCCCCCCCGCCGCCAGGTGCCGATCCAGTTCCTGAGCGTCATGCGGACCCGGGCGCGGAATTCGCCGCTCGCCTCGCCCGCCATGCTGTCCCAGGCGCGCGCCGACGTCAGATGCACCACCCTGAAGCCCTGCAGCGCCGCGTCGAGCGGAATCATGCAATCGTCGCCCACGTCGCGCGGCAGGGGCACGAAGGCCGAGCGCCGGAAGGCCATGGCCTGGCCGCTCGCCACCGCCAGGATGCCGAGCCGGCTTTCCAAGGCCCGGATCTTCAATTCATAGGACCAGTAATAGCCCTGACCTTGGGCGACCGCGCCGCTCAATTGCGCCATATGAAGCTCGGTCGTAACGCAGCCCACGGCCGGATCGGTGAAAGCCTCGGCCACCCGCCGCAGGAAATCCGGCGCGAATTCCGCATCGGCGTCCGTCAGCACCACGACCTCGCCCCTGGCCTCGGGCACCGCGAGGTTCTGGGCTCCGGATTTTCCCAGACGGTCGGCGCGGATGAGGCGCACGGGCGCGCCATAGGCTTCGACCAGGGCGTCGGTGCGGTCGGTCGATCCGTCAGAGGCCACCAGCACGTCGAGCCGGTCCCTGGGGAAATCCTGCGCCAGGATATTGGCGAGCCGCCGCGCGATGTTGCGTTCCTCGTTATGGACGGTGAGGAGAAGGGTGACGGTGGGAAGGGCGGAGTCGGGGATCGCCGGGATGGGCCGGTCGGCGCGGCCCAGGGCGAGGAGCCGCAGGACGAGACCATAGCCGTGGTAGACGTAGTAAAGCAGGGCCGCGGAGACCAGGAAGAGGCCGATCATGAGGTTTGTCATTACGGCCTCGGCTTTTCCTTCTTCTCCGGCCGTCATCCTCGGGTTTAGCCCGAGGATCCACGACTAAATGGTGGTCGGGCACGTCGGATGGCTGGCAAACACCTTCGTGGATCCTAGGGCCAAGCCCTAGGATGACGACCGAAAGTGGGTCAGAGATCACACTTTTACAAACGAAATCCCTCGGCTGACGGCCGTTCCGTCCCCCACCCCGCGACCTTTTTAAGATTGCTGCCCCCCTGGCCCTCGGTTAAGTTTCCCGCGCTTCCGCAAGCTCGCGGGCAGCAGGAGCAAGGCGACTAGATGAAGATCATCGTTCTGGGCGGCGACGGGTTCTGCGGATGGCCCACGGCGCTGCATCTATCGAACCAGGACCATGAGATCGTCATCGTCGACAATCTCTCGCGCCGCAAGATCGACGTGGAGCTGGGCGTCTCCTCGCTCACGCCCATCGTGCCGCTGCCCCAGCGCCTCGCCGCCTGGAAGGAAATCACCGGACGCGACATCCGCTTCGTCAATCTCGACGTCGGGAAAGATTACGACCGGCTGCTCGCCCTGCTGCATCAGGTCAAGCCCGACGCCATCGTCCATTTCGCCGAGCAGCGCGCCGCGCCCTATTCCATGAAATCGAGCTGGCACAAGCGCTATACCGTCGACAACAACATCAACGCCACCAACTGCCTGCTGGCGGCCATCGTCGAGAGCGGACAGGACATCCATGTGGTGCATCTCGGCACCATGGGCGTCTATGGCTATGGCACCACCGGCGCACCGATCCCGGAAGGCTATCTCACGGTCCATGTGACGACTGGCGAGGGCAAGCTCGAACCCCGCGAAATCCTTCATCCGACAAGCCCCGGCAGCATCTATCACATGACCAAGGTCATGGATCAGACGCTCTTCGCCTATTACAACAAGAACGACCGGCTGCGCGTCACCGACCTCCACCAGGGCATCGTCTGGGGCACCAATACCTCGGAGACCAAGCGCGACGAGCGCCTCGTCAACCGCTTCGACTACGATGGCGACTACGGCACGGTGTTGAACCGTTTCCTGATGCAGGCGGCCATCGGCCATCCGCTGACGGTCCATGGCACCGGCGGCCAGACGCGCGCCTTCATCCATATCCGCGACACCGCTCGCTGCGTCGAGCTTGCCGCCACCAACCCGCCGGAGAAGGGCGAGCGCGTCCGCATCTTCAACCAGATGACCGAGACCCACCGGGTCGCCGATCTCGCGCAGATGATCTCCAAGATGGCGGGTGTGCCGGTCAGCCACCTCGACAATCCCCGAAACGAGGCGGTGGAGAACGAGCTTCAGGTCCATAACGATTGCCTCTTGGACCTGGGCTTGAAGCCCACGAAGCTCGAAAGCGGCCTCATGGACGAGGTCATCGACGTGGCCAAGCGCTATGCCGACCGCTGCGACCGCAGCAAGATCCCCGCGACCTCCCGCTGGGTCCAGAAGCCTTCCGCCTGAACCGGGGCGGGGAATGATCGCACTTCCTTGAGGTTCCTCGCCCACAAGAGCCGCGCCTTCCTGGCCTTCGGTCATGACCTCGTCATGGCGGCGCTGTCCTTTCCCTTGTCGCTCTACCTCCGGCTCGGGCCGTCGATCTCCGACACGCCGACCGAGCTGCTGGTCTTCTACACGGCCTCCTTCGCGGGCATCGCGGGCGTGGTGTTCTTCTTCACCGGGCTCTATCGCGGGATCTGGCGCTATGCCTCCCTGCCCGACCTGATGGGCGTGATCCGGGCCACGACCTTCGTCATGCTGCTGTTCTTCGCGACCATGTTCGTGGCGACCCGGCTCGCGGAGATGCCCCGCTCCACGGTGGTCATCAATTGGTTCGTGCTGGCCGCACTCCTGGGCGGGCCGCGCTTTGCCTATCGCATCGTGAAGGACCGGGGCCTCGACCATATCCTCGAAAAGACCAGCCGGGAGGCGATCCCGATCCTGCTGATCGGCGCGGGCGATGGGGCGGCGGCCTTCATCGGCGAGATGGCCCGCGACCGCAACGCGCTTTACCGGGTGGTCGGGATCGTCGGTGTCCGTTCGACCCGCGTCGGCCGCGAGATCGGTGGCGTGCCCGTGCTGGGCCGGATCGAGGAGCTGCCGGAGATCGTGGCGGCGCTGGAACGGCGCGGGGAAAAGCCCCAGCGCTTCCTGATCTCCATCCAGGACATCGAGGGCGCGGCCGTGCGCCAATTGCTCGACCTCTCGGAGCAGCTCGCCATCCCCCTGGCGCGATTGCCCCGCATGACCGACTTCAAGGAGACGGTCGGGACGCAGCGCAGCATCGAACCCATCGCCATCGAGGACCTGCTGGGCCGCCCCCAGGCCGTGCTCGACCGGGAGGGGATGCGGGCGCTGATCGCCGGACGGCGCGTGCTGGTGACGGGCGCCGGCGGCACCATCGGTTCGGAACTTGTCAGGCAGATCGCGGCGAGCGACCCCGAACGGCTGGTACTCTTCGATTCCGGCGAATACGCGCTCTATACGATCGACCGGGAGATGGGGGAGCGGTTCCCCCTGCTCTCGCGCAACGCCGTGGTCGGCGACGTGCGCGACCGCCGCCGGATCGAGGAAGTGCTGGCCGCCGAGACGCCCGAACTTGTCTTCCACGCCGCCGCCCTGAAACATGTCCCCATCGTCGAGGCCAATCCGGCCGAGGGCGTCCTGACCAATGTCATGGGGACAAGGAACCTCGCGGAATCCTGCATCGCGGCGGGGGTCAAGGTCATGGTCATGATCTCCACCGACAAGGCGGTGAACCCGGCCAATGTGATGGGGGCGACGAAGCGGCTCGCCGAAAGCGTCTGCCAGGCCCTTGACCTCACGACCACGGGCACGCGCTTCGTGACGGTGCGCTTCGGCAATGTGCTTGGTTCGACGGGGTCGGTGGTGCCGCTCTTCCAGCGCCAGCTCGCGGCGGGCGGGCCTCTGACCGTGACCCATCCCAATATCACGCGCTTCTTCATGACCGTGCGCGAGGCGGTGGAACTGGTGCTGCAATCCTCGGTGCTCGCCTCCTCCAGCGAGGAGGAGCGCGGCAAGATCTTCGTCCTCGACATGGGCGAGCCGGTGAAGATCGCGGACCTGGCGCGGCAGATGATCCGGCTCGCGGGCTTCCAGCCGGAGAAGGACATCAAGATCGAGTTCGTCGGCTTGCGGCCGGGGGAAAAGCTCTACGAGGAGCTTTTCTACAAGAACGAGACCCTGGTGCCGACCAAGGTGGACGGCATCCAGCTCGCGGCCCCCCGGATGATCTCCTATGCCGAGCTTTCGGAAGCGCTCGACAAGCTGGAAGAGGTGGCCCATCACCGGAGGAACGACATCCTTCCGGCCCTGCTGCGCCAGCTCGTCCCGGAGTTTCAGGGGGCAGAGGACGACTAGCCCCGGCAAAGGCACCGTTGCGCCCGCGCATCGCCGGACCTAAATTGACAAGCTGTCGCAAGAGCTATGGATGGTGGTTCCGGTGCGGGGAAAATGTCTGATATTGCTGGCCCTGGGGCTCGTCGCCCTGGGCCTGATGGCCCCGGCGACACCGGCGGGCGCCGATCCGGCGGGCGCTAATTCAGGGATCTCTTCCAGCTCGAAGTGGCGGGCCATGGACGGTTGCGGCAAGGAATCGTTCCAGAAATTTCCCGATTACACGACGGAGGCCAGCGCGAAGCGCGATGCTTTCATGCGCGACTGCCTCCAATCGAAGAACCTGCCGCCACGCGCTTCGGAAAGCAGCCGCAGCGTAGCCCCGGCAAAATAGCGGCGCTTTTCCGCGCTCACAGGCTCCAGTAACTTACCCCCGCCGGCACCGCCTTCGGGTCGAGCGTGGACTTCACGTCGGCCACCACCCCGCCTTCCGCCAGCAATCCGAACAACTCCCCCGCCGGGCGCTCCCGGAACACCTGGTGTGGCACCGCCAGGACCAGCGCGTCCAATTCGGACAACGCCTCCCAGCCAACCAGCCCGATCCCGTATTCCGCCTCGGCATCCGCCCCATCGACCAGGGGATCGTGGACCAGCGCGTCGATCCCGAATTGGCGGAATTCGGCGACGATATCGGGGACGCGGCTGTTGCGCAGGTCGCGGACGTTCTCCTTGAAGGCGAGGCCCAGGATCGCGACCCGGGCGCCCCGCACCGGACGGCCGGCGGCGATCAGCATCTTCACCACCCGTTGCGCGATGAAGGGGCCGACGCCGTCGTTGATCCGGCGGCCGGCCAGGATCACCTGGGGCAGATAGCCCAGGGCCTCGGCCTTGGCGGTCAGGTAATAGGGATCGACCCCGATGCAATGGCCGCCGACGAGGCCCGGCGTGAAGCGCAGGAAATTCCACTTGGTGGCGGCGACCTCCAGCACATCCGCCGTCCTGAGGCCGAGCCGGTCGCAGATGATCGCCAATTCGTTCATCAGCGCGATATTGAGGTCGCGCTGGGTGTTCTCGATGACCTTGGCGGCCTCGGCGACCTCGATGGAGGGGGCGCGGTGGACGCCCGCGCCCACCACCGCGCCATAGGCCACGGCGACGCGGTCGAGGGTCGCCGCATCCTCGCCCGAAACGACTTTCACCACCGCGTCGAAGCGGTGCTCCCGGTCGCCCGGATTGATCCGCTCCGGCGAATAGCCGAGCTTGAAATCGATCCCCGGCCGCAAACCTGAAACCTCGGCCAGCAGGGGGGCGCAGACCTCGCGGGTGAGCCCCGGATAGCCGGTCGATTCCACCACCACCACCGAACCCGCCGCCATCGCCCCGCCGACGATGCGGCAGGCGCTCTCCAGCGCCCTAAGGTCGGGGCGGCGGTTGGCGTCGATGGGCGTCGGCACGGCGATGATGAAAAAGCTCGCCGCCCTGAGATCGGCAGGATCGCCGGTGAGGAGCAGGGAGCTTTCCCGCAGCTCCGATGGGGAAACCTCTTCGGTGGCATCCTCGCCCCGGCGCAGCGCCGCGATCCGGCGGTCGGAAATATCGAAGCCCAGGACCGGCCGGAACTTCCGCGCGAAGGCGAGCGCCACCGGCAGCCCGACATAGCCGAGCCCGACGATGGCATAGCCGCGCTCGGCACCCATCAGGCGTTGGGACCCTCGTCGGCAAGGCGCTTCAGATAGGCCCCGTAATCCGATTTCATATAGATCCGCGCCTGCTCGCGAAGCTGGTCCTCGGAGATGAAGCCCTGACGGAAGGCGACCTCTTCGAGGCAGCCGATCTTCTGGCCGGTGCGCTTTTCCAGGGTGCGGACGAATTCCGAGGCTTCGAGCAGCGACTCATGGGTCCCGGTGTCGAACCAGGCATAGCCCCGGCCCAGGCGCTCCACCGCCAGCTTGCCCTTTTCCAGATAGACGTTGTTGACCGCCGTGATCTCCAGCTCGCCGCGCGCCGAGGGCTTGATCGAGGCGGCCACCTCGACGATGTCGCGGTCGTAGAAATAGATGCCGGTGACCGCCCAGTCGGATTTCGCCTTCAGGGGCTTTTCCTCGATGGAGACGGCCTGGCCCGATTTGTCGAATTCGACGACCCCGTAGCGCTCGGGCTCGGTGACGCGATAGCCGAAGACCGTGGCGCCCTCATCCCGCTGCGCCGCGCGGCGCAGGGTGGCGGTCAGCCCGTCGCCATAGACGAGATTGTCGCCCAGCACCATGGCGCAGCCCTCGCCCGCCAGGAAGTCGCGGCCGATCAGGAAGGCCTGGGCCAGTCCCTCGGGCTTGGGCTGGGTCGCATAACTCAGGATGACGCCCCATTGGGAGCCATCGCCCAGCAGGGTCTTGAAGAGGGGCGCGTCCTCGGGCGTGGTGATGATCAGGATGTCCCTTATCCCGCCCAGCATCAGGGTCGAGAGCGGGTAATAGACCATGGGCTTGTCGTAGACCGGCAGCAGCTGCTTCGACATGGCCCTTGTCAGGGGATAGAGACGGGTGCCGGAACCGCCGGCCAGAACGATGCCCTTCATCCGGCGTCTCCCTGGCCCAGCCCCCGGCCTAGGCGCTCCCCCTGGTAGACGCCGCTGCGGATGGCCTGCCACCACTCGAAGTTTTCGATATACCAGGCGACGGTCTTCCGAAGGCCGCTGTCGAAGGTCTCCTCCGGACGCCAGCCCAGCTCGTCGCGCAGCTTCCTGTCGTCGATGGCATAGCGCAGGTCGTGGCCCGGCCGGTCCTGGACGAAGGTGATGAGCTGGTCGTGCGGCGCGTTGCCGGGATCGTGCTGGTCCATCAGCGCGCAGATCGCCCGCACGATCTCCAGGTTGCTGCGCTCCGCCCCGCCACCGATGTTATAGGTCTCGCCGAGCCTGCCGTGCCGCAGGACCGTCACCAGCGCCGCCGCGTGATCCGTCACATAGAGCCAGTCCCGCACATTGGCCCCGGTGCCATAGACCGGCAGCGGCTTGCCTTGGAGAGCGTTGAGGATCATCAGCGGAATGAGCTTCTCGGGAAACTGCCAGGGACCGTAGTTGTTGGAGCAATTGGTCACGAGCGTCGGAAAGCCATAGGTCTTGTACCAGGCCCGGACGAGATGATCCGAACTCGCCTTCGACGCGGAATAGGGGCTGGAGGGCTGATAAGGCGTGGTCTCGGTGAACTGCCCGTCCTCGCCCAGGGAGCCGAAGACCTCGTCGGTCGAGACGTGGTGGAAGCGGAAGCGGTCCTTCTCCTCGCCCTCCAACTCCCGCCAATAGGCCCGCGCGACTTCCAGCAGCGTATAGGTGCCCACGATATTGGTCTGGATGAAGGCGTCCGGGCTGTCGATCGAGCGATCCACATGGCTTTCGGCGGCAAGATGGATCACCGCCTCGGGCCGATGGGTCGCGAAGACGCGCTCCACCTCCGCCCAGTCGGCGATATCTACGACTTCGAGACAATAGTTATAGGGGTTCTCAAGCTCGCCCAGCGGCGGGTTGGAGCCCGCATAGGTCAGCTTGTCGAGATTGACCACCTCGTCCCCATCGGCGAGCAGCCGGCGCACCACCGAGGTGCCGATAAAGCCGGCGCCGCCGGTCACGAGGATTTTCAACGCAGCGTGCTCCTAGACTGTGGGGGAGGGGATAGCAGATCGCACCCGCAGCCCACAACGGATGAGAGCGGCGGTATCATCCCGGCCTCTTTTTCAGAAGCCCCGCGACTTGGGCGAGGCTCGGCACGATCCATAGGTCGCCCTCGCGCCGCGCCAGGGGGGCGGAGGGGTCGAAAAGCACCAACGTCCCCACCCCCGCCGCGCGGCCCGCCTCGATATCCCGGGGCTTGTCGCCAATGGTCCAGGAGCGCGAAAGATCGAGCGCGAGGTCGGAGGCCGCCTGAAGGAACATGCCGGGCTGGGGCTTGCGCCAGGGGGTTTCCCGACGATAGGGACCGATGCCTTCGGTCGGATGGTCGGGGCAGTGATAGACGGCGTCGAGGGCCGCGCCCTCTTCGCGGAAACGGGCCTTCATCCAGTCCATGAGGGTCTGGAATTGGGCTTCCGTGAAAAGCCCCCGACCAATGCCGGACTGGTTGGTCGCGATGACGAGCGCGAAACCCTGGGCCTTGAAGGTGCGGGCGAGATCGAAGATGCCGGGCATGAAACGGCAATCCTCGATCCGATGGAGGAAGTCGATGTCCTCGTTGATGACGCCATCGCGGTCCAGGATCAGGGCTGGGCGCATGGACCTGTTTCCTGGGGGTTAAACCAGCCCCCCCTCCCTCTCCGCCCGTCATCCTCGGACTTGTTCGGGGGATCCATGTAGAGGGCGGTACGGATTTCCACCATGGACCCTCGGAACAGGTCCGAGGGTGACGGCTGGGGGGTGTGGAGAGGGTGACGGAGACTCATATTGAAACCTAGAACGGCCCATAGGGCGGAAAAGCGGCAGCGCCTTCCGCCCTATGGGAGAGGTCATTGTTATAATATATCATTTCGTCGTCGCCATTCCCGGGGGATGGTGCCACAATATTGCCCACCCGACCGTACAACAGGCGTCGCGCCAGGGCCATGATCCAGCGGCTTTCCTTGAGACACTTCGGAGGATGGCTCGCCCTTGCGGCGGTCACGCTGCAGCTCGCGCTGTCCTATGGGCATATCCATAGCGAGCTTCTGGCGAAACACGCGCCGACCGGCATCGAGCTTTCCCGGAACCAGGCTCCGTCCCCCGCCGCCCCGTCGGGCGATCCCGCCGACAAGGCCTGCGAGATCTGCGCGACCATGGCGCTGGCGGGAGCACTCCTCTTTCCCGATCCCGTCCTGCTGCCGGTCCCGGCCGAGACGGATATCGCCGTCGCCGCCGTCGCGACGGAATTCACG
Organism: Rhodospirillales bacterium; assembly: GCA_947473305.1. Classification (GTDB taxonomy): domain Bacteria; phylum Pseudomonadota; class Alphaproteobacteria; order ATCC43930; family CGMCC-115725; genus CANJCB01. Next base: position 43,264 of record CANJCB010000029.1, read on the forward strand.
CTCCAAGCCAATCCCTACGTCCTCTACCGGACCCGAGCGCCTCCCCTCGTCTGAGAATCGACCGTAGCCAGGTCCCCGCCTCCGGGCGGGCGGCCGCGATTCCTCGTTCGACGGTGAGACACCATGAAATTTCCAACCGCAAGGCTGAGGGCGGCGGCTTTGGCGCTGCTGGCCCCGACGCTTGTCCCGGCGCCTGCCCAGGCCCAGGACCTCACGCAGCTTCAGCGCGACATGAAGCAGATGCAGCAGCAATACGAAACGGCCATCGCCAAGCTCAGGGGCGATTACGACGCCCGCATGAAAGACATGGAGACGCGGCTCAAATCCGCCGAGGACAAGGCCACCAGCGCCACCTCCACGGCGGCCGATGCCCAGAAGACCGCCGAGGCGACGCAGTTGCAGGTCGCCTCCGCCCCCGCTCCGGCCCCGGAAGCTGCCGCTTCCCCTCCCGCCAGCGCCCCGGCCAGCGCGTCCGGCTTCAATCCGGCCATCGGCGCGGTGCTGAACGGGACCTTCACGGGCTATACCCGGGATCCCAAGAGCTACCGCATCCCCGGTTTCGCGCTGGGCGACGAGGCCAGGCTCCTGCCCCGCGGCTTCAGCATCGGCGAAAGCGAGATCAACCTTCAGGCCAATGCGGATCCCTATCTCTTCGCGAACCTGACCCTCTCCTTCCCCGGCGACAAGACGGTCGGCGTCGAGGAGGGCTTCGTGCAATCGACCTCCCTGCCCTTCGGGCTGACGGCCAAGGCGGGGCGGTTCTTCTCGGGCATCGGCTATCTCAACGAGCAGCATTCCCATACCTGGGATTTCGTCGACCAGCCGCTGCCCTATCGCGCCTTCCTCAACAACCAATACGGCGACGACGGGGTGCAGGTCCGCTGGCTCGCCCCCACCGACCGCTTCCTGGAATTCGGGGCGGAGGCGGCGCGGGGCGACGCCTTCCCGGCGGGCGGCACCGCCGACCACAACGCCGGCGTCGGGGCCTGGAGCCTCTTCGCCCATACCGGCGACGACATCGGCGACAGCGCCAATTACCGCATCGGCCTGTCGCAGCTTTGGACCAAGGCCAAGGACCGCACGACCGACGGCTTGAGCGGCACCGACACCTATAGCGGCACCGACCATACCTATATCGCCGACGCGGTCCTGAAATGGGCGCCCAACGGGAACTTCGTGGACCGCTACGTGAAGCTGCAGGGGGAATATTTCCTGCGGCAGGAGAACGGGAACTTCAACGGCTCCCGGGTCGGGAACCGCATCCAGACCGGCTGGTATCTGCAAGGGGTCTACCAGTTCCTGCCGCGCTGGCGGGTGGGTCTGCGCTACGATCAGGTCCATGCGGCGTCCCTGGGGTCGGGCTTTGCCGGGACGACCCTCGACAACCTCGCCAGCACCTCCCGGCGCTACACCAGCATGGTCGATTACTCGACCAGCGAGTTCGGGCGCTTCCGGCTGCAATACAGCTACGACCGGTCGCGCCCCGCGCCCGACAACCAATTCGTCCTGCAATACGTCATCAGCATCGGCGCCCATGGCGCCCATATCTATTAAGGAGCCCGGAGCCATGCTCAGATCCCTCTCCCTCGGCCTGGTTGTCTTGTCGGCGTTCGCCGTCGCGAAACCTGCCCAAGCCGCTCTGAACGTCTTCGCCTGCGAGCCCGAATGGGCCGCGCTGGCGACGGAACTGGGCGGCGAGGACGTCAGCGTCTTTTCCGCCACCACCGGCCGCCAGGATCCCCACCAGATCCAGGCGCGGCCCGCCCTGATCGCGAAGCTGAGATCAGCCGATCTCGTCGTCTGCACCGGGGCCGAACTCGAAATCGGCTGGCTGCCCGTCCTGCTGCGTCAGGCGAGCAACGCCAAGGTCCAGCCCGGCACCCCCGGTTTCTTCGAGGCGTCGAACCGGGTGAAGCTCCTGGAAATCCCCACCCGCCTCGACCGGGCGGACGGCGATGTCCATGCGGCGGGCAACCCGCATATCCAGACCGACCCGCGCAACATCCGGCTCGTCGCGGCCGCACTCGGCCCCCGCATGGGCGAGATCGATCCTGCCCATGCCCCCGCCTATGCCCAGCGGCTGAAGGCTTTCGACGAAAGCTGGGGACGGCTGATCGACGGCTGGCAGGCGGCCGCCGCGCCTTTGAAGGGCGTGACGGTGATCCCCTATCACAAGGGCTGGGCCTATCTCTTCGGCTGGCTCGGGATCAAGGAGGGGGGGACCATCGAGCCCAAGCCGGGGGTGCCGCCAGGCGGGGCCTATCTCACGCAGTTGCTCGACCAGATCCCCAAGATCGACGCCAAGATGGTGATCCATGCCGCCTATGAGGACCCCAAGGGCGCCGCTTTCGTGGCGGAGAAGGCGAAGCTCCCCATGGTCACCCTGCCCTTCACCGTGGGCGGGACCGAGGAGGCGAAGGACCTGCGCAGCCTCTTCGACGAGACGGTGAAGCGGCTTCTCGCCGGCCTCGGGGGACCCAATGGACGCACTTAGCCAAGGCTTCCACAGCCTCGATATCCTGGGACCGGCGTTTCTCGCGGGCCTGTTGGTGCTCTCGACCCATGTGCCCTTGGGACGGTTGGTGCTGGAGCGGGGAATCGTCTTCATCGACCTCGCGGTGGCGCAGGTGGCGGGGCTCGGCGTGGTCGCCGCCAGCCTCGCCGGTTTCGAGCCCAACGGCTGGTCCGTACAGGCGAGCGCCGTGGCGGCGGCGCTGCTCTGCGCCGGTTTCCTGATCTGGAGCGAGCGCCGCGTCGCCCATGTCCAGGAGGCGGTGATCGGCGTCGTCTTCGTGGTGGCCGCCAGCGCCGAGATCATCCTGTTGAGCTTCAACCCCCATGGGGCGGAGGAATTGAAGGACCTCCTCGTCGGCCAGATCCTCTGGGTCCTGCCGGAACAGCTTCTGCCGGTGCTGATCGTCTATGCCGGGGTGCTGGCGATCTGGCTGCTGGTGGACCTCCGGAAGCGACGCGGGCTTTTCTATTGCCTCTTCGCGGTGACGATCACCGCCTCGGTGCAATTGGTCGGCGTGTTCCTGGTCTTCGCGAGCCTGATCCTACCGGCATTGGCGGCACTGAAGACGAGACACGGGTTGCTGGTGGGATATGCGGTGGGATTGGCGGGCTACGGGCTGGGGTTGATCGCCTCGGCGACGCTGGATTTCCCCACAGGCGCCGCCATCGTCTGCGCCCTAGCTCTGGTGACGGGCGGGGTGGCTGTGGCCCGGGGATAGGGCCTGGGCGATGGAGGCGTCGCACCGCGCCTCCTCCCTCTCTGACGTCGTCCTCGGGTTTAGCCCGAGGATGACGGCACGAGGAGCGGAGAAGCTTAGGGGTAACGCCACAGGTCGGGGCCAACTCGCGCCTAGGAAACCCGCTCCGCCTTCATCCGGCGTTTCTGCTCGTACATGGCGCGGTCGGCGGCTTCCAGCGCCTCGCCGACATGTTCGTCGCCGGTGAAGGTATAGACGCCCACCGCGATGCTCAGGGTCATCGACTCGCCCTGCCAGACGAAGGGACGGGCGGCGATGGCGGCGGCAAGCTCGGCGGCTTTCATCTGTGCCAGATCGTTGTCGGTCTGCACCAGCAGCACGCCGAATTCGTCGCCGCCCAAGCGGCCCACCACATCCGTGTTCCGCACGTTGTCGATCAGGGTCCGCGCGATCTGGAGGAGCGCCGCGTCCCCCGCCGCATGACCCAGGCTGTCGTTGAGCTTCTTCAAGCCGTTCATGTCGAAGAAGGCGATGCTCGCCCGCGCGCCGTAGCGCTGGCCCAGGGCCATGAGCCGGGTCAATTCCCGGATGAAGGCGCGGCGGTTGGCGATCAGCATCAGCGCGTCTTCGTCGGCAAGCTGCTCCAGTTCTGCGATCCGGCCCCGCGCCTGGGCCAATTGCCGGCGCAGCTTGGCCATATCGGTCAAGAGCAGGCCAATCGCCTCGCGCGCGGCGGCGTCGAAACCGTCGCCAAGACCCGCCTGCTTCAGGAAGGTGTCGACCTCGTCATCGCCGCCGGGGGGCTTGCCTCCCGGAACGCACAAACCTCCATCCAGCTTGCGAAGCGGGGGACGGACGGCGGTTTTCTGTTCGCGTGCTTTCATCGGTACAATCGCGCGACCAACTTCGAGATTCCCGGAACCGTCCCCAGGCTTGCCCACCCACCGGCTAGGGGAATCCCAGGGGACTATGCCAGAATTCCCCCCCAGCGCAAACCCATCCCCCGATCCCTCTCCTGCCCTTGCGCTATCCTGGCGGATGCTTGACCGACAAAAGCCGTAATAAATTCCTCTTTTTCGACACAAAGGGAAGCGATGCGCCATTGCTGGGATTTATTTGCCGTTTTATAATATTCGCGTTCGGGTTCCTTTGGGTTGCGCAGGAGCGCGCGGCTGAAGGTGGAGCCCGGTGCCTAAGGTCTTCCCCGATGCAGTTGTTCAAGATCCTTCGCACCGCCATGATCGCATGGCTGGCGCTCTCCGCTTGCGCCTTTGCGGCGGATTCTCAAAGACCGGACCCGCGAAGATCCGTCGGCGTCTTCGGCGACTCGCTGGGAGACGGGCTCTGGAGCGGGCTCTATACCGTGACCAAGAGCAATCCCAACCTGCATCTCTACCGGCATTCCAAGATCGGCGCGGGCTTCACCCGGCCCGATTATGCGACCTGGTTCGCCGATTTCGTCGCCTCCCTCGACGAGACCAGGCTCACGGACGCCGTCATCATGGTCGGCGCCAACGATCGCCAGGGCATCCGCGACGAGAACCGCAAGGGCTATGTCTTCCAGTCCGAGGGCTGGCGGCGCACCTATGGCGGGCGGATCGACGCGATCCTCGCCGAATTGACGAAGCGCCATGTCTCGGTGATCTGGGTCGGCCTGCCGGTGATGCGCAGCGAGGAGCTCAACACCGGCTCACTATATTTGAACGAGCTGTTCCAGGAGCGGGCACGTCACGGCGGCGCCACTTACCTCTCGCTGGCCGAGAGCTTCAAGGGCGAGGACGGGGCCTTCGCCGCCTATCAGCCGGACAAGTCGGGCCATCTGCGCCAGATCCGCGCCGAGGACGGGGTGCATTTCACCGGCTATGGCTATGAGCTTCTCGCCGCCAAGATCTATGCGGCGCTCGATGCGCCCCAGAACATCCAGACGGCGGGCATGAACCCGCCATCGACACCCGGCCCCACAACCGGTCCGACGCCCAACCCGCTGCCCGGTCCGGGGGCCGGCCTCACCGCCATAGCCGTTTCCGGACCCGTGCCTTCCGCCGGCACGATCCCCACTGCCGGGATCGCCCCCTAGCGTGCGAGGCCGCGTCATCCGTCTCGTCCTCTGGGCGGCGGGGGGCGTGGCCCTTCTGGCGGCGGGCTGCAACCAATTGCCCCTGGGCCATGGACCCAGCGGGACGACGCCCTCGGTGACGGCATCCCTGCCCGGCCGGGAGCCGCCCCGCACACCCCAGGCAGCAACACCCCAGCCCGCCCCGGTCCAGCAGGGTCCGATCCAGGGATTGGACGCCTTCCTGCGCGATCTCCAGGACCTGGAAGCGGGAAAGATCCAGCATGTGCGGATCCTGCAGCTGGGCGACAGCCATACGGCGGGCGACGCCTTCACAGCGCGGCTGCGGGCGCTCCTGCAGGAACGCTTCGGCGACGGCGGACGGGGCATGATGCCGCCGGGCCTGCCCTTCGACGGCGTCAGGCAGCGCGAGGTCAAGATCGCCCAGACCGGGCGCTGGACCGTGGAGAACAGCCGCACCAACCCCAATGGCGGCCCCTATGGGGTCAGCGGCTTCGTGCTGAGGAGCGGGGCGCGCGACGCACGGATCAGCGCCGCCCCGGTGGAGCCCGAAAAATTCGACAGCGCCGCCGTGGATTTCCTGCGCCGTCCGGGCGGCGGCTCCTTCGAGGTCAGGATCGACGGCCAGCTCCTGAGCGAGATCGCCACGGCCGGCCCTCTGGGACAGGCCGGGCATATCGTCGTCCCCGCCCCTTCCGGCGCGAAAAAGCTGGAGATCGTCGCCAAGGGGCCGGGCATCGGCCTGACCGGCTGGTCCCTGGAACGCAAGGACAAGGGCGTGATCCTCGACAGCCACGGGGTCATCAGCGCCACCATCGGCATCACCTCCCGCTGGGATCCCAATATGGTGAAGCGCGATCTCGACGTTCTGCGCCCCTCGCTCATCGTGTTGGCCTATGGGACGAACGAAGGTTTCGCGCCGGATATCGACCCCACCTATGCCAAGTCCTTCGCCGGGGCGGTCGAGATGCTGAAGCAGCTGGCGCCCCGGGCCTCGATCCTGGTGATCGGCCCGCCGGACGGGCAGAAGATCGATCCCGCCTGCCGCAGCAAGGGCAGCGATCCGCTCGCCTGCCGCTGGACGACCCCGCTCGCCCTGGAGGCCGTCCGCAACGCCCAGCGCGAGGTGGCGCGAGGCCTGGACATCGGCTTCTGGGACTGGTCGTCCCTGATGACCGGGCCGCGGGGCATCGACGCGCTGGTCCGTACGAACCCGCCGCTCGCCCGCGGGGATCATGTGCATTTCACGCTGCCCGGTTACGAGATGGCGGCGGATGCGCTTTTCAAGCGGCTGATGGACGACTACGCCGCCTTCCGGGACGGCGCTCCCCAGGCGGCGCGGCGGATGTAGGGCGAGCACAAACCCGCGATGCTTTTCCCGACCCTCGACTTCGGCCTCTTCTTCCTGGGAGTTTTCGGGATTTCCTGGGGGCTTTCGGGACGGCATTCCCCAAGGCTCCTCTTTCTGACCGCCGCGAGCTATGGGTTCTATGCCTTCTGGGACTGGCGCTTCTGCCTGCTGCTCTTCGGCAGTTCGCTCGGCAATTGGCTCTTCGGCCGGGCGATCCATGGCAGCGACGATCCCCGCCAGAGAAAGCGGTTAGTGGGATGGGCCGTGGCGCTCAACCTCGCGGTGCTGGGCTGCTTCAAGTATTTCAATTTCTTCCTGGGCTCGCTGAACCAGCTTTTAGAAAGCCTGGGCGCGGCGCGGGACATCCCCTATCTGGGCATCGTCCTGCCGGTGGGGATCAGCTTCTTCACCTTCCACGGCATCTCCTATGTGGTGGATCTCTATCGCGGCACCTTGAGGAAGCCCGCCACCTTCCTGGAGATGCTGCTCTATATCTCCTTCTTCCCGCAGCTCGTGGCCGGACCCATCGTCAGGGCGGCGCATTTCCTGCCGCAGCTTTCGGCCCCGGTGGATCGCCGCGACATCCGGGCGACGCTGGCGCTGCTGCTGATCCTGGGCGGGCTTTTCAAGAAGGTGGTGGTGGCGAACTACCTCGCGACCCTGATGGTGGACAAGGTCTTCTTCGATCCCGGGGCCTATGGCGCGCTCGACCTCTTGTTCGCGACCTACGCCTATGCGGTGCAGATCTATTGCGACTTCAGCGCCTATACGGATATCGCCATCGGCATCGCGGCGCTGCTGGGCTATCGCTTCCCGCAGAATTTCGACCAGCCCTATAGAGCGCTGGGCTTTAGGGATTTCTGGCAGCGCTGGCATATCTCGCTGTCGTCCTGGCTCAGGGACTATCTCTATATCCCGTTGGGCGGCAATGGCGGGGGGGCTGGCGGAGGTTGGGCGGGGGCGCGCTACCGCAACCTCGCCGTGACCATGCTGCTGGGCGGGCTCTGGCATGGGGCGGCCTGGACCTTCATCATCTGGGGCGGGATCCATGGCGCGCTGCTGGCGCTGGAGCATGGGCTATTGCCCGAGCGGGACCGGATGAAGCGCTGGCCTTTCTGGGCGAAGGCGCTGGGGGTCGTCGCAACCTTCCACCTCGTCTGCCTCGCCTGGATCTTCTTCCGCGCGGCGGATCTCGGCCATGCGCTGGAGTTCCTCGCCGGCTTCGGGAGCCTCTCCCGAGGCGTCCAGGCGCTCACGCCCTTCCTCTTCCTGCTGATCGCCGGGGGATTGGCGGCGCAGTTCCTGCCGAAAGACCGCATGGCGATGCTGGAGCGGCTGGCCCTGCGCCTCCCGCTCCCGGCGCAAGGGGCGCTGGTGGGTGCGGCCATCGTGGCGATCGACAGCCTGGGCCCGAGCGGCGTCGCGCCCTTCATCTATTTCCAGTTCTGACCGATGACCGGCCCCGTCGCTCCCCCCTCCCGCAAACCGACCGAGGTCGTCGAGGGCGCCCGATCCTTCGGCCTCGGATCGGTCGTCCTGGCCCTTCTGCTGGCGACAGGGGTGATGGCGGTGCTGGGATCGGGGGCTTTGCTGGATTGGGCAAGCGCCCTGCCGGTCGGCCCGATCTCCGATTTTTGCGTCGATCTCGCCGGGCGATGGCACGATTTCATGACCGAAATCGGTGTCGCGCGCTTCGCGGAAGGCTTCCGAAAGCTGCTGCAGGCCTTTCAAGCCGCACGCTGGTAAGTCAAAAGTTTTTCATTCTTATCAATTAGATAGTCCCGTTTCCGAGAAGTATCCCCCGCTTGCCTCGGCTGCGACATTCGCGACCTGTTAAAAAATTATGAAGATTTAATCTTGAATTTCATAAAATTTGTCGTAAATATATACTCAAGTTGATCGAACCGATCGACAAACCGAACTCCAGGGGATTTCAAATGAACCGCTTCTTCCGCTCCGCCGTTACCGCCGCCGCCCTCGTGATCGCGGCTTCCGCCGCCCAGGCCGGCACCACCGGATCCGTCAACCTCTCCGGCTCCATCGGCCAGAGCTGCAACCTCACCGTCGCCGCACAGTCGATCGCCTCGACCCTCGACCTCACCGCGACCACGGCC
>CANJCB010000030.1 GCA_947473305.1 Rhodospirillales bacterium
CAACGGCACGACCACGGGTCTCTTCAAGGGTCCCTCGGGCAATACCGACACCCTGGCCTATAGCGTCACCTACAACGGCGTCGCCAAGACCTTCACCTCGGGTTCCGTCAACGCGACGACCGCCACCGCTCGCACCGCCGCCGGCGGCGTCGTCAAGGCCCTCGCCATCGCTTTCACCGGTACCTCGACCCTGAATGCCGATACCTACACAGACACGCTGACCCTCACGATGACGGCCAACTGATCGGAAGAGTAGGAGAGCGGTCATGTCGGACACCACCTGCCAGCCGCATGTCGCGGTTCGCTCCCTCCGCCAGACAGCCCGTCACTTGCGGGCGCTTGCGGAACGGGGCAGCGACCCTGGCGCGATCCGCGGCATCAACCACTTCGCGGATCATTGCGAAGCCACTGCGGAACGCCTGCTGGAGCCGGCAGCCTGATATTCGAAAGCAGCGGCAAATATGAAGGGAGCCCCGGCGGGCTCCCTTTTCATTTGGGACATGCGGCAAGGGGGCAACACCTGCGGCAATTCGCATATAAAGCCTGGAAATGCCATGGATGCCGCTACTCTCGATGCCGCACGACGCTATATTCTATATCTGCTTCCGTTCCGGCTATGCACCTGTCCCCAAACCCATGATCAGCAATTCGGATGCGTCCCCTGCCGAGCCTCGCTCGAAGCGCATGGGGCTTTTCACGCTACTTGTCCTTTGCCTGACGGCAATGGCGCAACCCGTCTGGTCGCAGAGCGCGTCTCCGGCGCCGGATGCGGCAACCACGGCTTTGCGCATCCGTCTTGCGGGAGAGGGAGATCTGCGGGTCGGTGGTGAGATCCTCGACCGTGCAGCGCTTTCAAAGGCCTATGGGGCGCGGGACTTCAAGCCGATCTGGGACAGCCGTCCGGAGGCCGCCCAAGTGCTTGCCTCGGTGCTCGCCGAAGCGGGCAGTCATGGCATCGATCCAACGGTTTTCCACGCGGCAACCATAACCTCCGCGATTGCCGATCTGGCGACGGACCCAACCGAGCGAGATGTTCTCCTCACCGATGGCTTCCTGCGCTATGCCTCGGCGATGGGGGCCGGGCGGGCCGACCCGAAATCGCTCGATCCCGACTGGGCCCTGCCCGCACCGGTTATCGATCCCCAGGCGATGCTGGTTGCGGCGATCACGGGCCAGGACATGGCCGGCGCCCTGGCGGCCATTCCGCCGAAGGCTCCGGAATATCGCCGCCTGCGGGATGCGCTGAAACGCTATCGCGAGTTGGAGCAGGCCGGCGGCTGGAATAAGATCGCCGCCGAAGCAACCCTCAAGAAAGGTGACAGCGGCGATGTCGTCCGCCAGTTGCGCCGGCGACTTGTGGCCGAGGGCTATGTCCTCGCCTCGACCGAGAGCAACGAGTTCGATGACGACCTCGACAAGGCGCTGCGCGTTTTCCAAGCCCGACACGGCATCGTGCTCGACGGTCAGGTCGGCAAGGGCACCCTCGCGGCGCTGAACATCTCGGCGGGTGAGCGCGTGGCGCAGATCCGGGTCAACCTCGAACGCTGGCGGGGCACGCCGCGCGATCTGCCGGCGCGCCGCATCGTGGTGAATGTTCCCTCGGCTTCCCTGGTCGCCTACGACAACGATGTGCCGGCGCTCACCATGCGGGTCGTCGTCGGCGCCAAGGATCATCCCACGCCCGCCTTCCTCGGCCGGATCAGTTCGGTTCTCTATAATCCGCCTTGGAACGTCCCCTATTCGATCGCCCAGAAGGAAATCTATCCCAAGGTGCGGGCCGATCCGAATTACCTCGCGCGCAATCACTACATCCTGCGCGACCGGGCTGAGGACCCCTACGGCAAGGAAGTCGACTGGCGCCGGTCGGGGGCCGTCTATTCCATGGGGCGGGTGCAGCAGCTTCCGGGACCCGACAACGCGCTGGGCCAGATCAAGTTCGAGGTCTTCAATTCCTTCGACGTCTATCTGCACGACACGCCGTCGCGCTTCTTCGGCCGGGCGATCCGGGCTCTCAGTCATGGCTGCGTGCGGGTGGAAAACCCCAAGGACCTCGCTCTCTTCGTGCTGGGGGGCCAGCCCGGCGGGTCGATGGAGGATATCACCCAGGGTATCGCCGGCGGCGAAACCAAGCGTGTCGGCCTCGCCAAGCCGGTGACCGTCTATCTCTTCTACTGGACGACTTTCGTGGATGAGGACGGCACCATCGAATTTCGCGAGGATCTTTACGGCCGGGACCGAAAACTCCTGACCGTCATGGAGGGGCGCCCGCGCCGCGACCACGCCTAATCTACACAGCCGCTAGGGTCATTCCTGGGGCTCTACCCGCTATGGGTTGTCAAACCGTCGTTTCGGATGCTATGTCGTTCCCTGTTATTGGTGAGCAGGGGGACAGGGGATGCGACGACAGCCCGACGATGCCGGGACGCGACGCTATTTTCTAGGCTTGGCGCTAGGCGCCTTCGCCACCACGATTTCCGGCCCAGCGCTTGCCGCCCGCCGGGCTCTTCCGAAACGAACTCTTGCCCTTAACAGCCTTCATACAGGTGAATCCGCCAATCTGGTCTATTGGGCGGATGGAAAATATCTCCGCGATCCGATGAAGCGGCTCGCCTGGATCCTGCGCGATCACCGGACCAACGAAATCCATCCGATCGATCCCCGGCTTTTCGATCTGTTGAGCGGGCTCAGGGGGCGGCTCGATGCCAGCCAGCCCTTCCAGGTCGTATCAGGCTACCGATCCCCCGCGACCAACGCGCTGCTTGCGAAGATGACCGATGGCGTCGCCGAGCATAGTCTTCACATGCAGGGCTGGGCGATCGACATCCGGGTCCCAAGCCGCAAGCTTTCCTCCGTCCGCGAGGCGGCGATGAGTCTCAAGTCCGGCGGCGTCGGCTATTATCCGCGGTCCAATTTCGTCCATGTGGACGTGGGCCGCATCCGACACTGGACGGCTTAAGGAGCGCTTCCTCTCACGGAGGCGGGCCGACCCGGCAGCTTGAAGTTGCTTCCGACCTTCATGAGCTTCGTGCCCTCGACCTTAAAGATGGCGAGATCGCGGTCGAGGAAATTCCCCACGTAAAGATAACGCCCATCGGGGCTGAAGGCGGCGCCGCGGGCATAGGCGCCGAGTTCGATCTCTCCGACCTTCACGATCTTCTTCCCGTCGATTTTCAGGATCGCGAGCACCGCGTGATCGTGACGGTAGGGCGCGGCCTTGGCCACAGGGCCGGTCCCATTGGCGAGGACAGCGACAGCCAGAGGGCTGGTCGGACTGATTGCTAGGCTGCTCGGCCCGTCGCCTAGGACAAGGTGATCGATGACCCGGGGTGGCTTGGTTTCAAGATCGACGACGCTGACCGTATCGACATTGCCGTCCGATCCCGCGGCGGACCCCCCGTTGGCGACCAGCGCGAACTTTCCGCTGGGGGCGATCTGCACGGCGCTGGGCCACAGACCGACGGGGATATCCGTCCCTGTATAGCTGACCTGCTGTCCGTCGATGTCGATCACCGCGACCTTGTGGTCGGCGGACTTCGTGACCAGGGCCAGCTTCCCATTGGGCGAGATCGCCACCGTATTGACCCGGGCATTGGGCGCATCCGCCGGAGCGAGAGCGACCTTGCCGAGGAGGGTTCCCACCGCCCCTTTGATCGCGAGCACGCTTACGCTGTTGTCGCCGCTATTGGCCACCAGCGCCAGATCGCCGGCGCGGTTGATCGCAAGCCCCGAGGGCGAGGCGCCGACCTCGATCGTCGAGGTCAAACCCACGGGGTTGGCCTTGAGATCGACCAGGAAGATCTTGTTGTCCGGCTCGGACTTCGGATTGGCTTCGTCCTGGCTCCACTCCATGGCGTTGGTCATGAGCGCCAGGCGCTGATCGGGCGTCACCGCCACGTTGGTGGGCGGGGCCATCACCGTATTGGGCAGGGAGATCGAGGCGACGATCTGCGGCCGCGTGCGAAGCCCGATGTCGATGATGCAGAGCGCGTCCTTTCCCGAAGCCGAAAGGACCTGGTTGCCGGCCTCATCCCAGGACAGCTTCTCGTCGAGCCCGACGGCGAGGTATTGGGCCGAGGAAGGCGCGGCGACCAGGACCAGACCCAGGGTCATGCCCAGCAGCGTCATGTTCCGCAAGTTGGTCAACAGCGCACTCCCTGTTGCATAGCGGCGCACTCTGCCTGATAGACGATCCCTTGTCACCGATGGTTGCGCGAAGGGGCGTGGCGTCGCTATCATCGGCGATTGCCGCATCGGGTCCGGGAGCAAGGATGGTAGCCAAGAAAAATCCACTGGGATTGAACGCCCTGCAATTGAAGACTCTGACCTTGCTACAGGAATTGGCGCGCTCGCCCGATCATGCGCAGCCGGCGGAGGACGCGGGCTCGATCCTGGTCGGCAATCTGCCGCATCCCCATGGCGACCATTTCCATGTGGGCGCTGCCGTGGCGATGTCGAAGGATGCCACCGGCCTGACCAATCAGGCCGTCTGGGTGGTTTTGGAACGCAAAGGGCTCATCCGCTCGAAGTTCCCAATGGCGGCGGTCTTGACGCCCCTGGGTCTCGACTACGATACGGGTCTCGCCGACGCGATCCTTCATCGCCATCATCATCACTGACGAGGGCGAGAGCCCTTACCAGCGGAAGCCGGTGATGACCGCATTGGGTCGCTGACCGCTCGCCGCGATCGCCGCTTCGAGCCTGACGAGATCGGGCAATTGGCCTTCCGCGAGGCCGAATTCCTCGGCGTGGATGCCGCCGGCCACGAGCACGCAGTCGATACCGACGCCGTTCGCTCCGGCGATATCGGTGCGCAGGCTGTCGCCGACGGCGAGGATGCGGCTGCGGTCCTCGATGCCCAGGAGGCCGAAGCAGGTGTCATAGACCGAGGGCAGGGGCTTGCCGTGCCAGCGCACCCGGCCGCCCAGCTCTTCATAGCGCTTGGCGAGCGCCCCGGCGCAGATCATCGCCCGGCCCTTGTGCATGACGATGAGGTCGGGATTGACGCAGACCATCGGGAGGTCGCGGGCCTGGCCTGCGCGAAGCAGGGGCTCGTAAGCCTCGACCGAGGTATCCATGCCCCAGGGGCCGGTATTGAGGATGAAGGCGGCGTCGGCGACGTCCTCAACCTTTTCGGCGTCGATGCCGGCCAGCATATTGTCGTCGCGCGGTGGACCGATATGGTAGCAGGTCCGCCCCATCTCGGCATAAAACGGTTCGTCGCGGCGGGAAAGATGCTGCCAGGCTTCTTCGCCCGAGGTCATGACATGGTCGTAAAGGCCGGGCGGGATGCCGATCTCGGTCATGCGCACCGCCACCAAATCGGCACGGCGCGGGGCGTTGGACAATACTACGATCCGCTTGCCCGCCGCCTTCAGCCGGGTAAGCCCATCGACCACGCCCGGGAAAGGCTTCGTGCCGTCATGAAGCACGCCCCAGAGATCGAGGATGAAGCCGTCGTAACGGCCGGCAATCTCGCCGAGGCCGGAAAGAATGGAGATGCTCATGAAACGGGAAGCCCCTGTCGTCGCGGGAGCGTCCTAAATGCCATGGATCCGATAAGGCCGCAAAGCGTTCGTTGCGACAGTGGATCAGGGCCTCAGCGGCTCGAATTGACCCTGGGCGTCCGCCTCGATCCGTTCCGCCGCGCGCAACAGGTCGTCCGCCTTGCGCGTCAATTCGGGGCATGAACCGGGCTTGCTGTCCGCCTCACGCCGCGCCTCTTCGGACGCGCGCCTGAGATCTGAAGCGATCTGTTCGAAATCGACCGGACCGTCGCTCATGAGAACGCACTCCTGCCGGGGGACGGAAACAATCGCAACGAACTACGCCAGGGAAACGCGGAAACCATAAATTAAGGTTAACGCATAATTAATATCTGTCAAGAGTCGCGACACTGTCAGGCGGCGGGACTCGGCTTCCCTGTAACGGCTGTCCCGATGGCCTCCGCGACGGTGGCGTAGCCGTCGCGGGCGAGCAGATCGGCGAGTTCGCTTTTGACCGTCGCCGCCAAGCCCGGGCCGCGAAAGACCATCGCCGAATAGAACTGCACGAGGCTCGCACCGGCGCGGATCTTCGCATAGGCATCGGCGCCCGAGGCGATACCGCCTGCTCCGATCAGCGGGATACGACCGTTCGTGAGGCGATACATGTCCATCAGAACCTCGGTCGAGGGCTGGAAAAGAGGCTTGCCGCTGAGCCCGCCCGGTTCATGGGCGTAGCGGCTCTGAAGCTCCGGCGGCCGGGCGAGGGTGGTATTGCCGATCATCAATCCGTCGATCCCGGAGGAGACCGCGACTTCGGCCAGATCGGCGCGTTCTTCCTCAGTGAGATCGGGCGCGATCTTGACGATCAGCGGCGGCGGATTTTGAGGCACGGCGATAGCGCGGGCCTTGAGCAGCCGCTCGATCAGCGCGATCACCGTGCTCCGGCGCTGCAGCGCCCGGAGCCCCGGCGTATTGGGCGAGGAGATATTGACCACCACATAGTCGACGAGCGGCGCGAGCAGCGTCACCCCCTGCTCGAAGTCGCCGATGTCATCGGCCGTCTCGCGGTTCTTGCCGACATTGGCGCCGACGATCCCGCCGCGACCCTTGCGGGCCGCGAGATTCGCCGCCGCATAGGCGAGGCCTTTACTGTTGAAGCCGAAGCGATTGATGACGGCCTCGTCCTCGGTAAGGCGGAAAAGCCGGGGCTTGGGGTTTCCAGGCTGCGGCCGCGGCGTGACGGTTCCCGCTTCCGTGAAACCGAAGCCGAAGCTCAGCATCGCGTCGCAGACTTCGGCATCCTTGTCGAAACCGGCGGCCAGGCCGACCGGGTTCGGAAAATCGAGGCCCCAGAGATTGATCCGCAGGCTCGGCGGATCCGCCGCCGGCTTTCCCCCGAAAGGCCCGAGCGCGAGCAGCTTGATCGCCAGCTTGTGAGCAGGCTCCGGTGGCAGCAGGCGGATGAAAGGAACGGCGAGGCTGGCGAGGTCGGTCATCGGGCCGTCAATCGAAAGGAGGAAAGATGTGCCGGCCATCGGGCCCGAGCGGAAGGTCCGCCCAGCGCACGACCGCCCGGACCGGGATAGGCCCATAGGAATGGGGGAAAAGCTGACCGCCTCTGGCCGGCTCCCATTTCAAGGCCTCGCCCAATTTTGCCGGATCGACGGCCAGCAGCACGAGGTCGGCCTGCCCGGCGCGGTGCTTGGCGGCGCTTTCGGCGATCTGGGCGGAGGTCGAGAGGTGGATGAAGCCGTCGGCCGCATCCTGGGAGGAACCGGGATAGCTTCCGCTGGCCTGCGCATCCTGCCATTCCCGGCGGTGGCACATATGGTAGATAAGGGCTTCGGTCATGAAGGGACGCTAACGCAAGCGATGGGCTTGGAACAAGTGAAGAGCGCATGAGCGGTGTCGCCCCGGTTGTCCGCGTTCCGGCCGCCTGCGCGCTCGCGGTCGGATTTTCCCAGGCGGTGTGGCTCGATGGCGACGGCGAGGTCGCGATCCTGCCGCATCGCGATGCGGCGCGCCGGGCGCAGCAGGAACCGCCTTTCGTCTGTCACGCCCGTGCGGTCGCGCGCCGGATGGGCGTCCATCCCTTCGCGAGCTTCGACCTCCTCGAACTCTATGCCTTCGTGCGGCCGGCGCAATTCTGCCTGCCGACGCCGCGCGGAGTTGCGGCGGCGCTGGGTTTGCCTTTGCCGCGAGGTCTGGAAGAGGAAGCGCTGACCCTCGTCACCGCCGCATCGCTGCTGCTGGCGGAATGCGCGCGGCGCGCGCCGGAAGATCGGGACGCCGCGCAGATCGCCGCTGCCATGGCGAGAGGCGGTTGGGGCTGGGGATCGGCGGTTCTGGAAGCGCTGGGGGCTCCCGCCGCCAGCCCGAGCCTGGCCGTTTGGCGACGTCTGCCGGAATGGGCGGAACAGGCGCCGGAGCCGCCGCCCGGCAGTGCGCCGGTGGAAGAACATGAAGCGCGCCGCCGTCTGGGGGAATTGCTGGGCGCGGGGGCGGAGGCGCGTCCCCAGCAATCGGATTATGCGGCGGCGGTCAGCGCGGCCTTCATGCCGCGCCAGACGGAAAATGAGCCCAATGTGGTGCTCGCCGAAGCGGGAACCGGGGTCGGCAAGACCCTGGGCTATATCGCCCCGGCGAGCCTCTGGGCAGAAAAGAACCGGGCGGCGGTCTGGATCTCGACCTATACCCGGAACCTTCAGCAGCAGATCACCGGCGAACTCGACCGACTCTATCCGGAACCGGCGATCAAGGACCGCCGTGTCGTGATCCGGAAGGGGCGGGAAAACTATCTCTGCCTCCTGAATTTCGAGGAGGTCGCTTCGGGCGCCATGATGAGGCCGCAAGACGCGGCGGCCCTTGGCCTCATGGCGCGATGGATCGCGGCGACCCGGGAGGGCGACATGGTCGGTGGGGATTTCCCCGGCTGGCTCCCCGATCTCCTGGGACGGGGCCGCACCCTTGGCCTGGCCGACCGCCGCGGGGAATGCATCCACTCGGCCTGCACCCATTATCACCGCTGCTTCATCGAGAGGAGCGTGCGCCGGGCTCGGCGTGCGAGGATCGTGGTGGCCAACCATGCGCTCGTCATGGTGCAGGCCGCCATGGGCGGGCTCGACGACACCAATCTGCCGACGCGCTATGTCTTCGACGAAGGCCATCATGTCTTCGATGCGGCGGATAGCGCCTTCTCCCTGGCTCTGTCGGGGCAGGAAGCCTCGGAACTCCGGCGCTGGATGCTGGGGGTCGAGGAGGGCGGACGCGGGCGGGCGCGGGGTCTTCGGCGTCGGGTCGAGGATCTCCTCGCCGATGACGACGTCGCCCAGGAAGCGCTGCTCGCGGCCTTGGCGGCGGCGCGTATCCTTCCCGCCGAGAGTTGGCTCGCGCGCCTTTCCGAGGGGCGGCCTTTCCAGGCGACGGAGGCCTTCCTGGCCTTGGTCCGGCAGCAGGTTCACGCCCGCGCCGCCGGCCGCGACGCGGGCTATAGCCTTGAAGCCGAAGCAAGACCGCCGGGCGACGGCCTGCTTGCTGCCGCGGCTACCCTTCGCGCCGGGCTCGGAAAGCTTTCAGGGGCTTTGCATCTTTTGGCTGAGCGCTTGCAGCGCCGGCTCGAGGTGGAAGCCGCCGATCTCGACACCAATATCCGGCAAAGGATCGAGGCGATGCTGCGCAGTCTGGAGCGGCGCGGTGAAATCGAGGTCGAAGGCTGGCGCCGCATGCTGGCGGATCTTGCGACGGAGCCCTCGGATCGCTTCGTCGATTGGCTCGCGATCGACCGGATTGACGGGCAGGAGACCGATGTCGGCATGCATCGGCACTGGGTCGACCCGACCATTCCCTTCGCGACCACGGTGGCGGAGCCCGCCCATGGATTGCTCGTCACCTCGGCGACGCTGACCGATGGCACGGGAGATGTGGAGGCGGATTGGGGAATTGCCGAGGCCCGGACGGGAGCCCGGCATATCGCGCGTCCCGCTTACCGGGCCAGGGTTCCCTCGCCCTTCGATTACCCGGCCCAGACCCGCGTCTTTGTCGTCACCGACGTGCGGCGCGACGATCCGGGCCAGGTGGCCGCGGCCTATCGCGCTCTCTTCCAGGCTTCGGGCGGCGGGGCTCTGGGGCTTTTCACCGCGATCTCAAGGCTGCGCGCCATCCATAAAAGGATCGCGCCCGATCTGGAGGCCGCGGGGATTCCGCTGTTCGCCCAGCATGTAGACGCCATGGATAACACCACGCTCATCGATATCTTCCGGGCGGAGGAGGATGCCTGCCTCCTTGGCACCGATGCGGTGAGGGACGGGGTGGATGTGCCGGGCCGGTCCCTCAGGCTCATCGTCTTCGATCGCGTGCCTTGGCCTCGGCCCGATATCCTGCACAAGGCGCGGCGCGATGTTTTCGGGGGAAGTCGCTACGACGACATGCTGGCGCGGTTGCGCCTGAAGCAGGCCTTCGGCCGCCTCGTCAGGCGCGCCGACGACATGGGTGTCTTCGTCCTGCTCGACCCCGCGATGCCGAGCCGCCTTGCGGGCGCTTTTCCGGAAGGCGTTTCCATCGAACGGGTCGGTCTCGCCGAAGCGGTCGGTGGGGTTGCGGCTTTTCTCGCGAAGCCGACGGAAGATCGGCACTAAAAACCCGCCAGCCCGGAGGCTGGCGGGTCCATAGGCGGTGTCTTACGGGCTTAGAACTTCACCTGGGTCGAGAACTGGAGGCGATAGTCCTCGCCGAAGTTCAGGTTGGCATTCGTATTCATGGTCCGACGCGAGATATAGACCAGTTCGAGGCCGGTGTTCACCTGGGGCACCGGGCTCCAAATGACGTTCGCGGTACCCCAAGTGGCCCATTTATTCGTCCCGTTCAGGACTGTATCGAGCGCAGCCACGCCGCCGCTGAGATCATGCGTCGCGGACATGCGCTCATAGGGCATGGTCGCGCTGGAGCGCAGCGTGTCCGTCCAATAGTGCAGGTAACCGAGCATGCCGCCGAACTCGCGAAGGGCCTTGGCACGGCCGTTCACAAAGTTCACCTCGACATCCTCGCCGGGGCTGTTGCCCGTCTCGCGCGAGCCGCCTTCATTATAGACCACGCTCGCGATGATGCTGTCCTTGCCGAAGGTGTTGATGCGAGCACCAGCAACCGACGACCAGCCGAGCACCGTCTTCTTGAACCCCGTGCCGTTCTGAGCGGTAATGGCCGTCAAGCCGCCACCGATATGCGCATGGCCCCAAGGTTGGTCGATCTTATAATCAGCCGCGATTTGGGGGATATGGCTCGCACCATTCGACCCAGGAACCTGGCTCAGCAGCGTGGCCGCGCCGGTATTCTCGACAAGCGACGACTCAGGCTCTTCGATGCCGAGCGCGATCGACTGACCCGCAGGCATCAGATAAGTATAGCGAACCTGCGGGACACGGGTCGGGCCGCCGGTGGCCAGCGAGCCTTGGAAGTCCAGGGACTCGGGGCTCACCACGCCATCAGACTGGATGCCGGTCTGCTGACCGACCAGCCACGGGCCGATCGTGGCATAGGCGATACGGAGGCGGAAACCGTAGCTGTTGGTGCCGACACGCAGCGACGCGGCATTGGTGGTGCCGGAAGATTGGATGAAGTCGCCTTCGATAAAGGTCTTCACTTCGCCGTAGGCCGACGGCGTACGGGTCTCGAAGTTGAACCGGGACTCCGAGGCGTTCACCTGAAAGCCATGGCTTTGGCTATGGGCGAAGTTGGCTGCGCCTTGCAGGTTCACGCCCGCCGACGATACGCCGCCGATGTTGCCCTGGATCGAATTGATGTCGTAGGTCACGTCCAACTTGACGTAGCCACCGACTTTTAGCGACGTGTTCGTGCCCGGAACCAGGAACGAGCCTGGGAATGAGCCGGCGCCCGGCGCCGTCTGCGCGCTGGCCCCGGCAGCCCCGACGAGCAGCGCAACGGCTGCGGTCAAGGTGCCTAGAACGAGCTTGGCCTCAGATCGCCTTGATCTGCTCACCATAATGTCTTTCTCCCTCCGAAATTGATGACCCGCGATGGCAGCGAGCCGGGAGGACGATCATCGATAATTCCTGGCGAAGACAATATAAGAGACGAAATTTCATTTATTTATATTGTCGTAGTGGGATTAATACAACATTTGTATTTATGAATATTTGAATATTCTCCAACGTGGTCTGGTGTTTAAATTCATTATCGTTGCATTTCTGCAACTCACTCCGCTGCGAAGGGGGCGTGTTCGGGTGCAATCGATTTTCCGTATCCGTGGTCGCGGAAAACGCTCACTCCCGTTCGGAGTCTGACGCCGGGGCCGCCGGGCGCCAGCGGTACGCCCGCCTGAATGAACTCGATTCCCGCTTCTTCCAAGGCGTGCTGCACGGCAAGCGAACGCCCTTTCGTCGTCGGCAGGGTCGCGCGCCCTTCGATGCGAGAAATCATCCCGACACTCACGCCCGCCTGGGCGGCCAGGTCGCGAGCCGTCCAGCGGAGCAAAGCGCGTGCGGCCCTGATCTGTTCAGGTTGAAGGCTGTAGAGCGCGCGCGAAGGGCCTCGGTCGTTTTCCGGATCCCGCAACCGAACGCCAGGGCCGCTCCCGAAGAAGGGGACCCCCGGAGGCAGGACCTCAATGCCGGCCGCTTGGATCGCCGCTTCGACGGCTTCGATAGAGACGCCGAGGGGCGAGCGCATGCTCTCATAGTTTTCCATATGGCGCAGCGTCTCGGCGGAGAGATGAGCGCGATCGGCAAGCGTTTTCACCGACCATCCCAATAGAGCGCGGGCCGCGCGGATCTGGCTTGCTTTCAGCATATAGAAATTCTCCGCTCGGTCGCGGCAAGGGGCGGCGCTTTCCCCTACGGATGCGGGAGATGGGCCGGATTCCTGCCAGTTATGCGGCGGCGAAAAACCGTTCGATCCCGGACGTGGGCCGAAGCAGAAATCCGTTGCGCGCGTTTGACGATGAGGAGAACTGGTACTCGTCAGTAAAGTGACCATTCAAATTAAATCTCTGTAAGGTGCATAAATACAACAATATTGGATGTGAATAATGAATCTCTATAAATGTCTACAATACACTGAACTATTTGGTTCATATTCTTGTATGCGAATTCGGGACAACCGGAGGCGATCCCTTCGTCGCCTAGGGCGTGTCTATCCGCAAGGAGCGGTGTTCGATCTCAGAAAGAAGATGTAAAAAGGGGCATTGCCCTCAGTTCAATGCCCCGCGGCACGGCGGGCGCCAAGGAAGCGACGATGATTAATCACCATGCCGCCCTGATCTACACGATGGTTCTGGTCTCAGCTTCCGACAAGGACATGTCGGACGAGGAGATGCATATCATCGGCGATATCGTGAACCACCTGCCGGTTTTTTCGGATTTCGATCATGAGCGCTTCACCAAGACGCTGAAGGAATGCGCGATGCTCCTCAGCGGCGAACACGGCTTGGAGGCGGCGCTTGTTGCCATCAAGGAAGGCCTGCCCGCGAGACTGCGGGAGACCGCCTATGCCCTGGCCTGCGATATCGCGGAAGCCGATGGCCAGGAGACCCGGGAGGAACTTCGGGTGCTGCAGCTTCTGAGAGAGCGGCTCAGCGTCGACCGATTGGTCGCGGCCGGCATCGAACGGGGCGCCCGGGCGCGATTCAGCCGTCCCGAGCGCTAAGCGCCGGCGTCGATCCTCGTCAGGACGCGTTCCAGCGCCGCCCCGAAAGCCTTGCGATCGGCCGGCGTGCCCACGGTCACGCGGATGCAGCGATTGAGCGGGGCGACGCCCGGCATGCGGACGAAGATGTCTTCTTCGGACAGCAGCCTGTTCATGGCCGCCTTGGCGCGGTCGGCCGAGCCGACGTCTATCGCGACGAAATTGGTGGCCGACGGCAAGGTCTTGAGCCCCAGCCGTTCGGCGATACGCTTGTAGTCCTGCCGCCCTTCCTCGACCTTGCGAATGACCCCGGCGATATAATCGGGGTCTTGCAGGGAGGCCAAGGCGCCTTCCTGGGCGAGCCGGTTGACGCCGAAATGATGGCGGATCTTGTCGAAGGCGCGAACCGTCTCGGCCGGTGCGATGGCGTAGCCGATGCGGGCGCCCGCCATGCCATGCGCCTTGGAAAAAGTCCTGAGCCGGATGATCCGGGGATCTTCGGGATCGATCGTGGGCAGAGCCTCGGGCGGTGCGAAATCCGCATAGGCCTCGTCGAGCACCAGGATCGCGCCGGGGGGCAGCCGGTCGATCAGCCGAAGCTGACTTTCGGCGGAAACCCAGCTTCCAGTCGGATTGTCGGGATTGGACAGGTAGACGAGCTTTGCCTTGCGTCGCCGCGCCAAAGTAGCCAGCGCCTCGGGATCGTTGCGATCCTCCCGATAGGGGGTCGCTACGGGCTTTCCGCCGAAGCCGTTCACATGAAACAGGAAGGTCGGATAGGCGCCGAAGGATGTGGCCACCCGGTCGCCGGGGTTCATGAAGGCGCGGACCAAAAGACCCAGCAGGTCGTCGGCACCCGCGCCTAAGGCGATATTATCGCGACTGACGTTGTGTCTTTCCGCAATCGCCCGCCGGAGAACGAAGCCTTCCGGATCGCAATACCACTGGATGCGCTTGGTGGCATCCGCCATGGCGGCGATCGCCTTGGGAGACGGCCCGAAGGAGTTTTCGTTCGCCCCGATGCGCACCTTGATCGGCCGGCCGTTCGCGCGTTCGAGCGCTTCGGGCGGGATGAAAGGGACAACGGCGGGGAGCGCGCCAACGAGACGTGAATAGCGCAACGGCGGTAAGGTGCGGCTCATCTATCGGTCGCTCATGCCCCGCGGGCCGAACTTGGCTTGATATGAGGGGCCGCCTGACGCGGCCCCAGGTTCCGGATCAGCCGCGGTCGGAAACTGTCCGTTCGCCCGCAGCATGCACAGGCGACGCCGGCGGCGTGACCTGCGGAGCGGGCGCGGGGGTCGCGGCTGCTGCCGTGTCCTCTTCCTTGAGGCCCGATTTGAAAGCCTTGATGCCCTTGGCGAAATCGCCCATGACGTTCGTGATCTTGCCGCGCCCGCCGAACAGAACGGCGGCGACCGCGATGACGATCAGCCAATGCCAGATGCTGAAGCTACCCATGATGACGTCCTCGAATACGTTTGCCCTCTCCGGGCGGTCGCGTTTCCTGAGGAGATGGCGACTTCCGGCGCGGAAATTGTCAAGGAAAAACCGGTGCAGTCTCCCCTGGAGCCTGCCGGCCTCTCTCTCGGTTCTTGTCTCAGATAGGAATAAAGAATGGGTGTGACAACGGTCCGGTTTGCGCTGCCGAGATGGTCAGGAATGCTGCCGGGTGCTATAGAATTCCCATGCGCAAGCCGATCCTCGTTATCGTCGGCGTGGCCGTTCTGGCCGCGCTTTGGGTGCTCTCCCGTCCCGATCGGGAGATCGCGCCTCCGGACTCCGTGGCGCTCAGCGTTTCGGAAGGATCCGCTCCCGCTGCCTCCGGCGATCAGCCCGTGAAGACAGAGGCGGGATCCTCTTCCTCCGTCGATGTCGCGGCGCCTCCAGAGCCCGAGGGGCCTAAGCTTGCCGAATTGCCGACCCGGGAATTGAGGCCCCGCCCCACTTTCACGGTGCCGGAGGACCAGCCCCCGGCTCCGCCTCGTCCAGTCACCTTCAACAACGCCCCGTCACCCGCCAGCAGGCCGGGGCCTCCCAGCGGCTATGTGCCGAGCGTGGGGCCGGGCAATCTTCGCCCCGGGGGAACCCTCGCAACACCCGCACAACCGATCAACGGGCCGGCGCAAGCCGCTGGTGGGACGGCTCTCACCGTCGGAGGGCGACCGGTCAAGCTCTTCGGGGTCAGGCCACCGGATGCGGCGGAGCGCTGCCCCAAGCCCGAGGGGCAGGTTTCCTGTCGTGAGGCGGCGCAGGCTCTCCTGGCCCAGCGCTTGAAGGGCAACGCCGGCGTCCATTGCCGGGTGCCCTTGTCCCGGCCCGGAGAGGCCCCTTCGGCGATCTGTCTCGATTCGTCCGGAGTCGATCTCGGCGGCCTCCTCGTGGGGGAGGGCCTGGCCCTGGCGGATACCTCCCAAAGCTACGATTATTTCGGGGCGGAGGGTATCGCGCGCAATTATCGGAAAGGTCTTTGGGCCTCGCGCTAGGCGGAGCGCCTCGGGAATCGTCTCCCCGTCCTGTAAATGCTACATGACTGTCATCGCTCAGCCACGCTAATGCGATCCGGTCGGGTCTAACCGGAAAGGGTGCGGCGAAGGCCAACGAGCAGGCTCGGAGAGCAGGGGTATATGACGGTCAGCCGCGTGCAGGGCGCTATCTTTACGGTGATGGTGCTGCCCATCGCGGATCCTTACGATCCCGCTCTCGAAAGCGGGCTTCAGGAGCAGATTTCGCGCAGTCCGAATTTTTTCGCGAACGCGCCCATCATATTCGATCTCAAGGATTGTATGGGGGGGACTTCGCCCGACGATTTCATCGAGCTCAAGTCCATGCTGAAACGGCAGGGGATGATGGCCGTCGGCGTCCAGAACGCCAGCACGGTGCAGCAGCGCGCAGCGGCGGCTGCGGATCTCGCTCCCTTCGCCGCGGCCAACGGCCGCCGCGCCCCGACCGAGCGCGCGACCGGGGCCGCGCCGAGCGCGGGTCCGACGAAGCTGGTGACCCAGCCGGTGCGCTCGGGGACCCAGATCTATGCCAAGGGCGGCGATCTCATCGTCACCGCGGCCGTCAGCCCCGGGGCGGAAGTGATCGCCGATGGCCATGTCCATATTTATGGCGCCTTGCGTGGGCGCGCGATCGCCGGTGCGTCGGGCGACAAGACCGCTCGGATCTTCATTCACCGGCTTGAGGCGGAATTGCTCTGCGTCGCGGGGCGCTACCTCGTCAGCGAGGCGATCCCGCCGGAGCATATCGGCAAGCCGGTGCAGGTGGCGCTGGTCGAGGACGAGATCAGCATCATACCGGGATGAGATGATTATGAATGCAGGCTGGGTTCGCTATGGCAGGAGGTTCATGTGGGTAAGGTGATCGTCGTGACCTCGGGTAAGGGGGGTGTCGGCAAGACGACCACCTCGGCGGCCATCGCGGTCGGTTTGGCGCAGCATGGCCACAAGACCGTCGTGATCGATTTCGACGTTGGCCTGCGCAACCTCGATCTCATCATGGGATGCGAGCGGCGGGTTGTCTTCGACTTCATCAACGTCATCAATGGGGACGCCAACCTCCAGCAGGCGCTGATCAAGGATAAGCGGCTGGAAAATCTCTTCATCTTTCCGACCTCCCAGACCCGCGACAAGGACGCCTTGAAGCGCGACGGGGTCGATCGGGTGATGCAGGACCTGAAAGATCAGTTCGACTACATCGTCTGTGACAGCCCCGCCGGCATCGAGCACGGAGCGCTCAGCGCGCTTTATCATGCCGACAGCGCGATCATCGTGACCAATCCGGAGGTCTCTTCGGTTCGCGACAGCGACCGGATCATCGGGATCCTCGCCTCCAAGTCGCGCCGGGCGGAGCTCAAGATGGAGCCGGTGCAGGAGCATCTCCTCCTGACGCGCTACGTTCCGGAGCGGGTCACGCGGGGCGAAATGCTGTCGGTCGACGATGTGATGGATATCCTGTCGATCCCCCTCCTGGGCGTGATCCCGGAATCGGAGACGGTCCTCAAGGCTTCCAATACGGGCACGCCGATCATCCTCGATCCCCAGAGCCCGGCGGGCCGCGCCTATGAGGACGCCGTCGCGCGGTTTCTCGGCGAGACCCGGGAAATGCGTTTCGTCGTCCCGGAACGCCGCAATTTCTTCCGCAGCCTGTTCGGGAAGGCGTGATGAGCATCCTCGACTTCTTCTTCCGCCGCAAAGGCGAGAGCGCCACCGTCGCCAAGGATCGCCTGCAGATCGTGCTGGCGCATGAGCGCAAGACCCGCGACGCCCCCGACTTTCTGCCCCTGATGCAGAAGGAACTGCTGGCGGTGGTCGCCAAATATGTCGCGGTTCGCGAAGACATGATCAGGGTCGGGTTGGACGCCAATGGCGGCACCTCGGTTCTGGAGATCAATGTCGAATTCGACCGGGCGAGCGCCAAGGCGCTGCCACCGACTCCCGAGAAGGCGGTTCGCAAGGCTCCATCCAAGCCCATGGGAAAGACCGCCAAAGCCTGAGGCGCCGCCTCTATCGTTTTGATTCGCTTGGCGGAGCCGGCGCAATTACGCTATGTCCAGGCGAAGATCACCGGACAGGCGGAAACACATGGCGCGTTTTGCGGGCACCGAGAATTATGTGGCGACCGAGGACCTCATGGTCGCGGTCAATGCCGCCATCGCGCTGGAGCGGCCGCTCCTGATCAAGGGCGAGCCGGGGACAGGCAAGACCGTGCTGGCCCAGGAAATCGCCAAATCGCTCGGCAAGGAGCTCATTGCCTGGCACATCAAATCGACCACCAAGGCGCAGCAGGGCCTTTACGAATATGACGCCGTGTCCCGGCTGCGGGACAGCCAACTCGGCGACGCGAAGGTCAACGACATCTCGAACTACATCCTGCGCGGCAAGCTCTGGGAGAGTTTCACCCGTGACGAGTCGCCGGTCCTGCTGATCGACGAGATCGACAAGGCGGATATCGAGTTTCCGAACGACATGCTGCTCGAACTCGACCGCATGGAATTCTATGTCTACGAGACGCGCCAGACGATCCAGGCGAAGCATCGGCCGATCGTCATCATCACCTCCAACAACGAAAAGGAGCTGCCGGACGCCTTCCTGCGCCGCTGCTTCTTCCACTACATCCGCTTTCCCGACCGGGACACGATGACCCAGATCATCGAGGTCCATTATCCGGATCTTCAAAAGACGCTGCTGCGCGAGGCGCTCAATGTCTTCTACGAAATCCGGGAAGTGGCGGGTCTCAAGAAGAAGCCCTCGACTTCGGAGCTGCTCGACTGGATCAAGCTCCTGATGGTGGAGGACGTTTCGGCCGAGGTCCTGCGCACCCGCGATCCGGCGAAGCTCATCCCGCCGCTCCATGGCGCGCTCCTCAAGAACGAGCAGGACGTCCATCTCTTCGAGCGGCTGGCCTTCCTGCATCGCCGCGAACGGGGCAGCTGAGGCGGGGGACGGTATAGATGTTCGTCGGTTTCTTCCTGGAGCTGAAACGGGCCAAGGTGCCCGTCTCGCTGCGCGAATATCTGACGCTCATGGAGGCGATGAAGCAGCACGTCGCCGACTACAACATCGACCATTTCTATTATCTGGCGCGTTCCTGCCTGGTGAAGGACGAGCGCAACCTCGACAAGTTCGACCGGGTCTTTGGCCAATGCTTCAAGGGCATCGAAAGCACCGAGGAGGCGGGCCATCAGATCCCCGACGAATGGCTCCGGAAACTCGCCGAGCGCTTCCTGACCGATGAGGAAAAGGCGCAGATCGAGGCGCTGGGCGGGCTCGACAAGCTCATGGAACTGCTGAAGCAGCGCATGGAGGAGCAGAAGGGCCGCCATCAGGGCGGCAGCAAATGGATCGGCACCGCCGGCACTTCGCCCTTCGGCGCCTATGGCTACAATCCCGAGGGCATTCGCATCGGCCAGGACGGCAACCGCAACTTCCGGGCGGTGAAGGTCTGGGACAAGCGGGAATACAAGAGCCTCGACGATACAGTCGAAATCGGCACCCGCAACGTCAAGGTGGCGCTGCGCCGCTTGCGGCAGTTCGCGCGCGAGGGAGCGGCCGACCAGCTTGATCTCGACGATACGATCCGCTCCACCGCGCGCAATGCCGGGTGGCTCGATCTCAAGATGGTGCCGGAGAAGCACAACGCGGCCAAGGTGCTCCTCTGCCTCGATATCGGCGGCTCGATGGATAGCCACGTCCGCACCTGCGAGGAGCTTTTCTCGGCGGCCCGGACCGAGTTCAAGCATCTCGAATATTTCTATTTCCACAATTGTCCCTACGAGAACTTGTGGAAGGAGGGACCGCGCCGCGACGTGGAGAAGATCCCGACGACGCGGGTGCTGCACACTTATGACGCGAGTTACAAGCTCATCTTCGTCGGCGACGCCAGCATGAGTCCCTATGAGATCGTGGAGCCAGGCGGCAGCGTCGATCATTTCAACGAGGAGGCCGGCGAGGTCTGGATGCGCCGGCTGCTGGATACCTATCCCAAGGCGGTTTGGCTCAATCCGGTGGGCGAGCGCTATTGGGAGGGCACCCGCTCGATCGGAATGATGCGGCAACTGATGGAAAACCGCATGTTCCCGCTGACGATCGAGGGGCTCGATCGCGCGATGCGGGCTCTGACGCGATAGTTTTTAGGAGCGAGGCGGCAAAGTCCTCACCCGTCCTCGACGGAAAGGAACTTTCGCTATGCTAGGCCGCGTTCGAGTTTTGCGACTTCGGCTTGATATAGGCCAGCGCCGCGTGCTCGGCACAGTAGGGCTTGCCGGACATGGGCCGCTCGTCGCAGAAGTGAAAGGTCTTTTCGCCGGGATGGCCATAGGGCCAGGAGCAGGTCGGGCCGGAAAATTCCACGATCTTGATCGGGGCGCGCTTTACGGGCGACGGCCTTGGGGTGAGGAAAAGACGATGCGCCTTACCCACCACGGCGTTCTTGCTGATCCCGAGTCGACGGCCGATTTCCGCGGTTGAGAAACCCTCTTGCCACAGCGCCGACAATTGTTGGGTGAGCTCGATCGTCCAAACTGTTTCCATGGGGACCTCCACCGCATCCTGTAGGAAGGGATAGTGTTACTACAACATATGGTATCACGCCCGCGTATCAACGCAACGCCCAAGGCGTCGGGCAAGTCGATTTTCCTGGGGATAAATCGGGCATGAAAAATCCCGCCCGGAAGACCGGGCGGGATTTAAAAGTCAGCGACCAGAAGCGGTCAGAGCAGCTCTATCGAAACCGCTTCACGGCCGCGCGGAGCCAGAGCCACTTGCATGCGAACCTGATGCCCTGGGGCCAATTCTTCGAGGCCTGAACGCCGGAGCGCCATGGCATGGACGAAAATATCCTTGCCTCCATCGCTCGGCAGGATGAAGCCGAACCCCCGGGTCATGTCGTACCATTTGACGACCCCGTCGAGGGTTTCCGCCGGACCCGCCATACCCTGGCCGTCCCGGGGATGCGGGGCGGGCGCTGCCGCCGTGGAGGCGTCGAGGCTGTGGAGCGCCGCGGCAGACCTGCCCTTGGGTCCTTGGACGGCATCGACAATCACGGTAGCGCCTTCGGGAGCGCTGTTCTGACCTGAGCGCTCCAGCACGGTCATCGGCAAGAACACATCGCCGCCGCCGTCGTCAGGAATAATAAAGCCGAAGCCTTTGCTGCGATTGAACCACTTTATACGACCGGAGACTCGGGTGGATTCGCCGAGCTCCGCCTGCGCCTCCGGCGGATTGGAAAAGTTCATGCCTGACCGTCCAACTATCTTATCGTTACTCTCACCGAACCGATACGTTAGGACTGTTCGGTCTGGCTCGATGCGCGAAAGGAAGACCCCCTTCCCCTCGTTACTGACTGCTAGTTTTCTCCTAAGCGTAACATAAACGCAAGAGTTGCATATCGGGCCATTTAACTAAAGAGCGCGCTTCTTCGCGAAAATCATGTAATTGACTTCATGATCTTGGGAGAGCGCCCAACTGTCCGAGGCTGGACTGTAAGTTACTCCCGCGAGAGCGCCGATCGACAGCCCATGGGGGCGAAGCCCGCGTGCGATTTCGGAGGGCCGGAGGAACTTTCGCCAATCGTGGGTTCCGCGCGGTATCCAGCGCAGCAGGTATTCGGCGCCGACGATCGCCAGCATGAAGGATTTGGCGGTGCGGTTTATAGTCGCGAGGATGGCGCATCCGCCCGGTCGCACGAGTGCCGACACCGATTCCAGAAAGAGCCCGGGCGAGGCGACATGCTCGATAATCTCCAGCGCCAGAACGACATCGAAGGTTTCGCCGGCACGGGCGAGGTCCTCCGCCGCGGCGTGGCGATAGTTAATGGTGAGGCCGACCTCGTCCGCATGGCGCTGGGCGGCCTGGATATTGGGGCCGGCCGCATCAACGCCGGTGACCTGGAACCCCAGCCTGGCCATGGGCTCCGAGGCAAGTCCGCCACCGCAACCGATATCGAGAAGAGACAATCCGTCGAAGGGCCGCGCCGCCCTCGGATCGCGCCCGAAATGGGCCAGCAGATGCTCGCGAATGAAAGAAAGCCGCGCGGGCGCCAGGCGATGCAGCGGCTTGAAGTCGCCGCCGGGATCCCACCATTTATCGGCAAGGGCCGCGAAGCGCGCGACCTCGGTCTCGTCTATGGTGCTGTCCGACATCAGTCTCTTCGTCCTCGAACGCCCCCGAATGTTGCTCGGCCGGGCGAGTGAGAGTATGTAGTTGCGCCGCCTGCTCGGCAATATCGCCGCCGGCATTCCTCTCTCCTTCAAGGTTCCCAGGGCTAGAAGACGATGGCACGCATAGTGCAAAAATTCGGCGGCACATCGGTTGCCGACATGGATCGGATCAAGAACGTGGCTTTGCGCGTGAAGCGCGAGGTCGATGCCGGCAGCGAAGTCGCGGTCGTCGTCTCGGCGATGTCCGGCGTTACCAACCAGCTCGTCGCCTGGGTGAACGAGGCCCATAAGCTTCACGACACCCGCGAATACGACACCGTGGTCGCCTCCGGCGAGCAGGTGACGGCGGGGCTCCTGGCCTTGGCGCTTCAGAACCTGGGCATCGATGCCCGCTCCTGGCTTGGCTGGCAGATCCCGATCCATACGGACGGCGTCCACGGCAAGGCGCGCATCCAGGACATCCAGACCGACGACATGATCCGCCGCATGAAGGAGGGGCAGGTCGCCGTGGTCGCGGGCTTCCAGGGCGTCGGGCCGGACAATCGGATCTCGACCCTCGGGCGCGGCGGGTCCGATACCTCGGCCGTGGCGCTCGCCGCCGCCTTGAAGGCTGATCGCTGCGATATCTTCACGGATGTGGATGGGGTCTATACCACCGACCCCCGCATCGTTGCCAAGGCGAGGAAGCTCGATAAAATAACCTATGAGGAGATGTTGGAACTGGCATCACAGGGCGCCAAGGTTCTGCAGACCCGCTCGGTCGAGATGGCGATGAACCATCGCGTCCGGGTCCAGGTGTTGTCGAGCTTCAGCGACGCGCCGGGCACAATGGTGGTGGATGAGGAAGAGATCGTGGAAAAGCAGATTGTGAGCGGCATCGCCTATAGCCGCGACGAGGCGAAGATCACCCTCCTGAAGGTTCAGGACCGGCCGGGCGTGGCCGCGGCGATCTTCGGACCGCTCGCCGACAGCGCGATCAATGTCGATATGATCGTGCAGAACGTCTCCGACGACGGGCGCACGACCGACCTTACCTTCACGGTCCCGAAGGCGGACCTCGACCGGGCGGTCAAGGTGCTGGAGGCCAAGCGCGGGGATCTGGGGTTCCAGGCGCTGAAGCCCGACAGCAATGTCGTGAAGGTCTCGGTGATCGGCGTCGGCATGCGCAGCCACGTCGGCGTCGCGAAGCAGATGTTCCAGACATTGGCGGAAAAATCGATCAACATCCAGGTCATCTCGACCTCGGAGATCAAGGTCAGCGTGCTGATCGCAGAAGAATATACGGAACTTGCGCTGCGGGCGTTGCATACTGCTTACGGGCTCGATGCAAACTGAGGTTACATGGCCGTTGCCGCCGAACCTTCAGCCGTAAGGACACCGCCTCTTCCGGCAGCTCACGTGGAGGCGCGCCGGCAGCTTGACCGGCTCTGGCAGCGCGGCCGCGACTTCCTTGGCTGTGACTTCGCCATCATGGGCGGCGCCATGACCTGGGTGTCGGACCGGAACCTTGTCGCCGCCATCTCCAATGGCGGCGGGTTCGGGGTTATTGCCTGCGGTTCCATGAACCCGACTCAGCTCGATGCCGAGATCGCGGCGACGCGCGCGCTGACCGACCGACCTTTCGGCGTCAATCTCATCACCTTGCATCCCCAGCTTTCCGAGCTGATCGAGGTCTGTGCCAGGCGGAAGTTGAGCCATATCGTGCTCGCCGGCGGCCTGCCGGGCGGGGGAGCGGTGGGCCAGATCAAGGAAGCGGGAGCGAAGCTCCTTTGTTTTGCGCCCGCGCTGGCGCTGGCCAAGCGGCTCGTGCGCGCCGGGGCGGATGCGATCATCATCGAGGGAATGGAGGCGGGCGGTCATATCGGCCCGGTGTCCACCAGCGTGCTGGCGCAGGAGATCCTGCCGGCGCTGCTCGACGTCCCGGTCTTCGTGGCGGGCGGCATCGGGCGCGGCGAGGCGGTCGTCTCCTTCCTGGAGATGGGCGCTGCGGGTGTCCAGCTCGGGACCCGTTTCGTCTGCGCCCGGGAGTCGGTCGCCCATCCCAATTTCAAGCAGGCCTTCATCAGGGCCCATGCCCGGGACGCCGTGGCTTCGGTCCAGCTCGATGCGCGCTTCCCGGTCATCCCCGTTCGCGCGCTGCATAACGGCGGCACCGAGCGTTTCATGGAGATGCAACGAGAGGTTATCGGGCGGTTTCTTGCCGGGGAGGTCGCCCAAAAAGACGCGCAACTCGAAATCGAGCATTTCTGGGCCGGCGCGCTCCGCCGTGCGGTGATCGACGGCGATGTGGAGAACGGCTCGCTGATGGCGGGTCAGAGCGTCGGCATGGTCGGCTCGGAGCAGACCACGCGGGAAATCCTGGACGAATTGGTCGATCAGGCCATTGCCCAGCTCGCGGCGCGGAACTCTCTCTCCAGGGCGGCCCGAGACGGAGGCCGCGCCAGCGCGGAAGGCTGATGGAGCAGGGCGCGGCCGCCACCGGCTCCCGCCGTCTGCTGCGGCGCCTGCGGGATGTCATGGCGGGCTCCGGCACGGCCCAGCAGCGCCTCGATACGATTGTCCGCCTGATCGCCGCCGACGTGGTGGCGGAAGTCTGCTCCGCCTACATCATGCGGGCGGGCGAGGTTCTCGAACTCTTTGCCAGCGAAGGCCTGCGGCCCGAGGCGGTCCATCACACCCGCCTCCGGGTCGGCGAAGGGCTGGTGGGCGCGATCGCCGCCAACGCCCGGCCGCTGGCGCTGGCCGACGCCCAATCCCACCCTGACTTCGCCTATCGACCGGAGACGGGCGAGGAGATCTATCAATCGCTGATGGGGGTCCCGATCCTGCGGAGCGGGCGCGTGCTCGGCGTGCTGGTCGTTCAGAACCGCACGCGCCGTAACTACAGCGACGACGAGGTCGAGGCGCTTCAGACCATCGCCATGGTGCTGGCGGAACTGGCGGCCAGCGGCGATCTCGTCAGCCCGATAGAACTGCAGCCCAGCAACGGCATCGGTCTCCTGCCCCTGAGGCTCGATGGGATCAGGCTCAATTCGGGCCTCGCCATGGGCATCGCGGTCATGCACGAGCCCCGCATCGTCGTCCATCAGGTCGTGGCGGAGGATCCGGAAACCGAACTCGCGCGCTTGCGCCACGCGGTGAGCGCCATGCAGAGCGCCATCGACGCGCTCCTGGCGGCGAGCGACATGGCGGCGAGCGGCGAGCATCGCGATATTCTCGAAACCTACCGGATGTTCGCCGAGGATCGGGGCTGGCTCAACCGCATCACCGAGGCGATCCGCAGCGGCCTGACGGCCGAGGCGGCGGTCCAGAAGGTCCAGGACGATACCCGCGTCCGCATGTCCCAGATCACCGATCCCTATCTGCGCGAGCGGCTGGCGGACCTTGAAGACCTCGCGAACCGTCTCCAGCAGCATCTCGCGGGCAGGGAGACCTCGGCGGCCGATTCGGAGCTGCCCGAGGAATTCGTGCTCGTCGCCCGCTCCATGGGGCCGGCGGAATTGCTCGACTATGACCGGCGTTGCCTGAAGGCGCTGGTGCTGGAGGAGGGCTCCCCCACCGCCCATGTGGCCGTGGTCGCGCGGGCCCTCGACATTCCTGTCGTCGGCCGGGTCCGGGACGCGGTCGCGCGGATCGATGCGGGCGATCCGGTGGTCGTCGACGGTTTCGAGGCCCAGGTCTTCATCCGGCCGGGCGAGGACATCCAGCAGGCGGTCGAAGCCAATATCGAAACCCGCCGGATGCAGCGGGAAGCCTATGCGGTCGTGCGGACTCAGCCCGCGATCTCGCTGGACCGGGTGCCGATCAATTTGCATCTCAACGGCGGGCTGTTGATCGATCTGCCGCATCTCGATGAAACCGGCGCCTCGGGCATCGGGCTCTACCGCACCGAGCTGCCTTTCATGATCCGCTCGAGTTTCCCGACGGTGGAGCAGCAGACGGCGATCTACCGCCGGGTGCTGGAGCAGGCGGGCGACCGCCCGGTTACTTTCCGGACGCTCGATATCGGCGGCGACAAGCTGCTGCCCTATCTGCCGAAGCTCGAAGACGAGAATCCCGCCATGGGCTGGCGCGCGATCCGGATCGCGCTGGACCGCCCTGCCATGCTGCGACACCAGCTCCGGGCGCTCATCCGCGCGGCTGAGGGCCGGGAGCTTCGGGTCAAGTTTCCCATGGTGGCCGAGGTCGCCGAACTCGAACAGGCGCGCGCCATCCTCGACATGGAGATCGAACGGGCAAAACGCTCAGGCGCCGGGATGCCGGCCGCCGTGAAAGTCGGGGTGATGCTGGAGGTCCCGGCCCTGCTCTGGCAATTGCCGGCCCTGCTGCGCCGTCTCGACTTCCTGTCCGTCGGCACCAACGACCTGGTGCAATTCCTCTTCGCCTGCGATCGGGGCAATCCGCGCCTCGCCGAGCGATACGATGCCTTGTCTCCCGCCGTGCTGGGGTTGTTGCGGCAGCTTTCCTCGACCTGCGCCGAATATGGCGTGCCGATCAGCCTTTGCGGCGAGATGGCCGGCGATCCGCTCGACGCCATGGCTCTGATCGGCATCGGTTTCCGCACGCTCTCCATGGCGCCGGCCTCGATCGGGCCGGTGAAGACCATGATCCGCAGTGTCCATCTGGGACCGCTGGAGCAATTCATGGCCGGCTTGCTCGACCGGCCTGACCATAGCCTCAGGCCTTATCTGCGGGCCTTCGCCCAGGATCACGGCATCGTGGTCTAAAGAGGCCTTGTGTCATCGCCTCGCCGCGGTTGCGACGGGCGGGCGATCTTTGATACACAAGGTTATTATCGCCCGTGAGGCAGGGCGGCGTGGGGTCTATGGCAGTATTCTCGCGACAGCAGCGCGACACGGCTCTTGAGACCGGCGACGGCACCTCGACCGAGGACGGGTCCGGGCGGCCGCAACGGCGAAACCAGGTCGGCGACGTTCTGCGCGAGGCGCGGTGCTCTTTCGGAGTCGAGCTCGCCCAGATCGGGGCTTCCCTCCGGATAAAGCCGGCCTATCTCGCCGCCCTCGAGGAGGCGCGCTATCAGGAACTCCCAGGCCCGACCTATGCCGTGGGATTCCTGCGCGCCTATGCGGAACATCTGGGCCTCGACGGCGAGGAGATGGTGCGGCGCTTCAAGCGCGAGGTGGCTGGCCTCGACGCCAAGCACGACCTTTCCTTCCCTGTGCCGCTTGCCGAGCGCAGCATTCCGCGAATTTCCATGCTGGTGGCGGCCCTGATCCTTGCCGGCTGCGGCTATGGGCTCTGGTACTATATCTCTTCGGCCGACCGTGCCCGGCCGGAACGGGTTGCGGCAGTGCCCTCGACCCTGCTGCCGGAACGGACATCGGTCTCGCCGCCCAGCATCGCGCCGAGCTCCTCGGGCAATTCGGCGGCTGAGGCCCCGCAGGCATCCCAGCCGCCCGAGATCCCGGCGACACCGACGTCGCGGACGGTTGTGGAGCCCCCCGCATCCGTCGCGTCCCCGAGGCCCGCTCCGGTGCAGACGCCCCTCACCGCGCAACCCGCTTCCGTTGAGCCGCCTGCCGCGCCTCCACGCGTTGCGAGCGTGCCGGAGGTGCCTCCGGCGCCTGCCAATTCCGCCGCCAAGGTCTATGGGGTCGAGTCCGGTCCGGCGCGGATCGTGATCCGTTCCTCCGGCGAAAGCTGGGTCCAGGTGCGCGATCGTAACCAGGCGGTGGTTCTGGTCCGGGTGCTTCATCCTGGCGATACCTATCGCGTGCCGGATCAGCCTGGGCTTGTGCTGCGGACGGGAAACGCGGGCGCCCTGCAGTTTTCGGTGGATGGCGCCGCGGTGCCGGCGGTCGGCCCTTCGGGCAAAAGCCGCAACGTCGCGCTCGATCCCGGCCGCCTGATCTCGGGCAGCGCCGTCATCGAGTAGATTTGCCGCGCTTTTTCCGCGAAAGGAAACGCGCTATAAGTCGCCGCGGCCCCAGGTATGACTTCCCCGGGCCGCCTGAGGAATAAGGATCGTTCCATGAGCGTCAGGGCCTATCGAGACATCGTGCGGCGGAAAAGCCGGCAAATCCACGTCGGCAAGGTGCCGGTAGGCGGCGATGCGCCGATCACGGTGCAGTCCATGACCAACACCCTGACCCATGACGTCAAGGCAACGGTCGCGCAGATCCAGGCTTTGGAGGCTGCCGGCGCGGATATCGTGCGCGTCTCCTGCCCCGACCAGGAATCGTCGCTTGCGCTCAAGGATATCGTCCGGCAGGTCCAGGTGCCGATCGTCGCGGACATCCATTTCCACTATAAGCGCGCCATCGAGGCCGCCCAGAACGGCGCGGCTTGCCTGCGCATCAATCCCGGTAACATCGGCTCCGCCGAGCGCGTGAAGGATGTGGTCAAGGCGGCCAAGGACTATGGCTGTTCCATGCGGATCGGCGTCAACGCGGGCTCCCTCGAAAAGGAATTGCTGGAGCGCTACGGCGAGCCCTGTCCCGAGGCCATGGTCGAAAGCGCTCTCAACCACGCCAAGATCCTCGAGGACAACGACTTCTTCGAGTTCAAGATCTCCTGCAAGGCGTCGGATGTGTTCCTGGCGGTCGCGGCCTACCAGCAATTGGCCGATGCCTGCGATTATCCCCTCCATCTCGGGATCACCGAGGCGGGCGGGCTTACGGGCGGGACGATCAAGTCCTCCATCGGCATGGGCATGCTGCTCTGGTCCGGGATCGGCGACACGATCCGCGTCTCGCTTTCCGCCGATCCGGTCGAGGAGATCAAGGTCGGCTTCGAGATCCTGAAGAGCCTGCAGCTGCGCCGCCGCGGCGTCACCGTGATCGCTTGCCCCTCCTGCGCCCGCCAGCAGTTCCAGGTGATCCCGACCGTTGCGGAATTGGAAGCCCGGCTCGCCCATATCACCACGCCCATGACCGTCTCGGTGATCGGCTGCGTCGTCAACGGCCCGGGCGAGGCGCGGGAAACCGACATCGGTTTCGCGGGCGGCGGCAACGGCACCCACCAGGTCTATATCAGCGGCGTCACCGACCACCGCTTCAAGGACAAGAACATCGTCGATCATCTCGTCTCGCTGGTCGAAAAGAAGGCGGCCGAGATCGAAGCCAAGCAGGCGGCCGAATCCGTCGCGGCTCAGTAACGCCGCCAGCCCGCACCATATAGACAGACAGAACCTTTAGAATGGCGCAGCTTCAGCCGGTCCGCGGCACGCAGGACCTCCTCCCCGACATGCTCCGCCGGCACCGCATGGTGTCGGAGACCGCGCGCAACGTCGGCAGCCTTTATGGCTTCGAGGAGATCGCGACCCCGATTTTCGAATTCACCGAGGTCTTCTCGCGGCCCATCGGCGAAAGCACCGATATCGTCTCTAAGGAGATGTACACTTTTCCCGACCGCAGCGGGGAGGAGCTGACCCTTCGGCCCGAAAACACGGCCGGCGTGGTGCGGGCGGTGATTTCGAACGGGCTGACGCAGAGCCTGCCGATCAAGTTCTCCTACAGTGGGCCGATGTTCCGCCATGAGCGGCCGCAGAAGGGCCGCTACCGGCAGTTCCACCAGATCGGCGTGGAGCTGATCGGCGTGCCGCAGCCCCAGGCCGATATCGAAGTGATCGCTCTGGGCGCGCAGATCCTCTCGGATCTCGGCATCCTCGACCGGACCGTGCTGGAGCTCAACACGCTGGGCGACACGGCGAGCCGGGTCGCCTATCGCGAGGCGCTCGTCGCCTATTTCACGCCGCATCGCGCTTCCTTGTCCGAGGACAGCCAGCGGCGGCTCGACACCAACCCCCTGCGCATCCTCGATTCCAAGGATGAGGGTGACAAGGCGCTGAGCGTCAATGCGCCCGCTTTCGGCGATTACCTCAACGAAGATTCGCGCTGGTTCTTCGATCACGTGACCTCTGGGCTCGATGCCATCGGGGTCGCCTATAAGCTGAGCCCTCGCCTCGTTCGCGGCCTCGATTACTATTGCCATACAGCCTTCGAATTCGTGACGACCGACTTGGGATCCCAGGGCACCGTCATGGGCGGGGGGCGCTACGATGGCCTCATGAATCTCATGGGCGGCCCGGACCTGCCGGGCGTGGGCTGGGCGGCGGGGATCGAGCGGCTGGCGCTCCTGATCGCCGAGCCGCCGCTTTCGACCCGTCCCATCGCGCTGATCCCGGTCGGCGCGGAGGCCGAGAAGAAGGCGCTGGTGATCACCCAGCAATTGCGCCGCGCCGGTCTCACCATCGAGCTTGGCTATTCGGGAAATCTGACCCGGCGGATCAAGCGTGCCGACAAGATCCGGGCCCGCATCGCGGTGATTCTCGGCGATAACGAACTCGCCAAGGGGGTCGCCGGCGTACGCGATCTCGATTCCGGCGAGCAGGTCGAGGTGCCCCTGGCGGCGTTGCAGGATCACCTCGCCCCCTTCCGCTAGCGAAGTCCGGGGCCCATGGGACCCCCGGGCGAGGATGCCTCGTTTCTTCAGCGGCTTGCCGTGGTTGGCACCAATCACCGGACCAGCCCCTTCGTCCTGCGCGACAGCCTCGCGGCTCTGGAAGACGACCTCCCGGCGGAACTCGAAAAACTCAAGGGCCTTGGCGTAACCGACGCGGTGCTGATCGCGACTTGCGACCGGGTGGAACTGGTGACGGCCTCCGGTGGCGAGGCTGCCCGCCATGTCCTGTCGGCATTGTTGGCGCGGCACGTCGGCTTGCCCGAGGAGGCGATCCCGCCGCTGCTTTATGCCCATGTGGGCGAGGCCGCTCTGCGTCACATCTTTGCGGTTTCGAGCGCGCTCGACAGTCTCGTCATCGGCGAGCCGCAGATCCTGGGTCAGATGAAGGCTGCTCATTCGGCAGCGTCCCGCCAGGAGGCTCTCAGCACGTCGCTCGATGGCGTTTTCCAAGCTGCCTTCGGGGC
This sequence comes from Rhodospirillales bacterium, assembly GCA_947473305.1. GTDB lineage: Bacteria > Pseudomonadota > Alphaproteobacteria > ATCC43930 > CGMCC-115725 > CANJCB01. The sequence continues at coordinate 30,669 of CANJCB010000030.1, forward strand.
CGCGAAACGGGTCCGCAGCGAGACGAAGATCGCCGAACGTCCTGTCTCTCTGGCGGCTGCTGCGCTGCAGTTCGCGCGCGATGTCCATGGCGATTTGAAGCGCGCGACGGGGCTGCTGATCGGCCCCAGCGAAATGGGCGAGCTTCTGGCCGAGCAGATGCTGCGTGGGGATCTCGGGCGGCTGATGGTCTGCGGGCCGCAGCTTCGCGCGGAGCGGGTGGCCCGGCGCTTCGGCTCGCTCCTCCATCCCTTCGAGGATCTGGACAAGGCGCTGGTCGAGGCTGATATCGTCATTTCCTCGGTGGGTGACGGCCGAAGGCTGCTCTCCGTCTCTCGCATGGAGGCGGCGTTGAAGCGCCGCCGTTTGAGGCCCATGTTCGTGATCGACGCGGCGATCCCCTCCGACGCCGAACCCAAGGTCAACGATCTCGATGGTGCTTTCCTTTATGATCTCGACGATCTGGAAAGGGCGGCCATGGCGGGCCGGGCGACCCGGGAAGCCGCATCCAAGGAGGCCTGGGCGATCGTCGATCAGGAGGTCGCGGCCTTTGTCCGGCGTCAGGCGGAGCGGGGCGCGATCCCTGCGGTAACGGCGATTCGCGACCATTTCGAGGCCGTGCGAACCCAGATCCTGGAAGAGGGCAAGGGTTTGAATGCGGAAGAGGCGACACGGCTGCTCGTCAATCGTCTCCTCCACGATCCTTCGGAGGTTCTGCGGGGCATGGCGGCGGGCGGCGCTTCGGATGCGGACGGAATGCTGGCCCGCCTTTTTCGGCTCGGCGAGTTCAAGGAGACAAAAGAGTGACGAGTTTTGCCGAGAAGCTCGACCGGCTGGTGCGACGCCATGCGGAACTTCGGGATCGGCTCGCCGGTCCCGATGGCGGCGCCGAATTCGCGAAGCTCTCTAAGGAGTTGAGCGATCTCTCGCCGATCGTCGAGAGCGTCGATGCCTTGCGCGGCGCGGAGCAGGAACGGGAAGATCTGAAGGCGCTCCTCGACGATCCGGAGATGAAGGAGATGGCCGAGGCCGATCTCCGGTCGCTGGAAGAGCGGATCCCGGCGCTGGAACACAAGATCAAGATCATGCTCCTGCCCAAGGACGAGGCGGACGAGCGCAATGCGATCCTGGAGGTCCGCGCCGGCACGGGCGGGGAGGAGGCGGCGCTGTTCGCCGAGACGCTCTTCCGCATGTATCAGCGCTATGCCGCGCTGCATAACTGGAAATTCGAACTGCTGGACGTGTCGGAAACCGGCCTCGGCGGCTTCAAGGAAGCCAGCGCCTCTATCACCGGCCGCAACGTCTTCGAGCGGATGAAATTCGAATCGGGCGTCCATCGGGTCCAGCGGGTGCCGGAAACCGAGGCGAGCGGGCGCATCCATACCTCGGCGGCAACCGTCGCCGTGCTGCCCGAGGCGGAGGAAGTCGATATCCATATCGACGAGAAGGATCTGCGCATTGATGTTTTCCGGTCGAGCGGTCCCGGCGGACAGTCGGTCAATACGACCGACAGCGCCGTGCGTCTGACCCATCTGCCGACCGGCCTCGTCGTCATCCAGCAGGACGAGAAGTCCCAGCATAAGAACAAGGCCCGTGCCCTGAAGGTGCTGCGCGCCCGGCTTTACGAGCGCGAACGCCAGATGAAGGACGCCGCGCGGGCCGCCTCGCGCAAGAGCCAGGTCGGGAGCGGCGACCGCTCGGAGCGCATCCGGACCTATAATTTCCCGCAAGGCCGCGTCACCGATCACCGCATCAATGTGACCCTCTACAAGATCGACAAGGTCGTGAACGGCGAGGCCCTGGACGAACTTATCGAGGCGCTGCTCTCTGAAGACCAGGCCGCGCGGCTCGCGGAGGTGGAGTGACATCGAGGTCGGTGGGAGGGGCTGTCAGAGAGGCCGCGGTTCGGCTTGAGAGCGTCGGCATCTCTACCGGCCGACGCGAAGCCCGCCTGCTTCTGGCTCATGTGCTGGGCGTCGATCAAACCCAGGTGCTGGCCTATCCCGAGCGGGCTGTCGATGAGGCGAAGACGGCGGCCTTCAAGGCGCTGATCGACCGCCGGATCGCCGGCGCGCCCGTGTCCCGGCTGATCGGCGGCCGCGAGTTCTGGAGCCTTCAATTCACGCTTTCGGCCGACACGCTGGATCCGCGCCCCGATAGCGAGACCCTGATCGAGGCGGCGCTTGAAACGGTCGCCGACCCTGACCGGCCGCTGCGAATTATTGATTTTGGCACCGGCAGCGGCTGCCTGTTGCTGGCGCTTTTGGATGCGCTGCCTTTCTCCACCGGAATCGGCGTGGATCGCGCGCCGGGCGCGGCCGCAATGGCGCGGCGAAACGCCGCGGCTCTCGGATTGGGGGGGAGGGCCTCTTTTCTTGTCGGCGATTGGGGGCGTTCCTTGGCGGGGAAAGCGGATTTGATCGTCGCCAATCCGCCCTATATCCCCAGCGCCGATATTCCAGGCCTCGCGCCTGAGGTGAAGGATCATGATCCGCTCCTGGCGCTCGACGGGGGGCCGGATGGGCTTGAAGCCTATCGTTCCCTGGCTTTGGATGTGGCGGCGCTTCTAGCGGAAAGAGGTTCGGCTTTTTTCGAAGTGGGCGCAGGACAGGCGAAGGATGTCTCAGAAATCCTCAAGGCAGCGGGACTTGAAACCCAGGCGGTGCGACGCGACTTCAATGGCGTCGACCGCTGCATCGTCGCGAGGTCCGCGAGGATCTGAGCAAGGTTCGGAATGCTAAAAAAACTGTTGGAATGAACGGGGTTCCCGTCTAGGGTTGAACCGGTGATTCGGAGCCGGTGAGCTCCGCGGCCAACGAGACGCCGATATCGCTCTTCCGCGTCGATGCCGGGACGAATCCCGTAGAGCGTCATGCCCCAAGGGGCACCACTAAAACTCGAGATCATATGTCGTATCGCGATCCAATGGGTGGAATGAGGCCTGGGCAGAATAACAAGCGCTCCCGGGGCCGGGGTGGGAATCATCCCAATCAGCAGAGCAACAACAGCAGCAACAATAATAACAATAACAATAACAACAACCGGCCGCGCATGCCCAACCGCATGCAGACCTTCGACAGCAATGGTCCCAGCGTCAAGATCCGGGGCAACGCCTATCAGGTGTTCGAACGTTATGTGGCGCTGGCTCGCGAGGCGCAATCCTCGGGCGATCGCGTGGCGGCGGAGAATTTCTACCAGCATGCCGAGCATTATTTCCGCGTCATGAATGCGAACGGGGACGGCCAGAATAACCAGTTGCAGCCGCCACGCCCGACCACGCCCGCCGATACGGAAATGAGCGGGCCGGAACAGGAAGGCGAGCAGGAATCGGATCAGGCTGAGTCGGAGCCGGTTAATTCCTGAGTTTTCGCGCGCTCTCTTTCGGAGAGCCGAGGAGAACCCGGCGCGCTCTGCCCCGAAGTTAGGCAGGGCCGCGCCCTTGTGTGCCTGAAGCTCCACCTTATATTCCGAATTGGAAGGCGGTACGCGTTGCCTCGATGAGGGACGCGCGCAGTCGGTTCAAAAGAAGGTGGATTCGGCCATGGACTTCGAAAAGTATACGGAGCGTTCCAAAGGCTTCGTACAGGCCGCGCAGACGCTTGCCCAGCGGCGCGGCAACCAGCAGATCACGCCCGAGCATTTGCTCAAGGTGCTCCTCGACGATAAGGAAGGCCTTTGCGCGAACCTGATCGGCGCTGCCGGTGGCGACGCCAAGATGGCCTTGAGCGCCGTCGAGGCAGCTCTCGAGAAGCTGCCTCAGGTGGGTGGCAGCGGAGCGGGACAGACCTATCCCTCCCAGGATCTCGCCCGGCTCTTCGAGCAGGCGGAAAAAATCGCCGACAAGGCGGGCGACAGCTTCGTCACCGTCGAGCGCCTGCTGATCGCCCTGGCACTGCTGAAGGATGCGCCTTCGGCCAAGGCCTTGACCTCTGCGGGGGTCACGGCGCAGAGCCTCAATCATGCGGTCGAAGAGCTGCGCAAGGGCCGGAAGGCTGACAGCGCCACGGCCGAGGAGGGCTATGACGCGCTCAAGAAATATGCCCGCGACCTGACGGCCGCTGCCAAGGAGGGCAAGCTCGACCCGGTCATCGGCCGGGACGAGGAAATTCGCCGCACGGTCCAGGTGCTCTCGCGCCGGACCAAGAACAACCCCGTGCTGATCGGTGAGCCCGGCGTTGGCAAGACGGCCATCATCGAAGGTCTCGCGCTGCGCATCGTCAACGGCGACGTGCCCGACAGCCTCAAGGACAGGCGGCTGCTTTCGCTCGACCTCGGCTCGATGGTCGCGGGCGCTAAATTTCGCGGCGAGTTCGAGGAACGGTTGAAGGCCGTGCTCGCCGAAATCGCTTCTGCGGAAGGCGAGATCATCGTCTTCATCGACGAGCTTCATACCCTGGTTGGGGCCGGCAAGGCCGAAGGCTCGATGGATGCCTCCAATATGCTGAAGCCCGCGTTGGCGCGGGGCGAGTTGCATTGCGTGGGCGCGACGACGCTCGACGAATATCGCAAGCATATCGAAAAGGACGCGGCGCTGGCACGGCGCTTCCAGCCGGTCTTCGTCTCCGAGCCGACGGTCGAGGATACGATCTCGATCCTGCGCGGCATCAAGGAGAAGTACGAGCTTCACCACGGCGTGCGCATCACGGACGGTGCGATCGTGGCGGCGGCGACCCTGTCGAACCGCTACATCACCGACCGCTTCCTGCCCGACAAGGCGATTGACCTCATGGATGAGGCGGCCGCGCGGCTGCGCATGGAAGTCGAGTCGAAGCCCGAGGAGATCGACGAACTCGACCGCCGGATCATCCAGCTCAAGATCGAGCAGGAGGCGTTGAAGAAGGAAAACGACACGGCGTCGCGCGAGCGGTTGCAAAAGCTGGTGACGGAACTCGGCGATCTCGAACAGAAATCGACGGAACTCACGGCACAGTGGCGCGCCGAGAAGGACAAGCTCGCGGATGCGCAGAAGCTCAAGGAACAGCTCGATCATGCGCGCGCCGAACTCGACATCGCCCAGCGCAAGGGCGATTGGAGCCGGGCGGGCGAGCTGACCTATGGCATCGTTCCGGAACTCGAACGAAAGCTGAAAGAAGCGGAAGGGGCTGAAACCCACCGCATGATCGATGAAGCGGTGACCGATCAGCATATCGCGGGCGTCGTCTCGCGCTGGACCGGTGTTCCCGTCGAGCGGATGCTGGCGGGCGAGCGCGACAAGCTTCTCGGCATGGAAGACAATGTGAAGCGCCGCGTCGTCGGACAGGACGAGGCCGTGACCGCGGTCTCCAACGCCGTGCGGCGCGCCCGCGCGGGGTTGCAGGATCCGAACCGGCCGATCGGCTCTTTCCTATTCCTCGGCCCGACCGGCGTCGGCAAGACGGAACTCGCCCGGGCTCTGGCGGAATTCCTGTTCGACGACGAGCAGGCGATGATCCGCATCGACATGTCCGAATATATGGAAAAGCATTCGGTCGCGCGGCTCATGGGTGCGCCTCCGGGCTATGTCGGCTATGAGGAGGGCGGCGCTCTCACCGAAGCGGTGCGGCGGCGGCCTTATCAGGTGATCCTCTTCGACGAGGTCGAGAAGGCGCATCCCGATGTCTTCAACGTGCTTCTGCAGGTGTTGGATGATGGCCGATTGACCGACGGTCAGGGGCGGACGGTCGATTTCCGCAATACCTTGATCGTGCTGACCTCTAATCTTGGCGGTGAGATTCTGGCGAACTTGCCGGACGATCAGGATTCGGCCGAGGCCAAGGCAGCGGTCATGGAAATTGTCCGGGGATCGTTCCGGCCGGAGTTCCTCAACCGCCTTGACGAAATCCTGATCTTCCAGCGGCTTTCGCGGAAGGACATGACGAGCATCGTCGATATCCAGCTGAAACGGCTCGACAAGCTGCTGGCCGATCGCAAGATCACGCTTAAGGTGGATCAGGCGGGCAAGACCTGGCTCGCCGATGCGGGTTACGATCCGGTTTACGGCGCGAGGCCCCTGAAGCGGGTGATCCAGCGTTCGCTTCAGAACCCTCTCGCCTCGCTGATTCTCGAAGGCCGGATTCAGGAAGGCGAGACGGTCGATGTAACGGCGGGCGAGGGCGGTCTGGCGATCGCCGGAAATCTCGCGCAGGCGGCGCAATAAGAATACGTTCCGATTTCGAAAAGGAGGGCAGTCTTTCAGGGCTGCCCTCTTTGCGGAAAACTCTAAAGAAAGTGCTTCCCTTCGGGCTCCGCGGGGATTAGTTAGGTCACAGGAAAGCCGCCCGGCTTTCCTCACTCCGATATGCAAAAATGGCGATGTCGAAACGAATCCCTCAGAACGAATGGGGCGCGATCGTTGCGCGCCGTGAGCAAGGCGAATCCGTGGCGTCTATCGCCAAGAGCTGTGATTGCAGCCCGCCGCTCATCTACAGCATCCTGAACCGCGTGAAAATCGACGCAGGCGAGGCCGCAATGGAAGAAAATGGCTCCGATATCGGTTCGCGTCCGGAGGAGCGTGCCGCTCCCGTGACCGAACTTCCACTCGCGGCGCCGCCGCCCGTGCGCCAGGCGCCGGAACCCCGCGCCGCGGCCGAGCCTCCGGCGGAACGTCCGGCCCCGCAGCATCAGCCCCAAAACAGCCAGAGTGGCCAGGGTGGGGGTCAAGGCGGCAACAATGCGCCTCGACTTTCGCTGCCGTCCCGTGACGGCGGCAACGGCGGCTCACCCCGTCTTGCGGCCGTTGGCAGCGAGCAGCGCCAGCCATCCCAATCCTATCAGCCGCGCGAGCAGCATCAGCAGCACCAGCAGCAAGCGCCCCGTGCTCAACAGTCCTATCAGCAGGACGCGAATGGGAATGGCGGCGGGCGTGTCGATCCGATGCCCTCGCAACGCGTCGAGAAGGAAAAGCCGATCGCGCTGACCGCTGGTCTCGATGCGGAGCTTCAACAGGATGTTGAGGGTGTGATCGCGGCCTTCCGCACCGCTTTCGATAAGGCGCTCGCCGAGCGTTCTACCGAGGCGCGGGAGACCCTGCTCAAGGCCTCGTCGGATCTGATGCGGGCCGGCGCGCGGACGACCATCGTGCTGGAACGTCTTGCCTCGGGTGGCAATCGGCAGTCCGCCAGACGCGATTTCGGTGGACAGCAGCGGGATCGGGCCTAAGGCTTCTGAAACGGGAAGGCGGCGTTTACGCCGTCTTCGCCGCCTTCAATCCAAGCTCGGCGATCGTGCGTTCACGCATGACGAATTTCTGAATCTTGCCGGTTACCGTCATCGGGAATTCGTCCACGAAGCGGTAGTAGCGCGGGATCTTGTAATGGGCGATCTGCCCGTCGCAGAAGGCGCGGATGTCTTCTCCCGTCACCGTTTCGCCCGGCCGCAGCTTGACCCAGGCGCAAAGTTCCTCGCCATAACGGTCGTCCGGCACCCCGATGACCTGGACGTCCTGGATCTTGGGATGCCGGTAGAGGAATTCCTCGATCTCCCGTGGATAGACATTCTCGCCGCCGCGGATGACCATGTCCTTGATGCGCCCGACGATGTTGCAATAGCCCTCCTCATCGAGGGTGGCGAGGTCGCCGGTATGCATCCAGCCGGCCGGATCGATGGCCTCTGCCGTGCGCGCCTCGTCGTCCCAATAGCCCAGCATCACCGGATAGCCCCGGGTCAGTAATTCTCCGGGCGTGCCGGGCGGAACAATGCGGCCTTCGGCATCGACGATCTTTACTTCCACATGGGGATGGATGCGCCCGACCGTGCTGACCCGTCGTTCCAAGGGATCGGAGGTCGAGCTTTGAAAACTCACGGGGCTTGTCTCGGTCATGCCGTAGGCGATGGTGATCTCGCCGAGATTCATGGTGGCGACGGCGCGCTTCATGACCTCGATGGGGCAGGGCGAGCCGGCCATGATGCCGGTTCTGAGGCTTGAAAGATCAAAACGCTTGAAGTCGGGATGATCCATCTCGGCGATGAACATGGTGGGAACGCCGTGAAGGCCGGTGCAACGCTCCTCCGCCACGGTTTCGAGGGTGGCCAAGGGGTCGAAGCCCTCTCCCGGAAAGACCATCGCCGCGCCATGGGTGACGCAGGCGAGATTGCCCAGGACCATGCCGAAGCAATGATAGAGCGGCACCGGGATACAGAGCCGATCCTCCGGCGTGAGCCGCATCGCCTCGCCGACGAAGAAGCCGTTGTTGAGGATATTGTGATGGGAAAGCGTGGCGCCCTTGGGGTGTCCCGTGGTTCCGCTGGTGAACTGGATGTTGATGGCGTCGTCGAACTGGAGCCGCGCGCCGATTTCCTCCAGCCTCGCGGCTTTCCCTTCGCCGCCGCGCTCCATCAGATCCGAAAAGCGGAGCATGCCGGGGAGCGCGTCCTTGCCCAGCGTCACTGCCCATTTGAGATGAGACAGGCGGCCCGCATCGAGCCTGCCCGGCGCCGACCGATCGAGTTCGGGCGCGAGCGAGCGGAGCATCGCCGTGTAGTCGGAGGTCTTGAACCTTTCGGCGAGGATCAGCGCCTTGCAGGTGACCTTGTTGAGCGCATAGTCGAGTTCAGTCACCCGATAGGCCGGATTGATGTTGACCAGGATGAGGCCGGCTTTGGCGGTGGCGAATTGGGTCATGACCCATTCCGCGTTGTTGGGAGACCAGATGCCGACCCGGTCGCCAGGTTCCAGGCCCAGGGCGAGCAGGCCCTTGGCGAGCCGGTCGATTTCCCGGTCGAGCTCCGCATAGGTGAAACGGAGGCCTTGGTGCCGGACAATAAGCGCGGGGCGGTCGGCCCAGCGCCGGGCCGCCTCGGTGAAGAAGCGGCCGATCGTTTCGCCGATCAAGGGCATGTCGCTCGCACCGTGAACATAGCTCTGCCGCAAGGCGGTCATCGCGCGCTCCTCCGTTTATTTTGGGTCATCATACACCGCGGCGGGCGAGACGCGCCAACCTGTGGCCTCAGCCGCGAGTGCTTGCTATAACGGCGCTCATGCGTCCCCGTAGCTCAGCCGGATAGAGCAACGGTTTCCTAAACCGTAGGCCGCGTGTTCGAATCACGCCGGGGACGCCAATTATTTCAATAAGTTATGTATTATATTGGGGAAAATCATCAGGGATAATTCTGGCAGGCTAACGCCTAGGTTAACCTAATTGGGTGCCGGGGCTTTGGCTTGTGGTGCCAGCCCAGTTCGTGCGTGGAAGCGGAGTCGACCGCTGCGCGAGCGCAACCTCCGCGCATCACGAAATTGTGCAACCCGCTCAGGCATCCAATCCGGATGCAATTCGCGATTGGAGGATTCCAGGCCTTCAATGTAGCCGCTGCGTGACGGTTCAAACGCTAGGAAACATCGACATCTGGCTCGATCTTCAATAGATAACTGAGCAGAGCAAGCAGTGAAAAGGACCGAATGAGCGATCTGAACATTGGTAATTTTATCTGGAACATCGCCGACGATGTTCTGCGAGATGTCTACGTTCGCGGCAAATACCGGGATGTCATCCTGCCGATGACCGTCATTCGCCGCCTCGACGCCGTGCTTGAACCGACCAAGGACGCCGTCCTGGGCATGAAGGAGCAATTGGACAAAGCAGGCATCGCGAATCAGCGCGCCGCACTGTGTCAGGCCTCAAAAGAAGCCTTCTACAACACCTCGCAGTTCCGACTTCGCGATCTTAGCGCGCGCGCGCGCCGCCAGCAGTTGAAGTCGGACTTCGAGGCCTACCTCGACGGCTTCTCCCCGAACGTCCAGGAGGTGCTCGATAAGTTCAAGTTCCGCAATCAGATTCCGACGCTTGTCGAAGCGGACACGCTGGGCTTCCTGATCGAAAAATTCCTCGACCCGTCGGTCAATCTCAGCCCCAAGCCAGTCCTGCACCAGGATGGCAGCGTGCGCTTGTCGGGGCTCGACAACCATTCCATGGGTACAATTTTCGAAGAGCTGATTAGGCGATTCAATGAGGAAAACAACGAGGAGGCCGGCGAGCACTTCACTCCGCGAGACGTGGTGGAACTTATGGCTTGCCTGATCTTCATGCCGATCGCGGACGAAATTCAGTCCGGCACCTACCTTGTGTACGACGGTGCGTGCGGCACGGGCGGTATGCTCACGGTCGCGGAAGGGACACTGGTCAAGCTAGCGGCCGACCATGGCAAAGACGTCTCCGTCCACCTCTATGGACAGGAGGTCAATCCGGAGACCTTCGCGATCAGTAAGGCTGACCTCATCCTCAAAGGGGAAGGCGCAGAAGCCGAGAACATGAAGTACGGATCAACCCTGTCCAGCGATGCCTTCCCATCGGGGGAGTTCGATTTCATGTTGTCGAACCCGCCCTACGGCAAGAGCTGGAAATCGGACCTCGATCGGCTTGGTGGCAAGAAGGACATCGCCGACCCGCGGTTTGTGATCGAACACGGTGGCGATCCCGAATACAGCCTTATCACGCGCTCCAGCGATGGCCAGATGGTGTTTCTGGCGAACATGCTAAGCAAGATGAAGAAAGCTACCAAGGTCGGTAGCCGCATCGCCGAGGTCCACAATGGCTCATCACTCTTTACGGGCGATGCGGGATCGGGCGAAAGCAATGTGCGGCGCTGGGTAATAGAGAACGATTGGCTTGAGGCCATTATCGCGCTGCCGCTGAACATCTTCTACAACACCGGCATCGCGACCTACATCTGGGTGCTGAGCAATCGCAAGGCGCCATCCCGTAAGTGCAAGGTCCAGCTGATCGACGCAACGGCGTGGTCCAAGCCGCTGCGAAAGAACCTCGGTAAGAAGAACTGCGTTCTCGAGCCGGACGACATCAAGCGTATCTACGATAGCTTCATCAACAGCGAGGAAAGCGAGCAGTCGAAGATCTTCCCCAACGATGCCTTCGGTTACTGGAAGGTGACGGTGGAACGGCCGTTACGCCTAAAAGTTGAACTATCGGCGAGCGCGCTGCGCCGCTTCGCCAAGGCGTGCGCGGAAGCTGCGGAAGATCCTCTCGTCGGCGTTGTGGATGCGGTCATCGAACGGCTCGGCGAACGGCCCCATTTCGATTTCAACCGCTTCCTTCAAGAAGCCGAAACTGCGGCGAGCAAGCGGGGCGTCCGCATGACGGCAAAACGCCAGAAGCTCCTCATGGATGGGCTCGGCATCAAGGACGCTGGAGCGGAACCGCTCATCAAGAGAGTGTCCAAGATCAAGCCGGGCGCCGATGCCGAGTCCGATGCGCTCTATGGCAGCTACCACAAGCCCCATGGCGGCAAGCCGGCCATTGTCGAGTACGAGTCGGACACGGAGTTGAGGGACACCGAGCAGGTGCCGTTTTTGGAAAATGGGGGCGTTGAGGCATTCTTCCGCCGAGAGGTCCTGCCCCATGCGGCTGACGCCTGGATCGATTCGTCGAAGACCGTCATCGGCTACGAAATCTCCTTTACGCGGCACTTCTACAAGCCGCAGCCGCTGCGAACGCTCCAGGAGATTGAGGCAGACATCCGGGCGCTGGAGCAAGAAACCGAAGGTCTTCTTGAAGACGTGCTGAAGGGGGGCCACTGAGCATGGCTACTCAACGCTACTCCGTCACCCCCCATCCGATTGAAACCCTGCTCACCTGGGTGAAGTCTGGCGAGATCGCAATTCCGGAGATCCAACGCCCTTTCGTGTGGGATGCGACGAAGGTCCGGAACCTTTTGGATTCGCTCTATCAGGGCTATCCGGTGGGCTATCTGATCGCATGGCGGAATCCGTCGGTGCGCCTGAAGGACGGGTCCTCATCGTCAGGCAAGCGCATCCTGATCGATGGCCAGCAACGGGTGACAGCGCTGATGGCGGCGCTGCTCGGTCGAGAGGTTCTGACCAAAGACTACGAAACCGTCCGGATCCGCATCGCCTTTCACCCCGTGGACGAGAAGTTCGAGGTTTCGAACCCCGCCATCCAGAAAGACGTCGCGTGGATTCCCGATCTAGCGGAGGTCTTCGCGCCGGACGCTAGCCTGACGAAGCTGACGCGCGACTATGCGACCCGGAACCCAACCGTCGATCAAGACGAAGTGTCCATCGTCCTCGAACGGGTGCGCAAGATCATCAACAATCATGTCGGCTTCATCGAGCTGGCCGAAGACCTCGACATCGAGACGGTGACCGAGATCTTCATCCGAGTGAATTCGGCCGGCGCATCGCTCAGCCAGGCGGATTTCGCCATGTCGAAAATCGCGGCGAACGATACCTATGGCGGCAACATGCTGCGCAAGGCGATCGACTATTTTTGTCACCTTGCCGTCGCGCCGGAGTTCCTGCCCCGCATCGAGAAGGGCGACAAGGCCTTCGCAGCATCCGAGTTCCTGCCGAAGATGCGCTGGTTGAAGGACGTAAATGACGACCTCTACGACCCGTCCTACACCGACATGCTTCGCGTGGCATTCACGTCGGAGTTCCGTAGGGGCAAGCTCCAAGACCTCGTTGCACTGTTGTCGGGCCGGAACTTCGAGACGAAGCAGTATGAGGAAACGGTCGCCGAGGAAGCCTTCGCCCGCCTGAAGACCGGCGTGCTGAACTTCATCAACAAGACGCATTTCGACAGGTTGACGATGACCCTGCGCTCCGGAGGCTTCGTTACTTCAGGACTTATCCGCAGCCAGAACGCCATCAACTTCGCCTATATCCTCTACCTGCGCGGCCGCACCGATGGGATGCCCGCCGCCGACATCGAGCGTCTCGTCCGGCGTTGGTACGTCATGTCGCTCCTGCGAGGGCGCTATTCGGGCAGCCCCGAGACGGCCTTTGATTTTGATATCCGCCAGATCGAGTCACGCGGCCTTGCCGCTTACACGGATGCGGTGATCGACGCCGAACTGCCGGAGAGCTTCTGGACCACGCTGCTGCCGCAGGAGATGGACACGTCGTCGGCCTCGAGCCCCTACTTCCTCGTCTATCAGGCGGCGCAAGTGAAACTCGGCGATCTCGGGTTTCTGTCGAGGGACATCACGGTGCGAGACCTGCTGCTGAACCGAAGCGACGTGCATCACGTCTACCCGCGCAATTACCTGAAGGGCCAGGGTCTGACGCGCGGCCGCTACAACCAGATCGCCAACTTCGTAGTCGCGCAAAGCGAGATCAACATCGGCATCGGGGACCGCGATCCGAAGGCATATTTCGCCGAACTGGCGGACCAGTGCAACGGCGGCATTCGGAAGTATGGCGGTATCACTGCGAATGACGAGATGCGCTCTAACCTGCGCATCAGCTGCCTGCCGGAGTGCCTTCTCGACGGCGAAGTCCCACCGTTCGATGATTTTCTCGAACAGCGGCGCAAGCTGATGGCCCAGAAGATCAAGACCTATTTCGAAGGCCTTTGAGAATGATGTCGGGGACACGCAAACGCAAGTGGAGGGGCGAGAAATGGCTGAACGGGACGATCTTCTCGCGTCGATAGTTGCAACAACTGCCGACTATCGTGAGGGTGACCTGCCTGCTCCGACCCCGGAGCACGTCGAACGCTGGATCAACCAGTTCGACGCGGCGGTGCAGCTCCCGATCCTGCGCGAGATGGATCACGTCCTCAAGCAGACCTACTTCTCACGGAAAGGGACGCGAAAGTTCCTGGCCGGGCTGTTCCAGACCGAAAAGCTGGTTGGCGAGGACCCATGCGCCTTCTGGAAAGGCGCGAAGTTCCTTGACATTCAGGGCGGCGGCGCCAGCCAGAAGGAGATGCTCGCGCTGTTCAGCAAGGTGCTGGAGAAACAGTGCGGGCTTGAAGCTGCCGATTGTGGTGAAGCTCCCCACGCCTTCGTCTATCTGGATGACGCCATCTTCACCGGGAACCGTGTCAGGCGCGATCTCGAAACATGGATCGCTGAGCAGGCTCCGGCCGAAGCGAAAGTGCACGTTGTTACGATCGCGCTGCATAGCGGCGGCCAATATTACGCGAACGGCAAAATCAAAGAAGCCGCGAAGACTGCCGGCAAGAACATCGACCTGACGTGGTGGCGCGCGATCGAGCTGGAAGACAGAAGGGCCCACACGACGACGTCCGATGTTCTTCGGCCGGTTGCGATCCCCGACGATGAAGGAGTCAGGGCCTACGTGGCGGGGATGCGCTATCCGCCGAATTTGCGCACCGCAGGTCATGTGGGCGGAAATGGTATCTTCTCCAGCGACGCCGGCCGCCAGCTCGTGGAAGAGGAATTCCTGAAGGCGGGCGTGCGCATCCGGCAAATGTGCCCGCATCTGAATCAGTACCAGAGGCCGTTGGGCAACATTGTCCTCGACACGCTTGGCTTCGGTTCGATGATCGTCACCTTCCGGAACTGCCCGAACAACGCGCCTCTCGTACTCTGGGCCGGCGATCCCTGGCATCCCCTTTTTCTGCGCACAACCAACAGCGACACGTCGATGAAGCGCTTTATGGCGATGCTGGCGAAGGACGTGGTCTGATGTCCCAGGCCAGCCAGGTTCGCACATATGACCCCGCAGCCAGCGTCGTCTTCCTGAAGACGAACGAGCGGTTCGGCGGTCTGTCGAACATGGCGCCCGGCTTTCCGCTGCGGGTGAACGGCGTTCGCATCCGCACGTCGGAAGCCCTCTACCAGGCATGCCGCTTTCCGCACCTGCCCGAGGTGCAGCGCAAGATCATCGACGAGCACAGCCCGATGACGGCGAAGATGCGCAGCAAACCATTCCGCAAGGAGTCGCGGCCGGACTGGGACGCGGTGCGCGTGAAGATCATGCGCTGGTGCCTGAGGGTGAAGCTGGCGCAGAACTGGCGCGAGTTCGGCAGGCTGCTGCTGGCGACGGGAGACCGCCCCATCGTCGAACAATCCCGCAAGGATGATTTCTGGGGCGCGAAGGTCGCCGAGGACGGATCGCTCGTCGGCATGAACGTGCTGGGCCGCTTGCTGATGGAAGTTCGCGAGAAGCTGAAAAGCGATGAGGCGAGCTTGAAGTCCGTTGAGCCGCTGGCGATCCCCGAGTTCCTTCTGCTCCAGCAGCCGATCGAGATGATTTGCGCCGAGGTCTCCGCTTCGCGGCCAGCCGAGGTTGAGCCGCACGCGTCTTGGCCCGTCGCTGCGCCGCCCCCACGCGACCTGCCGCAACCCTCGCTTTTCGACCAGCCGATGATCGCCAAGGGTCGGATGGATATTCAAACCAGTCGCGTCGTCAAGGCCAAAGGCAACAAGAACCCCACGCCCTATTCGGGGTATCGCGACAGCGGCCTACCTTGGCTTGGTCGGATCCCGCAGCATTGGGACGTGCGCCGCAACGGACGATTGTTCGCCGAGCGAAATCAAACAGGCTTCGAGGACTTGCCGATCCTGGAGGTATCGCTGCGGACGGGCGTCAGGGTGCGCGACATGGAGAACGGCGCGCGCAAGCAGCAGATGACCGACCGCAGCAAATACAAGCGCGCGGCCAAGGGTGACATCGCTTACAACATGATGCGGATGTGGCAAGGTGCCGTCGGCGTCGCGCCGGTCGATGGTCTCATCAGCCCCGCCTATGTGGTGGCGCGTCCATTCGCCGAGGTCGAACCGCGCTACTACTCGTACCTGTTCAGAACCGCCGCCTATATGCGCGAGGTCAACAAGTTCTCGCGCGGCATCGTTTCAGACCGAAATCGGCTCTATTGGGACGAATTCAAGCAAATGCCGTCGGTCTTTCCGCCGACGGACGAACAGGCGCGGATCTCTGAGTTTCTCGAGGCGCATGGCCGCCTTGCGGCTCGCCTGATCCGCAATAAGCGGCGGCTGATTGGGCTGTTGAACGAGCAGAAGCGAGCGATCATCAATCAGGCGGTCACGCGCGGGCTGAACCCCGACGCCCCGGTGAAGCCCACCGGTATCGTTTGGATGTCGGAAGTACCCGCGCACTGGGAGGTCACCCCGTTGCGCCACCTTTCGACTTGTCTAGACGGCAAACGGGTACCGCTCGAAGCATCTGCGCGTGAGAAGATGCTCGGTGATACCCCATACTGGGGCGCGAACCAGATCATCGATCACTTGAACGACTTCTTGTTCGACGAAGATCTAGTCCTGCTCGGCGAAGACGGAGCGCCCTTCTTTGACCGCAACAAGTCAGTGGCGTTCTTCTCCCAAGGCAAGGTCTGGCCCAATAATCACATTCACGTCCTAAGACCCAAGCCAAGCAATCGGCCCGAGTTTATCGTGCATGCGCTAAATTGCGTAGACTATATGAACTACGTCGGTGGCGCCACGCGTGACAAGCTCACGCAGAGCTATATGAAGGCCATCCCCATTCCGATCCCACCGAAGAGCGAGCAAGACGTCATTCTCGAGCATTTAGAGCGGGAATGCGCGCCATTGGACGAAACGGCCAAACGGGCTGCGCGCGAGGTTGGGTTTATTCAGGAATATCGCGAGCGCCTGATTGCCGATGTCGTTACAGGCAAGCTGGACGTGCGACAAATCGAAATCGCCGCGCCCGCGGACGAGCCGATCTTCGACGAAGATGACGCGCTGGAAGAGGAGCTGGAAGTCGACGATACCGACGTGGTGGAGGGAGCCGATGCCGACGACTGACACCAGCGAGAAAGGCCTCGAAGCTCTCATCGTCCGCGCGCTGGTCGACGAGGCGGGCTATGTCGCCGGGGATTCGAAAGATTTCGACCGCGACCATACCATCGACGTGGTGAAGCTGTTCGCTTTTCTGAATGCCACTCAGCCAGACGCGGTCGAGGCATTGGGGATCGGAGAGGATGGCCCGAAGCAGCTGCAATTCCTGCACCGGCTGCAAGGCGAGATCGCGAAACGCGGTGTCATCGACGTGCTGCGCAAAGGAGTGAAACACGGCCCCGGCGCTGTGGAGCTGTTCTTCGGCACGCCGACGCCTGGCAACGCAAAGGCCAAGGAGTTGTTTGCCGCCAACATCTTTAGCGTCATCCGCCAACTACATTATTCGAAGGACGCGACCAAGCTGTCCCTAGACGTAGCTATCTTCATCAACGGCCTGCCCATCGCCACGTTTGAGCTGAAGAACAGCCTGACTAAGCAGACGGTCGAGGACGCGATCGAACAGTACAAGCGCGACCGCGATCCCAAGGAGCTGCTGTTCCAGTTCGGTCGCTGCGTCGTCCATTTCGCCGTGGACGACCAGGAGGTGCGGATGTGCACGCATCTGAAGGGTAAGGCGTCCTGGTTCCTGCCCTTCAATAAGGGCTGGGACGACGGCGCGGGAAACCCGCCTAACCCCCATGGGCTGAAGACCGACTATCTGTGGAAGCAGATTCTAACCAAGCGCAACCTAACCGACATCCTGGAAAACTATGCGCAGGTGGTCGAGGAGAGCGACGAGGGGGGCAAGAAGAAGTCGCCGAAGCAGTGTACGCCGTCAGCGTCTATGAGACAGAATTGGGGTATTGATTAGAGGAGGGTTTTGGTCTCATCGCAGTGACGAAGGAACGAAGATGAGAGCAAAACCCGTGAGTTCGAAAGCC
>CANJCB010000031.1 GCA_947473305.1 Rhodospirillales bacterium
GATATGCAAACTAACAGCGCTCTACAGCACCGCCGCCTGCACATCCCTTCCAATTCCATCCACAATGTCAAACAGCAAAGCCAATCTTGGCCCCCCAAAAGGGAGCCGGGCTTATAGGCCTCCACTCCAAACCAGTCAACATGCTTTTCAAAGAAAAACGAGAGACCGGAGGATGACCGAAACCCGACGAGTCTAGGACCGTTTTTCAACAGCCAAGGATCAGGAACCGATCATGGGAGGCCGTTCGCAACGGCCAGGCGCGGATATATATGTCGGTCGGATGACGCTGTCCAGGACTAAAGGGAGATTTTCCCCGAAAAGTTCTAAAGCAGTCCCAAAGCGCGGAGTTCCGCGATCATCGCCACCGGCAGATCATCGCTGTCTCCGGCAGCACCCCGGTCGGGTGGCGCGTCCTTTTCCAGGAGATATCGCCAGCCCTGGAAAGGCCGGCGCGGCTGAAGCAGGGTCGGGACCAGTTCCGGATCGTAATCCACGGCGCAATGCGGATTGCCTTCCGCATCATGGATCGCGGAGAAACCCCGGATGAACTGGCGCCCCCTCACCTGCCCCTTGATCACCCAATAGATCGAGCCGCCGTCCAGAATCTCCTCGGCCCGGCGCGGGGTGTTGCGGGTGAAGAAGCGGCTGGTGCCGCCCCGCTCCTTCCGGCGCAGCGCCTGGACTTCGAGCAAATGATCGAAGTCGGTGACGCCGACCGCCATCTTGATTAGATGAAGGGCCATGAGACTAAGGAACGCTCCTCTGGTTCAGGCGGATTTGGCCGCCAGCGCCCGGGATACCTTGGAAGAGGGCTCCCTGCCAAGCTCGGCGGAAATCCAGCGCCCGGCCGCTGCCAGCCTGACAAGATCGACGCCGGTCCCGATCCCCAGGCCTTCCAGCATATAGAGTACATCCTCGCTCGCGACATTGCCGGTGGCGCCCTTGGCATAGGGGCAGCCGCCGAGCCCAGCCACGGAACTGTCCACCACGGCCACGCCCTTTTCGAGGGAGGCCAGGATATTTGCCAAGGCCTGCCCCCAGGTATCGTGAAAATGGACGGCGAGACGGTCCAGGGGCACCGCCGATGCCACGGCATCGATCATCGCCTGGATGCGGCCCGGGGTGCCGGTGCCGATCGTATCGCCGAGGGAGATCTCGTAGCAGCCGAGGTTCAGGAGCTTCGCGGCAACATCGGCAACGGCGGCAGGCGTTATCGGCCCTTCATAGGGGCAATCGACAACGCAGGACACATAGCCCCGGACCCGCATGCCCGCCCGGGCGGCCGCTTCCGCCACCGGCGCGAAACGATCCAGGCTTTCGGCGATCGAGCAATTGATGTTGCGCCGGGAGAAGCTTTCGGAGGCGGCGGCGAATATCGCGATTTCTTCTACCCTTGAGGCCAGCGCCGCCTCGAAGCCGGTCATATTCGGAACGAGCACCGGATAGCTGACGCCGAGCTTCCGCGCGATCCGCGCCAGGACCTCGGCCGTATCCGCCATCTGGGGTATCCATTTCGGGGAGACGAAGCTGCCGCTTTCGACGATGGCCAGCCCCGCCTCGCTGAGCCGGTCGATCAGGCCGACACGCGTGGCGGCGGAGACGATCTGCGCCTCGTTCTGCAATCCATCCCGGGGGCCGACCTCGACCATGCGGACCCGACGTGGCAGTCGCATTTCCTAATCCTTCGCGCGAAAGCCGATCAGCTCGGCTCCTTCTTCCACCAGATCCCCGACTTTATAGCGCAGCGCCTCTATGACGCCATCGGCGGGAGCGACGAGAGCATGTTCCATCTTCATCGCCTCCAGAATCAACAAGGGTTGCCCCCGCTTCACGGCCGCGCCGGACTTTATGAGGACCTGGACGATCCGTCCCGGCATGGGCGCGACGAGCTTGCCATCCGAAGCCGCCGCCGATGCCTTGGGAGCCAATGGATCGACGACGCCGAATTGGCAGGTCGTCTCGCCGAGCCAAAGCGTCATCTCCGGCCCTAGCCGGCAAACAGCCATTTCCTGGCGGACACCGTCGAGTTCCAGGAAGAGGATATCCCCCTTTTCCGCAACGATGCGCGCGAGCACCTCGCGTCCTTCGATCCCGAGGCGATGAGCCGGCCGCCCATATTGGACGGTCATCGTCCGTTCAGCCTCGCCATCCCGCAGGCAGATTGCCTGACGCGACCTGCCGTTAAGGCGCCATCCCTCCCGCTGAGCCCAAGGGGAATGGGGGTCGCCGGTCATGCCGCACCGGGCAAGAGCCCTGCGCGCCTCGTCCCGCAACAGCGCCAGGCAAGCGGCGGCGAGCATCCTGTCGGAAGCGGGTTCGGGCGGCGGCGTCAGCTCGGCGCGATGACGCTCGATGAAGCCGGTGTCGGCCGGTCCCCCCACGAAAGACGGATTACCCACCAGACGCAGCAGGAAATCGCGGTTGGTCGAGAGGCCGGCGATGCGATAGCAGGCGAGCGCGGCGCGCAAGCGTCTCAGCGCCGCCGGGCGATCCTCGCCATGGGCGACCAGTTTCGCGATCATGGGGTCGTAATGGACGGTCACCGCATCGCCCTGGCGGACGCCGGTCTCGACGCGGATCCCCGGCCCCTCCGGCGTATCCAGGCGATGGAGGGTCCCGGTCGCCGGCAGGAAGCCGCGCCCGGGGTCTTCCGCATAGAGCCTCGCCTCGATCGCATGGCCGGTGATGCGCAGGTCCTCCTGCCGCAGCGGCAGGGGCTCTCCGGCGGCCACGCGCAACTGCCATTCGACGAGGTCCTGGCCGGTGATCATCTCGGTCACCGGATGCTCGACCTGGAGGCGGGTGTTCATCTCCATGAAATGGAAATCGCCGTCCTGGGCGATGAATTCCACGGTGCCCGCGCCGACATAGCCCACCGCCCGCGCGGCCGCGACGGCAGCTTCCCCCATCGCGCGGCGGCGGTCGGGGTCGAGGCCGGGCGCCGGCGCTTCCTCGATCACCTTCTGATGGCGACGCTGGATCGAGCAGTCCCGCTCGAAGAGATGGACGACCTTGCCGAGGGTGTCGGCGAAGACCTGGATCTCGATATGGCGGGGCCGGGTAAGATAGCGCTCGATGAGCATCCGGTCGTCGCCGAAGGCGGATTCGGACTCCCGCCGGGCCGAGGCCAGCGCCGCCGCGAAATCGGCGGGGGTCTCCACGATCCGCATCCCCTTCCCGCCGCCGCCGGCCGAGGCCTTGAGGAGCACGGGATAGCCGATCCGGTCGGCCTCGCCTGCAAGGAGCGCATCGTCCTGGTCGTCGCCGTGATATCCCGGAACCAGCGGCACGCCCGCCTTTTCCATGAGCGCCTTGGCCGCCGCCTTAGAGCCCATCGCGCGGATGGCGGCAGGCGGCGGCCCGATAAAGGTCAAGCCGGCCGCCGCGACGGCTTCGGCGAAGTCGGCGTTCTCGGAGAGGAAGCCATAACCGGGATGCACGGCCTCGGCCCCACTTTGCCGGGCGGCCGCGATTAACTTGGGGATCGAGAGGTAGCTCTCGCGCGCCGGCGCGGGCCCGATCGGATAGGCCTCGTCGGCAAAGCTCACATGCAAGGCCCCGGCGTCGGCTTCGGAATAAACGGCGACGGTCTTAATGCCCATGCGCCGGGCGGTTCGGATCACCCGGCAGGCGATCTCGCCGCGATTGGCGATGAAGATCTTGTCGAACAAGCCTAGTGCCGCCAGCCGGGCTTGCGTTTCTCGAAGAAGGCAGCAACGCCCTCTTTCCCATCGCCCGAGGCACGGGCATCGGCGATGGCCTGGGCGGTATAGAGCATGAGCGTATCGGTGACCGGCCGATCCTTGACCGAGGCGATGAGCTGCTTGGTATGAGTCTGCGCGCCGAGGGCGCCTTCCAGCAGCGACGCGACGATCCGTTCCAGGGCCGCATCGAGTTGAGCCGCGGGGACGACCTCATGGAGCAGGCCCAAGCGATGCGCCTCGGCGGCCGAGAACCGCTCGGCGCTGAGGCAATAGCGCCGAGCCGCCCGGGCGCCGATTGCCGCGATCAGATAGGGACTGATGGTCGCCGGGACGAGGCCGAGCTTCACTTCCGATACGCAGAAGATCGCGCCCTCCGCCCCCACCGCGACATCGCAGCATGAGATGAGCCCGAGACCGCCCGCGAAGGCCGCGCCCTGAACCCGCGCGACGGTCGGCTTGGCAAAAGTGTCGAGGCTCGCCAGGAGCCGCGCCAGGGCGATGGCGTCGCCGACGTTCTGCTCCTCCGTATAGCCCGCCATGCGGCGCATCCAGGCGAGATCAGCCCCGGCGGAAAAGCTGGGGCCTGCCGCCGCCAGCACCACGACCTTGACGGCAGGATCCGCTTCCAGAGCGAAGAGAATCCCGGTCAGGTCGCGGATCACGCCGTCGTCGAAAGCATTATGGATCTCGGGCCGGTTCAAGGTCACCGTGGCGACGCCGCGCTCGTCGGTCGAGACCAGGATCGTCGGCGGGGTTTCGTCGGTCATCTCTTTCTCACATCCGGAAAACGCCGAAGCGGGTCGGCTCGATGGGCGCGTTGAGGCTCGCGGACAAGCCGAGCGCAAGCACGCGGCGGGTGTCCGCGGGATCGATGATGCCATCGTCCCACAGCCTCGCGCTGGCGTAATAGGGATGGCCCTGGGCTTCGTATTGGGCGCGGATCGGAGCCTTGAAGGTCTCTTCCTCTTCGGGAGGCCAGGCGCCGCCCTTGGCTTCGATCCCGTCGCGGCGCAGGGTGGCCAGAACCGAGGCCGCCTGCTCGCCGCCCATGACGGAAATCCGCGCGTTGGGCCACATCCAGAGGAAGCGCGGCCCGAAGGCGCGGCCGCACATGCCGTAGTTCCCCGCCCCGAAGCTCCCGCCGATGATCACCGTGAATTTCGGCACCTTCGCGCAGGCGACGGCCGTCACCATCTTCGCGCCATCCTTGGCGATGCCGCCGGCCTCGTATTTTCGCCCGATCATGAAGCCGGTGATGTTCTGGAGGAAGACGAGGGGAATGCCGCGCTGCGCGCAAAGCTCGATGAAATGCGCACCCTTCAAGGCGCTTTCGGAAAAGAGGATGCCGTTATTGGCAACAATCCCCACGGGATAGCCCCAGATATGGGCGAAGCCGGTGACCAGGGTCTGCCCGTAGAGTTCCTTGAATTCGTCGAACTCGCTGCCATCGACGAGGCGCGCGATGACTTCCCGAACATCATAGGGTTTTCGGCTGTCGATCTGCACCGCGCCGTAAAGGCTTTCCGGTGGGTAGAGCGGTTCGACCGGCTTCCGGATCTCGAGCGAAGCCTGTTTTACCCGATTGAGGGAGCCGACGATCCGGCGGGCAATCCCCAGGGCGTGGGCGTCGTCCAACGCCAGATGATCGACGACGCCGGAGACGCGGGCATGGACATCCGCGCCGCCCAGATCCTCGGCGCTCACCACCTCGCCGGTCGCGGCCTTCACCAGGGGTGGGCCGCCCAGGAAGATCGTGCCCTGCCCTTTGACGATGATGCTTTCGTCGGACATGGCAGGCACATAGGCGCCGCCCGCCGTGCAGGATCCCATGACGACGGCGACCTGCGGCACGCCCGCCGCCGACATCGTCGCCTGATTATAGAAGATGCGGCCGAAGTGATCCCGGTCGGGAAAGACCTCGTCCTGGTTCGGCAGGTTGGCCCCGCCCGAATCCACCAGATAGAGGCAGGGAAGATTGTTCTCCCGGGCGATTTCCTGGGCGCGCAGGTGTTTCTTGACCGTGACGGGGTAATAGGTCCCGCCCTTCACCGTCGCGTCATTGGCGATGACGACACATTCCCGGCCCATGACAGGACCGATACCCGTAATGATGCCGCCTGCCGGCACCTCATCGTCATAGAGCTGGTAGCCCGCCATCTGGGAGAATTCCAGGAACGGCGCGCTGGGATCGAGCAGGGTCCGGACCCGGTCGCGGGGCAGCAGTTTCCCTCGGCTCAGATGGCGCTGGCGGGCGGTCTCGCCCCCGCCTTCGCGAATCCGGGCGACCTTGACCGAAAGGTCGTCGATCAATGCACGCATGGCCGCATCGTTGGCCTTGAACCCCTCGGAACCGGGGTCGATCGAGGTCGTGAGCACCGCCATGCCTCAACCATGCGAAGCAAGGTGCCTGGGAGCAAGCGAAAACATTGCGGGAGGTCCCGGCTGGGCGGATAGTTCCGGCCTAACAAACGCTCGGGGAAACGCGATGAAAAAAATCAGGCTTGTAGGAATTGTGGCCGTGGCGGCGGCAGCCCTTCTGATGGCGGCGCCCAGCTGGGCGCAATCGAGCCGCCTCGACGAGATCATCAAGCGCGGCACTTTGCGTGTCGGCACAACAGGCGATTACAAACCTTTCACATCTCTGGATAAATCGAACAACACCTATACCGGTTTCGATATTGACCTTGCACAGGACCTCGCCAAGGCGATGGGTGTGAAGGTTGAATTCGTCCCAACGGCCTGGCCGAAGCTTGCCGAGGATTTCGGAGCCGACAAGTTCGACATGGCCATGGGAGGGGTCTCGGTGACATTGGGCCGGGCCAAGGTCGGCTATTTCACGATCCCCTATATGCGCGAAGGCAAAACGCCGATCGCCCGCTGCACGGACGTCAAGAAATTCCAGACCATCGCCGATATCGACAAGGCCAACGTCCGCGTCATCGTCAATCCCGGTGGCACCAACGAAGCCTTCGCCCGCGCCAATATCAAGACGGCGCAGATCACGGTCTTTCCCGACAACACCAAGATCTTCGACGAGATCGCGGCGAACCGGGCCGACATCATGATGACGGATGCCTCGGAAACCCGCTTCCAGGCGAAGGAGCATAAGGGCAAGCTCTGCTCGATCCACCCGGACAAGCCCTTCGATTTCGCCGAAAAGGCCTATTGGCTGCAACGGGACGAACCCTTGAAGCAGTTTGCCGATCAATGGCTCCATCTAGCCCGCGAAAACGGGACTTACAACGCTATCTTCAAGAAATGGTTTAACTGACCCCGTCATTACGCCGGGCTCGCCGCATCCTGCCGGCGGCCCGGCGACGTCGATAGGGCTAAGGGCGGCAAGACGGGGTCACGCCGTCTCCTTGAAAAGCTCCCGGCCGATCAGCATGCGGCGGATTTCCGAAGTGCCAGCGCCGATTTCATAGAGCTTAGCGTCGCGCAGAAGCCGTCCTGTCGGATTATCGTTGATATAGCCATTGCCGCCCAGGCATTGGATGGCTTCCAAAGCCATCAAGGTCGCTTTCTCGGCGGCATAAAGGATCGCCCCGGCCGCATCCTTGCGCGAAGCCTGGCCCTTGTCGCAGGCCCGCGCCACCGCATAGACATAGGCCCGGCAGGCGTTGAGCGTCGTATACATATCCGCGAGCTTCCCCTGCATGAGCTGGAACTCGCCGATCGCCTGGCCGAACTGCTTGCGCTCGTGGAGATAGGGCAGCACCACGTCGAGGCAGCTTTGCATGATCCCAAGAGGGCCGGCGGCCAGAACCGACCTCTCGTAATCGAGCCCGCTCATCAAGACGCGAACGCCCTCGCCCGCCTTGCCCAACAGGTTCTCCGCCGGAACCTCGCAATCCTCGAAGACGAGTTCCGCGGTCGGCGATCCCCGCATGCCGAGCTTGTCGAGCTTCTGAGCGGGGCGGAAACCCTTCATGCCCTTCTCGATCAGAAAGGTGCTGATCCCCCGGGATCCGGCATCCGGATCCGTCTTCGCGTAAACAACGAGAACATCCGCATAAGTCCCGTTAGAAATCCACATTTTCGTGCCATTGAGGATATATCGGTCGCCCTTCTTCACGGCCCGGGTCCGCATCGAGACCACGTCCGACCCCGCCTCCGCCTCGCTCATGGCGAGCGCCCCCAGATGCTCCCCGGAAATCAGTTTCGGCAGGTAGCGGCGCTTCTGCTCCTCGGTTCCATTGCGGCGAAGCTGGTTCACGCAGAGGTTCGAATGCGCCCCATAGGACAGGCCCACCGAGGCGGATCCCCGGCTCACCTCTTCCATCGCGACGCAATGGGCGAGATAGCCCATGCCGGCCCCGCCGTATTCCTCCTCGACCGTGATGCCGTGGAGACCCAACGCGCCCATCTGGGGCCAGAGATCGCGCGGGAACTCGTCCTCGCGGTCGATGGCGGCCGCACGCGGCGCAATCGCCTGATCGGAAAACCCGCGAACCGTGTCGCGCAGAAGCTCGATCTCGGGTCCGAGATCGAAGTCGAGGGTCGGGTAGCGGTTCGCAAGCATCCTGTCCTCCGGCATCGCCATTAAAACAATGTCATCCGAAACGCGAGGGATGCAAGCAGCCCTCCCCGCATAGAAAGAACATTCGGGCCATTTCGGCTCGTCCTGAAGCGACCATAGGAGTCACGCATGAAACGGGTCACCCTCGGAACCGCCGCAGTTCTGGCTGCACTAGCCTGCGCCGGTGCGGGTAACCTCCTCACCAGCCCGGCCGATGCGCAGAGCGCACCGCCCGTTCCCCCCTCCGTCGCGCCCCCGGCCGGTGGACCGCCCGCCGCGGGACGCCCGCCCCGCCCCGACCGCGATCCCGTCCGCGAGGCGCAACGCCATGATCCGACCCGCCATCTCGAAGGCCGCATCGCCTTCATGAAAGCGGAATTGAAGATCACCGACGCCCAGAACGCCCAGTGGGACAAGGTCGCCCAGGCCATGCGCCAGAACGCCCAGTCGATGAAGCTGACCATGGACGACATGCGCGCCCATCGGGGACAGCCCGAGAACGCTTCCGACCAAATCGTTCAACGCGCCCGCGTCTCCCAGGCTCGCGCCGTCGAGTCCCAGCGTTTTGCCGATGCGTTCAAGCCGCTCTACGACAGCCTGAACGCCGATCAGAAAAAGCAGGCGGACGACCTTTTCGCACCGCATCGCCATGCGGGTCATCGCCCCGGCGGACCCGATCGCGGAGGTCCCGATCATGGCGGGCCGCGCCACGGGTAACGGTTGACGTTATCCGAACCCTGAAGTCCTTCTCCGTCATCCGGCGGAGAAGGATTTTCTTTAGAGGCCTTTCGCCGTTTCCTGCTTCTGGGCGTCATAGACGGCGACAGCCGTCATATTGACCAGGCCGCGCACCGTGACCGACGGGGTGACGATATGGGCCGCACCGCCGACCCCGAGCAGGATCGGGCCGATGGCGAGCCCATCCCCCAATTCCTTCAGAAGATTGAAGGCGATATTGGCCGCGTCGAGGGTCGGCAGGATCAGAAGGTTCGCCGATCCCGTGAGGCGCGAATTCGGGAACAGCCGGTTCCTGACCGCCACGTTGATCGCGGCATCGGCATGCATCTCCCCTTCGACCTCAAGGTCCGGCGCCTCGTGGCGGAGTTGCGCCAGAGCCTGCCGCATCATCACGGCGGTGGGGGTATCGGAACTGCCGAAGCTCGAATGAGAAACCAGCGCCACCTTGGGTTCGATCCCGAAATGCCGGACGGCCTCGGCGGCGCGGAGCGTCATGGCGGCCACCTGCTCGGCCGAGGGATGGTCGACCACATGGGTGTCGCAGAGGAAATAGACGCCCTTGGCCAGCACCAGCGCGTTGAGCGCGGCCGGCGCGGCCACCCCGGGAGCCAGCCCCAGGATATTGACGATATGGCGCAGGTGCCGGTGGTATTGGCCCACCGCGCCGCAGAGCATCGCATCGGCCTCGCCCCGCCGCACCATCAGCGCCGCGATCGCCGCCATGCGCGTGCGGACGACGCCCCGGGCGTATTCGGGCGAGACGCCTTTCCGCTCCATGATCCGATGGTAAAGTTCGGCATATTCCAGATGCCGGGAGTCATTCTGGGGATCGACCAGCTCGAAATCCTTGCCGGGCCGCATCCGCAGATTGAGCTTCTCGATTCGGCTTACCACCACGTCATGGCGAGCGATCAGGATGGGTTTCGCCAGCCGCTCGTCGATGACCTGCTGAACCGCGCGCAGGACGCGCTCGTCCTCCCCCTCGGCATAGACGATGCGCTTAAGATCGCTGCGGGCGCGCTCGAAGAGCGGCCGCATCACCAGGCCGGAGCGGTAGACGAACTGGGTCAAACGCTGGCGATAGGCGTCGAAATCGGTGATCGGCCGCGTGGCGACGCCGGTATCCATGGCCGCCTTGGCGACCGCCGGGGCAAGTTCCAGAATGAGGCGGGGATCGAAGGGCTTGGGGATCAGGTATTCCGGCCCGAAGGTAAGCGCCGCCTCGCCATAAGCCGCCGCCACCACATCGGAGGGCTCGGCCATCGCCAGGCTCGCCAGGGCCTCGACGCAGGCGATTTTCATCGCCTCGTTGATGGTCGTGGCGCCCACGTCCAGCGCTCCCCGGAAAATGAAGGGGAAGCAGAGGACATTGTTGACCTGGTTCGGGTAGTCGCTGCGCCCCGTGGCGATGATCGCCTCGGGACGAACCTTGCGGACCTCTTCCGGCGTGATCTCCGGCGTCGGATTGGCCAGCGCCATGATGATCGGTCGCTCGCCCATCCGGGCGACCATCTCGGGTTTCAGGACCCCAGGCGCGGAAAGGCCGAGGAAGATGTCGGCGCCTTCGATGACCTCGCCCAGGGTGCGGGCGTTGGTTTCCTTGGCGTAGCGCTCCTTGCGGGGGTCCATCTCCTCGACCCGGCCTTTGTAGACCACGCCCTTCACATCGGTGACGGTGATGTTCTCGACCGGGAGTCCCATGTCGACCAGCAGGTCCATGCAGGCGATCGCCGCCGCCCCGGCCCCGGAGGCCACCAGCTTGACCTGGGAAAACTCCTTGCCGACGATGCGGAGCGCGTTGCGGATCGCGGCGGCGACGATGATGGCGGTGCCGTGCTGATCATCGTGGAAGACGGGGATCTTCATGCGGGCGCGCAGTTTCGCCTCGATCTCGAAGCATTCGGGCGCCTTGATGTCTTCGAGGTTGATCGCGCCGAAAGTCGGCTCCAGCGCCGCCACGATATTCACGAGCTTGTCGGGATCGCGCTCGTCGATCTCGATATCGAAGACGTCGATGCCCGCGAATTTCTTGAAGAGGACGGCCTTCCCCTCCATTACCGGCTTGGCGGCGAGCGGCCCGATGGCGCCGAGCCCCAGGACCGCGGTGCCATTGGTCACGACGCCGACGAGATTGGCGCGGGCGGTGAGCTGGGATGCCTCGTTGGGGTCGGCGACGATGGCGTTGCAGGCCTCGGCCACGCCGGGCGAATAGGCGAGCGCCAGATCCCGCTGGTTGGCCATGGGCTTGGTGGCCACGATGCCGAGTTTACCCGGCACGGGAAAGCGATGATATTCGAGCGCCGCCTCGCGCAGATCCTCGGCCATATGCGAAATTCCCTTGAGGCTCCAGCGCCTTGGGATCGAGCTTATATCACGAGCCAGGGCGCACGCACGCGCAAGGTGCCGCACCCGGCGCTTGCCGGGGGTGAAATTTTACTGATTTAACAAGATGGTGCGGTCGAGAAGACTCGAACTTCCACGGGATTTCTCCCACAGCGACCTCAACGCTGCGCGTCTACCAATTCCGCCACGACCGCAAAGCGTCGGCTCAAGATGGGGTGCCGACGGTGGCGGGGGTGATTAGCAAATCCCAGGGGGCGTGGCAAGCGGGATGGAAGAAGGCCCGCCTCATCGGGTTTGCGGAGAACCCCGAACCCCCTTATTCAATAAGTGGAAACTCACCGGAGCGCACCTTGGCCACCACCTCCCCTGCCAGCTATGGCGTCGTCGCGAAAATCTTCCACTGGCTCATCGTCTTCCTGATGATCGTCCAGTTCAAATATGCCTGGACCATGCCGCATATCGGACGGAACACGGTCCCGGAAGAATTGATCAACGCGCATTTCTCCGTCGGCATGCTGATGCTGATCGTCGTGGTCCTGCGGCTGATGTGGCGCGTCTTCCATCCCGTGCCGGCCCGGCTCGACACGAGCCCGGTTTGGGAGCATCGGGCCGCGCAACTCATGCACGGGGTCCTCTACCTCCTCCTGCTCGTCATCCCGATCCTGGGCTGGGCCAGCGCCAGCGGCCGCGGGTTCCAGGTCAGCCTCTTCGGCTATATGACCTTCCCGGACATGGTGCTCACGAAAGGATCGCCCTATGCGGGCAAGGTCGGCGACATCCACGTCCTGCTGTCGACCTGGGTGCTGCTCACCCTCATAGGCCTGCATGCGCTGATGGCGCTCTGGCACCACTTCGTCCGGCGGGACGCGACGCTCAAGCGGATGATCTGGAGGTAAGGCTGGACCAGGGCATTCTGATCGGCGATCCAAGCGACTATATTGCCGATATGGACAACGGCGCCCTTTCCCCGGTCGAATGGCGGATCAGCGACAAGCTCGTCGATTACGAGCCCGCGGTCAGGACCATGGAGGAACGGGTCGAGGCGATCCGGGCGGGCCAAGCGCCCGAATTGGTCTGGCTCCTCGAGCATCCGCCGCTCTATACGGCAGGCACCAGCGCGCAGGACGGGGATCTCGTGGCCCCCGACAGGTTTCCGGTCCATCGCAGCGGACGCGGCGGCCAATTCACCTATCACGGGCCGGGGCAGCGGGTCGGTTACGCGATGCTGGACCTGAAGCGCCGCGAGCCCGACGTCCGGAAATACGTGCGCGACCTTGAAGAATGGCTCATCCGGGCGCTGCAGCGCTTCAACGTGAAAGGCGAAAGGCGCGAGGGCCGGGTCGGCATCTGGGTTGCCGGATCCGACGGCAGCGAAGCCAAGATCGCCGCGATCGGCGTCAGGATCCGCCATTGGATCACCTTCCACGGGGTCTCGCTCAACGTGGATCCCGAGCTTTCCCATTTCGACGGGATCGTGCCCTGCGGCGTCCGGGAGCACGGCGTCACCTCGCTCGCCGCCCAGGGGATCTTCGTCTCGATGGCGGAAGCGGACGCCGCCCTGAAAGGGGCTTGGCGCGAGGTCTTCGGGTAGTCGAGGCCTATTCGCCCTTATGGTTGGCGTAGACGATCAGCCGCCAGGTCACATTGCCCTTGCGACCTTCGGGATGATGATTGACGCAGGTTTTATGCGGCGGCAGGCGCTGCTTGTCCTCCATTGCCAGTTCCACCCCGCAATTCTCGCAGCGATAGATTCCGGAGAAGGGCGTCAGGTCTCCGGGCTGATGGATTTTTTCGAAGGCCTGGTTCTCGATCTTGTGCAGGAACTTGTCGGCTTGAAAAAGCGCCATGATCTAAACTCTGCGTCACCTCGCCAATCGTCCGGCCTTCATAGCAGCAACTAACGCCCCGGAGGAGTCCCCTCGCCGCTATTTTCGAAGGAAAATCATCGCGAAAGCCTGGTGCAACGCCTCGTTTCGAGATGACGGGCTTGAGCTGCGGCACCGTCGGCAATCGCCTCAAATACGGAGAAAAAGAGAGGCGTTAGTTTTTCCTCAAAAAGGAGGAGCGGCCTATCCTTTCGAGAGAATTAACGGGAGATAGCGGGTGCTGGCGGGGACCATCCGGGAAAAAACGGGACGGGTCGGGATATCGCTCTTCGCCCCCACCAAGCCGGCACCGAAACGCCGGAGGTCGGCAGGGTGGCGGATCGAACGGCTCCTGCCCCACCTCGATGAACAGGCGAAACTCCGATCGATCCAAGGGATGATGCGATTGGATGCGGCGGGCCTCGGGCCTCGCCACAGGGGCATAGGCAGCGCACCTCCGCTCGAAGACAGGGGCAACTGCCTGCTCCTGGCCTATGAAACCGACGCCCTGGGCATGCCCCTCATCAAGCTCATGCAAGTTGGTGAGGGCGTGCCCGACGATGCGCTCCTACCCGGGACCCTGCTCGATCATATCGCCGGTGCGGGGACAGAGGTACTCGCTGACGGACAGCCCCGGCGCTCCGTGCATCGCCGAACCGCGATCCTGCTGCGGCCCCTCCAGGGTGAGGCGGCAGAGGGCCAGGTCCTGCTCCATATCGGCAAAGAAGCCTGATCCGCCGCCGAGACCTCTAGCGCCGCGCTCTGGGTTTCCCTAGATTCAGCGGCATCATGACCCATCGCCTCCTGACGATCTTTCTCGCGCTTCTGCTGGCCGGCCCCGTTTCGGCCCAGACCGCCGTGCCACAGAACCGCGAACAGGTGAAGATGAGCTTCTCGCCCCTCGTGAAACGGGCGGCGCCCGCGGTCGTGAACGTCTTCTCCCGGCGGGTGGTTCGGACCCAGGCCTCGCCCCTCTTCAACGACCCGATCTTCCGCCAGTTCTTCGGCAACAACGGCCCCTTCGGTCTTCAGAAGGAACGGGTGGAGCAGTCCCTCGGCTCCGGCGTCATCGTCGGCGCGGACGGCACGGTCGTCACCAACCACCATGTCATCAAGGACGCCCAGGAGATCCGGGTGGTGCTCGCCGACCGGCGGGAGTTCGATGCGAAAGTCCTGCTGTCCGATCAGCGGACAGACCTCGCCGTGCTGAAAATCGACGCTCCCCGGGAACAGCTGCCGATGCTTGTCCTGGGGGACAGCGACCGGGTCGAGGTCGGCGACCTTGTGCTGGCGATCGGAAACCCCTTCGGCGTCGGTCAGACGGTCACCAGCGGCATCGTCTCGGCCGTCGCGCGAACGGCGGTCGGCGTGGGCGATTTCCGCTCCTTCATCCAGACCGACGCGGCGATCAACCCGGGCAATTCCGGCGGTGCGCTCATCGATCTCGACGGCCGGCTCGTCGGCATCAACACGGCGATCTATTCCCAGTCCGGCGGATCGATCGGCATCGGCTTCGCCATCCCGGCAGCGCTTGTCCGCACGATCCTGGACGGGGCGCTTCACGGGGGGCGGATCGTCCGGCCCTGGCTGGGCGCGGGCGGACAATCGGTCACTTCCGACATCGCCCAGGGGCTCAAGATGCAGCATCCAGGCGGCGTGCTCATCAACGAGGTGACGCCGGGCGGGCCGGCGGCCCAAGCGGGCCTTGCGGTCGGTGACGTGGTCCTCGCCATCGAGGGCCATGAGGTGGACGACAGCGACGGCATGCGTTTCCGGCTTGCCACGATGCCCGCCACGGGCCCCGCCAAGCTGACCGTATGGCGGGGGGGCCAGAGGCGCGAGGTGACGGCGATGCTGGTTCCGCCGCCCGAAACGCCGCCCCGCAACATGGTCGATATGAAAGGCCAGGAACCCTTCGCGGGTGCTACGGTCGGCAATCTCAATCCCGCCTTTGTCGAGGAGCTGGGGCTGCCCGGAAATTCGAAGGGTGTCGTCGTCGACAAGGTGACGCCGGGCACGCCCGCCGCCCAACTCGGACTGCAACGGGGAGATGTGATCGCCGGGATCAACGATCGCAATGTGGAGACCGTTGCAAGGCTTCAGGAAGCGCTCGGATCTATAAACGGCCCATGGAAACTCGCGATCAAGCGTGGCGACAAGGTGCTCACGGTTGTCGTGAGACGATGAGTTCCCGGCTGTGACCAGCCTTTTCGAGCATCAGGCGCCGCGACCGCTCGCCGACCGGCTTCGACCGAAGAAACTTTCGGAGGTCGTCGGCCAGGACCATCTTCTGAGCGAAGACGGCGCGATCGGGCGGATGGTGAAGGCGCGGCGGCTGGCCTCGATGGTCCTCTGGGGACCACCGGGCTGCGGCAAGACGACCATCGCACGGCTGCTCGCCGAAGCGACCTCCATGCATTTCGAGCCTCTGTCGGCGGTTTTTTCAGGCGTCGCGGACCTGCGCAAGATATTCGACGCGGCAAAGAAACGTCGGGTCGGCGGCCAGGGCACCTTGCTCTTCGTCGATGAGATCCACCGCTTCAACCGCGCCCAGCAGGACGGCTTCCTCCCCTTTGTGGAGGACGGCACGGTGGTGCTGATCGGCGCGACCACCGAGAACCCGTCCTTCGAGTTGAACGGGGCGCTTCTTTCCCGCGCCCAGGTCTTCGTGCTGCGCAGGCTCGACGATGCGGCACTGGAACTGCTCCTGGGGCGCGCGGAGGCGGAAATCGGCCGAAAACTCCCCCTGGATGCCGAAGCGCGCAACGCCCTGAAGGCCATGGCCGACGGCGATGGGCGCTTCCTGCTGAACCTGGTCGAGGAACTCGCGACCCTGCCCGAGGATGAAATCCTCGATACGGCAAGGCTCACTACGGCCGTACAGCAGCGGGCGCCGCTCTACGACAAGGCGCAGGAAGGGCATTACAACCTCATCAGCGCGCTCCACAAGTCGGTCCGGTCCTCGGATGCGGATGCGGCGCTCTACTGGCTGTCCCGCATGCTGGCGGGGGGCGAGCACCCGATCTATATCCTGCGCCGCATGGTGCGGATGGCGACGGAGGACATCGGCCTCGCCGATCCCCAGGCATTGGCCCAGACCATCGCCGCCTGGGACGCCTACGAGCGGCTGGGATCGCCCGAGGGAGACCTCGCCATCGCCCAGGCGACGATCTATCTGGCCACCGCGCCCAAATCGGTGGCCGCCTATG
Source organism: Rhodospirillales bacterium (assembly GCA_947473305.1). GTDB lineage: Bacteria > Pseudomonadota > Alphaproteobacteria > ATCC43930 > CGMCC-115725 > CANJCB01. The sequence continues at coordinate 16,379 of CANJCB010000031.1, forward strand.
TGGCCTTCGGCGCATCCCAGCGCGCGGCCAAGGAGACCGGCTCTCTGATGCCGCCCAAGCACAGCCTCAACGCGCCGACGCGGCTCATGAAAGAACTGGGCTATAGCGACGGTTACGTCTATGACCCGCACACCGAGGAGGGCTTTTCCGGCCAGAACCACTTCCCCGACGAGATGCCGCGCCGCACTTTCTATCGTCCGGTCGACCGTGGTTTCGAGCGGGAGATCCGGAAGCGGCTCGACTATTGGGAAAAGCTCCGACAGCGAAAGCAGGAAACATGAGCGTCCAGACACTCGAAGTGACCGAGGACGAGGCGGAAGTCCGGCTCGACCGCTGGTTCCGCCGCCGGTTTCCCGAGTTAAATCACGGGCGGCTCGAAAAGCTCCTGCGCACGGGCCAGGTGAGGATCGACGGCAAACGGGCGAAATCCGGCGACCGGGTCTCGCCCGGTCAGATGATCCGGGTTCCTCCCCTGCCCGCGGCGACCGATCCCGCCGACAAGCCCTGGGCGCAGCCCCGTGCCCGCCCCGAGGATGAGGCCACGCTTCGGGCCGCGGTGATCTATCGCGACGAGGATGTGATCGCCATCAACAAGCCCGCGGGACTCGCCGTCCAGGGCGGGACCGGCACCGACCGCCATGTGGATGCCGCGCTCGACGCGCTGCGTTTCGACGCGGCTGAGCGCCCTCGCCTGGTCCATCGGCTCGACAAGGACACCTCCGGCGTGCTGCTCCTGGCCCGCAATGTCGGCGCTGCCGCGAAACTCGCGGAAGCCTTCCGGGACAAGTCCGCGCGCAAGATCTATTGGGCCATCGTCGTCGGCCAGCCGAAGCCGCGCCAAGGGCGCATCGACCTCGCCATCGCCAAACTGCCGGGTCCGGCGGGCGAACGCATGGTTCCCGACGAAGACGAGGGCAAGAAGGCCGCCACTTATTATCGGGTCGTGAACCAGGCCGGCGGCAAGGCGTCCTGGCTGGCGCTGCTGCCGGTGACGGGCCGAACCCATCAGCTCCGCGTCCATTGCGCGGCGGTTGGCACCCCGATCCTGGGTGATGGAAAATACGGCGCGGCGGCAGCCCATCTGGAGGGCATCCCGCAGACCCGGAAGCTGCAGCTCCACGCCCGCTCCATCGCCCTGCCTCATCCGCGCGGCGGGATGCTCGAAGTGACGGCGCCGCTGCCGCCGCACATCAAAGAAAATTTCGCCTTCTTCGGCTTCGACGAACATGAAGGCCGGGATCCCTTTGCAGAGCTTGACCTTTGAAGCGCTTCTATGAGGAAGCCACCGTCCATGAAGACGGCGGCGAGTGGGGCGTGAAGCTCGACGGCAAGCCGCTGCGCACGCCGGCCAAGGCGCCTCTGGTCCTGCCGACGCGCGCGCTCGCGGAAGCCATCGCCGACGAATGGCGGGGGCAGGAAGTCACGATCAAGCCGGCGACCCTGCCGCTGACCCGCATCGCCAGCACCGCCATCGATCTCATCCCGCAGAAGCGACCGGCCGTGATCGAAGAGACCGCCAAATATGCGGGCACGGACCTCCTCTGCTACCACGCGGAAGAGCCGGCCAAACTCGTCCAGCGCCAAGCCGAAGCCTGGCAGCCGATGCTCGATTGGGCCATGCTGCGCTACGACGCGCCGCTCAAGGTCACCGCAGGCATCCTGCCGGTAAGCCAGCCGGCCCAAAGCCTGAGGGCGCTCACCGCGGCACTGGCCGCGATGGACGACCAGCGGCTGATGGTTTTGCATCTGGTGACGGGCGCCTGCGGCTCGCTGATCCTGGCGCTGGCGCTGGCGGAAGGACGGATCGGCGCGGACGAGGCTTTCGCGCTCGCCCAGCTCGACGAGACCTTCGAGATCGAACTCTGGGGCGAAGACGCCGAACAAACCGCCCGGCGCGCAAACCTGCTGGAAGACATCAGGCTCATGGCGCGGTTTTTGAGCTTGCTGAAGCCCCGCGCGTAAGCCCGGCGTCCTGCTTTTATTTCACCAAGGCGCAGGCGATCCGCGCACCGCCGCCGCCCAAGGGGGCGGGATCGTCCGAGTAATTGTCACCGCCGCCGTGAATGATAATGGCGTGGCCCTTCACGTCCCTCACCCGGAGGTGAGGCGCGAGGACCGGGACAGCGGCTTTGCCCGCGCTATCGACCATCAGAACCGGCAAATCCCCCTTGTGCCCGTCCATGGCGTCCGGCCCTTTATGCTTACCATTATGGGCGGGATCGAAATGCCCCCCGGCGGCGAGCCCCGCCGCCTTGGCGCCGTTCTGCTCTCCCGGACCGCAAGCGCCCTTGTCGTGAACGTGAAAGCCGTGCGGACCCGCAGGCAGTCCCGACAGCTCCGGCACAATCATCAAGCCCTGCTTCGTATCGCTCAGTTGCAGCGTCCCGATGGCCGCACCCGAACCATTGGCATCGATCAAGGTGACGGACGCCTTCGTTGATGCCGCCTCCGCCGCGGCGGCGACCGCAAGCGAGAGACCAAGAGCTAGCGCCAAGGTGGCTTTCATAAGTTCCTCCCAATCCGCATCTGCGTCGCGATAAGGCGGCCATTCTAGCAGCTGGACCGCCTGTCGCCAGACATCACGCAGGATCAAGCCAAAGGGGCCGTATTCTTTCGCCAACCCCCCTCTTATGGACTACGATGCTTGCCATGGCATGCGGGGGTATTTCCCTCGAATGCCATGGCGGCGGGGGGCCACCATGGTTTCAGCAGATGAAGGGGCGGCGGGCGCCGAGCACCTGCCCGTCATATCGTGGCGGGACCGCGTCAACATTCTCCGTCAGAACATCAAATTCAAATGGGTGCCGTTCCGCGCCTATTACCGCTACCGCTCTTATAAATACATGCGGAACATCGACCCGGAGATGGGGCTGCTTCGCTTCCTCATGAACCGGGAGAAGATCAGTCTCGACATCGGGGCCAATCTTGGCTTGTTCACCCACCTGCTCGCGCGTTACAGCAAGCATGTCCATGCCTTTGAGCCGAATCCGCTCGCCTTCGGTATCTTGAGCAGCGCCAAGGACACCAATGTCACGCTCTATCGGCAGGCGCTCACCGACCGAACTGAGCAGGTCAACCTTGTCGTGCCGCGCAGCCGCAAGGGCTGGTCCAGCAATGGCGCTTCGCTCAGGCCCATGAATGTCGACAACTTCCGCCTCGTTCCCACGCCGGGGCGGCGGCTCGACGATCTGAGCCTGCCGCCCATCGGTTTCGTAAAAATCGATGTGGAGGGCCATGAATTAAGCGTCTTGAAAGGCGCGCTCGAAACCTTGCGCCGGGACCGCCCCGCTCTTTTTATCGAGAACGAGCAGCTTTACACCGGCGACGATGTCGGCGAGGTCTTCCGGATCCTTGGCGGCCTCGACTACGACGGCTTCTTCCTCGACGAGGGCGTGCTCACTAACATCAGCCAATTCTCGGTGGCAGAGCATCAGACCTCCCGGCGTGGCGCAGGCGCCAGCGGGAAACGTTACGTAAAGAACTTCGTCTTCATCCCGCGCTGAGCGATCTTTCTCGGTTTATCGCCCCAAAAGGCTCCGATTAAGCAGGAGTTCCCCTCTTCTGCTCGCATTCCCGCAAAGCATCCAAAGCACCGCCGATCCCGCTGACAGATGCCTTGAAATCTCCCCAAGGCATCTGCCAATGGAGTGTGCGTGCCCGGCTAAGCCTTTCCGATAATTCGCCTTCTGCAATCTCGACCATGACAAGATTGACCAAAACCGATGCTGTCATGGGGTGAGGCGCCCCGCGGTCAATTGCAAGCGCGACAGGCGTATTTCCTGAAGGCTTTTTCCAATCAGGCCATGCTCCGATCAAGATCACGTGGCCAAGTTTGTTCAACAGCGCATAGGTGTTGATTTCTTTACCGGCATGACGAACCGAGCATCCTTTGGCAAACCCAGCCATATCGGTAATGAGTTCCCACCCCTTAGGCACGTTGCGCTGCTCGGCGGTGGCCGGCGAGAATGTCGCTAAACTCAACATACCAACCACGATGATCGCGGAGATATTGCCCCAGATTCGCATGGCCGCCCAAGCCCCCGTCAGTGTTTCGAAATTTATATCATGTCCAAGACTTCCAGGTCATAGCCTACCACTGCGACACTGGCACTCCCGCGCGCTTGGTGCTATCTCCCAACCCTTCCCAAAGGGAGTGCAGGCACTCATGCAGGACATTATCCGGCAACTCGATCAGAAGCGTGCGTCGGCGCGCGCCGGCGGCGGGGAGAAACGGGTCCAGGGCCAGCATGCCAAGGGCAAGCTCACCGCGCGGGAGCGGCTGGAGCTGCTGCTCGATCCCGGCTCCTTCGAGGAATGGGACATGTTCGTGGAGCACCGCTCCCACGACTTCGGGATGCAGGACCAGAAGATATCCGGCGACGGCGTGGTGACCGGCTACGGCACGGTCAATGGCAGGCTGGTCTTCGTCTTCAGCCAGGATTTCACCGTCTTCGGCGGCTCGCTGTCGGAAGCCCATGCCGAGAAGATCTGCAAGATCATGGACAAGGCGATGCAGGTTGGAGCGCCTGTCATCGGCCTCAACGACAGCGGCGGCGCGCGCATCCAGGACGGCGTCGCCTCGCTCGCGGGCTATGCCGAGGTCTTCCAGCGCAATGTGCTGGCCTCGGGCGTGGTGCCGCAATTGTCGCTCATCATGGGGCCTTGCGCGGGCGGTGCCGTCTATTCGCCGGCGATGACGGACTTCATCTTCATGGTGAAGGACACTTCCTACATGTTCGTCACGGGGCCGGAGGTCGTGAAGACCGTGACCCATGAGACGGTCACCCAGGAGGAATTGGGCGGCGCGGTCACCCACACCACGAAATCCGGCGTCGCGGACCTGGCGCTGGAAAACGATGTGGAAGCGCTGGCGCAGCTTCGCCGGCTGATCGACTTCCTGCCGGCCAACAACAAGCAGAAGCCGCCGGTACGGCCCACCTGGGATCCCGCGGATCGGGACGAGCTGTCGCTCGACACCCTGATCCCCTCCAATCCCAACAAGCCCTATGACATGAAGGAGCTGATCGAGAAGGTCGTCGACGAGGGCGATTTCTTCGAGATCCAGCCCGCCTATGCCCGGAACATAATCACCGGCTTCGCGCGGATGGAGGGGTCGACCGTCGGGATCGTCGCCAATCAGCCCATGGTGCTGGCGGGCTGCCTCGACATCGACAGTTCGCGCAAGGCGGCGCGTTTCGTGCGCTTCTGCGACTGCTTCAACATCCCGATCGTGACCTTCGTGGACGTGCCGGGCTTCCTGCCGGGCACGGCCCAGGAATTCAGCGGGATCATCAAGCATGGCGCGAAGCTGCTCTATGCCTATGCCGAGGCGACCGTGCCAAAGGTCACGGTCATCACGCGCAAGGCCTATGGCGGGGCCTATGACGTCATGAGTTCCAAGCATCTGCGGGGCGACGTGAATTTCGCCTGGCCCCAGGCCGAGATCGCGGTCATGGGTCCCAAGGGCGCGGTGGAGATCATCTTCCGCGCCGACCTGGGCGATACGGCCAAGATCGAGGCACGAACCGAGGAATACCGTCAGAAGTTCGCCAATCCCTTCGTCGCGGGATCGCGCGGCTTCATCGACGACGTCATCATGCCCCACGGAACGAGACGCCGGGTCTGCCGGTCACTCGCCATGCTGCGCGAGAAAGAGCTCAGCAATCCGTGGAAGAAGCACGACAATATCCCGCTGTGACGACGGCGATGGTTGTCATTCGACGTTTCTTCTCTCTCTCCGCCCTTCAGGGGGGAGAGGGCCGGGGTGAGGTGGGTCTATCCGCCTCGCACCGGCGTCACCCACCTCACCCTCCCCGCGATGCGGGTCCCCTCCCTCTCCCCCCTGAAGGGCGCAGAGGGTCGATGTGCAGCCGGGGCTAAGCGCCATGTTCCAGAAAATCCTCATCGCCAACCGCGGCGAGATCGCCTGCCGCGTCATCCGCACCGCCCGCCGCATGGGCATCAAGACGGTGGCCGTCTATTCGGACGCCGACGCCGATGCGCTCCACGTCCGGGAAGCGGATGAGGCCGTCGCCATCGGGCCGGCGCCCTCCACCGAAAGCTATCTGCGGATCGACAAGATCATCGCCGCCTGTAAGCAGACCGGCGCGGAAGCGGTGCATCCGGGCTATGGCTTCCTGTCGGAAAAAGAGGCCTTCACGACCGCGCTGAAAGAAGCCGGCATCGCCTTCATCGGCCCCGGCGCCCATGCGGTCGCTGCCATGGGCGACAAGATCGAATCGAAGAAGCTCGCCCGCGCCGCCAATGTCTCCACCGTGCCGGGCCATCTCGACGTGATCCCCAATGCCGAAGAGGCGATCCGGATCGCCCAGGACATCGGCTATCCGGTGATGATCAAGGCCTCAGCCGGCGGCGGCGGCAAGGGCATGCGGATCGCCCATGACGACGCCGAGGCGCGGGAAGGCTTCCGCTCCGCCACCAACGAGGCGAAATCGAGCTTCGCCGACGACCGGGTCTTCATCGAGAAATACATCGAGGAGCCCCGCCATATCGAAATCCAGGTGTTGGGCGACACCCATGGCCATGTGATCCATCTGGGCGAGCGCGAATGCTCAATCCAGCGCCGCCACCAGAAGGTGATCGAGGAAGCTCCGAGCCCCTTCCTCGACGAAGCCACCCGCGCCGCCATGGGCGCGCAGGCGGTGGCGCTCGCCAAGGCGGTGGACTACTGCTCCGCCGGCACGGTCGAGTTCATCGTCGATCGAAACCGGAACTTCTATTTCCTGGAAATGAACACCCGGCTCCAGGTCGAGCATCCGGTGACCGAATATGTGACCGGCCTCGATCTCGTCGAATGGATGATCCGGGTCGCGGCGGGCGAGAAGCTGCCCTTCACGCAAGACCAGATCAAGCTCGCCGGCTGGGCCATCGAGGCGCGGATCTACGCGGAAGACCCCTTGCGGAACTTCCTGCCCTCGATCGGCCGGCTTACGCGCTATTCCCCGCCCAAGGGCGAAGGGGTCCGCGTCGATACCGGCGTCTACGAGGGCGCCGAGATCAGCATGTATTACGACCCGATGATCGCGAAGCTGATCGGGGCCGGAGCCACCCGCGAGGAAGCAACCGAAAGGCTCGCCCAGGCGCTCGATGCCTTCCTTATCCGGGGCGTCTCGCACAACGTGGGTTTCGTCGCGGCGCTTATCGGCATGAAGCGCTTTGCCGAGGGCAGGCTTTCGACCAACCTCATCGCCGAGGAATTCCCCCACGGCTTCTCGGGCGCCGATCTGCCCCAGGCGGAACGGCCGGTGCTGGTGGCCATTGCTGCCGTGGTCCAACGGCTGACGGCGGAAGCCCAGGGCCGGATCTCGGGCCAGCTTCCCGGACATAATGTCACCGCGCCCTCCGATTGGGCCGTGCTCTTCGGCGCGGAACGGGCGGATGTGACCCTGGAAAGCCAGGGCGACGGTTTCATCGTCACCGGCGAGGATGGCGCCAGGCGGGTCGTGACCGATTGGCAGCCCGGCCAGGCCCTCCTACGGGCGAATATCGACGGGACCGATGCGATCTTCCAGGTGGACCGCGACGGGATCGGCTTCCGCCTGACCCATCGGGGCTCCGCCACGCCGGTCAAGGTCATGAGCCCCCGCGCGGCGGACCTCATGGCCCTGATGCCGGTGAAGCAGGCGCCCGACATGTCGCGCTTCCTACTCTCGCCGATGCCGGGGCTTCTGGTCTCGCTCGCGGTCGCCGAGGGCCAGGAAGTGAAGGCCGGCGAGGAACTCGCCGTGGTCGAAGCCATGAAGATGGAAAACGTGCTGCGCGCCGAGCGCGACGGCCGCGTCTCCAAGATCAAGGCCGCCGCCGGGGACAGCCTGGCGGTCGACCAGGTGATCTTGGAATTCACCTGAGGAGAGAACGAAGGAGGGATCATGAGCGCCGCTCGCCTCATCATCACCGGTAAAGTCCAGGCCGTAGGCTATCGCGCCTGGGCGGTTCGCGAGGCCCAGCGCCGCAGTTTGCGCGGCTGGACCCGGAACCGCGCGGACGGGACCGTCGAGATCCTCGCCATCGGCGACCCGATCGACATTTCCTCTTTCACCACCGCCTGCCGCCAGGGTCCAAGCTACGCGAAAGTGGAATCCGTGGACCGCTCCCCCGCCGAAGACGACGGCAGCGAAGGGTTCAAGCAAGTCGGTTCGATCTAGAAGACCGCTCTTAAACCGCCGCCCGACTCGCTGCTCGCACATCGCCAACCGAGGTCAGCCATTCGATCTCGGATCGCGCCAGCAGCGCGTTCCGCCGCATCCAGTGGCGCACCATCGGCTGGACGCAGGGGCAATGGGCCTCGGCCTCCTTCCAAAGCGCGAGCAGGTCGCGCCAATGCTCCACCAATCCGGCAAGCTGGCGTTCGCGCGCGGTCCCGTCGAGCAGGTCGAGGCTCATCATCTTGAGCTTGTAGCCGATGTCCGGCGCGCTGCGTGACAGCGGCAGCGCTTCCAGCAGATCGGGAAGCCTCGCCCGGGCCGCCGGGGTTGCCGCGAAACAGAGTTCCTGCCCATCGGATGAGGTCAGAAGTTCGACGAGCCCCCGATCCAGCAGCCGTTCCACCGAGGAAGCGACCACCTCGTCCACGGGTTGCCACGAAGGCGCGCCGATCTGTCCGAGCGCGGTGAGGATCCCATCGATCCCTAGAGCCCCATAAGATGTCACCACGAGCACCCCGACGCTGACCGTGTCGGACGGCAGCACCAGCCGCCAGGTCTGGGCGGGGGGCATCATTGGACCAGCGCCACGCCACGGTCCGCGGTCACCCGCGCGAACCGGTCGCCGAAAGCCGCCTCCGCATGACGGAGCGGGACCCGGAGACCGACCTCCGCCAGAGCATCGGCCAGCACCTGTGCGGCCGGCAGGGCGAGGCGGGCGACCGTGGCCGGCAGCCATTCCTTGAGGATCGATTCGCCCCCGCCCGCCCGCCCCCGCTGGAGAAAGCTCATAAGCTGGAGAAGACGCCCCTCGTCCGCCCCCATATAGGCGCAGCGCGGGCAGCGCACGTCGAGCAGCCGCAGAGGGGCCGCGACCACGATCTGGAACAAGCGGTCGAAAGCTGAAACGCCCTTGTCTTGAAGCCCGGCCACCGTGAGCCCGGCGCGCCAGTCCGGCTGCACCTGGTCTGGCTCCCGCCAGGGCATCGCGAACAGGCGGAGGGTGACGATCGGCAACAGTTCGGCGGTGGTAAGACCGGCCAAACCCGTCTCCTCGGCATAGGCAGGCGGCGGACAGGAATGGGACATCGAAGGGCTCCGAATGCTGAAGATCCTTCGACGGTAGCCTCGCCATTTTGCAATTGCAACTCATTCTTAGTTTCAAAGTATCGATTCTAATGAACTCAAGCGACGATTGAAGGGGGGCCGCACTCAAGACAAAAAATCGGCCCCCTCAATCAAGAGGGAGCCGATCAAATGCCGAGAGAAGGTGATCGAGGGTCGGAGCGCCCCCCGCCGAAAAACCTCAGTCGGCGCTTTCCGACTGGAGCTGGATGTAGTTCTGGACGCCGACTTTTTTCATGAGATCGAGTTGCGTCTCGATGAAATCGACGCTGTCTTCCTCGCCTTCGAGGATATTGGAAAGCAGGTCCCGGGTGCCGAAGTCGCGCACCTGCTCGCAGACCGCGATGGCTTCGCGCAGATCGACCAGGGCCGACTGCTCCAGCTTCAGGTCGCAGTTGAGGATTTCCTCGACATCCTCGCCGATCATGAGCTTGCCGAGGTCCTGCAGATTGGGAATACCGTCCAGGAAGAGGATGCGCTCGATGAGCTTGTCCGCATCCTTCATCTCGTCGATCGATTCGTCGTATTCATGCTTGCCGAGCTTGGTGATGCCCCAATGCCGCAGCATCCTGGCATGCAGGAAATACTGGTTGATGGCGGTCAGCTCGTTCTTGAGGATGCGGTTCAGATGCTGAACCACCTTGGGATCGATCTTCATCTTGGCTCCTGTTCCGGGCGTCTAACTTGGGAACAAGATGCTATGCGGTCACCAGTCCGTCCAGTCTCGACGTCAAGCCGGCCGCTTCCGTGCCGCGCAGGATGTCGCGGACGACGGGAACGCATTTACCGCATTGGGGACGGACGCCCAGGGATCGATAGACGGAGGCGGTCGAACACCCCTCCCCCGCGACGCTGCGGACCTGCCGGTCAGTAAACCCATTGCACAGACATACGTACATCGAGAAGCACCCGCAACGACGATTGCGAATGCATCTTAACTGCGCATGCGGCTCGTTGCAATCAATTCTCAATCACAAACTGTGTTGGATTGTCGCAGCGCCTCAAGCCTTATAGGCGACCAGCACGGCGCCGGCCGCGATCAGCGCGACGCCGAGCCAATTGAGACCGGCCAAGCGTTCCCCGAGGAAGAGAACGCCGAAGACCGCAACTAGCACCACGCTCAGCTTGTCGATGGGTGCGACGCGGGCGGCATCGCCGAGCTTCATCGCGCGAAAATAGCAGATCCAGGAAGCCCCCGTGGCAAGCCCCGAAAGCACCAGAAACAGATAAGTCTTGCCCGAGATGGAGCCGAAAGGCTGCCATTGGCCGGTCCCCACCAGGATGGCCCCCAGCGCGCAGAGGATAACGATCGTGCGGATAAAGGTGGCGAAGTCCGAATTGACGTTCTCGACGCCGATTTTGCCGAAGATGGCGGTCAGCGCCGCGAAACCGGCGGAGAGCAGCGCCCAGACCTGCCAGTTATCGAAAAGCGTCCGCAAGATATCAGCCGCCGGACCGGAACTGCTTGGCCAAGGCTAAGGCCTGGCCCTGGTAGTTCGAGCCGATCTTGGCGCCATAGAGACGATCGGGAATGCCCGCCATAGGCTCATAACGCAGCCAGCCCACCGTTTGCCCATGCTCCAGCATGAAAGGCACCTCGTGGGAGCGGACTTCGAGGACGGCCTTGGCCCCGGCCTCGCTGTCCCAGCCGAAGCCCGGGTCGAAGAAGCCCGCGTAATGGACCCGGAATTCGCCCACGGTCGTGTCATAGGCCACCATCTCGGCCGCGAGGTTGGGCGGCACCCGCACTCCCTCCCGCGTCACCAGGATGTAGAAATCGTCGGGATCCAGTACGAGCGCCCGGCCAGGATCCGCATGGATCGGCTCCCAATAGTCGCGGGCTTCGTAGTGGCCGATCTTGTCGAGATCGATCCGGTCCGTATGCTTTTTGGCGCGATACCCGACCAGGGTGCCGGGGCCGGCACCCTCCAGGTCGATCGTCACGCCGACGAGCTTCTCCTTCAGAATGGCGCTTCCCGAGGAGATCAGCTGGCCTTCCTCGTGCAGACGCACCAGCTCGGAGCTGGCCATGGAAGACACGCCGCGCCGGAAACGAAGCTGGTTCAGCCGCGTCCCCGCCCTTGCAACAATGCTGAAGGTACGTGGCACGATCTCGACATAGAGAGGCCCCCGATAGCCGCGCTCGATCTGGTCGAAGGCTACGCCCTGGTCGGTGATGAGGCGTGACAGGATGTCGAGGCGCCCTGTCGTGCTCTTCGGATTGGCGAAGCCCGCGACACCGCTCTTCAGATGCAGGCTCTCCATGAGCGGGATGACATAGACGCATTCCCGCTCCAGGACCGCGCCCGCCGAGATATCGATCTCGTAGCCGTCGAGCGCCTGGATACGATCCATGACCGTGGCGCCAGGCCCCGGCAGGAAGCTCGCCCTCACGCGGTAGGCCTTGGGACCCAACCGCAGATCGATACTGGCGGGCTGAAGCTGATCCGGCAGAACTTCGGGGTCCGCGAGAATCTCCCCGTCGCGAACCATCTGACGCACCGATTGATAGGGCAGGATGCCGTTATGGCCGACCGCCACACCGCTCCCCTCGCCTCCCGAAACCGCCTCGACCATTCCCGCAAAATCCCTTTTATTCCCGCCGTCACTCTGGCGGAAGCGCCGCCGCCGGGCAAGCCCGCCGCCTGCTCACCCTACCCAAAGCGCCGACGATAAGGCACCATGAACCGAGAGGGACCCGCATGGAAGACAACCAGTTCAAGCTGTTGCAGACCCGCCGGCTGCTGCCGCTCTTCGTCACCCAGTTCCTGGGTGCTGTGAACGACAATCTCTTCAAGACGGCGCTTGTCATCCTCGTCACCTATGCCGGCACGCGCTCGGAAAGCGAGGTGCATCTCGTCGTCTCCCTGGCCACGGCGATCTTCATCCTGCCCTATTTCCTGTTCTCGGCCACCGCCGGCCAGATCGCCGATAAATTTCCCAAGTCGCGGCTCATCGTCTGGGTGAAGCTCTGGGAAGTGGGCGTCGTCATCCTGGCGAGCCTGGGATTCCTCTTCGATAGCATGACCTATCAGCTGGCGGTGCTGTTCCTGCTCGGGACCCAGGCGACGGTCTTCGGACCCGTGAAATACGGCATCCTGCCGGAACTCCTCAAAGAGAAGGAGCTGCTCGGCGGCAATGCCCTGATAGAGGCCGGCACCTTCGTCGCCATCCTGGTCGGGACCATCGCCGGGACCCAGCTCATCCTAGTGCCCTACGGCAAGGTCGCGGTTTCGGTGCTGCTGATAGCGCTGGCCCTGGGCGGCTGGGCCGCGAGCTTCATGGTTCCCCGTACCGAACGCGGCGACGCGGACCTCAAGATCGGCTGGAACATCGCGGCCGAAACCCTGGCGATCATCCGCCAATGCAAGGCCCAGCGCGGCGTCTGGCTCTCGATCCTCGGGATTTCATGGTTCTGGCTGGTCGGCGCCGTCTTCCTCTCGCAGTTCCCGACCTTTGCCAAGGATGTGCTGGGCGGCGACGAGACGGTGGTGACGCTCTTCCTTACCGTTTTCTCGGTCGGCATCGGCGTGGGCTCGGTGCTCTGCAACCGCATCCTCAAAGGAAAGATCGACGCGCGCTACACGCCGATCGCCGCCATCGGCATCACGATCTTCGCCCTCGACATCTATGCGGCGAGCGGGGCCGCGGTAGGCAGCAGCGGCCCGCTCGAAACCGCCTGGAGCTTCCTGACCCATTGGCAGAATTGGCGGCTCACCGTCGACCTCTTCCTGATGGCGGCCTGTGGCGGGCTCTATTGCGTGCCGCTCTACGGGCTGCTGCAGACGCTGCCGGAAGAAGGCCACCGCGCCCGGGTCATCGCGGGCAACAATATCGTCAACGCGGTCTTTATCGTGGCCTCGGGCATCGCCAGCGCGATGATGCTGGCCCTTCATTTCTCGGTGCCGCAGATCTTCCTGACGGTCGCGCTGCTCAACGCGGTCGCGGCGGCGATCATCTGCAAACTCCTCCCCGCCGAGGTGCTGCGGCTTCCCCTGGTCGCCCTGTTGCGGCTGCTCTATCGGGTCGAGGTAAAGGGGCAGGAAAACTTCGACAAGGCGGGCGACCGCGTCGTGATCGTCGCCAACCACGTCTCGTTCCTGGACGGCGCCCTGCTCGCCGCCTTTCTGCCCGGTCGGGCAAGCTTCGCCATCGACGCCCATATCGCCAAGCGCTGGTGGGTGAAGCCGCTGCTGCCGCTCTTCGACGGCGTGCCGCTGGAGCCGGCCAATCCCTTCTCGGCCAAGACGCTGGTGCGGGCGGTCGAAAGCGGCAAGCGCTGCGTCATCTTTCCGGAAGGCCGCATCACGGTCACGGGCTCGCTGATGAAGATCCATCGCGGGCCGGGGATGATCGCGGACAAGGCGAACGCCACGATCTTGCCGGTGCGGATCGACGGGGCCGAATACACCCATTTCTCGCGCATGGGCGGAAAGCTGCGGCGGCGCTGGTTTCCCAAGATCGTCATCGACATCCGCGAGCCCCATGACCTCAACCTGCCGCCCGACCTCAAGGGCAAGGCGCGGCGGGAACTCATCCAGATCCGGCTCTACGACATCATGTCGGATCTCATTTTCGAGACGGCCCACTACCGGAAGCCGCTCTACGAGGCATTGCTCGACGCCCAGGCGGTCCATGGCCGCAACGCCGAAATCCTCGAGGATATCGAGCGCAAGCCGATGACCTACGGCAGGTTGGTGACGGCCACCCAGGTATTGGCGAGCCGGCTTGAGCAGCTCGGGACCCGCGAAGAGCCGGTGGGCCTATTGCTTCCGAACTCCACCGCCATGGTCGCCGTCTTCTTCGCGCTCCAGGCGATCGGCCGCATCCCCGCGATGCTCAATTTCGGGACCGGGATCGGCAATCTCAAATCGACCCAGGCGCTGGCGGGGATGAAAATCATCCTCACTTCCAGGCGCTTCATCGAGTTGGCCCATCTGGAAGAAACGATCCAGGCGCTGAGCGAAGGATCGCGCATTCTCTATCTGGAAGACCTCGCCAAGCGGATCGGGCTCTTCGACAAGCTGGCCGGCGCTTTGGCCGCGCGCTTCGCCCGCTCGCAGTTCCGAAGCCAGCGCATCGATCCCACAGATACGGCGGTGATTCTCTTCACCTCAGGCTCGGAGGGCGTTCCCAAGGGCGTCGTCCTGAGCCACCAGAACATCCTCGCCAATTGCAGCCAGGCGGCGGCGCGGATCGATTTCGGCTCCCGCGACATCGTGCTCAACGTGCTGCCGACCTTCCATTCCTTCGGCCTGACGGGCGGACTGCTGCTGCCGCTGCTCAGCGGCGTCAGGTCGTTCCAATATCCCTCGCCGCTGCATTACAGGATCGTGCCGGAACTGGCCTATGACGCCAATGCGACGATCCTCTTCGGCACGGACACCTTCCTCGCGGGCTATGCGCGGACGGCCAATCCCTACGACTTCTACAGCCTGCGCTATGTCTTCGCCGGGGCCGAGCGGGTCAAGGACGAAACCCGCAAGGTCTGGAGCGACAAATTCGGCAAGCGCATCCTGGAAGGCTATGGCGCCACCGAAACCTCGCCGATCATGGCCCTCAACACGCCGATGCATTTCAAGGCCGGAACGGTCGGCCGACTGCTGCCGGGCATCCGCTACCGGCTGGAGCCGGTCGAAGGGATCGATCAAGGGGGCCGGCTGTTCGTCGCGGGCCCGAATATCCTCAAGGGGTATCTGAGCCCCGAGGAACCCGGCGGGATCGACCCGCCGCCCGGAGGCTGGCATGACACAGGCGATATCGTGGAGATCGACGATCTCGGCTATGTCACGATCAAGGGACGCGCCAAGCGCTTCGCCAAGATCGGCGGCGAGATGGTCTCGCTGGCGGCGATCGAGGCCTTGGCCGAGGCGGTCTGGCCGGATAGCCACCATGTCGCCGCCAGCCTTCCCGACTTCAAGAAGGGCGAGAAGCTCGTCCTTGTGACGGAAGAGGAGGGCGCAAGCGGCGAAGCCCTGCTCTCCGCCGCGCGGGCGCGGGGGATCCCGGAGATCATGGTGCCGCGCCAGGTCGTCGTCGAGCCGAAGATCCCGCTGCTGTCCACGGGCAAGGTCGATCTCGGCGGCATCCGCGACATCCTCAAGAAGCTGACCGCCGAGGAGCGAGCGGAAACCCTTTTCACGCCCGACAAGGAGTGAGGGAGCAAGACCGATGACCATCCAGGCCGGCGTGACGACGATCGACCAGCCACCCCTGATCCGGCTTCAGAGCCTTTGGTCGGTGGCGGCGGCGCTTCTCGTCATGATTGTCGCGATCGAAATGGAGAACCTCTGGTTTCTCAATTTCGTGCATGTGATCGCGGGCGTGCTCTGGACCGGCATCGATCTCTTCATGGGCTTCGTCGTCGGCCCGGTCCTGCGCAGCGTGGATCCGCCCGTCCGCAAACAGATCGTGCTGCGGCTCATGCCGAAGATGATCTTCCTGATGCCCACGCTTTCCATCGTCACCGGCACGGCTGGCTGGTTTCTCGCGCAGCAGATGGGCTTCCTGAGTCTCGATTATCCGGATTTCTGGTGGGTGGTCGCCGCACTCGTCATCATCGGCGTGCTCACGATCCAGGGCCTCGGGGTATTGCTGCCGACCAATCTGCGGGTCTGTCTCGAATTGCGGAAGGCCGAGCCGGACTTCCCCAAGATCGGGGCCTGGATGCGCACCTATATCCGGGCCGTAGCGCTCCAGGGCGCGCTGCAGATCGCGATCATCGTGGTCATGGCGAAGTTCGTCACCGGGATCTGATCAGGACCAGCGGGCAGCTAAGCGGCTTGCCAGCTTCGAAAACACGAGGGAAAGGAGGAGGGCGCCGACACCGATCAGCGTGGGCTCGATCCAGCTCCGCCCGGTCAGCACGCTGCCGCCCGCGGCGCCGATATCCACATAGAGAAAAGTCATCGGGAGCAGGCCGACCATAGAGCCGATGAGATAGGCGGACAGGGGCACCTTGGTCAGCCCCAGGGCATAATTGACCACGGGATGAGGCAGGATCGGCACAAAGCGCAACGCCGCCACCGACCGCCAGCCCCCCCGCTCCGCTTTCATCAGCATCGGACCGAGGCCGGGCATGGCCTCCAGGTCCAGCAGCCCCGCGTTAAGCCAGCGCGCGACGCCAAACCCGAGGAGCGCGCCGAAGAGGCAACCTGCTGTCGCCCAGACGAACCCGGCCCAGAAACCGAAGAGAAGCCCCGCGGCTATCCCCATCACGGTGCGGGGCACGAAGAGGATGCTGGCCGCTCCGTGCAGGAGGATGAAGACGAGGGGCGCGAAAGGATATGCCCCCACCAGCGCATGAATTTCCGCCGGATCGAGCAGGCCGCGATAGCGCCAGCCGAGGGCGAGCCCCACGGCCAGGACGATCGCCAGAACCGCGCGGAGGATGAGGCGGGACCTGTTGGAAGTCGCTAGCATCCCGCTCTGGTAATCCAGCCTTGCGGCGCGCGCAACCGCGCAGATGTGAAAAGGGCGGTTCCGAGGAACCGCCCTATCTATTCGCTAGACCGCTGCCTCTTCAGGCTGCGGCTTCGACCTCGTCGTCCGGCCCCATCACCGGGCCTGAATCCTGGCCCTTGGCGGCCGGATCGCGGTCCACCAGCTCGATGATCGCCATCGGAGCCATATCGCCGTGGCGGAAGCCCGCCTTCAGGATCCGCGTATAGCCGCCGGCGCGGGTCGCATAGCGCTCCGCCAGGACCGTGAAAAGCTTGTCCGCGATCTTCATGTCCTGGAGCTTGGCAATCGCCTGACGCCGGGCATGGAGGCCGCCCCGCTTGCCGAGCGTGATCAGATGCTCCACGATCGGGCGCATGTCCTTGGCCTTGGGCAGCGTCGTGGTGATCTGCTCATGCTTGATGAGCGCGTGCGCCAGGGTCTCGAACAGAGCCTTGCGGTGAGCCTTGGAGCGGCTGAAGCTGCGGCCGCGCATTCCGTGACGCATGGGAAAACCCTCTAAGTCCTAATTCGATCAATACGGCTCTTCGAGGCGCTTGGCGAGCTCCTCGATGTTCTCGGGCGGCCAGTTCGGGATTTCCATCCCAAGATGGACGCCCATCTGCGCCAGCACTTCCTTGATCTCGTTCAAGGACTTGCGGCCGAAGTTCGGGGTCCGCAGCATCTCCGCCTCGGTCTTCTGAACGAGATCGCCGATGTAGACGATATTGTCGTTCTTGAGGCAGTTGGCGGAACGAACGGAAAGCTCCAGCTCGTCGACCTTGCGCAGCAGGTTCTTGTTGAACGGCAGCTCGCTCGGCCGGTCTTCATCCGAGGCCGCGCGCGGCTCGTCGAAGTTGATGAAGAGCTGGAGCTGGTCCTGAAGGATGCGGGCGGCGAGCGCCACGGCATCTTCGGGCGTCACGGCGCCGTTGGTCTCGAGCCGCATCGAAAGCTTGTCGTAATCGGTGACCTGCCCGACGCGGGTGTTCTCGACCTTGTAGGTGACCTTACGGACCGGGCTGAAAAGCGCATCGACAGGGATCTGGCCGATCGGCGCATCTTCCGGGCGGTTCTGGGTCGCGGCAACATAGCCCTTGCCGGAGTCGACCGAGAATTCCATCCCGAGCTTGGCGCCCGCATCGAGCGTGCAGATGAGATGATCGGGGTTCATGATCTCGATGTCATGCCCGGTCTCGATCGCCGAGGCGCGAACCTCGCCAGGACCGGTCGCCTTCAGGCGCATCCGCTTCGGCCCGTCGCCATGCATCCGGAGCGCGATGCCCTTGATGTTGAGGACGATGTCGGTCACGTCCTCGAGCACGCCGGGGATCGACGAAAACTCGTGGAGCACGCCTTCGATCTGCACCGAGGTCACGGCCGCGCCCTGGAGCGAGGAGAGCAACACACGACGCAGCGCGTTGCCGAGCGTCAGCCCGAAACCGCGCTCCAAAGGCTCCGCCACGCAAATCGCGACGCGCTTGGGATCATCACCCGGTTCCACGGAGAGCTGCTTCGGCTTGATAAGCGCTTGCCAGTTTTTCTGAATCACGAGTCCAACCTCATGCCTTGGAGAGCAATGCCCTCGTCGGAGCGAATAAACGCATAAGAGGACCGCCGACCGAACCGGCCGGTGCCCCTCGAAACCTCAATACCGCGGCCCGAAGGCCGCGAAGCGGATCAGACCCGGCGGCGCTTCGGGGGGCGGCAACCATTGTGCGGGATCGAGGTCACGTCACGGATCGACGTTACCGTAAAACCCACAGTCTGGAGCGCGCGCAGCGCCGACTCGCGGCCCGAACCCGGACCCTTTACCTCAATCTCGAGCGTCCGCATGCCATGTTCCATGGCCTTCTTCCCCGCGTCCTCGGCGGCAACCTGCGCCGCGTAGGGGGTCGATTTGCGCGAGCCCTTGAAACCCTGCACGCCCGACGACGACCAGGAGATCGTATTGCCCTGTGCGTCGGTGATCGTGATCATCGTGTTGTTGAACGTGGCATTCACATGCGCGACGCCCGACGTGATGTTCTTTCGTTCGCGACGGCGCAAACGGGGCGCTGCAGCTGCCTTGGCCATGTGTCTTCCTTACTTCTTCTTGCCGGCGATCGGCCGGGCCGGACCCTTGCGGGTACGGGCGTTGGTATGGGTGCGCTGGCCGCGGACGGGCAGGCCCTTGCGGTGGCGGAGGCCACGGTAGCAACCCAGATCCATCAGCCGTTTGATGTTCATCGACACCTCGCGGCGGAGATCGCCCTCCACCGTATATTCGCGGTCGATCACCTCGCGGATGCGGAGCACCTCGTCGTCGGTGAGCTCGTGCACGCGCCGCTCAGCCGGGATACCTACGCGAGCGCAGATCTCGGCGGCCTTGGTGCGGCCGATGCCATGAATATAGGTGAGTCCGATGGGGACCCGCTTCTGGCTTGGAATGTTAACGCCGGCAATACGCGCCACCTGCGCTACTCCTCGATTGATGCTTCAAAAATTTCGTCTGGCAAGGCGACAGGGCCAAGGGCGCGCATTATATGAATCCGCTGCTTGCTGTCAAGATTTGAGAACGCCAGGGGCGCTCGTCAAGATCGCCTCGATTTGACGTCCCACTTCTTCGATCGCAGCCATGCCATCAACCTGCCGCAGAATGCCCTTCGCCCTGTAGTAGGGAAGGATCGGGGCGGTCTGGGTATGATAGGCCTGAAGCCGCTGCGTCACCGTCGCGGCGTTGTCGTCCGCGCGCCGGGTGAACTGGTTGGAGCCGCAGACGTCGCAGACGTCATCGACCTTCGGCTTCTGGTTACGGTCGTGGTAACCGGCGCCGCATTTGGCGCAAGTGTAGCGCCCGGTGATGCGGTCCGTGAGGATGGCGTCGTCCACCACCATCTCGATGACATGGGAGAGCGGCAGCTTTTTTTCACCCAGCATGACGTCGAGCGCCTCTGCCTGGGGAACCGTGCGGGGAAAACCGTCGAGGATGAAACCTGCCCGCGCATCCGGCGCGCCGATCCGATGAGCGATCAGGCGGATCATGATGGCGTCCGACACGAGCTTGCCCGCGTCCATGATGGCCTGGACCTCTTGGCCGAGATCGCTGCCCGAGGCCCGTTCGGCCCGCAGCATGTCTCCTGTGGAGAGTTGCACCATACGGCGACTTTTTTCTAGGCGCTGAGCCTGGGTGCCCTTCCCCGCCCCCGGGGGCCCAAGCAGAATGATGTTCATCCACGTCTCCCACGCAGCCGGGACTTCTTGATCAAGCCTTCGTACTGATGCGCGAGAAGATGCGAATGGATCTGCGCCACGGTATCCATGGTGACGCTCACGACGATCAACAGGCTCGTGCCGCCGAAATAGAAGGGCACGGAATATTCCGACACGAGGATTTCCGGCAGCACACAAACCACCGACAGATAGGCGGCGCCGATCACCGTCAGGCGGGTCAGCACATAGTCCAGATAGTCGGAAGTGTTCTTGCCCGGACGGATGCCAGGGATGAAACCGCCATTCTTCCTGAGATTGTCAGCCGTCTCCACAGGGTTGAAGACGATGGCAGTGTAGAAGAAGCAGAAAAAGACGATAAGCGCCACATAGAGCGTCATATAGAGCGGCTGGCCATGGGCCAGGAACTGCGCGATATCGCCGATGATGCCGCCCTGGTCCGCATTGAAGCTCGCAAGCGTCGCCGGCAGCAGCAGCAGCGAAGAGGCGAAGATCGGTGGGATCACGCCCGAGGTGTTGAGCTTCAGGGGGAGATGCGATGCCTCGCCCCCGAACATCTTATTGCCGACTTGCCGCTTGGGATATTGCACCAGGAGCCGCCGTTGGGCCCGCTCCATGAAGACGATGACGGCGATGACCACCACGGCCATCAGCACGAAGAAGATGATCACCGCGAAAGAGATGCCGCCCGTGCGGCCCAGCTCGAACAGGCCCGCCAGCGCCGAGGGCAGCCGCGCCACGATACCCGAGAAAATGATCAGCGAAATGCCGTTGCCGACGCCCCGCGCGGTGATCTGCTCTCCGAGCCACATCAGGAAGACCGTGCCACCGGTCAGGGTGACGACGGTCGAGACACGGAAGAAGAGGCCGGGATCGAGCACCGCCGTTCCCATGGATCCGCGCATGCCTTCAAGCCCGACGGCGATGCCGTAGGCCTGGACCGCGGCGAGGCCCACGGTGCCGAAGCGCGTATATTGGTTGAGCTTCTTCCGTCCCGACTCGCCTTCTTTCTTCAAGGCTTCGAGAGTGGGCGACACAGCGGTCAGAAGCTGCACGATGATCGATGCCGAGATATACGGCATGATGTTGAGCGCCAGAATCGTCATGCGCCCGAGCGCGCCGCCCGAGAACATGTCGAACATGCCCAGGATGCCGCCGGCGTTCTTGCTGAAGATCTCCTGGAGGATCAGGGGATCGATGCCCGGCAACGGGATATAGGTGCCGAGCCGGTAGATGATGAGCGCGCCCAGGGTAAACCACAGACGCTTCTTGAGTTCTGTCGCCTTGCCGAAGGCGGAGAAATTGATGTTAGCGGCTAGCTGCTCGGCGGCTGACGCCATCAAACCCTTCCCAGGGGCAGTGGGAACATGCCCCTATTGCCCAAAAGGCGAAGGCGCGAGATCGCGCCTTGCCAACCTCAAATCCGCCAGCATCAAGCTGCGGCGGCTTCTTCCTTGACCGGCGGAAGAATGACCTTCCCACCCAGCTTCTCCACCGCTTCGATGGCGGCTTTCGACGCGCCGACGACCTCGATCGTCAGCTTGGTCTTGATCTCGCCCTTGGCCAGGAGCCGCACGCCGTCGCCGACGCGACGCAGCAAACCCGCGGCGATAAGCGCCGCCGCATCGATCGTGCCTTCCGCCTTGAGACGGCCGGACTCGATGGCAGCCTGAATGCGGCCCAGATTCACCACATGGAGATCCTTCTGGAACTCCGTGTTGCGGAAACCGCGCTTCGGCAAGCGACGATGAAGGGGGGTCTGACCACCTTCGAAGCCGTTGATGGCGACGCCGCTGCGAGCGGTCTGGCCCTTGCCGCCGCGCGCGCTGGTCTTACCCTTGCCGGAGCCGATACCGCGGCCGACGCGCTTGGCCTTGTAATGGGCGCCCTTGTTGTCTCTGATCTCGTTGAGTTTCATCTCACATCATCCCTGGAAGGGCGTCATTCACTCGGCCGGTTCGACCACGACCAGGTGCTTGACCCGGTCGATCATCCCGCGCACGGCCGGGGTGTCTTCCAGCACCCGGCTGCGCCGGATGCGGTTGAGCCCCAGGCCCTTGAGGGTCGCAAGCTGATAGCCCTGGCGACCGATCGGGCTGCCGATCTGCGTCACCTTGACCGTCTTGGCCGCGTCCTTCGCGGCTGCCTTCTTCGTCGTCATGATGCCGCAGCCTCCGTGGCACCCGCGCCGTCACGACGGCCGAGAATGTCCCCGACCTTCTTGCCACGCCGCGTCGCGACCGCCCGGGGGCTGACCGCACGCATCAAAGCCTCGAAGGTCGCCTTGATCATATTGTGGGGGTTGGACGTGCCAACCGACTTCGCCACCACGTCCTGGACACCGAGCGCCTCGAAGATCGCGCGCATCGGGCCACCGGCGATGATGCCCGTACCCTGGGGAGCGGCGCGCACCGTCACGCGCCCGGCCCCGAAATGACCGAGCATGTCGTGATGGAGCGTACGGCCTTCGCGCAACGGCACGCGAACCATGCCGCGACGCGCCTGTTCCGTCGCCTTACGGATCGCCTCCGGAACTTCACGCGCCTTGCCGGAACCATGACCGACCCGGCCCTTGCCGTCGCCGACCACCACCAGAGCTGCGAAACCGAAGCGCCGGCCGCCCTTCACCACTTTGGCGACGCGGTTGATCGAGACGAGCTTCTCGATAAATTCGCTTTCCTCGCGATCACCGCCGCGCTGGCGATCGCCGCCTTCGCGTCCGCGCCCGCGCTGATCGCCACCACCACCATGTGTCCGTGCCATGAGCCGGCCTTCCTAGAAGTTCAGGCCGCCCTCACGGGCGGCGTCCGCCAGGGCTTTCACCCGGCCGTGGAAAAGATAGGCGCCACGATCGAAGATGACCGCGGAAACGCCGGCCGCCGTGGCCCGCGTCGCGATCAGCTTGCCAACCAAGGCGGCGGCATCGGTGTCGGCGCCGGTCTTGAGATCGCCCTTGATCTCCTTGTCGAGCGTCGAGGCGGCAGCCAGGGTCTTGCCCTGGGCATCGTCGATCACCTGAGCATAGATATGCTTGGACGACCGAAAGACGGTAAGGCGCGGCCGACCATTGGCCGCGGCGGTGAGGCTCGACCGTACGCGGCTCTGCCGACGACCGAAGAGAAACTTGGACTTTGCGCTCATCGTTCTCGCCTCTACTTCTTCTTGCCTTCCTTGCGGAGAACCTTCTCGGTTTCGTACTTGATGCCCTTGCCCTTATAGGGCTCCGGCTTCCGGTACGACCGGATGACCGCGGCGACCTGCCCCACACGCTGCTTGTCGGCACCGGTGATGCTGATCGAGGTCGGCTTCTCGCAAGTGATTTTGACGTCGTCCGGGATCGGAAACGGCACGTCGTGGCTGTAGCCGAGCTGCAGGTTCAGGATCTTGCCCTGGACCGCCGCGCGATAACCCACGCCGTTGATTTCCAAATTGACCGTGAAGCCCTTGGAAACCCCGGTCACCATGTTGTTGACCAGGGCGCGCGTCGTCCCCCACATCATCCGCGAGCGCTTGCTATCGGACGTGGGTTTGACCCAGACCTTGCCGTCTTCGACCGAAGCTTCGACTTCGCTGCTCACCGGAATGGAAAGCGACCCGAGCTTGCCCTTGGCCGTCAGGATCTGATTGGCGATCTGCACGTCCACACCGGACGGGATCGCCACAGGATTTTTGCCAACTCGCGACATCTCACACCTCAGAATACGCGGCAGAGGACTTCGCCGCCGACATTGGCAGCTCGGGCCTCAGCGTCGGACATGACGCCGCGCGGGGTCGACAGGATCGCAATGCCAAGGCCGTTATAGACCTTCGGCAGGTCGGCGATTTTGGAATAGACGCGCCGGCCAGGCTTGGAGACACGGGAGATCTCGCGGATCACCGGCTCGCCATCCATGTATTTGAGCTCGATCTTGAGCTCGTCCACACCCGGACGGACATTGGCCTGACTGTAACCGCGGATGTAGCCCTCGCGCTGAAGCACTTCCAGCACGTTCGTCCGAATCTTGGACGCGGGGCTATCGACCACCGGCTTCTTCGCCCGCTGTCCATTACGGATGCGGGTTAGCATATCCCCAAGGGGATCGCTCATCGACATTCTCGATCTCCCCCTACCAGCTCGACTTGACCATGCCGGGTATCTGACCGGCAGAGGCAAGGTCGCGCAACGCGATGCGCGAGAGCTTAAATTTACGATAAACGGCGCGCGGACGACCCGTGAGCTCGCAGCGGCTGCGAATCCGCGTCGCGGATGAATTCCTCGGCAGCTCGGCGAGCTTGAGCGCCGCGGCGAAACGGTCTTCCTGGTCGGCGTCCCGGTCGGCGACAATCGCCTTCAGCCGGTCACGCTTTACCTTGTACTGCTTCGTCAAAGCCTCGCGCCTGCGATTCTTTTCGATGGAACTGGTCTTGGCCATGGGGCTTGCCTCGCTGGCGGTCAGGTGGCGAACGGCATCTGGAAGCCGGCGAGGAGGGCTTTCGCCTCCGCATCCGTCTTCGCCGTCGTGACGATGACGATATCCATGCCGCGCACGGCATCGATCTGGTCGTAGTCGATCTCGGGGAACACGAGCTGTTCCTTCAGGCCCAGCGCATAGTTGCCGCGACCGTCGAAGCTCTTCGGCGAGACCCCACGGAAGTCGCGCACCCGGGGGAGCGCGATCGTGATGAGCCGGTCGAGGAATTCGAACATGCGCTGGCGGCGCAGGGTCACCTTGCAGCCGATCGGCATATGCTCGCGCAGCTTGAAGGTCGCAATCGACTTCTTCGCCTTGGTCACGATGGGCTTCTGGCCGGCGATCGCCGTGAGGTTGCCTACGGCCGCGTCGACCTTCTTGCCATCCTGGACGGCTTCGCCGACGCCCATGTTAACGACAATTTTATCGAGTTTCGGCACCTGCATGGGGTTCGTATACTTGAACTCCTCCATCAGCGCCGGCCGGACGACCTTATCGTAGTGTTCCTGGAGACGTGTCATTTCTCGTCACTCACGCATCGATGGTTTCGCTAGACCGCTTGGAAACACGGACCTTGCGACCGTCGTCGAGCGTCTTGTAGCCGACGCGAGTCGGCTGGTTGGTCTTGGGATCGATATGAGCGACATTCGAGACATGAATCGCCGCTTCCTTCTCCACGATGCCGCCCTGTTCGCTGGGGGTCTGTCGCGTATGGCGCTTGATCATCTGCACGCCTTGCACGACCACCCGCTGCTCTTCGCGCAGCACGCGTAGCACTTCACCGGACTTGCCCTTGTCGCGGCCGGTAATGACGACCACCTTGTCGCCCTTCTTGATCTTGAACTTGGCCATGGCTAGAGCACCTCTGGCGCGAGCGAGACGATCTTCATGAACTTCTTGGCGCGCAGCTCGCGGGTCACTGGCCCGAAGATGCGCGTCCCGATCGGCTCGCCCTGCTTGTTGATAAGGACCGCCGCGTTGCGGTCAAAGCGGATCGCGCTGCCATCGGGGCGACGGATCGCCGACGCTGTCCGGACGATCACCGCCTGGTGGACATCGCCCTTCTTCACGCGACCGCGCGGAATCGCTTCCTTGATCGAGACGACGATCACGTCGCCCACGCTTGCGGTCTTGCGGTGCGAACCGCCCAGCACCTTGATGCACTGGACGCGGCGTGCGCCGCTGTTGTCCGCGACATCGAGGTTGCTCTGCATCTGGATCATGGCGGGGTTCCCTTACGCGGCGCCAGCGGGCGCGGCGCTCGTCGTTGCGCCCTCAGCCAGCACGACCCAGCGCTTGCGCTTGGAGATCGGACGACTCTCCTCGATACGCACCGTGTCACCGGCCTTATGGACGTTGTTCTCATCGTGCGCGGCGTACTTCTTCGACCGCGTGATGAACTTCTTGTAGACGGGGTGCATGACGCGCCGCTCGACCCGGACGATTACCGTCTTGTCGCACGCGTCGCTGGTCACCACGCCCTGGAGCACTCGCTTCGGCATGTCTCGCTCTCTTCCTTAGGACGCCGTCGTCCGGCGACGCTCGCCGAGGATGGTCTTGATCCGCGCCACGTCGCGACGGACCTGGCGTACCCGGGAGGTGTTTTCAAGCTGGCCGCTGGCCCGCTGGAAGCGCAGATTGAACGCCTCCTTGCCGAGCTGGTCGACCTGAGCCACCAACTCGTCCGCGGTCTTAGCCCTAACGTCAGCCGCCTTCATACCGCCGCCTCCTCACCGAGCCGAACCACGAACTTCGTGTCGATCGGCAGTTTCGCCGCTGCGAGCACGAAAGCCTCTTCCGCGATATTGCGGGCGACGCCGTCGAGCTCGAACATGATCCGGCCAGGCTTCACCCGGCAGACCCAAAATTCCGGTGACCCCTTGCCCGAGCCCATGCGGACTTCGGCAGGCTTCGTAGATACCGGCACATCCGGGAAAATCCGGATCCAGACACGGCCCACGCGACGGATGTGACGCGAGATCGCACGGCGAGCCGCTTCGATCTGGCGCGCGGTCAGCCGGCCCGGCTCCACGGCCTTCAGGCCGTAGGAACCGAAGTTCAGCTGCGTGCCGCCCTTGGCCAAGCCATGGATGCGGCCCTTATGCGCCTTGCGGTACTTGGTGCGCTTCGGACTAAGCATGGTAGTCGCTGCCTCTCAACAAACCGTCATGTGCGGGGTGTCGGCTGCTGCTCCGCGACGCGCTTGTCCTGCGCCATCGGGTCATGAGCCATCACTTCGCCGCGGAACACCCAGACTTTCACGCCGCAGGTGCCATAAGTGGTCTTCGCCGTGCCGACGCCGAAATCGACGTCCGCGCGGAGCGTGTGGAGGGGCACGCGGCCTTCGCGATACCATTCCATACGCGCAATTTCCGCCCCGCCCAGACGGCCGGAGCAATTGATCCGGATGCCCAAAGCGCCGAGCCGCATGGCAGACTGAACGGCGCGCTTCATCGCACGACGGAAGGCGACGCGGCGTTCGAGCTGCTGGGCGATCCCGTCGGCGATCAGCTTCGCATCGATCTCAGGCTTCCTGATCTCGAGGATGTTAAGGCTGACCTCGCTGCGGGTCATCTTGGATAGGTCCAAGCGCAGCTTTTCGATGTCCACGCCCTTCTTGCCGATCACCACGCCCGGACGCGCCGAGTGGATGGTGATCCGCGTCTTCTTGGCGGCGCGTTCGATCACGACGCGGCTCACGCCGGCCTGGTTGAGACGCTTCGTCAGGAAGCCGCGCAGACGCAGATCCTCATGCAGGAGCGAACCATATTCCTTGCGCGCGAACCAGCGCGAGTCCCAAGTCCGATTGATGCCGAGCCGAAGCCCGATCGGATTGACCTTTTGACCCATCAGGCCTTCTCCTCTTCGCGCTCGCGCACTATGACCCTCAGATTGCTGAAATACTTTTCGACACGAGCCGAACGGCCACGGCCGCGGGCATGGAAACGCTTCATCGCGAAGGCACGGCCCACGGTCGCCTCTTTCACATAGAGACGATCAACATCGAGCTGGTGGTTGTTCTCGGCATTGGCGATCGCGGACTGCAGCACCTTCTTCACGTCGCCGGCAATGCGGCGCTTGGAGAAGGTAAGCTCGGCGAGCGCGGTATTGGCGTTCTTGCCGCGAATGAGCTGGGCCACCAGGTTCAGCTTGCGGGCGCTGATACGTATCGCGGTCTGGCTTGCGACAGCTTCAGTCTCGGCGACCGCGCGGGGCGTTGCGGGCTTGCTCATCTCGTCAGCTCCTCTTCGCCTTCTTGTCGGCCGCATGGCCGTAGAAGGTGCGGGTCGGGGCGAACTCGCCGAGCTTATGCCCGACCATGTTCTCGTTCACCATCACCGGGATGAACTTATGCCCGTTGTAGACGCCGAAGGTGACGCCAACGAATTGCGGGAAGATGGTAGAGCGACGGGACCATGTCTTAATGATCTCGTTGCGCCCGGAACCCCGGGTCTTCTCTGCCTTCTTTAAGAGGTAGCCGTCGACGAACGGCCCCTTCCAGACTGAGCGTGCCACTAGAGGTCTCCGTTACTTTTTGTTGCGCCGACGCACGATGAAGCGGTCGGTCGCCTTGTTGTGCCGGGTCTTCTTGCCCTTGGTGGGCTTGCCCCAAGGGGTGACCGGATGACGGCCGCCCGAGCTGCGGCCTTCGCCGCCGCCATGGGGATGATCGATCGGGTTCATCGCGACGCCACGAACCGAAGGCTTGCGGCCGAGCCAGCGATTGCGGCCCGCCTTGCCGATGACGACGTTCTGCTGGTCCGGGTTCGAAACCGCACCCACCGTCGCCATGCAGTCGGCGCGCACCACGCGGACTTCGCCGGAGGAGAGGCGAAGCATGGCATTGCCCGCATCGCGGCCGACGAGCTGGACATAGGTCCCGGCGGAACGCGCGATCTGGCCGCCCTTGCCGGGCTTCATCTCGACGTTATGGATGATCGTGCCGACCGGCATGCTGCGCATGGGCATCGCATTGCCCGGCTTCACGTCGACCTTCTCGCCCGAGACGACCTTGTCGCCCGCCTTCAGACGTTGCGGCGCCAGGATATAGGCGAGCTCGCCGTCCTCATACTTGACGAGGGCGATGAAGGCGCTGCGGTTCGGATCGTATTCGAGGCGCTGGACCTCGGCGACCATGTCGAACTTGCGACGCTTGAAGTCGACCAGGCGATAACGACGCTTATGTCCGCCGCCACGATAGCGGACCGTAATGCGGCCGGTGTTGCTGCGGCCACCCTTGGAGCGCAGGCCTTCGGTCAAGGCCTTAACCGGATCGCCCTTCCAGAGTTCGCTGCGATCGACGATGACCAGCTGTCGCTGGCCTGGCGTCGTCGGCTTGAAGGTTTTCAATGCCATAGCGTCAGATTCCCGTGGTCACGTCGATCTTCGAACCCTCGGCGAGGGTGACGATCGCTTTCTTGCTGTCGGAGCGCTGGCCCGGACGGCCCTTGAAGCGCTTGGTCTTGCCCTTGGAGCGGATCGTGTTGACCGCCGTGACCTTGACCGAAAAGAGGCCCTCGACCGCCTGCTTCACCGAACGCTTGTCGGCGTCCAGCGGAATGCGGAAGGTGACCTGGTTGTGCTCGGACGCCATGGTCGACTTTTCGGTGATCACCGGCGCCAGCAGGACCTTGTACATCTGCTCGCGGGTGAGCTTCGGCGCCGCCGAAGGAATGACGCGAAACCTGCTCATTTCAGGCGAGCCTCCAGATGCTCGACAGCGGCGCGGGTCAGGACCAGCGTATCGCGCCGAAGGATGTCATAGACATTGGCCCCCTGCTGCGGCAGCAGGTCGACCTTGGGAATGTTCGACGCGGCGAGGGCGAAGTTCGCGTCCACCGCCGGGCCGTCGATGATCAGCACCGACTCCCAGCCGAGGCCGGCGAGATGCTTCACCAGAAGCTTGGTCTTCGCCTCGGCGAGCTTCGCATCTTCGACGATGATCAGCTTGCCTTCGGCCTGCTTGGCCGAGAGCGCGGTCCTGAGACCGAGAGCCCGGACCTTCTTCTGCAGATCGTAGCCATGGTCACGGACATGCGGCCCGAAGATCACAGCCCCGCCGCGGAACTGCGGTGACCGCAGGCTGCCCTGGCGAGCGCGGCCGGTGCCCTTCTGCTTATAGGGTTTCTTGGTCGTGCCCTGGATTTCCCAGATCTGCTTGGTCTTGTGGTTGCCCGAGCGGCGCTTGGCGAGCTGCCAATTGACCACGCGAGCCAGAATGTCGGCGCGAACCGGCACACCGAAGACCTCATCGGCAAGCTCGATGCTCCCGACTTCCTTGTTCTCGAGGTTTTTGACCGCGAGCTTCATATCACGCCCCTTCATTTTCGGTGGCGGGCGCTTCGGCAGCCGGGGCTTCCGTCACCGCGGCTTCAACGGACTTGCGAAGGCCCGCCGGAAACGGCAGATCCGCCGGCAGCTTGCGCTTGACCGAGTCCTTGATCAGCACCCAACCGCCCTCGCTGCCGGGAACGGCGCCCTCGATGAAGAGGAGCCCCAGGTCGGCGTCGGTGGAGACGACTTTCAGGCTCTGCGTCGTGACCCGAACCGCGCCCATATGGCCGGCCATCTTCTTGTTCTTAAAGGTCTTGCCGGGATCCTGCCGCTGACCGGTCGAACCGTGGCTCCGGTGAGAGACCGAAACACCGTGGGTCGCCCGCAGACCGCCGAAGTTGTGACGCTTCATGGCGCCGGCGAAGCCCTTGCCGATGCTCGTGCCGGTCACGTCGACGAACTGGCCGGTGAGGAAATGCTCGACCGACAGTTCCGAGCCAACTTCCAGCACCGCATCATCGGAGACACGGAACTCGACCAGCTTCTTCTTCGGCTCGACCTTCGCCTTGGCGAAGTGGCCGCGCTGAGGCTTCGTGACGTTCTTGACCTTGGCGGCGCCCACGCCGAGCTGAACAGCCGTATAGCCGTCCTTCTCCTGGGTGCGCACCGCGATCACCTGGCAATTGTCGACCTTCAGCACCGTCACCGGGACGTGGTTGCCCTCGTCGGTGAAGATACGGGTCATGCCCAGTTTCTGGGCGATAAGACCGGTTCGCATTATCTGGTCCTCAGAGCTTGATCTCGACGTCGACGCCGGCGGCGAGGTCGAGCTTCATCAGCGCGTCCACCGTCTGGGGCGTCGGGTCGACAATGTCGATGACCCGCTTGTGGGTGCGGATCTCGAACTGCTCACGCGACTTCTTGTCGATGTGCGGCGAGCGCAGCACGGTGAACTTCTCGATCCTGGTCGGCAAGGGGATCGGTCCCCGCACCCGCGCCCCGGTCCGCTTGGCGGTGTTGACGATCTCGCTTGTCGACTGATCGAGCACGCGGTGATCGTAAGCCCGGAGGCGTATGCGGATATTCTGACTGTCCATAGCCGACTTCCAATCTTTAGAGCCGTAAGGCCTCTTACTTGAGGATTTTTGCGACGACGCCCGCGCCGACGGTACGCCCGCCTTCACGGATGGCGAAACGCAGACCCTCGTCCATCGCGATCGGCGCGATCAATTCCACATCCATCGCGATGTTGTCGCCCGGCATCACCATCTCCGTGCCTTCGGGAAGCGTCACCGTCCCGGTGACATC
>CANJCB010000032.1 GCA_947473305.1 Rhodospirillales bacterium
CGCACCAACAAGTAAAGCTCCACGGGCTTCATGCTCCCGCCCCTCGTCCCAAATCGGAAACGATGGGCTTACCACTGGCAGACTTTTACGCCGCCATCAGCACCACTGCGGCGCCGATCCGTGGCCTACAATCGCACCGCCGCTCTCAATCAACCGCCCGTGTCCTTCATTGTCTTCGATCATCACCAGGGTAACGGGTAAGTTAATGTTCATGTTCATTCATGTTCTTATCTGATTCCAGCTTAAGGCATCCTTACGGCAATTCCTCATAGAGACCGGCCGCAATATCTTGGCTACCTGGTTGCGGTCAATCTCGGATCGTAAGGCCAAGGTCCTCGCGCGTCTTGCCCAGCTGCCGCTCGATCACGGCAATAGGGGAGAGGAGCGCAAATTCCGCTTGGGCCTGGGCGTTCTCGATCGCATGCAGCTCTTCCTCGGAAACCTCTCTCTCGTGATCAATGCAATCGACCGAACCGCGTGATGACCAGTTGCACCAAGGCGCCTTGGTGGGGCGTAGCCGGTAGCGCCGTTACGACTCGTTCAACCCGACGCCACGTTCAGTGAGCATCGTAGTGGCCTTGGCGGTCAGCTTGAAGCCCGAGCCCGTTCTACTCTGCGTAAGCTCCACGTAGCCTGTGGAAATAAGCCCTTCAACAAGACGCTTCTTGTCCTCGGTTTCGTGTGTCAGGCCGGACTCGCCGATATCACATAGCACCGCAATTTGATCGTCTGTCAGGTCTGCATCGACCATTTTTGTCGCCGGTTCTGTCCCAATCCGCCCGCATGAACACGACACTTGCGCTCTTCGTTCTTTAGCGCCGTTCATCGCTTCAACACTTATGGCGTGAAGGACGCTCGGAAAGCCCCGCCGGTGAGGGTGGGGGCAGAAGGTTAGCTCCTCAGTCGGAACGAATGGGGCCCCGCAGGGTTTTATTGTTCCGGGGCATCGCCTAAGCCGTCGAGATTGCTCGGTGTATATCGACCTAGGATCGGCTTGGAGCAGGCAGCATGGCAAGAATCTTGGTCATCGACGACGATCTCATGCTCGGCGAGCTTATCCGACGAGTCCTAACCTTCGATCACCATCAAGTCATAACGGCTGCAAGCGGGGTTGAAGGGCTCAGCAAATACCAGTCGATGCGGCCCGATCTTGTGATTACCGACATCATCATGCCGGACAAAGACGGTATCGAAGCCATAATCGAGATCAGGCGGCTAAGCTCCCTTGTACCTGTCATCGCCATGTCGGCCGGCGGGCGTGTCAACAGCCCGGACTTCCTTAAAATCGCGCTTGCTTTGGGCGCAACCGCCGTATTGACCAAACCTTTCACGCCTAGCGGTCTGCAGGCAATCGTGAAGGAATGGGCCGGACCCCGTGCCGCTGCTTAAGAGTTTCCCGCCAGCGATAAAATAAAGAGTCATGGAATACGGCCCCGGCCGCCCCGGCCGCTCGGGTCGCCATCGCTTGACCAATCACAGGATCCGATGTCGACAGGTCATGCCTCGTGTTGAGGGGGATTCCCATCCGCTCTATCCTGGACCGGTCTTTCTCCTGCGAGGGTTGTTCATGAGCATGGAAATCAAGTCGCTGCTCGCCCCGACCGGCGTTCTGCGGGCCGGCATCAATCTTGGAAACTTCCTCCTGGTCACGGGCAGGACTCCCGCTGGGGACCCGGTGGGCGTCGCTCCCGACCTGGCGGCCACCCTGGCGGAGCGGTTGGGGGTAGCGGTCTCCTATGTTCCTTATGAGAAGCCCGATCTGCTGGCAGACGCGGCGGATAAGGAGGCTTGGGATGTGGGGTGTCTCGGGGCGGAGCCGGCCCGAGCGACCAAGATTGCTTTCACCGAGGCCTATTGCGAGATCGAGGCGACCTATATCGTGCCGGCGGCGTCACCTCTCCGTCGCGCCAGCGAGGTGGATGCGCCGGGCAAACGCATCGTCGTGACGGCCGGCACCGCCTATGGCCTCTGGCTCGGAGCCAATATCAGGCAGGCGACGCTGCTCTCGGTGAAGGGCGCGGAGGAGACTTACCGGAAGTTCTCCGAGGAAAAGCTCGATGCGCTGGCGAGCCTCAAGCCGCGCCTGCTCAAGGATGTGGAGACCCTGCCGGGCATCCGGATGCTGGAGGGCAATTTCACGACGGTGCAGCAGGCCATGGGCGTGCCCCGGAAAAGCGAGGCCGCCATCGGCTTCCTGCGCGCCTTCGTCGACGAGGCGGTGACTTCGGGTCTCGTAGCGAGGCTTATCGAGAAACACAAAGTCCGGGGGCTCTCGGTCGCCAAGCGATAGGTCATTAAACCTGTCCGCGATTCCTTAATGCCCGCATAATCCTGGTGGACCACTGTCCAGGTCGTGCTGGTTCTTCATGACGGCGAGTGACGAGAAAATGAGCGCTTCATTCCTGACGGGTTCGGCCATGCAACGGGGTTGGATGACGGCCGACCGCGAGATCTATGCCTCGGCGCATCTCTGGATCAGCCGCCACGGCTCCCTGGCCGAATGCGAAGCCGACCGCATGATCGAACTCGCCAACGAGCGCGGTCACGAGGCCGGCACCGCCGTGTGGCGTCGCATCGCCACCGCGGTCAGGACGCTGCGGTCGCAGACGGTCCGCCAACTGCATTAGGCCTGGCTTCCGACTCGCCTGCGCATCGCGAAAAGCCCGGCGAGCCCCAGGACGACCAGTCCCAGAGTGGCGGGTTCCGGCACTTGGGACAGGAATTGCCGCTGAGCCTGATTGCCCCGGGCATCGACGATATCGAGCTGATAGCCGCCGATATTGCCGAAGAACTCCGTCGCATTGGCCAGGATGATGCCGAGATCCGTCGCGAAATGCGCATCCGCGGCATTGGTCGCGATCGTCCCATAGGCCACATTCCAGATCGCGGCCTGAACCGCCGCCGAGAAGGTGTTCAGATTGTTCGGCGAGGCATACATGATCGCCGCATAGTCCGCCGGTGCGGTGGTCTGGAAATTCGCCAGATCCGATGCGAAAGCGGCGAGCGTGGAAGGATCGAAAGTCCGGTGGGCCGTCGGTTGCAGAAGCGCGTTGCCGAAGGCGGCGATGGCCGAGATCTGGCTGATCTGATCGGCAGTCAGGGAAGCCGGCGGGGTGGAGTTGTTTGTCGTATAGGGCGCGGTGGTCGCACTATACTGCCCGCCCAGGAAGATTTCATGGAAGAGATCGACGCACCAGACGCCGAGATTGCCAAGACTCGTGGAAAGATTGATCTGCCCGCTATAGCCGGCATTGAGGGTGCCGCTTCCGAGCGCGCCTCCAGTCAGGGTGAGATTCTCGTAGTAGGTCACGCCCACGTCTGAGATCGTGATGCTGGTGGCCCCCGCCGGGGCGACGGCCGCGCCGCTGACGAGGCAGAACGACAGAATTCCGACCTTTAACGCATTCATGATTCGGCATCCTCAAAACGAATTCAAGGCCCTGAAGTAAGCGCTATCCGCGCTGGCGGTTGTGCGCGATTGAACGTTTCTTGGCATTTTATGAGATTGCCCCGGGCATCGTCGTGCGGCCCGTCAGGGGAACAAATCGGAGAAGAGGGGATTTTCTTCACATAACTTCGTGGAGGAGATAGATGCGTAAGTCCCGTATGCTACTCGCCGCTTCCCTGGCTCTGCTGCCGGCTTTTGCAGCCTTTGCGCCGCATCCGGCCGCTGCTTCCTCGCGGCAGCCCCTGGCGGTTGAAGCGACCGACCCTCACAATACCGACCATGCCAATATCGCGCAGGTGGCCGACCGTTGTGGCCGCCATCGCCATTGGATGGATGGGCACCGCGATCGCTTCGGTCATTGGATCCGCGGGCGTTGCGTTGAAAATCGTTACAACCGTCACGACCGCTATTAAACGATCCCGTTCTCCTGCAACGGAGACTTAGCCCCGCCTTTGCAGGCGGGGCTTTTCTTTGCCTCGGATCCGAGGCGCTTAAGGTGTCGTTCCTTTGAACCCGCGCTGGTCCTCCGCCGGATCTTCGTCGCAGTAGTCGACGAGTTCCTGGGCGAGTTTGTCGAAGGCGCTTTTGTCGTAAAGGGGATGTTTTTCATCAAGCTCGATGTCGGTCGAGACAACGTAAACGGTCCTGACCGCGCCGTCCGGCGACGGAAGCTCGACCTTGCGAGCGTGCTTGAAACCGGGATTTGCAGTGGTGGCCATGAAAAAAGCTCCCTATTGGTGGTGATCCAACAGGGAGCTTGGCTTCAGGTTCCGTCAGATTATTTGGCCGCGAAGCAATAGAAAAGCCCCGCGCCGCCGGTGCTCCGCAGCGCTTCGGTGTTGCAGCCGCCTCGCGTCAGATGGGTCGAATTCCACGACATGGCTACCGCGTCGTCGGTCAGCCCAAGCCTGTCCATGTGGCCGAGCATGGCGACACCTTCCGTGCCGTTCTTGGTCCAATTCCCGCAGGTCCTGTCCTCGCCAGCGGCAAAGGCCGTCCCATCGGGCTGCGAGCCGGTCAGCACGTCGTGGTCGTTGGTCGGGCTGCCCCGCCCGTTGACCAGCTCGCCCTTCTCGGTGAGCGCCGTATAGCGGTCGATGTTGTTGTTGCCGTGCAATTCGGCGAGGTTCTTGGCGATGGTGATGCCCTCGCGATTCTTCCAGGGTCCCTTGCCGATCCGATCGCGCGCGTTGACCGCTGGATGGCCGGCCGTCGCCTGAGTGCTCAGATAAGCCTTCCAGGTGTGGCTTCCCGCCCCCGCGCTCTGAGCCAGGCGCTGGCAGATCCGGTCGGCGCCTTCCAGGCCGCCCAGATCCGCGCCCTTGCCGGAACCGACGCTGGTGGTGAAGAAGGTCATCTGGCTGGCGGGCGGCGCCTTCTCCTGGGCGTCGGCGCTGGCGACAAAGCCGAGCAGCGCCAAGGCAGCGGCGGCCATCGCCGGGCTTTTCATTTTTTCAATCATCTACATCCTCCAGTGGTGTTTCCCCTGGCCGCGAGTGTAGGTGTTCGGGATAAGAGGTCTATGAGCATTTGCCGGCCTCACGCTATTGTGCGTCGGGTCGTCGAGGCCACAAATACGGTGCCGCGATTGCCAGCGCGCGATCGTTATTGTAGGACAATCAGAACAAGTCGCTTTCGGGCGCTTCTGGGAATGAAAGGGAGATAATGATGAATATGGGGGAATTTTCGCGGCGTTCGATGCTCGGTCTCATGGCGGGCGGCACGGCCGGTCTCGTTGTCGGCTCACCGGCCATCGCACAGTCTGCCGGGCAGGGCCTCCTGGAGAAGCTGCGCAAGCAGGGCTCGGCCAAGGTCGGTATCACCAACGATATGCCCTATGCCTTCCTGAAGCCCGATGGGACCGTCGATGGCGTCGCTCCGACGATCACGAAGCTCTGTCTGGAACGTATCGGCATCCCGAAGTTCGAAGCCATCGTTTCAACCTATGGCGAGCTGGTCCCCGGCCTTCAGGCCGGGCGCTGGGATCTGATCGGCGCGGATATGACCATCAACAAGGCGAGATGCGAGCAGGTGTCCTACCTGGACCCCTATACGATCGACAGCGCGGCCTTCTGCTATATCCCGGAGAACCTCAAGAACCCGCCGAAAAGCCTGAAAGAGGTCGGCGAGAGCGGGGTAAAGCTGGGCGTTCTGCGCGGCACCTACATGCTGCCCGTCCTCAAGGGCAAGGGCGTGAAGGACGAAAACATCACCGTTTTCCCTGATATCGCGGGACAGATCGACAGCTTGATCCAGAAGCGGGTGGAAGTCGCTTTCGCAGGCAGCACCTCGCTAAAGCAGATGCGGGCCTCGCGGAACAATGTCTATACGGTGGTCCATCCGATCCCCGACGACGTGCTCCATGGCGCCAGCGCCGCGACGCGCGTCGCCGATACCGATCTCCTCGAAGCCTTGCAGACCGAATATCGCAAGATGAAGCGGTCGGGCGAAGCGAAGACGATCATCGAGAGATTCGGCTGGGAGGTCCTGCCGGGTCATACCGAGATGACGGCGAAGCAGGCCTGCGACGAGTCGCTGATCTGAGAAAACGATCACAATAGGGTCGGGTTTTTCGCGCTGGGATCACTGGGACATTCATTCCGGCGATCCCAGCGTGGATCGATGCTGGGGCCTTCGCAGCCCAAGCAAAAACTGTAGCAGATCAGTAAGCGGCGAAGATCCGATTGATCTCCGCCTTGTCTTTCGTAACGGTCAGGGCCAGCGCCAGAAGCAGCCGCGCCTTTTGCGGATTGAGGGTATCGGCCGTGAGGAAACCCGCTTCCCGCAATTTCCTGCCCGCGTGAGCCCGGCCGCTGCCGACGCGCGTCGACAGCATGACGATGACGCCCCGCGCCGCGGCCTCGCGCATCAGTGCAACCTCCGCGCTGCCCGGATAGCCCGCGCCGAATCCTGCGCTTACGATGCCGCGCGCTCCGGCTTGTAGGAAGGCGCGAACCGCAGCCCCGTCGGATCCGACATAGGCGTAGGAGATATCCACGCGGGGCAGGGCGTCGAGGCCTCGCACGTCGAACTCTGTATCGGGCGCGCGACGACGCAGGGGAGCGCGGTAATAGCTCACCTCATTGCCATCGACCTGTCCCAGGATGCCGAAATCGGGCGTGCGGAAGGTCTGAAGCCGGAAGGTGGATGTCTTCGTTACGTCCCGCGCCGCCTGGATCTCGTCGTTCAGCATGACCAACACGCCCATGCCGCGCGAGGCCGGATCGGCCGCAACCCGGATGGCATTGACGAGATTGAGGCCGGCGTCGCTCGACAGGCCGTTGGCGGGGCGCTGGGAGCCGACCACCACGACGGGGACTTTCACCTTGATCGTCAGATTGAGGAAGAAGGCCGTTTCCTCGAGGGAAGCCGTCCCATGGCTGAGGACGATGCCCGCAAGATCGGGATGCTCGCCGACGAGCTTGTCGCAGAGCCCGATGATTTCCTTCCACTCCGGAAAGCCGATGTCGAAGCTGGGCACGGCTCGGAAACCGACGGGGATGATGTTCGCGATCTTCGCCGCTTCGGGAAAGCGGGCGAGCACTTCCTCCGCTTCGAGTTTGGCGCCATGGGACGCGTAATCGATGATGTCCAGCGTGTCCTTGCCCAGGGATCCGATCGTCCCGCCGGTTCCGATGAAAGCGACCTTGGGCTTCATGGCTGTTCCTCTCGATTCTTGATGGGTCTACCATAGGCCCAAAGAGGCATTGCGTCAGGATAGGGCCATGAAAAAGATCATCCACAATCCGATGGAACTGGCCGCACCGGTCGGACACTTCGATCGCGCCGTGCGCTTCGGCGACTGGTTCTTCATTTCGGGCACCTCGGCCCTGACCAATGTCTCGGGATCGATGAGGGACCGCCGCCTGGTCCAGGGTATCGAGGCCCAGACCCACGAGACCCTCGACAATATCGACCTGGTCCTCAAATCGGCGGGGGGCGCCCTCACGCAGATCTATGAACTTCGAGTGATCCTGAGACGGCGAACCGATTTCGTGATCGTGGATCGGATCCTGCAAGAACGGTTGCCGGAGAAAGGTTTCATCTGTCATGCCTACGAGGGCATCCTGCTCCATCCGGAGATGGAATTGGAAATCGAAGCCAAGGCCTACCTCGGGCCTATCGAGGCCATCGAGCGGGTCGGCCGCCCCTAGAAGATGTAACGGGACGGTTCAGTTCAGATCACGATTTTGTGTACAATCGATAGCGAGGATGTTGAAACAAAAGGCGTCCTAGAATAAGGGCTGTCACCTTCGCTCAGGAGATGCCCGATGACGCGGGAACGCAAAACCATCGCTACGAACGGTCCCGTCACCTTGGTGGAAGTCCGGGTGCAGTCCGAAGGCGCCAAACCGGCGGTTGCCTATATGGTCATGAGTTCGCTGACCGATGCGGTCGCTTCGACCATGTATCGGGTCACCGCCCATCGGCTCTTCCATGACTGGGTCGCCAACGGGGGTATGCCCCTCGCCGCTAACTCTGGGTCTCGTCGAGCAGAACCAGCTTGATCCGCTTGCCGGCGGCGGTCATGGCGAGCCGGCCGTGTTTCAGGTCCAGCGCGGCGTTGCCGAAGAGTTCCTGACGCCAGCCCGAGAGGGCCCGCACCGGGGCGGTGTCGGAACTGGCGATCATCTCCAGGTCTTCGGCGCTGGCGACGAGCTTTTGGGCGACGCCATGCTCTTCGCATCGCATTTTCAGCAAGACGCGCATGAGGTCCACCAGGGGGCCAAGACCGGGCGGCGGATCGCGCCGTGCCGGCGGCTCCGGATAGTCGTTTTCGGGTATCGCCAGCACGCGTTCCACGATGCCGAGAATCTCGGCGCCCGCGCGACTTTCCGCATAGCCCTTGCCCAGGCCGCGGCTGCGGGCCAGGTCGTCGATGTTTTTCGGCGCATGGGACGCGATTTCGAGGATGGACTCGTCGCGGATCACCCGATTGCGAGGCAGATTGCGCTGCTGCGCCATGGTTTCGCGCCAAGCCGCCAGTTCCTTGAGAAGGGCGAAGGCGCGCCGATTGCCGCTGCGCGTCTTGAAGCGCATCCAGGCGTCTGCCGGATCCTGCTTATAAGTGGCTGGATCGGTAAGTTCCGCCATTTCCTCCTCGACCCAGGACGCCCGGCCTTCCCGTTCCAGCCGGGCCTGCAACTTTTCATGGACGGTGCGCAGCGGGATCACATCCGCCAAGGCATAGGTAAGTTGGCGGTCGGTCAGAGGACGATGCGCCCAGTCGGTGAAGCGGGAAGACTTGTCGATACGCGCCCCGGCGAGCTTGCTTGCCAGCGCTTCGTAGCTCACCGCTTCGCCGAAACCGCAGACCATGGCCGCGACCTGGGTATCGGTGAGCGGCGTCGGCACTTCTCCCGTGAGATTGTAGAAGATCTCGATATCCTGCCGGGCCGCATGGAAGACCTTCAGGATATTCTTGTTCGCCATGAGCTTCAGGAGAGGCTCCAGCGATATCCCCGGCGCCAGCGGATCGATTGCCGCCGCCTCGTCGGGTCCTGCGACCTGGACCAGGCAAAGCTGCGGAAAATAGGTCCGGTCGCGCATGAATTCGGTGTCGACCGTGACGAACGCTGCGTCCGTCTGACGGTCGCAGAAAGCTGCGAGCGCAGCAGTGTCAGCGATCAAGGTCATGATCCTGCTATAACATGCCGATCGGC
Source organism: Rhodospirillales bacterium (assembly GCA_947473305.1). GTDB lineage: Bacteria > Pseudomonadota > Alphaproteobacteria > ATCC43930 > CGMCC-115725 > CANJCB01. Next base: position 9,112 of record CANJCB010000032.1, read on the forward strand.
CCGCAGGAATGGCGGCGACGACTGCTTGACAAAAGCCGGGGTTCCGTGCGCTTTTCCGGCCTCTCTATCTAGCAAAACCGAGCCTTACCAGATGTCGATGCACGCCTATCGAACCCATAGCTGCGGCGCGCTCCGTCTTACGGATGCGGGCCAGACCGTGCGGATTTCCGGCTGGGTCCACCGCAGCCGCGACCATGGACAGCTCCTGTTTGTCGATCTGCGCGATCATTATGGGCTGACCCAATGCGTGATCGACAGTTCGAGCCCGCTCTTTGCCGTGGCGAGTGGTCTGCGGCTCGAAAGCGTCCTGACCGTGACCGGCAAGGTGGTGAAACGCTCGCCTGAGACGGTCAACGCGAAGCTCCCCAGCGGCGAGATCGAGATCCAGATCGACGAGCTGATCGTTCAGTCGGTCTCGGAAACCCTGCCGTTCCCGGTCAATGCGGATGCCGACTATCCCGAGGACATGCGGTTGAAGTACCGCTTCCTCGATCTGCGCCGCGAAGGCGTGCATGCCAATATCATCCTCCGGTCCAAGGTCATCGCCTCGATCCGCCAGCGGATGATCGACCAGGGCTTCACCGAGTTCCAGACGCCGATCCTGACCGCGAGTTCGCCCGAGGGCGCGCGCGACTATCTGGTGCCGAGCCGGCTTCATCCCGGCACCTTCTATGCGCTGCCCCAGGCGCCGCAGCAGTTCAAGCAATTGCTGATGGTCGCGGGCTTCGACCGCTATTTCCAGATCGCGCCTTGCTTCCGCGACGAGGCGAGCCGCGCGGACCGCTCGCCCGGCGAGTTCTACCAGCTCGATTTTGAGATGTCCTTCGTCACCCAGGACGATGTCTTCGCGGCCATCGAGCCGGTTCTGGCCGGCGTCTTCGAGGAATTCGGGCGCGACCGCAAGGTGACGCCCCCGCCGTTTCCCCGCATCACCTATGACGACGCCCTGCTGAAATACGGCAGCGACAAGCCGGACCTGCGCAATCCCATCGTCATCGCCGATGTCAGCGAGGTTTTCGCCGGTTCCGGTTTCGCGGTCTTCTCGAACGCCGTGGCCGATGGCGGCGTGGTACGAGCGATCCCGGCGCCGGGGGCTTCCTCGCGGCCGCGCAGCTTCTTCGACAAGCTCAACGACTGGGCGCGGGAACAGGGTGCGCCTGGGCTCGGCTATGTGGTTTTTGCGGAAGGGGGGGCCAAGGGTCCCATCGCCAAGTTCCTGGACGCCCCGCGGCTCGACCTCTTGAAGAAGCTTTCCGGAGCGGGCGAGGGGGATGCGGTCTTCTTCGTCTGCGACAAGAAGGCGGCAGCGGCGAAGCTGGCCGGGCAGGCGCGGCTGAGAATTGGAAACGAACTCGGCCTCAATGCCGAGGGCGAGTTCCGCATGTGCTGGATCGTCGATTTCCCCATGTACGAGCGCAATGAGGACACCGGCCAGATTGAGTTCAGCCACAACCCCTTCTCAATGCCCCAGGGAGGCCTCGACGCGCTCCTCAACCAGGATCCGCTGACCATCAAGGCTTACCAATACGACATCGTCTGCAACGGGGTCGAACTGTCCTCGGGCGCGATCCGGAACCATCTTCCGGAGATCATGTACAAGGCCTTCGAGATCGCGGGCTACCCCAATTCGGAAGTCGAGTCCCGCTTTGGCGGCATGCTCAACGCGTTCAAATATGGCGCTCCGCCTCACGGGGGCTCGGCGCCGGGTATCGATCGCATCGTCATGCTGCTTGCCGATACGCCGAATATCCGCGAGATCGTGGCCTTCCCGATGAACCAGCAGGCCCAGGATCTGTTGATGCAGGCTCCGGCTCCGGTGCCGATGGAGCGGCTGCGGGAACTTCATATCCGGGTGCAATTGCCGCCCAAATCCTGATAAGGAAATCTCAAAATTCCTGATGTGATATCAGGATTCGTGCGAGGCGCTGTTATCGCTTGAGCGGACGAATACTTGTGTTTTCCCGGTAACTCCCCCAGAATCACTCGGTTGGGTGAGGGGGAGTGCTGAGGATGCGTGCTGCCTGGTCGATCGCAGCGTCGATTCTCTTAAGTGGATGCGTGCCGCCGGTCGTTTCGATGGCCTCATATGTGGCCGATGGCGCAACCTATGTCGTGACCGGCAAAACCATGAGCGATCATGGCATGAGCGCCGCGACCGGCCACGATTGCTCGATCATTCGGAATTTCAAGGCGGAAGGGCCGATCTGCTTGGATGAGATCGCGCAACGTCAGGATCCGGCTCCGGTCGATTCCGGCACGCACAGGCCTGTGCTTGCGAACCGGGATCGTTACATAACCCTCGGCAGTTTCGCCAATCTCGACAATGCGAACCGGCTGGCCCGGGTGTTCGCGGCTTTCGCCTCGACGGTGACGGCCGTCGATGTGGGCGGCAAACATTATCATCGGGTGGTGGCAGGGCCGCTCACCGCGGAGGAAGCTTCCACGGTGAAAGCGCGCCTGGCGGAGCGCTCGACTTAAATTTCCGCTCAGCCGGCGGCTGCGCGCAGCGCCCGGCGGTTGTGCTTGTCCGAGTACATCGCAGCATCGGCCTGGGCCAAAAGATCCTGCAGCGCCTCGCTGCCATCGAAGGTCGTGAGCCCGATGCTGGCGCCGAGCATTGGCCGGCCATCAGCCACCGGGAGGGTCAGGGCCTCGATCGCCTTGACGAGGCAAGTCGCCTTGCGGCGCGCGGTTGCCAGGGTGGTTGCCGGCAGGACCAGCGCGAATTCGTCGCCGCCAAGCCGAGCCACCGTATCCGTACCCCGGACCTTGCGCATCATGAGGGCCGTCACCTGACGGAGGATTTCGTCGCCGGCGTTGTGGCCGAAACTGTCGTTCACGCCCTTGAAGCCGTCGAGATCGACCATCGCAAGTACGCCGCCGATGCCGCTGCGCCTTGCGTTGGAGAGAGCCTTGCCCAGGTCCGCGATGAGACCGCGCCGATTGACGGCGCCGGTGAGTTCGTCGGTGACGGAAAGGCTTTCGAGATGGAGGAGGCGCGCCTGGAGATCGGCCACGCGCTTTTCGGCGGTGGCCGCGGCGGCGAGCGCCCAATCCAGCAGAGTGGATTTTGCCGGGGCGGCGGCGCGCAGCGGCACGATCTTCGCACTGGGGCGAGAGATCCTGTTATCCGAGGCGGCGTCGGCCAGTAACTGAAGTTCCGCAAAGGGGGGCATCATTCCTCCGCAAGCAAGGGCGTGCCAGCCATTGAGCAAGAGCTATGCCAGCGCTGAATCGCTTGGAAATGCTGGGCTTTTCGACCAAGGCGGGAGAGGTGGGAAGCATCTTTCCTGCCGGTCGGAAAGAAATGCCGGGCATTGGCGGTGCGGGCCTTGCCGAGTGAGGCAACTATCGTCCCCCGTTGAAGCGTGACATACTCGGACGCATATCATCGTTCTGGTGCAACACGCCTTTTGCAGGATTCTGCCCTATGCCGGTTCGGCTCGGCCGCGCTCTCAGCCTCACGCTCCTGGTCCTCGCTTCTTCCGCATCGCTTGCCGCCGCGGCGGAGATTTCTCCCCATCGCGCGCTCTACAGCATGTCGCTCCAGTCGGCGAAGGCGAACAGCGGCGTGGTGGCCGCTACCGGGGCCATGACCTATGAGTGGGGCGAGACTTGCGATGGCTGGACCATCGTCCAGCGCTTCCGGCTCAACATGCAGTATTCCGAGCAGGACCCGGTCGATCTGACCTCGAGCCTGGTGACCTGGGAATCGAAGGACGGCGTGCGTTACCGCTTTAACGAGCGCCGCGCGCGCAACGGCGAAGTCGATGAAGACATAAAGGGCGACGCCACCCTCGCTTCCGATGGACAAGGGGGAACGGCCCGTTTTACCAAGCCCGAGCCGTCGGAAGTGCAATTGCCGCCGGGCACGCTCTTTCCCACCGCTCACACTCTCCTGCTGATCGACCATGGGCTCGCGGGAGAGAACTTCATCGTCCGTAACGTCTTCGATGGAGCCAGCGTCGACAACGCGTCCCAGGTCACGGCCGTGATGGCGGAGAAGGAAGGGGAGGCGGCCACCGCTTCCACGAAAATCGACAGCCCGCTCCTGAAGCGGCCTTCCTGGCGCACGCGGCTTGCGTTCTTCCCGGCGGACAGCAAGGCCGACCATCCGGACTACGAACTGGGCATGCGCCTCCTGGATAACGGCGTTTCCAGCGAGATGTCGCTCGATTACGGCGATTACGCCATCCGCGCGAAGCTCGACAAGATCGAAGCCCTGCCGAAACCCAATTGCTGACGGCTATTTAGGCCCGCGCTGGACAAGGCCGGCTCCCAGCCGGTCGCGCACGGCGTCCAGCGCGCGGTCGAGGCGGGCATCCCGCGAGGGAGCCGCTTCAAAGAGGTCGGGCAGGTCGGCTTGGCTTTGGTCGACCAGCCCCTCGGCGCCGATCCCGATCAAGCGGAACTCCCGTCCATCCGCCTCGACCTCAAGCAAGGGCAGGGCGGCGCGATAAAGGATTTCCCCGGCCTGCGTCGGCTTGGCGAGCTGACGGCTGCGATTGATCGTCTGGAAGTCGGCGGTCTTCAGCTTGAGCGCCACTCCTGAGGCGCCTCGCCCCGCATTCCGCAGCCGCTCCGCCACCCGTTCGGACAGAGGATGAAGGATACGCGCCAATTCGCCGGCATCCGAGATATCCGTGTTGAAAGTCGTTTCCGCCGAGATGCTTTTTGCCGGCGCGTCGGGCGTGACCGTCCTGTCGTCCTCGCCGCGGGCGAAGCGATAGAGACGGCGCCCGATCGCGCCATAGCGCGCGCTGAGATCGCGCTCGGTGTAATCCAGAAGCTGGCCTATGACCGAAATTCCGTCCCGCGCCAGCCGCTGCTGCAGCGCCGCGCCCACGCCCCAGATCAGCGAGACCGGCTTGGGCGACAGGAATTGAACCGCCTCGCCCCTGCCGATCACCGCAAATCCGCGCGGCTTGTCGAGGTCCGAGGCGACCTTCGCCAGAAACTTGTTGTAGCTGAGGCCGATCGACGCGGTGATGCCCAGCTGCTGCTCGATTCGCTTCACGAGCAGGCTGAGCGTTCGCGCGGCCGGTCCTTGATGCAGCTTTTCCGTTCCCGAGAGATCGAGGAAGGCTTCGTCGATGGAGAGAGGTTCCACCAGCGGCGTCGTTTCCAGCATCAATTGGCGCACTTGCCGGCCGACGGTTCGGTATTTCGCCATATCGGGCTTGATCACGACCGCGTCGGGGCAGGCCTTCAGAGCTTTGAACATCGGCATGGCCGACCGCACGCCGGAAAGCCGTGCCACATAGCAGCAGGCCGCCACCACGCCACGATGCCCGCCGCCGACTATCACGGGGCGGTTGAGAAGGGCTGGGTTGTCCCGCTTCTCGACCGTCGCATAGAAGGCGTCGCAGTCGATATGGGCAAGCGTAAGGGCCTCGAGTTCGGCATGGGACTTGAACCGGGGCGATCCGCAGGAGGCGCAGCGCCTGTCCACAGGTGGGGTTTCCGTCAGCACCCCGCAATCCCGGCACAGGGTCGTCATGAGAGCGGCCATAGCCAGGCCGCGCCCCGGACGCCGCTCGACGCACCATGTATCGGTTTGGCGAGTCGTGTCGCCACCTGGTCGGAGAACACATAGGACGCCCAAAGGCGCGGCACTTCCCGATAAAGCCCGTCGATCTGTCCCACGCCGCCGCCCAACACGATGACATGCGGGTCGATAAGGTTGATCACGGTCGCGAGGCTGCGCGCAAGCCGGTCCGCATATCTCGCCAAGGTGGCCTGTGCTTTCGGATCGCCCGCTTCCGCCTGGGCGGCGATGTCTTCCGCATTCTGGCGAGCGCCGCCATGGTGCAGGTGGTCGGCGGCCAGTCCTGGCCCTGACAGAAAGGTCTCGATACAGCCTTGCTTACCGCAATAGCAGGCAGGCCCGGGCCGTTCGTCTTCGCGGGGCCAGGGCAGGGGGGAATGCCCCCACTCCCCGGCGATGGCATTGGGACCGGCCAGCAACCGGCCGTTCACGACGATGCCCCCGCCGACACCCGTTCCGAGAATGGCACCGAAAACGGTTGGCGCGCCGGCTGCGGCGCCGTCGCTCGCTTCCGACAAGGCAAGGCAATCGGCGTCATTGGCGAAGCGGATCGGCCGCCCGATTCTCGCTTCCAGATCAAGGTGAAAGGACTTCCCGTTGAGCCAAGTGGAATTGGCGTTCTTGACGAGGCCTGAGGCGGGGGAGATCGCACCAGGCATCCCGACTCCGACGGTAGCACTTGTCCCGATCTCAGCTTCGAGCGCTCTCACCAGATCGTGAAGGACGGCTATCGTGCCGGGATAGTCGTCGCGAGGGGTGGCAATTCGTCGCCGCGCGAGGATGTTGCCGCTGCCGCCAAGCGCCACGCCCTCGATCTTCGTGCCGCCCAGATCGATGCCGATCCTTGGTTTGTCGCCGCTCATGCGGATCTTTCCTCGGGCCTATTAAGCCGCTTACGAAATCTTAAGCCGGCACTTGTACTAGTGGTACGTGCTCCCCTTATTGGGGAGGCGAGGGATGGTCTTTTTTGCCACGCCCCTTATACTGGCGGTGGTATGCTAGCCATCGAACCGTCACCGGTCCGCTGTAAGGAATTAGAATGGCCAAGCGGGTTCTGATCGTCGAAGACAACGACCTGAATATGAAGCTCTTTCACGATCTTCTGGAAGCCCATGGCTATGACACGCTCCAGACGAAAGACGGGATGGAGGCTTTAAAGCTCGCCCGGCAACATCATCCTGATCTGATCCTGATGGACATTCAACTGCCCGAGGTGTCGGGGCTTGAGGTCACCAAGTGGATCAAGGAGGACGAGGTTCTGAGATCGATTCCGATCATCGCCGTCACGGCTTTTGCCATGAAGGGCGACGAGGAGAAGATTCGCGAGGGCGGCTGCGAGGCCTATATCGCGAAGCCGATTTCGGTCGCCTATTTCCTGAAAACCGTCGAGCGTTTTTTTAGCTGAGTCAGGTTCCATGACGGCGCGTGTGCTGGTCGTCGACGATGTCGAGGTTAATATCAAGTTGCTCGAAGCGAAGCTTACGAGCGAGTACTTCAACGTGCTTTCGGCCAACTCAGGCCAATTGGCGCTGGAAATCGCCGAGCGTGAACGGCCTGACGTCGCTCTTCTCGATGTGATGATGCCGGGCATGGACGGCTTCGAGGTTTGTCGCCGCCTCAAGGCCAATCCGCTGACGGCCGATATTCCTGTCGTGATGGTGACTGCCCTTTCCGATGCCTCCGACCGGCTTCAGGGACTTGAGGCGGGCGCCGACGATTTCCTGACGAAGCCCGTCAACGACATCGCTCTCTTCGCCCGGGTCCGCTCCCTCGTTCGCCTGAAGCGGATGATGGAGGAATGGCGGCTTCGGGAAGAGGTTTACGGGAAATTCGCCACCGCCGATCAACCGGGCAGCGAGATCGATAACAAGCGTCCCGCCCGCATCCTCCTTTTCGAGGAAAATCCGATCATCGCGGCGCAGATCTCCAAGCTGGTGGAGCCGCTGGCGAGCGAGGTCATTCTGGCCAGGGACGTGGCGGAAGGGCAGGCAAAGCTCGATTCCGAAGTGGAACTCGTCATCGCGGGCCTTTCCGAATCGGATGGCGCCTTACGGTTCGTTTCCCAGCTTCGCGCCTTGGAGGCGACGCGGCTTCTTCCCGTGGTGCTCATTGCCGATGAGGATGAGGTGGCGCGCGTCGCCAAGGGACTCGACATCGGCGCCAATGATTATCTGCTGAGACCCCTGGATCGCAACGAGCTGATCGCGCGGGTTCGCAGCCAAGTCCGCCGCAAGCGTGTGCAGGATCGACTGCGGGAAAATTACCAGCGCAGCCTGTCCCTGGCGCTGACGGATGGGCTCACGGGGCTCTACAACCGGCGCTATCTATCGGCCCATCTTGATGGGCTGATGGCCCGCTCGGCTTCCGTCCTGATGTTCGATATCGATTTCTTCAAGAAGGTGAATGACACCTTCGGTCATGGCGCCGGTGACGAAGTGCTGATCGAAGTTGCCGCGCGAACCCAACGCAACGTCCGCGGCTTCGACCTGGTGGCGCGTTACGGCGGCGAGGAATTCGTCGTGGTCATGCCGGAAACAGATCTTCCGATTGCCTTGAACGTTGCCGAGCGTCTTCGCCGAACGATCGAGGAGCAGGCGGTCGGTGCGCCTTCGGTCGGACAGAACATTCCCATCACCATCAGCGTCGGCGTCGCGGAGACACTGGCTGAAGGCGATACGACCGTGGCGCTGCTGAAGCGCGCGGACGAAGCTCTCTACGCGGCCAAGCACAAGGGCCGCAACTGCGTGGTCGCTTGGATGCCGGAAGGACAGACGCAGCCGGAACCGGCGGCGAAGGACGAATAGAGCCTACTTGCGGCGACCGGGTTGGACCGGGCTGGCCGGCGGCAGGTCGCTCTCGAGAATGGCCATCTGGAGGGCGTAGGAAACCTCGCCCTCATCTTCGTCACGATGCAGCACGCCGACGAATTCGTCGGCGATCCTCACCTCGACGGGGCCACCACGGCGGGTGGGGGGATCTATCATGATGCGCTCGTTGGTGAAGAGCCGCCTCAGATAGTCCTGAACTCTCGCGATCTCATTGGGAGTCATGGTCGATCCCGAGCCGGTGGGCGAACTACTTGATCTTCGATTCTTTGAAGACGACGTGCTTGCGCGCGACGGGGTCGTACTTCTTGAGCTCAAGCTTGTTCGTCTTGGTGCGCGGGTTCTTTTTCGTCACGTAATAGAAGCCCGTTTCGGCGCTGCTCACGAGCTTGATAAGGACGGTGCTGGTCTTGGCCATGGCCGGAATCCGTTTAGGTCAAATACTGATTTAAGGAAGGCCAGAACATATAGCGTCGAACCGCGCTGTCAAGGGAAAGGCCAGACTGAACCGGCAGGGAGCCCTCACTTTCGAGGCAAAAAAGCCAACGGTTGATCTGCATCAATATTCACTGCCGCCCGTCGTGCAAGCTTCTCACGTTTCTTGAGGAGGCTTGCGATGACAACCGGAGAACTGGCCTATCTGTGTTTGGTTATCGGCGCTGCTACGCTCTTCGCCGTGACGCTTGCTTGGGTGTCGTCCGCGCGCGGACGTTGAGCGGCGCGTCGGACTCCCTGTTAAAGCAGGCGTTCGGCGATCTGGACCGCGTTGAGCGCGGCGCCCTTCAGAAGCTGGTCGCCCGCCACGAACATGGCGATCGATTTGCCCGAGGGATCGCTGATATCGCGGCGGATGCGACCGACCAGAATGTCGTCCTGACCTGAGGCGTCCTTCGGCATGGGGAAGTAGCTGTTCTCGGCGTCGTCGACGATTTTAATGCCTGGCGCCCCGGTCAGCATCGCCCGAACCTCTTCGGGCGTGATCGGCCGCTCACATTCGAAGTTGAGCGCCTCGGAATGGGCGCGCAGCACGGGTACGCGAACGCAGGTCGCGGAAACGCGGATCGTCGGATCGGCGAAGATCTTGCGGGTTTCGCGCAGGAGTTTTGTCTCTTCCTCGTTATAGCCGGTCGCCGGATCGATCTTCGTATTATGGCTGAAGAGATTGAAGGCATAGGGATGGGGAAGCACGGTGTTCTTGTACTCCCGGCCTTCGAGATAGGCGCGGGTCGATTCCACCAGCTCTTCCATGGCTGCCGCACCGGCGCCCGAGGCGGCCTGATAGGTCGCCGCGATCAACCGCTCGATCCGGTTGTGCTTATGGATCGGCCAGAGCGGGGTGATCGCGATGATCGTCGAGCAATTGGGATTGGCGATAATCCCCTCGTGCTTGGCGATCGCCTCGCTGTTGATCTCGGGGATCACCAGCGGGACCTTGTCATCCATGCGGAAAGCCGAGGAGTTGTCGACCACGACGGTGCCCTGACGAGCCGCTGCCGGGCCGAATTCCTTGGAGATGCCGCTGCCGGCCGAGAACAGCGCGATATCGACGCCCTTGAAACTCTCGGCGGTCAGCTCCTCGACTTTGAGGGAGCCGCCCTTGAAATCCATGGTTTTGCCTTTGGAGCGCGCCGAGGCCAGCAGACGAAGGTCGGACATCGGGAAATCCCGTTGAGCGAGGCAGTGGAGAAACTCCACGCCAACGGCGCCTGTGGCGCCGACCACAGCAACGACTGGCCGTGACATCGAAACACTCCTTCAAGACAAACGAATAGCAGCGGCCCCTTAAAGGGTCAGCCGCCGGCGCGCCCTTGTGATCCCCTGGAAACCTCCTGTCAACAAGCTTCGAAGGCGGGTTGCTCCTCGGGAGGGGGCCGCGGTCATCTTTTTTTTACCACGCCTATTGATTTAAGCGAAAATATACCTAAAATATGATTTGTATTTTACGCGTGATCGATTGGTTCGATCCGAGGGGCTTGGCAAAATGGTACGCGAGTCGACGGCGAAACGCATTGGGATGAAGATCGGCGGGATCCTCCTCGCCGCTTTTCTCCTTGCCGCGCCTCAGACTAAAGCCGCCACGACCGGAACGATCTCGATCACGGGCACGATCCCGCTGAACTGCAATATCTCTGTCGCGGCCCAGGCCAATGCGGCCACGCTGGACCTGACGGTAAGCCAAACCAGTCTCACCGTCGCCACTGTGACCGAGAGCTGCAACAACAAGACGGGCTATAAGGTGACGGTCGCCACCACGAATGGTACGACGGGCGGCGTCATGAAGGGCGGCAGCGGCAACACCGATACGGTCTCCTATGGCGTCGTTTATAACGGCGTGACGCAGACCTTCTCCTCGGGAACCGCGACGGCGACGAATACCTCCGTCAAGAGCGCGGCCGGCGGGATCTCCAAGTCATTGGGCATTACCTATACCGGCGCACCGGCAATCAATGCCGATACCTATACGGACGTTCTTACCCTGACGATGACGATCAACTGATTGTCGACCGCTCTCGCGACGGCTGAAATCCCGCTGATTTCAGGCTTTTGCGCCAAATCGATTGGTGTATGATTTCTGCATCCAATAATGGATCTCCCGACCGTTACGGTGCGGGCGGCGAGAAAAGACCGGAAGCGGAGACACCTATGAAAAGACGCGCATTTCTTGCCGCCGGCGGCGTCGGCTTGGCGGCGACCACGGTAGCAGCCCCGGCGATCGCCCAGTCCCAGCCCGAAGTTAAGTGGCGCCTCGCCTCTAGCTTCCCGAAGACCCTCGACACGATCTACGGCGGCGCCGAACAGCTCGCCAAGCGGGTTGCCGAGGCGACCGACAACAAATTCCAGATCCGCGCCTTCGGCGCGGGCGAACTCGTCCCGGCCTTCGGCGTGCTCGACGCGGTGCAGAACAACACCGTCGAGATGGCACATACGGCGAGCTACTACTTCGTCGGCAAGGATCCGACTTTCACCTTCGATTGCACGGTCCCCTTCGGCATGAACCGCCGGATGATGGCGGCTTGGCAGCGGCAAGGCGGCGGCCAGAAGCTGCTCCAGGACTTCTTCGATGACTACAAGGTTCATCTGATGCCCTGCGGTAACACAGGCACTCAGATGGGTGGGTGGTTCCGCAAGGAGATCAAGACGGTCGACGATCTGAAAGGCCTCAAATTCCGCATCGGCGGCTGGGCCGGCGCCCTTTTGGAAAAGATGGGTGTCGTTCCGCAGCAGATCGCCGCCGGCGACATCTATCCCGCGCTGGAGAAGGGCACGATCGACGCGGCCGAATGGGTCGGTCCTTACGACGACGAGAAGCTCGGCCTCTTCAAGGTCGCGAAGTACTACTACTATCCCGGTTGGTGGGAGGGGAATGCGAGCCTGTCGCTTTACATCAACCAGCAGCAATGGGAATCGCTGCCGGCCAGTTATAAGGCGATCCTCGAAGCGGCCTCTGCCGAGGTCGACAGCTGGATGATGGCGAAATACGACGCGGAAAATCCCGCGGCGCTCAAGCGGCTTGTCTCGAAGGGCGCGGTGCTCCGGCCTTTCTCCAATGACATCATGTCTGCCTGCTACAAGACCGCGCAGCAGCTCTATACCGATACCGCCGCAGCCAATCCCAAGTTCAAGAAGATCTATGAGCCTTGGAAGGCCTTCCTCGCCGAACAGGACGAATGGTTCCGGGTGAATGAATACCGCTTCGATACCTTCATGTTCCAACAGACCCAGAAGAAGACCTGATCAGAATCCAATCTCCGATGGAAAAGCCCCGCTTTGGCGGGGCTTTTTCTTTGCCCTATCAGGCGGTTCGGGGATCGTGCCGCAACTCGCGCTGAGGCGGCGAAAGGGGCTGGGCCTCGGCCTCGCTGCCACCGCCGACAAGTTTCAGGGCGGAGAGGGCGAGGACATTGAACATCGCCATGACCGGCGCGCTGAGTTTCCGGTTGCCGAGCGCCTTGGCCACATCGAAGGAACCGATGGTCGAGGGGGCCGCCTCGTCGAGCGGGGATGAGGACGGCCGAGCGGACATGATGGAGGCCATGCTCGGGAGATCCGGGCCGCTGCGTTCCATGCGCTGGGCAAAGGATTTGTAGATGTCGGCAACGGTGCGGGGTTCCCCCGTCTTGCGGTCGTAAAAGACGTTTTTGTTCGCGGCCGCCGCATCGGGAAGGATATCGGCAGCGACCGCGCCGCCGTCCTTGCGTACCTGCTTCAGAAATTCGGTCGCTCCGCCGGCGCCCAGGAAATGGGCCATATAGAGGTCGGCCTTCCCGGCTGGGCGGCCAAGGGCATGCTCGACTTCGGTCTTGTTGGCCTTGGCGTATTCGCCGGCGAGGAGGGAGGAGATGCGGGGGTCCTTGCGGAGATCGAGGATCTCTTTCTTGACCGAAGGATCGGCGACTTTCGGTTTACCGCCGGCATCCCGGTCGATCTGCCCTGCGAGTTCGCCGATCCCGTATTTCTGGCCATGGCGCGAGACCATGTCGAGCCAGGTGGAATCGATGAATTGGAAAAGGCCGGTGGCGCTGCTGTTGGACGCCTTTGCGTCAGGCTGAAAGCCGCTTTCCTGCTTCGCCTGGGCCATCAGATAGTTGAAATCGACATTGGTCGCCTGGCTCGCCTGGCGGATGCTGCCGACCACCGACGGATCGACATTTTGATAGGGTGTCGTCGTTTCCGTACGGGGCGAGCCGGGATTGTTTGAAATAGACATGACGATCCTTCGACGGCTAATTGCAATGCATTTATAGAAAAATAGTTAAAGATTAGATTATGTGGCTCGACCCGATGGCGCTTGGGCGATCTCACGAAGAAGCTTGTCGAGAATGGCTGCGCCGAAGCGAGCGTAGCCGTCGGCCGGCGCCACGAAGGAATGATGACCGCCGATCACCATATCGCGGTAATAGGCATCCATCATGGGTTCGTCGGAACTCAGGATCGGCAGGCCGTTGATGGTGGCTCCCGCCGCGACCGCCTCGTCGCGGGCGAGATCGGGGGGCTTGCCGCTGTTGTTCTTGCCGTCCCCGGAAATATCGATCACCAGCTTTCGGCCGGGATAAGGGCTCGTTTCCCAAAGCCGCAGGGCATAGAGGATGGCGCCGCTGATCGATGTGCTGCCCCCCTCCTGGAAACGTCCGGTCGCGGCAATGGCGTCGGCGAAGGCCGTGGCGGTCTGCGTATCCTTCAGCCGGGTCCAGCCGATCATCTGGCGCTGTTCGACCCATCCAGACCATTGGATATAGGTTACGGCGATTGCGCCGACCGTGCCCGACCGTATCGTCTCGATGACCCGAGGATCCCTGAAGGCGGCCGTATAGCCCTCTCGCTGAAGAGCGAACTCACGCGGATCGATGCTGCCCGAGACATCGACGGCAAGGACCAGCGCAAGATCGACGACTTCTCCCACATCCGCCCGCACGGATGAGGCCAGCAGAATGAGAAGGGTTAATGGCCGAAGAAAACGCATGCCCTTGAGGATAGCAGGCCGGGCGGGAACCGTCGTTCACGGCGCCGAGAGCTCCCGACGTCCGCGAATCGCTCCTTCCTCCACATGGATTCGCCAAGCGAGCACCAGGGCGTTCAAGAGGGTGAAGAGCAGCGCGATCTGCCAGGCGCCGAAGGCGAGGGGCAGAACCAGGATTTCCGCCACCACCACGGCGTAGTTGGGGTGGCGCATGAAGCGGTAGGGGCCTTTTCGCTGCAAGGGCGCGTCCGGCAGGGTGATCACCCGGGTCGTCCAGAAGGGTCCCAGGCTTGCCACAACCCAGAGGCGCATCCCTTGAAGAACGCAGAAAAATGCCAGGAGTGGCCAGGAAGGCGCGGCATCGGCTGGAACGAGAAGCAGCAGCGCCGCAAGCCATCCCGCATGGACCAGCACGATGAGCGGATAATGCCCCGCACCGATTTCGATCCCGCCCCGGGCCTTCAGGGCTTTCGTATTCCGTGCGGCATAGGCGAGTTCGAGCAGCCGCTGGATCGCCACCAGAAGCACGACAATCTGGAGAATCGTCACGCAGCCTCCAGCATCTGGAAGCCGGCGCTGAAACCCGGTCCCATCGCCGTCAGAAGCATCCGGCCCTTGGCTCCGTTTTCCAGCGTGCGTTTCAGCACGAAAAGGACCGTCGCCGCCGACATATTGCCGTAATCGCGCAATACGCTGTGGCCTTCAACCAGCGCGCCGTCTTCGAGACCGAAGGCCTCCTCGAGCGCCGTAAGCACCTTGGAACCGCCGGGATGGCTGACGAAACGCCCGATATCGCCCAAACCAAGCCCTTGCCGGTCGAGGAACCGCGCGACCACCTCGCGAAGCTGCTGGCGGACCAGGCGGGGGATGTCGCGCGAGAAAAGCGCCTTCAACCCATCGTTCGCCACGTCCCAGCCCATGATATCGAGGGAATTCGGCCAGGTATGCTCCCCGGACGCACCGAAGGTGGGGCCATCGCCCTCGGTCGAGAGGACGAGTGCCGCAGCCCCGTCGCCGAAGAGCGCGGAAGCGACGATCGCGCTTTTCGTAAGGTCGCCCTTGCGAAAGCAGAGCGCGCAAAGTTCTACGACCAGGAACAGCACCTTGCTGCCGGGCGCCACCCGCGCCATGTCGACGGCCCGGGCAAGCCCGAGAACGCCACCCGCGCAGCCGAGCCCGAAAATCGGCAGCCGACGCACATCCGGGCGCAGTCCCAACCGGCCGATCAGGATCGCATCGAGGCTGGGCGTGGCGATGCCTGTCGTCGAGTTGACGACGATGGCGTCGATCTCGGCTGGATCTATCCCAGCTGTATCGAGGGCCTCGCGCGCCGCCTTTTCGAGAAGGGCGACGGCGTTCTGGAGATAGAGCCCGTTGCGTTCTTCCCAGTCATGCTGGCGGTCGTACCAATCGAGCGGGACGCAGGAATAGCGCGTGTCGATGCCCGCGTTGCCGAAGACCGGGAGAAGCCGGTGAATTTCCGTCGTGTCGGCAAAAAGCCGCCGCGCGAAATCGGCAACTACGCTTTGGTCCAGCACATAGGGCGGGACGGCCGTGGCGAGCGCGAGCAGGCGCGGATCGGCCAGGCGAGGGGCGGCAGTCATGCTGGCGGATATCTCCTTCCGCCTTTAGAGTGCGGCGGCGGGCTCAGTTGTAGATGACCGGGAACCAAGAGGCGAGACATGGATTCCCAGATATTTGTCAATTCGCCGTGCCGCTGGAACCAAGGTCCGATTTTTCGGGGCTGACCGCCCGGCTTTGAAACTCGCTAGCTTATCGGAGTAGTCCGCTTGCCCGCCTCCCAAACCCTATCCTCAATACCCCGTAAGAAGCGCAATCGCGTCAGCGAGCGGCTCCGCCGCTATTTCCTGGCCGGCATCCTCGTCACCGGCCCGATCGCGCTGACCTTCTATGTCGCCTGGATCTTCGTCCGTTTCGTGGACGGTTTGGTGAACTCGGCCATCCCGGAGCAATACCATCCGGATAGATATCTCCCTTTCAGTCCGCCGGGACTGGGTCTTTTGGTGGCCGTGATCGGGCTTACGCTCATCGGGGCGCTGACCGCGGGCTATCTCGGCCGGATGCTCCTGCGCATGAGTGACAGGATCATGGCGCGGATGCCGGTCATCCGTAGCATTCACGGTGCGACCAAGCAGATCTTCGAAACCGTTCTTGCGAAGCAATCCAATACGTTCCGGGAAGTCGTGCTGGTCGAATTTCCGCATCGCGGGGCCTGGAGCATCGCCTTTATCACCGGCAAGACCGAGGGCGAGATCAAGGCGCATCTGAGCCAGAGCGAGGATATGGTCACCGTCTATGTCCCGACGACGCCCAATCCGACCTCCGGCTATCTTCTTTTCGTGAAGCGGAGCGAGACGATCCTTCTCACGATGACCGTGGAAGAGGCGATCAAATTCGTCATCTCCGGTGGCATCGTCGCCCCGCCGGACCGGAGTATCCCCGCCGCCGTCTAGGGCGATTTCCACTCACGTGGAATCGCTCTGGGTAATAGGGCCTCCGGCCGCTCAAGCGCCGCTTCGGCTGTCGCGTTTCCATCAAGATGGAAATCGCTCTAGCCGGAGCGCAGGTAGCGCACCGCCACATCCCGTTCGAAAAGATAGAGCAGCGTGCGGAGCGCCTGGCCGCGCGGGCTGGAAAGTTCGGGGTCGCGCGTAAGCGCCAGCCGCGCGTCGTCCCGGGCCATGGCCAGCAGTTCCTGATGGGCGGCGAGATCCGCCAGCTTCAATTCGGGCATACCGCTCTGGCGGGTGCCCAAAACCTCGCCAGCGCCCCTGAGCTTCAGATCCTCTTCGGCGATACGGAAACCGTCCTCGGTTTCGCGCAGGATCGAAAGACGCGCCTTTGCGGTCTCTCCCAATGGCGCGGCGTAGAGGAGGAGACAGGTCGAGGGCCGGTCCGAACGCCCGATCCGGCCCCGAAGCTGATGCAGTTGCGCAAGGCCGAAGCGTTCGGCGTGCTCGATTACCATGATCGTGGCCTCGGGAACATCGACGCCCACCTCGATGACGGTGGTCGCGATCAGGAGATCGATCCCACCTCGGGCGAAGCCCTCCATCACACGGTCCTTTTCCGCACCTTTCATCCGGCCGTGGATAAGGCCGACCCGCTCGCCGAAAAGGCCCTTGAGCTGTTCGTGGCGCTCGGCCGCTGCGGCGAGGTCGATGAGTTCCGATTCCTCCACCAGGGGACAGACCCAATAGATTTTGGCTTTCTGGTCCAGCGCGCGGCTTACCGCTTCGACGACCTCTTCGAGACGGGAAGAGGGCAAGGTCAGGGTCTTGATCGGCTTGCGCCCGGCGGGCTTCTCCGTCAGGCGGGAGGAGTCGAGGTCGCCGTAGGAGGTCATCATCAAGGTGCGGGGGATGGGCGTTGCGGTCATGACCAGCATGTCCATGCCGCGCCCTTTCTCGGACAGCGCCATCCGCTGTTCGACGCCGAAACGGTGCTGCTCGTCCACCACGGCCAGGGCCAGGTCCTGGTAGACCACATCCGCCTGGAAGATCGCATGGGTCCCGACCAGGATCCCGGTCTCGCCCGATGCCACGGAGGCGAGGATCGCGTCGTGCGTCTTGCCTTTCTCGCGTCCGGTGAGGATCGCCGTCTTGACGCCCGCGTTGGCGGCGATCTTCTCGATGGTTGAGAAATGCTGGCGCGCGAGGATCTCGGTGGGGGCCATCAGGGCGGCTTGGGCACCTGCTTCGATGGCGTCGAGCATGGCCATGACGGCGACCACGGTCTTGCCGCTGCCCACATCGCCCTGCAGCAGGCGAAGCATCCGTTGCGGGGACGCCATATCCCCGCCGATCTCGGCCAGCGCTGCGATTTGGGAAGGCGTGAGCTGAAAGGGCAGGGCCGCCGTGGCCCGACGGCGGAGATCGCCCGCCACCTTGATGCTGCGCCCGGATAATCGCCGCGTATGAGCGCGGACGAGTGCGATGGCGAGCTGGTTCGACAGCAGTTCGTCATAGGCGAGCCGCTGGCGGGCGGGTTGGTCGAGTTCGAGATCGCTCGTGCTGTCCGGCTTGTGCGCCGTCAGCAGGGCATCCTTCCAGGCGGGCCAGCGGCGCTGCGCCAGGACCGTGGGCTCGATCCATTCCGGCAGTGCCGGCGCGCGCGCCAAGGCAGCCCTGACGGCCTTCTGAACCGAGCGCAGCGTCAATCCGCCGGTCAGACCATAGACCGGCTCGATGGGCGGAGGTTTATCCTCGGCGTCGGGATCAACGATATGGTCGGGATGGGTGATCTGCACCTGATTGTTGAAATGCTCGACCCTTCCGCTGACCATCCGCCGCGTGCCCACCGGCAGGAGCTTTTCCAGGTAGTCGCCCTTCACATGGAAGAAGACGAGATGAAGGAACCCGGTCTCGTCCCGGCATCGGATCTTATAGGGCTGGCGCATCGAGGCGGGACGGAGATGGGCATCGATCTCCACGGTGATCGTCGCGATCACCCCATCCGGCGCTTCGGCGACCTTCGGCGCGAAACGCCGGTCGATGATCCCGGTCGGCAGATGCCAGAGCAGATCCGCGACATGGGCACCGCAGAGCTTCTCGAAAAGCTTGCCAAAACGTGGGCCCACCCCGCTGAGCGAGGTTGACGGCGCGAAAAGGGGAAAAAGGATTTCAGGGCGCAAGAGATGGGTTCTGGCAAGGCGTCCGACTAAGCTCCATCTATATCCCAGTCCCTTGCTTGAGGTAAGGAAATCGCCTTGGGGCGGCTTCCCATTGGCTGCGCGGGGGAGTAGAGAACCATCTCGGGCCGGGTTTGTCCGTCGGATGGAGAGATTTTAGTTGAGCGAAACACCCGAGATTCGCCGCAAGCGTCTCTTGTTCCATAGCTGGCATCGAGGCACGAGGGAGACTGATCTCCTGCTGGGCTCCTTCGCCGAAAAATATCTGTCGCAGTTCTCGCAGGAACAGCTCGACCGGTACGAGTCCCTGCTCGCCGAGAGCGATGCCGATATCTTCGACTGGATCGCTCGGCGTAGCCCGCCACCGGCCTCCGCCCGCAGCGATGTTCTCGATATGCTGCTCGACTTCCGCTACGCGCCCAGGTCCGCTTGAGCGAGCTTACCGATCTCCAATCCGCACTGTCCCGGGCCCCTGCGCGCATCACGCTGACAGGCGTGCCCGAGGGGCATGACGCTTATGTCCTCGGCGGCCTCGTGACTTCGGGTGCCGCTGGCGCTTTGCTTCATGTCTGCCGGGACGATGGGCGCATGGCCCGTTTCGCGGCGGCGATGGCTTTCTTCCATCCGAAGCTGAAGGTTCTGACTTTTCCGGCCTGGGACTGCCTTCCCTACGATCGTGTGTCGCCCAACGCCGAGATCGTCAGCCGCCGCATAGATACCCTGACCACCTTGGCCGATGGGTCGGGCAAGGGGAGCGGCATCGTCGTCCTCACCACCGTCAACGCGGCGGTCCAGCGCGTGCCGCCTCGTGCGCTCTTCCGGGACCGGATGCTTGTCGTGAGGGTTGGAGAGCGCGTGCCGACGGACCGGCTCATGAGCTTCTTCGCCCGCAACGGCTATACCCGGACCGACACCGTGCGGGAAGCGGGCGAATTCGCGATCAGAGGCGGCATCGTCGATGTTTTCCCCTCGGGCGGAGGCACGCCCGCGCGGCTCGATTTCTTCGGGGATACGCTCGATGCGATCCGGAGCTTCGATGCGCTGACCCAGCGGACCACGGGGAAGCTCACCCGAGTGATCTTCAAGCCCATGAGCGAGGTTTTGCTCGACGACAAGACCATCCACCGGTTCCGATCCCGCTATCGCGAGCAGTTCGGAACGGTCGCCGACGACGATCCTCTCTATGAGGCGGTGAGCGCAGGCCGCCGCTATGTCGGGATGGAACACTGGCTGCCGCTCTATTATGAGACCCTGGAAACCGTCTTCGACTATCTGCCCGAGGCTGTCCTGACCCTCGACCACCAGGCGGAGGATGTCAGGCGCGACAGGCTCGAAAGCGTTGCCGATTTCTACGCCGCCCGGAAAACCGTGGATGCCGCGCGGCGCGGCGTGACGCCGCTCTATCGACCGGTGAAGCCGGAACAGCTTTATCTCGATGACAAGGAATGGGGCGCCGCTCTGGCCTCGCGGCCTGTGGCCCAGCTCAGTCCCTTCGCGGCGCCCGCTTCGGAAGATCGCTCCTATGACGCCGGCGCGCGGCCGGGGCATGACTTCGCCGAGGCGCGCACCAATCCCAAGATCAATGTCTTCGAAGCGGTGCAGGTCTTCATCGCCGAAGAGCAAAAAGCCCAGCGGCGGGTCGCCGTCGCCGCTTACAGCCCCGGATCGGCGGAACGTCTGAAGAGCGTGCTGCACGATCGGGGCGTAACGGAATCGACCAAGGTCGAGGATTGGAAGGCGCTACAGGAGCTGTCACCGAAGACCGTCGGCCTGGCGGTTCTGGGATTGGAGCATGGTTACGCCCTGGGCGATCTGACGATCCTCAGCGAGCAGGACATCCTTGGCGACCGGCTGTCGCGTCCGGCGCGGCGTCGGGCCAATGCGGATCAGTTCGTTTCCGAGGTGGCGGCTCTCTCCGAAGGCGATCTCGTCGTCCATGTGGAGCATGGCATCGGCCGTTATGACGGTCTCGTCACGCTCGACGTGGCCGGCGCGCCACATGACTGCCTGCGGGTGCTCTATGCGGGCGACGACAAGCTTTTCGTCCCCGTCGAGAATATCGAGGTCCTGTCCCGCTTCGGGTCCGAGAATGCGGAGGTCCAGCTCGACAAGCTGGGCGGCGTCGCCTGGCAGTCGCGCAAGGCGCGGGTCAAGCAGCGCATCAGGGACATTGCGGCCCAGCTCATCGCCGTCGCCGCCGAGCGGCAGCTGAAACAGGGGGAGGCGATGCCCGCGCCCGAAGGCATCTACGAGGAGTTCGCGGCCCGCTTCCCCTATCCCGAGACCGACGACCAGCTTCGCGCCATCATGGAGACCCTGACGGACATGGCGTCGGGCAAGCCGATGGACCGGCTTATCTGCGGCGACGTGGGCTTCGGCAAGACCGAGGTCGCGTTGCGGGCGACCTTCGTGGCCGCCATGTTGGGCCATCAGGTCGCGGTGGTGGTGCCGACGACGCTCCTGGCCCGCCAGCATTACCGGACCTTCGTCGATCGGTTTTCGGGCCTTCCGCTGCGGATTGCCCAGCTATCCCGATTGGTGACGCCGAAGGAATCCAACCTGATCAAGCAGGAGCTTGCTGAGGGCCGGATCGATATCGTCGTCGGGACCCATGCGATCCTGAGCAAGGGCATCAATTTCAAGGAGCTGGGCCTCCTCGTCGTCGATGAGGAGCAGCATTTCGGCGTGGCTCAGAAGGAGCGGCTGAAGCAGCTCAAGACCAATGTCCATGTGCTGACCCTGACCGCCACGCCGATCCCGCGCACGCTGCAATTGGCCTTGGCTGGGGTGCGGGAGATGAGCGTCATCGCCACCCCGCCGGTGGATCGCCTCAGCGTCCGCACCTTCGTCATGCCCTTTGATCCCGTGGTGATCCGCGAGGCGATTCTGCGCGAGTTGCACCGGGGTGGTCAGACCTTCTATGTGGTGCCCCGGATCAGCGATCTCGACGACGTTCGCGAGGAGCTGACCCGCCTCGTGCCCGAGGCCAAGGTCGCCATGGCCAGCGGCAGGATGGCGGCCACCGATCTAGAAAACGTCATGAGCGCTTTCGACGACGGCAGCTACGACATCCTCCTCGCGACCAACATCATCGAGTCGGGCCTCGACATCACCCGCGCCAATACGATGATCGTGCATCGCGCGGATATGTTTGGCCTGGCGCAGCTCTATCAGCTTCGGGGACGGATCGGTCGCGGCAAGGTGCGCGCCTATGCCTATCTGACCCTGCCGCAGAACAAGATGCTGACCCCTGTGGCGCAACGCCGGCTTGAGGTCATGCAGACCCTCGATCAACTGGGTGCAGGCTTCACGCTCGCGAGCCACGACCTCGATATTCGCGGGGCGGGCAACCTGCTGGGCGACGAGCAATCGGGGCATATCAAGGAAGTCGGCGTCGAGCTCTATCAGCATATGCTGGAGGATGCCGTGGCCGCCGCCCGCAGCGGCCTTGAGGAAATCGGGGACGCTCCCGGCGACTGGACGCCGCAGATCACCATCGGGACGCCGGTCCTCATTCCGGAGACCTATGTCGCGGACCTGAATGTCCGCCTCGGCCTCTATCGGCGGATCGCCGGTCTGGTGGACAGGCGCGAAATCGATGCCTTCGCCGCCGAATTGATCGACCGCTTCGGTGCCTTGCCGGCGGAAGTCGACAACCTGTTGGAGATCATCGCGATCAAGCGGCTCTGCCGCGATGCCGGCATCGAGAAGGTCGAAGCCGGCCCGAAGGGCGCGGTGCTCACCTTCCGCGAAGGCAAGGTGGCCAATCCGGCCGCTCTCGTCGATTTCATCCAGAAGCAGAACGGAACCGCGAAGCTCCGTCCCGATCAGAAATTGGTGCTCATGCGGGGCTGGGACGACACCAAGGTTCGGGTGGTGGGCGTCACGCGATTGCTTCAGGCCTTGTCGAAGGTCGGCTCGCCACCGGCGGTTCCGGCGAAGGTCGAACCCCCTAAGCTCGTCAAACGGTAATCATTCCGCCTCTGCGGGCGCGCCGTTCAGCACGAGGTCGAATAGTGGCAGGAAGAACTCGGCTTCCTGCGCGCCGGAGATCGCATAGCGCTGATCCACGATGAAGCAGGGGACAGCGTTGATGCCGATCCGCCGCGCGTTGCGATCCTCGCCGATCACCTCTTCGATCCCTGAGGGGCTGTTGAGCCAAGCCGCGGCCTCATCACGGTCGAGCCCGGCTTCCCCTGCGATTTCCGCCAGCCTGTCGGGATCGCCGATATCCCGGCCTTCCAGGAAATAGGCGCGGAAGAGGTGATCCACCACTGCATCGGCAGCGCCCTGCTCGGTGGCGAATCGGATGAGGCGATGGGCGTCCCGGGTATTGGGCGTCCGCCGGATCTTGTCGAAGGCAAAGGGGATGCCCACGCCGGCGCCCGCGTCCTTGACCGTTGAATAGATCCGGTCGGCATGATGCGATCCCCCGAACTTGGCGGCGAGATAAGCCTCCCGCGCCATTCCTTCGGGCGGCATATCCGGATTGAGTTGGAAGGGCCGCCAGGTGATCTCGATGTCGATCTCCGGCCGCATCTCCAAGGCGCGTTCGAAGCGGCGCTTGCCGATGTAGCACCAGGGGCAGACCACGTCCGAGACGATATCGATGCGCATGGGTTTTCTCCCGGTCAGAATTTTTCGTCACCGCGATGGCGGATGGGGTCTGGGAAGTCGCGGTAGAGGGCGAAACGGGCGTCCGTCACGAGGGAATTGACGGCCTGGTGAAAGTCCTCGATCGGGCTGCGACGCGCAGCCACGGAGGCAAAGGCATCTTCGAGCTGATGGAGGTCCCTGACCTCGATCATGAGGTGAAATTCACCAAGCTCTTGTGGCCCGAGTCCCAATTTTCTCCGGGTCACCCGGCAGGATTCGATCAACCCACGGGCCTTGAGATCGCCCATGTAATGCGCCACGCGCTCGGCGAAATCGACATCCCCGACGCCCGCTTTAAGGTTGCACCACACATGATAGATATCCATCGAAAGGGCTTTCTATCAAAAGACTAAGGACTGATCCTAATATTTCACTCGAGTAGCAAAACAGACTGGCAGAGCTATCGGGCACTAAGAACGTCGAAGCTCGCCACGTTTACCTATTATTGCTCCCTTGCAGAGACCTCGCCAGCCGATACTCTCTCGTCGGCTGATCGATCCTGAGATGGCCAAGGAGGCGATGGATGCACGAGATCTTCACGGGCACCACGGTCATTCCAGTTCTCACCATCGAAAATCTGGACGATGCAATTCCCCTGGCCAGGGCTCTGGTCAAAGGGGGCTTGCGCTGCATCGAGGTGACCTTGCGGACGCCGGTCGCTTCGCAAGCCATTGCCGCGATCGCGAGCCAGGTATCGGGGGCCATCGTCGGGGCCGGCACGGTGCTGCGGCCGGCGGATGTGGCGATTGCGCGGAACGCCGGTGCGCAGTTCCTCATGAGTCCGGGGCTGACCCCTGACCTCGCCGCAGCGGGTTTGGAAAGCGAAATGCCATTCATCCCCGGTGTCGCCACACCTTCGGAGATCATGGCCGCGCGCGGTCTGGGCATCTCCTTCCTGAAATTCTTTCCGGCCGAGGCCTTTGGCGGGGTGACGGCGCTCAGGGATCTGGCGCCCGCCTTCAAGGGGGTCGCTTTCTGCCCATCGAGCGGCATCACCGAACGCAACGCGCCGGACTATCTGGCGCTGCCGAACGTACCGATGGTTGGGGGGACTTGGATGGCGACACCCGAGATGATCGCCGCCGGGGATTGGCGCGGGATCAGCGAGGCGGCCTTCCGGGCGTCGTCCTTGACGAAAGCCTAGCCTGCCTTTCCTGGAGGAATTCGCGCACCGCGGGATCGCTCTCAAGCCCGATGGCCCGCTGATAGGCTTGCCAGGCGTCATCGATCGCGTCGGTTCGGGCCAGCAGTTCCGCAAGGGCGGCCCAATAAGGCTGATAGTCCTGAAGCCGAGCATTAGCGGCAAGGTCGTTGAGCGCGGCAAGCCCAGCTGCCGCGCCCGCAACTTCGGCGAGAGCGACCGCGCGGTTGATCTCGACCACGGGAGATCCAGTGAGGGCGAGAAGCCCGTCGTAAAGCCGGACAATCGCGGGCCAATCCGCCGGTCCACCTTGGCGCCGAATCGCATGGGCGGACTGGATCGCCGCTTCGATCTGGAACCGCGCGGGGGCGGCCAGTTTGCCGGCTTGAAAAAGCAGACATTCAGCTTCCTCGATAAGCCTTTCGTCCCAATTTGCGGGGTCTTGCTCTGCCAAGGGCACATAACGGCCGGCCTTGTCGCGCCGAGCCTGCTTGCGCGCTTCGGCATGAAGCATCAAGGCCAGCAACCCCAGGGTTTCCGGTTCCTCGGGAAGCAGCGAAACGACGAGCCGACCGAGCCAAATCGCCTCGCCGGAAAGTTCCCGCCTGCGGGTCTCGGTTCCGGCCGGATCGGCCCAACCTTCCGTGAACACAGCGTAGACGGCGTCGAGCACAGCTTCCAGCCGACCCATGAGTTCCGCGCGTTCCGGCACCCTGAAGGGAATGCCGGCCTCGCATATCTTGGTCTTTGCGCGGACCAGTCGCTGGCTCATGGTTGCGGGCGCTACCAGGAAGGCCGAGGCAATGGTGGCGGCGTCGAACCCCAGGATCGTCTGCAGGATAAGCGGCGCGCGGACCGCCGGATCTATCGCCGGATGGGCGCAGGCGAACATGAGCCTGAGGCGTTCATCCCCGATACCTTCGGTTTCTTCCATGGCCGAGATCAATTCTTCGGTGTGGAGGACCAGCCCATCGGCGGCTTTTTCCGCCCGGCGCCTTCGCCGTGCCCCGTCGATCAACTTTCGCTTGGCCGCAGTCATGAGCCAGGCTTCGGGGTTCGCAGGGACGCCAGAGACAGGCCAATTGCCGAGCGCCGAAGCGAAAGCATCGGCGAGCGCGTCTTCCGCGCTCGCCAGATCCCTTGTCCTTGCCGCCAGATAGGCGACGAGCTTGCCGTAACTCTTCCGGGCGGCACTCTCGGCGGCGCGGTGAGCTTCTGCGCCGGGTGGGATCACATCGACCAGACGGGGCGGATCTCCATGATCCCGTGGCCGGCACCTGGACAACGGGCGGCCCAGGCGAGAGCCGCGTCGAGATCCGGCACGTCTATCAGGATATAGCCGCCCAGTTGCTCCTTGGTTTCGGCATAGGGTCCGTTGAGGACCTTCGCCTTGCCGTCGACCATCCGCACTGTCGTGGCATTGCTCGAGGGCTGCAGGCGGTCGATTGCCACGCAGACGCCGGCCTTGTTCATGGCCTCGATGAAAGCACCATAGGCGCCAAGCCGCTGCTCCATCTTTTCCTTGGGCAGGGTCATCACTTCGGTTTCGTCGTTATAGATCATCAGCAGGTATTTCATTTCGCGGTCTCCTTATCGCGGTCGCGTCTTGCGCGCCGCCGATCGGATGACGCCAATGCCGAGCGGATTTCGACAGCGAGGCCAAAAATTCTTCAGTAGGTGGCGCGACCGCCGGAAATATCGAAGGCCGCTCCCGTGCTGAAGGAGCATTCCTCGGACGCCAGCCAGGCGACCATGGCCGCGATCTCCTCGACCTT
Source organism: Rhodospirillales bacterium (assembly GCA_947473305.1). GTDB lineage: Bacteria > Pseudomonadota > Alphaproteobacteria > ATCC43930 > CGMCC-115725 > CANJCB01. The sequence goes on from CANJCB010000032.1 coordinate 35,166, forward strand.
GCCGAAGCGTCCCATGGGGATCTTCGAAAGCATGAACTCGATATGCTGCGGGGTCATCTGGTCGAAGAGGGTGGTATGGACGGCGGCGGGCGTGACGCAATTCACCCTGATGCCGGTCTGGACAAGTTCCTTCCCCAGGGATTTCGTCAGCGCGATCACGCCCGCCTTGGAGGTGGAATAGGCACCCGCGTTGGGATTGCCCTCCTTGCCCGCGACAGAGGCGATATTGACGATCCGCCCGTAATCCTGTCCCCGCATGCTTGGTAGGACGGCGCGACAGCAGAAAAAGGTGCCGTTGAGATTGACATCGATCACTTGCCGCCACGCCTCGACGGGATAGTCCTCCACGGTGGCGTTGGGGCCGGTGATGCCGGCGCTGTTGACCAGGATATCGATCTTATCGAAGCGGGCGAGGGTCGCGTCCCGCGCTGCCGTCACCGATTTTTCGTCCGAAACGTCCACCGCGAAGCCAGCTCCCGTCAGCGTGCGAGCTGAGTTTTCCGCTCCGTCCAGGTCCCAGAGCGCGAGTTTGGCGCCCGAGGCGGCGAAACGCTCGGCGATCGCATAGCCGATGCCGCGCGTGCCGCCGGTCACCACGGCGATACGGCCCTCCAGATCGATCTTGTTCATCCGGCGTCTTCCCCCCTGATGTGTCGCGTCGGCCGCCCCTCGTCGGTGACGAAGCCGCCCTCCCCGAGCGCCCGCAGCACAGTGGCGAAATGCTCGGCCGTTCCCGGCCGGTCCGCTCCTTCGAGCCAATTCTGGTCGAGAAAGGAGGCGAGGGCGGGCTGACCCAGTTCCACCTCCCAGATTATGCCGAGAAGGGAGGCTTCCGCTTCTTCCATTTCGCGCTCGAAGCCGAAAAGTCGCGCCGCGGCTTCGGCTTCCAGGCGCAATCCGGTATCGGGGCCGGCCCCAAGCCCGAAATCGGGGATGCAGCGGCGCCTCGGATCCGAGAGCTGATAATGCGCCACCTCGTGTAGCAGCACATAGGCTTCGGTTTCCGAGGTCAGCGCCGTCCCGTCCCAGGAGAAACTTCGCTCTGGCGGGCTCGCGGCGACGCCCATGCCGAAGGCGCGGGCCAAGGCGATGGCCGCTTGATGATGGTCCTGGGCTGTCTCGCCCGATGCGCGATGGGGGCTGGTCGCGGTGATGCGATCGAGTACCGCCTTGTCACGCGGGGTGAGCCGAGATCCCACCGCGCTTATCAGCCGCGGCAGCTCTTCTTCGCCGACTTCGGTAAGGATCATCTCAATAGGGCGAAGCTCCAGCCGGCTCCCATTTCGGAGCAGGGGCGGCTGGCTGGGTGGGAGGAGGCGGGGCCGGAGTGGGTGGGGTGGAAGGGGCTGCTTCCGTTTTGGGAGCCTCGACCGTCGCGGCGGCAAGTGCCACGCGAACGACGCCATCGCGCTTGAAACCCAGGACCTCGGCTGCCGTGGGTGTCACGTCGATGATCCGTCGGCGGTGATGCGGCAGGCGATCGTTGATGCGAACCACCACGCTCTGCCCGTTTTCGAGGTTCGTAACCTTGACCGAGGATTGGAGCGGAAGCGTGGCGTGGGCCGCCGTCAATAGGGTCGGATCGAAACGTTCCCCGCTGCTTGTTTTTATCATCTTCTTCTTGCGCGTCGATCCGTACCAGGTGGCATCGCCGGTCTGATGGATCGTCGTCGGATCGTTATTCGCGGCCTCAGATGCAGGATGGGTGTGAGCAGGTTTCTTTTTTTCCGCGGCGCTTGCGTCCAGGGGCGAGAAGACTTGCACCAGGGCAAAGGCAGTGAAACCGAAGGCCGCAAAAATCCCGGCCCGGGTCCATCGTCTCAAGGGCGCCATCCTATTGCCTGAGCTTTTCCTGGATCAGTTCGCGGACCTTGCGCTGCTCCCAGTCGCGGGTGAGCCAGGGAACCATCTCGTAGGCATGAGCGGCATGCAGGCCCAGGATCAGGCCCCAGCCGAGCAGGGGTATATAGAACCACTGCTCGCCGGGGGTTGAGAGATCGATCAGGATCAGAAGGAAGTTGATGATCCCGAACGCCGAGAGATGGGTGTAGAAGAGCCGGAGAGACCGGACCCGCCGCCAGGCCCATTGCTCGATCTCGGCGACCCGAGCCACGTGGCGGGCGCTGATTCCGGGCTGGAGCTCGACGGGTTCGCTGCTATGGCCTCGCATGATGGTCCATTCTCCCGGCCGCTTTGGCCTTCTCTCTATCCCGTTCGACGTTACTTGTCGATCCAGGCGTCACGCCAGGAGATCAGGAAGAACTCGTCCTCGATCCCGTGAAGCTTGGCCGTAATGCCGTCGAAAAGCGCTCGCTCGTGCAGGTTGAAGACCGGCAGGTCGTCCGCAAGAATCGTCTGGACCTTGCGGTAGGCGACGCCGCGACCCTCCTGGGTGGGCGCGCGCTCGCCCTCTTCGAAGAGCTTGTCCACCTCGGGGTTCGAATAGCCCGAAGGGTTGCCGAATTGCTTGCCGATCGACGAGGTGACGAAGGCCCGGGCGATGCCGAGAGCGGGATCGCCGAAACTCGTGTAGCCGACCAGCACCACATCTCCATCCATGGCTTCGAACATCCGCTTGGTGGCCGCCACCCGTTCAAGTCCGCTCACCACGACGTCGACGCCGATGTTTCTCCACATGCTCTTGAGCGCGACCGCAACCAGGGGCGGATCGGGATCGTCGGCGGCGAAGACGACTTCCGCCTTGAAGCGGATCCCGTCGGCGCCCCGCTTGACGCCGGCTTCATCGAGAAGCGCATTCGCGCGGGCCGGATCGAAGGGATACATCTTGCGGAAGTCGATATCGGGGTTGGCGGACCATTTGATCTTGTTGGTGAAGGGCATTGTCCCCACGTCGCCGACGCCGAGATATGCAGTTTTGAGCAGGGCCTCGCGATCTGTCGCCATCATGAGGGCCTGGCGCACGCGCTTGTCATCGAACGGCTTGCGCTTGACGTTGAGGAACATGTAGTCGACGCCAGGAGCCGCCGTCGAGGGCGTGAGCCTCAGCTTGGGATCGGCGCGAACCGCGCCATAGTCGTTGGCCGGAAAATAATAATAGCTGACATGATCGACCTCACCCGCCTGGAGCGCCTGGGTGCGGGTGCTGGGCTGCGGCAGGACCTTGGCGATCACCTCGTCGAGATAGGGTTTCCCCGGTTCCCAATAGTCAGGATTTTTAACCATCCGCAGATAGTCGCCCCGCTTCCACTCCTTGAGAATGAAGGGACCGAGGCCCACCGGCGTCGAGGTCGTCGCCGGGTTGGTGGGCGGGTTGGTCCCCTCGTAGACATGTTTCGGAAGGATGGCGCCGCCCTGGGGGCAGGCCAGGGACAGGAGGAAGGGTCCATAGGGCTGCTTCAGGCGGATGATGGCCTTGTCGGGGGCAGGGGTCTCGATGGTATCGATCACGGCGCCAGCCCCGGCGAAGATCGAGCTGTATTTGGCGCTGATCTGGATCAGGGAATATTTCACATCCTCGGAGGTGAAGGGCTTGCCGTCCTGCCAATTGGCCTTCACCAGATCGAAGCTGAAGGTCTTGCCGTCCGGGGAAGTGGTCCAGGATTTGGCCAGCATCGGCTGCACGTCGCCCTTGGCGTCAATTCGGGTCAGCCCTTGGTAAAGGATGCAGGCGATGAAGCCGTCGGTGGTGTTGCTGCCGAAATTCCGGCTCAGGGTGACGGGGTCGGCGCCGGTCGCGAAGACCACGGTCCCGCCGCGCTTTGGCGTCGCCGTCTGGGCTTCCGCGATCTGCGAGACGCCGCCTGCCAGGACGAGCCCGATCAGGGCTCCCCGAAGGATGCCCGTCTTGGCCCGACCTGAATCTTTTAAAGCCATCATGAAACCTCTCCCCGACCCGCCCATTCCAGGCGGCTTATGGGGCGAGCTTAGCAGAGTCAGGGGTGAAATCTACTCTGGCTTGATTAACCGCCGGGTCAACACCGAAGCGGCGCTTCTTTCGGGAACCCCATAATCGCCAGGATCGTTTCATCTTGGGATTATTTAGAGGGAGCGGATCGATGGCGACAATCGACGTTCAGGGACAGAGCTTCGACGAGGCGCGATACCAAGACCGGATTTCCGCCAAAGCCTATGAAATCTGGGAAGCCGAGGGTCGCCCTCAGGGCGGCCACGAGCGTCACTGGGATCAGGCGAGGAACATCGTCATTCGCGAGGCGGCGGAGGAGAATTCCTCAAGCGAAAAGCCGGCGGCTGAGGAGGCGGGCGCGCGACAGGATGAGGACGAACCCACTCTTCCGCGCTCGGCCCGCGCGCGTCGTTCCCGGCAGCCGAGCGCGCCCAGATAGGGCTGGTCTGGGGCAGCCGTCAGCGGACCTTCGATCGCGAGATGGTCTTGATCGGTCCGCGCGGACGGCCCGAGAGTTCAGCGATCCGGCTGTCTTCGGCCTCGATGATTTCCTTGGCCGGTTCGTCTCCGTCGAGCCCCCCGAGGATCGTGGCTGAAACACGGCGATTGGATAGTTGCGTGCCGTCTTCGTAGATCACGTCGAACAGGATGAACTCACTGCCCGCATTGGTGCCGGGCTTCTTACGTGCCATCAGGTTTTCTCCGCTGGGGTATCGGTTTCCGCGCTAGCATCGGTACCTTCAGGTTCTTCGCTGGCGTCAGTACCTTCTGGCGTTTCATTTCCTTCGGGATTCTCGCCCTCTCCAAGCTCGGCCTTGCGCCGCTCCTCGCGCTTCTGCAGTTTCTGCTGCAGTTTCTGTTCTTTCGCGAGTTGGCGGTCGCGCCGCTGCTGGTTGTAATTGGGCTTGAAGGGCATGGTGGTTCTCTCGGGAGGGGACGAGGCGTCGGAGCGCCCTAGGTGTACGCCATAGCCCCCTCGGGATGAAAGGTGAAAGCGCAGTGCGCTTCACATCTTCAGCCGATAGTCTACAATCGACCGAAACGTCGGCGGGAGGGCGAAATGACGGATAAGATGCCTGGTTCGGCAACCGATTGGACCCGCCGACATCTTCTCAAAGCCGGGATTGGAACAGCGGCCTCCATCGCATCTCCCATGCTCAGTCGAGGCGTGGCGGCGGCGGAAGACAATACCGTCTACATCGGCACCTGGGGCGGCAATTGGCAGAAGGCGCAGGAGGAGTTTGGCTTCAAGCCCTTTACCGAACGCACCGGGATCAAGGTCATCCCTTTTCAGGGGCCATCCCTGGGCAAGTTGAAAGGCGTGGTCGAGACCAAGACCTACGACTTCGACATCGGTGACTCAGCCTATTGGGCGGCCGAACAGGACAATCTGGTCGAGCCCCGCGATCTCAGCGCCATCGACATGACCAATATTCCCAAGGAATGCCTGGTCGGCATCGGCGGATTCCGCAACGTGGTCTATTCGGCGGTGCTCGCCTATCGGAAAGACGCCTTCGCTGGCGGTGGACCGCAGGGCTGGGCCGATTTCTGGGACGTGAAGCGTTTCCCCGGCAAGCGGGCGCTGATGCAGACCCAGGCTCATATCGTCATGGAATATGCGCTCCTGGCCGACGGCGTGCCGCCGGACAAGGTCTATCCCCTGGATATCGACCGCGCCTTCCGGAAGATGAACGAGATCAAGCCGCATATCACCGTCTGGTGGGCGCAGGTCCCGCAGTCGCAACAACTCATCCGCGACGGGGAAGTGGTCATGACGGCGATCTGGAGTTCTGCCGCCCAGGTCTTCGAACAGGCCAAAGTGCCGATCGAATTCGTCTGGAACGGCGCTCATATCGAATCGGGCAGCGCCTTCTACGTCGCTCGGGGAACGCCGCGGGCGAAGCTTGCCTGGCGCTATATGGAAACCTTCATGGACCCGAAGCTTCACGCGAAATTCGCGGTGGCGCTGGGCTATGGGCCGGGCAATCCCAAGTCATTCGACTTCATGACGAAGGAGGAGATCGCCCGGGCGCCGAATTCGCCCGATAAGCTCGCGATCGGCGTTCAGCCGGATTACGCCTGGCTTCAGCCCCGCCAGAATATGCTGAAGGACAAATTCCTCGAATGGCTGGCGGCCTAGGGGCAGGGCGACCCACTAGGCTTCCATCCTATTTCGCGTAGACGCTCTTGGGCCGCTTGAGCCCGAGGTTTTCGCGCATCGTCTTGCCCTCGTATTCCGTGCGGTAGATGCCGCGGCGCTGAAGCTCGGGCACCACCAGGTCCACGAAGTCGTCGAGGCCGCCCGGGAGATAGGCGGGCTGGATGATGAAGCCGTCGGCGCCCCGCTCCTCGTGCCACTCCTGGAGGCGGTCCGCCACCTGGATGGGATCGCCCACCAGCATATGGGAGGTGCGGGCGCCCGACATGCGCTCGTACATCTCGCGGACGGTACCGGGGTTCTGGGCGAGGAGTTCTCGGGTGCGGCGGCTATGAGTCGAATCGTCGGTCGGGATCAGCTCCTTGGGGAAGGGTTTGTCGGGATCGAGCATGCTCATGTCGACGTTGTTCATCTGGGTCCGAATGATTTCGAGGCCCACCTCGGGATGGATTTTCGACAACAGGAAGTCGTGCTGGCGCTTGGCCTCGTCGGCGGTCTTGCAGACGATGACCGCCATGCCCGGGGTGATCAGCAGGTCTTCGGGCTGCCGGCCGAACTTCACCACGCGTTCCTTGATGTCCTTGTAGATGCGCTTGGCGCTGTCGAGGCTCATCTCCTGCATGAAGACCATGTCGGCGATGGTCGAAGCGAGATTGCGCCCGTCCTCGGATGTGCCGGCCTGGACGATCAGGGGGTGACCCTGGGGCGGGCGCTCCACGTTAAGAGGACCCGCCACGCTCAGGAATTTTCCCTTGTGATTGAGCCGATGCATCTTGTCGGGGTCGAAATAGATGCCGGTCTCGCGATCCCGGGGGAAGGCGTCGTCGTCCCAGCTGTCCCAAAGCCCCTTCACCACCGAGACATATTCATGTGCCTTCTCGTAGCGTTCGGCATGGCTCATCAGCTCATCCTTGCCGAAGTTCGCCGCCGCGTTGGGGTTGGCGGTCGTGACCACGTTCCAGCCCGCGCGCCCTTCGCTGATATGGTCGAGCGAGGCGAAGAAGCGTGCGAGGTTATAAGGCTCCATGAAGGTCGTGGAGGCCGTGGCGACGAAGCCGATGTGCTCTGTCACCGCCGCCATAGCCGAGAAGATCGTCAGCGGTTCCAAATGCGTGTTGTATTGCGGCCAGCGGCGCAGCGCCTTCATGTTGCCTTCGCGGATCGCCGGGGCGTCGGCCAGGAACATCAGGTCGAACTTGCCCCGCTCTGCGGTCTGGGCCATCTCCATGTAATGCTTAGCGTTCCGGCCCGCGTCGATCTGCGAGCGGGGGTGAAGCCAGGCAGTCACATGATGGCCCGTCACATGGATATGAGCCGCCAGCTTGATCTGACGCTTTTTTTCAGCCAATTGCTTCTCCTCTGCGTCCCGGGCGACGTCCCACGCCAACCGAGCCCCTCCGTGTCATATGTGCAATCTATATGACGCGCATCCGCAAGAAAAGCGGGGCTTATCCGGGGATCGCGGTTTCGCAAGCCGAGGAAAGAAGAGAGAGCCGATGACGATCGGCTGATTCCGGGAGGACCCGGGCTATTCTCGATTGATACTCAAATGCTGTCGGTTGAAATTTGCGCCTTGGGATAGAGGCCTATCTCACGACTTCCACCGTGCCATCCTCTTCGTCAACCGTGACCGTATGGGCCTTGCCGTCGCGGATCGCCTCGGCCACCCAGCCGTCGAGGCCTGGCTTCAGGCTGATGATCTCCGTGAAACCCGCGTCGGAAAGCGCCAAGCGGGCAGAGGTCGAATTGACGATGGAGACTGTGGTGTTGTAGTTGTTGGATCCGAGGCTGGATCCGAGACCGGGTTCGAATCTGGCCTGCCCGCCCGAGGGACCCAGGTCGGGGCTGGTGCCGAGAGTGGGGGGCTCGGGCGTCGCCGATTGCGCGATGGCGGAGGCGCCGCTTAGCAGCAGTACTGCAAGAAACATCCAGGATCGCATCGGCGGGGACCTTGTGAGGGAGAACATGATGGGACAACCACGCTTGGCTCCAAGGGTTCCCTAGGACCTTGGTGTTGGCGCCGCCCGTTCACCCCACCGTCGCCGCGAAGACCCGCGCGTAATTGCCGCCCATGATCTTGGCGCGGTCCTCGGGCTTGAGCCCGCGCGCGGCAAGTGCTGCATCGAGCGCGGGGAGTTGGCTGTAGTCCCGGAAGATCGAACCGCCCGGCAGTCCCAGCATATCGCTGCCGAGCCCGACGTGGTCGACCCCTACCACGTCCACCAGCCGCGCCATCCCCACGGCCATGGCCTCCAGTGACGGGAAGATGTTGAGGGGCGGCCAGACGCCGATCACGCCGCCGGTCGCGGCGATGAGCCTTGCGTGATCGGGCGAGATCGTCCGGCTGTAGCGCCCGGGCGAGGCGCTGAGGGAACTATGGGACAGCACCAGGGGGTTACTCGTCACCGAGGCGACGCGCTTCACGAGATCGAAAGTGCCGTGCGCCACATCGACCACGATGCCGAGCCGATTGGCCTCCCTCACTACCTCCGCCCCGAAATCGGTGAGGCCGCCGTGCACCGGGGCTTCCGTCTGGATGTCGCCCAATTCGTTGACCCGGAAATGGGTCAGTTGCAGGTGCCGGAGATGGTAGAGGCGTCGCGCCTCCTCGAGCCGCTCCAGCCGGCCTTCGAGAAAATCCGCGCCTTCCGCCGCCATGATCACCGAGGGCGCCGTCCCGCGTGCCGCATGCAGCGATGCCGTATCGGTCACGAGGGCGAGGTTTTGCGCCTTGGTCAATGCGAGCATCCGGGCAAAAGCCTTGCCGCTCCAGGCATAGAACTCGCCGGGGGAAGGGCGGCGATAGGCCTGGATGCGTCCGTCGGGCAGGACATGGGTCACCGGCGAATCCGCGACCATGGCGAGACAGGCCGTTGCCAGACCTCCCGCGCGCATGGGATCGGCGAGCGGTCCGAAGGGGGCTGAGCCCTCGACGCTCGACCGTCCGATGATGCCGCCGGCATGGGTGTGGATGTCGATGGTGAGGCCGGTCAGGGCTGGCAGGGCAGGGGCGACGGCGGGTTGCCCCTGGGCTTGGGCAGGGACCTCGGCATTGCCCGGCGCTCCCGGTCCGCAGGCCGCCAACCCGAGAAGCGGGCCCGCCGCCAGAAGCGAGCGGCGGCTGACGCTGCGTCGATCGTACCGCTCGATCTCCAGCCTCGCCTCGACCAGTTGGAAACGCCAGCCGGCAGGGTCGTCGGGATCGAGGACCTTCCACCGTCCGCTCAATCGGATCGCGCCCGATTGCGGGGGCAAGGGCCGGTCGGTGAAAACCTCGACGCAGGCGAGCGGATCGCACGGACGGCAGGCGAAGCAGAACACCGGTTCTGGCGAGAAAAGGAAATAGCCGTGGCTATCCGCCCTGTCGAGCGGGCACATCCAGCCGGTGAGCCCGACAAATTTCTCATCCAGCCTTTCGGCCCGGCCCTTGGGCAAATCGTCCCAGACGAGGTCACGAGGTGCTGTTTTATCTGCTTGATTGGACGCCATTCCTCAGATCCCCCCGAGTGCAAGCTACCGAAGAAGCCTAACTCCGTTCGCAGTCCTTCGATACCGCCTCGGCGATCCTGCGTGCGTCCGTGGGGATAGGCTGGTTTCGGTAGGCATGTTCCAGATTTACGACAGGGAGCTTGAAATGACCTTCAGCACGGCACTTTCTCTGATCGGCGCGCTGGATTGATCCCCGCCGACCTCACGGCGAACAGATCGCTCCGACTTGCTCTCAGGACAGCCGCGCGACGTGAGCCTTCATTTCCTTCAAGAGAACTTGCATTGAGGCGCTTTAGTGCCTCATCTGTCGGCGCTCCGCTTGGCTCGGAGGCGCTCTATGAGGGCCAGCTGTCGGGCGACGCGCCACTCTTGCTCCGCTAGACGCTGGGACGACATTTCCAAATGTGTTTCACCTGGGAGCATAGGGCCTCCTGGTATTTTTTGGAACCGGGCGTTGACAGTTTGCCACGACTCTCTGCCGGGTGCATCCCCAACTAAACGCGAGATGGCAGCTGCGGTTAGGGGCCTTCGAAGCTCTAATGGCCCGGCCGGCAATCCGCATCATCGCCATGTCTGGAGGCGGACAAATCCACACCAATGTCTACCTCAGTATGGCGCGACAACTCGGCGCGAACGCCACCCTCAGCAAACCCTTCACCGCGAGCGGACTTTTGGAGATCGTCGAGGAGCAGTTGAAGGCGGCCCTGCCTCATCTATAAATCGAGGCCGACGTTCACCCACATCTTTCTTAGTGTCCGTCCGGGAGGTTTGCGAGTCATTTGAATCCCCTTGCCCGGCTCGATTGATGTGTGAGTCGATGCCTCGCACCTATCAGCGAGACCTGCCATGTGGACACCCGAAACCCGCGCCCGTCACGACCGCAGCAATCTGCGATATCCGAGTGATCTGACCGACGACGAATGGTCGCTGATCGCGCCGTTGATACCGCCCGCCAAGCGCGACGGCCGGGAGCGGCAGAAGGATGAGCGCGAGCTCGTCAATGGGCTGCTGTATGTGCTCAGCACCGGTTGCCAGTGGCGGTATATCCCCAAGGATTTACCCCCGAAAAGCACGCTGCGCGACTATCTGGACCTGTGGAACTACGACGGCACATTGTCGAAAATCCACCATGTGCTCTATATGTTATGCCGCGAGCAGGCCGGGCGAGAGGCCAGCCCCACCGCCTGCGTGATCGACAGCCAGAGCGTCAAGAGCGCGGAAAAAGGGGGGCCTGCATTGATCCGAATGGCTATGATGCGGGCAAGAAAATCAAAGGCAAGAAGCGCCATATCCTTGTCGATACCATAGGTCTGCTGCTGCACGCGGTTGTTCACCCA
>CANJCB010000033.1 GCA_947473305.1 Rhodospirillales bacterium
CGGCGAATGTCCTTCAGGACCTGTTCAGCCGGGGCTTTCGAACTCACGGGTTTTGCTCTCATCTTCGTTCCTTCGTCACTGCGATGAGACCAAAACCCTCCTCTAATCAATACCCCAATTCTGTCTCATAGACGCTGACGGCGTACACTGGTGCCGTAGCCCTTCTGCAGGCCACCGATCATTTTCTTCAAGCCGTCGAACCCTTCCAGCGTATGGAACATCGATCCGGCTGGGGCGGCTTGGCTTCGAGCAATCTCGGTCCCGATTGTCTGGAGCGTTTGGTAGGCGTCGGGATAAATAATCCGAGTGGCGCCCGTCGCCGGATCCGTTTGAACGATCTTCGCGGAGGCATCGGCAAAAGCTTTGTTGATCGGCGCCCAATCTAGTGGAGCCGACGCGGGCGCACCGCCGGATTGCCCGATCTTCGCTTTGCCGGCCACATAAGCCGCGCTCCTCTCGTCAGCGATTGACCGGATAGCATCGTTGACGGAATCGACAAGACCCTCAGAAGTCTCGCCGCCTCGCATGCCTCTCAGAAAGGCAGCCTTGAGAGCCGGGTCGTTCGTTGCTCCAGCATCCATGGCGAGACGCAATGCACTTGCCGGGGCTCCCGTCCCCGCGCTCTGGAGATGGGGCACTACCCCCTTGACCGTACGGCTCACGGCAGCAACCGGGAGCTTTGCAAGGCGGAGCGCGTTTTGAATAGGATCGATCGCCGATGAGGTCGCGCTGATAATCCGACCGGCTTTGCCGACAATGCCCGGAGCGGCTCCGAGCACGCCGCCACCGAGGGAGCCCGCCGTCGCGATGTCCATGCCCGTGGCGAACGGATCGTTCGCAACAGCCTTCTTGAACCCACCCATCGATCCATAGGCGTCCGAATAATGCTTACTCAGGGCGTCAGCTACTGCCTCGGTTCGTGCTTTCTCCTCGGGATCTTGTTCAACCCCGACAGCGCCTTGAGCCTTTGAATAGAGCCCCTTACCGATGTCAGCAAATGCGCCTGCGGTTTCTGTCGGATTGGTGACGGCGTGATAGAGTTCCGACCCCGCCTTGCGCGCGCTCGCACCAAAATTCCCGATAGCCGAATTGATAACGGGACTCCAGCCCATCTCGGCGTAGTTGGTAGTATCTTGCGCGGGTGCGTTTCCGGGCTGGGTTCCCGCGCCCCTCGACTTTCCCGAGCCAAGCGGGGGATCCTTATCATAGAGCCCGGCGAAAGGATCCGCCCTTGTTGCGCTGGGCGTAGTCCTCACGGCGCCGCCGATAGGGTCGGGGAGATCGGATCGAAGATCAATGTCCGGTAAATCGAACATCGGGACTCCCTTCTCGCGCGCGCCTTCCGTCAAGTCGATATCCGGAAGGTCAAGAGGGGCGCGGGATCCGCCTGGACGCAGCCCAGCGAGCGGCCCCAAGTCGGAGTCGTTTCCGCTCGAACGGCGGTAGACGCCAGAAGCCGGGACGAGATCGGCTAGCGGTCCGAGGTCGTCGCTTGCGAGTGGATCGGGTTGGGTCGGTTGGGCCATGGGCATGACGGTAGATCCTCAGTGAGGATGCTCCGTCGTCGAGCGCCGGGCCGACTAGGGGCGATTGCCAGATTCCTCCGCGCCGGGGGAGGATTTCAGTAGAGTAGATTTTATCACGAATGCCGCATCCAACAAAGCTTGCGCGAGAACGCAAGGTAGGCGGCGGCACCTTAAACAGGTTGCCGACCAGCCTCATTGTAACGGCACACTCATCGGGATAGAGCCTCACGCGAGGCCCGTCCGGAGATTGCTATATGATTGCTAGGGCCTTACCCGGTTTTGGCCGATAGGCTAAAAACCGTTGGTGGGATTGGTGGAGCCGAGCGGGATCGAACCGCTGGCCTCGACATTGCGAACGTCGCGCTCTCCCAACTGAGCTACGGCCCCGCCGATCCTGGTAAGGGGCGGCACTATAGTCGCCCGCCCGGACCTGTCAACGACACATGTTGCGGCCTTGCGAAAAAAGCCTGGGGTCGCTAGGGTTCCGGCCCGCCGGATACCCCGTTCGCTGCCTTTGAGGCTCCTTGTCCATGCATGCTTTGCTCTGGCTTATTCATGAGGTGATCGAGCTCTACAGCTGGGTCATCATCGGGTCGGTCATCCTGAGCTGGCTGATCACATTTCGCGTGGTCAACGCCAATAACCGCTTCGTCTATTCGGTGGGCGAGTTTCTTTATCGCCTCTCCGAACCCGTTATGCGGCCGATCCGGCGGTTCATGCCGAATCTGGGGGGCATCGATATCTCGCCGGTGATCGTGCTGCTGGGGCTCCAGTTCCTGAACATCCTCATCTACGAATATATTGGCTGATCGGCCTTCCTTCTGCAGCCATGGGCCCGACAGCATAACGATGGCGGTTCGTGTGACGCCGAAATCTTCCCAGAACCGGATCCTCGGAGCGGCCCCCGACGCGGAAGGGGGAATGGTGCTCCGGATCGGCGTGACCGCTCCGCCGGAGGACGGCAAGGCCAATGAGGCGCTGGTCGACTTTCTGACGAAGGGCTTGCGCCTGCCCCGGCGTGACCTCGCGATCGTGCAGGGCGCCGCCAACCGCAGGAAGCTCCTGCGCCTCTCCGGCGACCCGGATATGCTCTATACCCGCATCAACAGCTTCATCGGACAAGGAACGACATGATGGGTGACGCCCGCCTCATCGACGGCAAGGCATCTGGCGCGGCGCTCCGCCTGCGCGTAGCGGCAGCGGCGGCCGATCTCAAGACGCGGCATGGAATCGTGCCGGGGCTGGCGACTGTGCTGGTGGGAGAGGATCCTGCGAGCCAGGTCTATGTGCGCAGCAAGGGCAAGGCCTCGATCGAAGCAGGGCTGGCGAGTTTCGAGCATAAGCTTCCGGCTTCGACCAGCGAGGCGGAACTCTTGGCCCTGATCGCCAAGCTCAACGCCGACCCGTCCGTCGACGGCATCCTGGTCCAGCTTCCCTTGCCCGCGCAGATCGACACTCTGAGGGTTCTCGACGCCATCGACCCGGCGAAGGACGTGGATGGCTTCCATGTGGTCAATACCGGTCGTCTCTGGACCGGCGGTCAGGCGCTTGTGCCTTGTACGCCTACGGGTTGCCTGTTGCTGCTGCGAGACACGTTAGGGTCTCTGGCCGGTCTCGATGCCGTGGTCCTCGGCCGCTCCAATATTGTCGGCAAGCCCATGGCGGCGCTTCTGCTCGGCGAGAACTGCACGGTGACGCTCGCCCATTCGCGCACGCGGGACCTGCCAGATCTTTGCCGCCGTGCCGACATCTTGGTGGCGGCCGTCGGGCGCCCGGAAATGGTGCGGGGGGATTGGATCAAGCCCGGCGGCACCGTGATCGACGTCGGCATCAACCGTGTCCCGGGAGAAGGGGAGAAGAGCCGGCTCGTGGGCGATGTGGCCTTTGCGGAGGCGAAGGCCGTCGCGGGGGCGATCACGCCGGTTCCAGGCGGCGTCGGTCCCATGACCATCGCCTGCCTGCTGCGCAATACCGTCGTGGCGGCCGCCCGTCGGCGGGGCCTTACCGCAGCCGATATCTGATTTTCGTCGCTGGACGCGAGCCGCGGCAGCGGTCAATCATGGAGCCATGACCCTGCTTCCGCTCCTCGTCGCCGGCCTCTCCTTTCTCGGCAGCCATATTCTTCTGTCGAGCACCGGCCTGCGCGGCACGCTGCGGGAGCAGCTCGGCGAGCGCGGCTTTCTTCTGCTTTACAGCGCCGTCGCGCTGGCGACCCTGGCCTGGTTTATCCACAGTTACGTCCAGTCGCCGTTGATACCGCTTTGGGCCTTTCAAAGCTGGATGATCTATTTTCCCGTGACGGTCATGCCCTTTGCCTGCGTGCTCCTGATCTGCGGGCTCACCGTTGCCAATCCGACGGCTGTCGGGATGGAGCGGCGCATCGCCGTGCATGATCCCGCACCCGGCATCCTGCGGGTGACGAGGCATCCCGTGATGTGGGCCATCGGGCTCTGGGCCTTGGCGCATATGGTGCCGAAGGGCGATGCGGCCTCGCTCATTTTCTTCGGGATGCTGGCCCTGCTGGCGCTGGGCGGGACCCTGCTGATCGACCGCAAGAAACGGCTGGCGCTCGGTACCCATTGGGCGCGGCTCGCCGAGGGCACCTCGAACCTGCCATTCCTGGCGCTCTTCGCTGGGCGGACGAGGCTGAAGCCCGGCGAGATCGGGCTCCTGCGCCTCGTGGCGGGGCTTCTTCTTTATGCGGTCCTGCTGCTTGCCCACCCGCTTTATGCGGGCATGCCAGTCCCGATCTATTAGCCGCGCGAGGCCTTGGCGAGCCGGAGCCTCAGGGCGTTGAGCTTGATGAAGCCTTCCGCATCGCGCTGGTTATAGACCTGATCCTGCTCGAAGGTGACATGGGCGAGGCTATAGAGCGACTTCGGCGATTTGCGCCCGACGACGCTCACCGAACCCTTGTAAAGCTTCAGGCGAACGGTGCCTTCCACATGCTCCTGGCTCTTGTCGATCAAAGCCTGAAGCATTTCCCGCTCCGGCGCGAACCAGAAGCCGTTGTAGATGAGCTCCGCATAGCGCGGCATGATCTCGTCCTTGAGGTGCGCCGCGCCCCGGTCCAGCGTGATGCTTTCGATCCCGCGATGGGCCGCGTGAAGGATCGTGCCGCCCGGTGTCTCATAGACCCCGCGTGATTTCATGCCGACGAAACGGTTCTCGACGAGGTCCAGCCGGCCGATGCCGTGCTTGCCGCCGAGTTCGTTGAGCCTAGTCAGCAGGGAGGCGGGGGACAGGGCCTCGCCATCGACGCCGACCGCGTCGCCGCGCTTGAATTCGATCTCGACATATTGGGGCTTGTCGGGCGCCTGCTCCGGATTGACGGTGCGGCTATAGACGAATTCCGGCGGCTCGCTCCAGGGATCCTCGAGCACCTTGCCCTCGGCAGAGATGTGAAGAAGGTTGGCGTCGACCGAAAAGGGGGCCTCGCCGCGCTTGTCCTTGGCGATTGGGATCTGGTTCTGCTCGGCGTATTCGATGAGCTTGGTGCGCGATCCCAAGTCCCATTCGCGCCAGGGAGCGATGATCTTGATGTCGGGGCGCAGCGCGTAATAGCTGATCTCGAAGCGGACCTGGTCGTTGCCCTTGCCGGTGGCGCCATGAGCCACTGCGTCGGCGCCCACCTGATTGGCGATCTCGATCTGGCGCTTGGCGATCAACGGCCGGGCGATCGAGGTGCCGAGGAGATAGAGGCCCTCGTAAAGCGCGTTGGCGCGGAACATCGGGAAGACGAAATCCCGCACGAATTCCTCGCGCAGGTCGTCGATGAAGATCTCCTTGACCCCGAACATCTCGGCCTTGCGGCGCGCGGGCTCCAGTTCTTCGCCCTGGCCCAGGTCGGCGGTGAAGGTAACGACCTCGCACTTATAGTTCTCCTGCAGCCATCGCAGGATCACCGAGGTGTCGAGACCGCCCGAATAGGCCAGGACAACCTTCTTGACGGAGCCGTTCATGGAGAAACCTTTCAAACCTGGATCGATCGGCGGCGGAGTATAGGGAATCGGCCGCGCGCAGCAAGTCTCGGGAAGCGTCCCCTCAGGGAACCATCTCGCGGATGAAGGCCGAGGCTTCTCCCAGCGACTCGGCCGCCTCGGGAAGTTGCGGGGCATAGACCTGCCAATCGTGGCAGGTGTCGCGCCAGAGCTTCAGCCGCACCTTCACGCCGGCCTTCCGGGCGCGTTCCGCAAACCGTGTGGAATCGTCGCGCAGAACTTCGATCTCGCTGGCATGAATGAGGATCGGCGGCAGGCCCTTGAGGTCGGCATAGAGCGGCGAGGCCATGGGATGGTCGGCCGAGGTCTTGCCGAGATAATGGCGCGCGCTTTCCTTCAGCGACTCCCCGAACACCAGTGGGTCTCGCAGATTGTTCGTCGTGAGCGATTCGCCGGTGCCGGCGAGATCCGTCCAGGGTGAGAAGCAAACCGCCGCCTTGGGCATGGGATCCTTGGCCTTGCGCAGCGCGACCATCATGGCGAGCACGAGCGCGCCACCGGCGGAATCTCCCGCTACGACGATCCGGTCCGCCGGGATCCCGTCTTTCAGGAGTTGGCGATAGGCGGCCAGCGTGTCGTCGAAGGCCGCGGGGAAGGGGTGTTCGGGGGCCAGTCGATAGTCCAGCGAGAAGCACCGGGCCTCCGCTCCCATGGTCAGCGCGAGCGTGATCGGCCGATGACTGCGGGGCGATCCGAAGAAATAGCCGCCGCCATGAACATAGAAGATCGTCCGCGCCGTGGGGCCATTCTTGAACGGCGATTTCGGCTCGATCCATTCTCCCCGGACGGGTTCCTGGACCTCCCGGACCCGCCATCCACTGGGCGTCATAGGGACGCTCAGCGTCTGCTTTTCCATCGCACGCAGCGCTTTGACATCGAGACCGTTGAAGGACATCGGTTTCGCCGTCATGCGCAAAAAGGTGCAGAGCGACCAATTCTGCCAGCTCATGGCGTTCTTTCTTCAGGAAGGCTTCAAGTCGGGTGGCCGTTCGCCTAGACTTCGGCGAAACCGACTTCGAGGATGGCCATGGGCGTCACAATCTATCACAACCCGCGGTGTGGCAAGTCGCGCCAGACCTTGGCGCTCCTGCGGGAGCGCGGAATCGAGCCTCGGATCGTCGAATATCTGGTGACCCCGCCCGATGCGGCGAAGCTGAAAGAGCTGCTGGGCCAGCTCGGCTTGACGCCGAAACAGCTCCTCCGCGGCAAGGAAGCCGCCGAATTCGGCCTCAACAAGCCGGGCCTCTCCGACGATCAGATCGTGAAGGGAATGGTGGACCACCCGATCGTGATCGAACGGCCGATCGTCGTGAACGGCAAGAAAGCGGCACTCGGTCGTCCGCCCGAATCCGTTTTGAATATTCTTTAGGCCGGCTGCGCTTCTTCCGACTGCTGGCGGAGAAGCTCAGCCTTGCTGAGCTTGACGCTCTCCGACTTCAACTGGCCGCAGGCGGCGAGGATGTCGCGGCCGCGCGGCTGGCGCACGGGCGAGGAATAACCCGCCTCGAAGACAATATCGGAAAAGGCCTTGATCGCCGTGCCTGAGGAACATTCGTAGGATGTGCCGGGCCAGGGATTGAAAGGGATCAGGTTGACCTTAGCGGGAATGCCTTCCAGGAGCTTCACCAAGGCGCGGGCTTCCGCCGGACTGTCGTTCATGCCCTTCAGCATCACGTATTCGAAGGTGATGCGCCGCGCATTGCTTGAGCCCGGATAGGTCCGGCAGGCTTCCAGCAATTCGGCGATCGGATATTTCTTGTTGAGCGGCACCAGCACGTCGCGCAACTCGTCGGTCACCGCATGCAGCGAGATCGCGAGATTGACGCCCAGTTCCTCGCCGCAGCGGTGGATCATCGGCACCACGCCCGAGGTCGAGAGCGTGATCTTGCGCCTGGAGAGCGACAGGCCTTCGCCGTCCATGACGATCTTCATCGCCGTCGCCACATTGTCGAAATTATAGAGCGGCTCTCCCATCCCCATCAGGACGATGTTGGTGAGCTGCCGATCGTCCTGGGGCGAGGGCCATTCTTCCAGCGCATCGCGGGCGATCATCACCTGGCCGACGATTTCCGCCGGGGTCAGGTTGCGCACCAGGCGCTGGGTGCCCGTATGGCAGAACTTGCAGGTGAGGGTACAGCCGACCTGGGAGGAGACGCAAAGCGTGCCGCGATCCTCCTCGGGGATATGGACGGTTTCGACTTCCTGTCCGTCGGGGAAGCGCACCAGCCACTTCCGCGTGCCGTCGATGGAGGTCAGCGACTGGGATATCTGCGGCCGTTCCAGAACATAGGCTTCGGCGAGCTTTTCCCGGAACGGCTTCGACAGCGAGGTCATCACCGAGAAGTCGGTCGCGCCGCGGTTATAGATCCATTGCCAGAGCTGGCGCGCACGAAAAGCCTCGGCGCCGAAAGCCTTCATTTCGGCGGCGATTTCGTCCCGGCTCAAGCCGACGAGGTTCCGGCGCGCGCCGGAACTCTGCACTGGGTTTTCCATGGTGGCGCAAGATATAGGGACCCCGCGCCGCTCTGGCAAAGAAATTAGGGGCGCAAGGCCTCAGCGCTTGACGCCGCAGGCCTTGTCGATCTCCTTGATCGCGGCGAGAAGCCCCGCGAGGCCATAGGTCTCGGTCATGGGAGTTCCCCTGGCCGAGGTGCCTTTCAGCACCAGGGTTTTGCCCTTGGACATGGCATCCGCGATGGCCTTGTCGGTCGCCGCATCAGCGGCCCAGGCGGTGTCCTTGTCGGTGAAAAGCTTGAACTTCTTGCCGTCGATATCGAGATCGGCGTCGGATTTTTCCTTGAAAGGAACGCCGGCGAGGAAGCTCACCTCGTTGAATTTCTTTTCCGCCGTGCGATGGGTGATCCGCGCCTCCGCGCTTTCGAGCTTGATGCTGGCGGGCTCGTTCTTGGTCGGATGGCCGATGAGATAACAGATCTGGCTGTTCTTCTCGGCGAGCGCGTAGCCCGACCAGGCTTTCCCTTCAACCAGAAGTTTGGGCCCGGCCGTCTTGGGCGGGTCCGCAGCCAGGAGCGGGGAAAGGGGAAGGGCCACCAGGAGGGAGGCGAAGGCGAAGGAGCGCATCATGGTCATCTCAGATAGGCACAGGGGGAACATGGTTAAACCCGTAGCAGAAACGTAACGTCGCTGCAGGCACAATTTGGGACTATTTGATCGATGTTCGGCCCCTTGCAACGTTAACGCCGGGCGAGCAAGGTATTCGGCCTCTGACCGCTGCCATCCGAGGGAAAACATGCGAGCCGTTTTATGCAAAGAGCTGGGTGGAACCGATAAGCTGGCTCTTTCGGATATTCCCTCGCCCGCGATCCGCCCCGGAACCGTACGAATCGCGGTCGAGGCGGCCGGCGTGAATTTCGCCGATACTTTGATTATCGAGGGCAAATACCAGGAGAAGCCGGCCCTACCCTTCAGCCCGGGGATGGAAATTGCCGGGATCGTCGCTGAACTTGGGCCGGGTTCGACGGGCGTCAAGGTCGGTGACCGGGTTCTTGCCTATGTTGGCTATGGCGGCTTCGCGGAAGAGGTCATCGTCCCCGTCGAGGGGGTGGTCAAGCTGCCGGACCGCATGGATTTCGCGACCGCGGCGGGTTTCCCCGTCGCCTATGGCACGTCGCATATCTCGCTCGATTACCGGGCGCATCTGAAGAAGGGCGACACGCTCCTCGTGCTGGGCGCGTCGGGCGGCGTCGGGCTGACCGCGGTCGAAATCGGCAAGGTGCTGGGCGCCACGGTCATCGCGGTCGCGGGCGGCGAGGAGAAGGCCGAGATCGCGCGCCGCCAGGGCGCCGATCACGTGATCGACCACTCGAAGGAAGATCTGCGCGAGCGGGTCAAGGCGCTGACCGGCGACCGGGGCGTCGACGTGGTCTATGATCCGGTGGGCGGCGACATGTTCGACGCGAGCCTCCGCTGCGTCGCCTGGGAAGGCCGGATGATCGTCATCGGCTTTGCCAGCGGCAAGGTCCCGCAGATCCCGGCGAATTACCTGCTGGTGAAGAATTTCGACGTGATCGGCTTCCATTGGGGGGCCTATCGGACCCGCGATCCGGCGACCATGTCGCGCTCGCTCGCCCAGCTTCTCGCCTGGTACGACGAGGGGAAGCTGAAGCCCCATGTTTCCCATCAACTCCCGCTGGCCGAGGCGGGGCAAGCGATCGATCTCCTGCGCAGCCGGAAGGCGACGGGTAAGGTCGTGGTGCTGACCCGGCGCTAGACCGCGCCGTCGAGCTCCGCCCGGATCCAGTCGCGAAAGACCTTCACCTTGCGTCGCTCCATGGAGCGGGGCGGGGCGATCAGCCACCAGGACTTGCCGGTCGTGATGATCAGGTCGAAGGGCTGGAAGATGCGGCCCGCCAGGATATCCTCGGTAAACATGGTGGGCTCGCCGATGGCGACGCCCAAGCCGTCGATGGCCGCCTGAACCGCGATCTTGGTCGAATCGAAATGGGACCCGCGCGCAAGGTTGACGCCCTCGACGCCGACGGCCCGGAGCCAGATCGGCCAGTCGAGATCGTCGCTGACCTGTAGGATCGGGCAGCCGATGAGATCATGAGGCTCCCGGAGCCGGTCGCGAAAGCTCCGGCCGCAGAGCGGCGTCACTCTTTCCTCCAGCAATCGCTCGCAGCTCAGGCCCGGCCAATTGCCGTTGCCATGGCGGATCGCGACATCCACGTCTTCCCGCGCAAAATCCACCACGCGCGGCGTCGTCATGAGCCGGACGTCGATTTCCGGATGAGCCGCCTGGAACCGCGGTAGCCGCGGCACCAGCCAGGAAAGTGAAAAGGTCGTCAAGGTGCTGATCGTCAGCGTTCCATAGGCTTCGGCGGAGGCGATGGCCTCGACCGCCTGGGCCATCCGGTCGAAGGCATCCCGCAAGCCCGGCAGCAGGAGCTGGCCTTCGTCGGTCAGCAACAGGCCGCGCGGCAGGCGCCGGAAAAGCTGGACGCCTAGCCGCTCTTCGAGAGCCCGGACCTGATGACTGATGGCAGCCTGGGTCACGCTCAGCTCATCCGCCGCCTCTGTGAAATTCAGATGCCGGGCGGCCGCCTCGAAAGCTTTCAGTGCGTTGAGAGGGGGCAATCGACGGACCATCACGGGATGCCCTAGAAAATCTAATGGATACGCTGAGATATCATCGTTTGTCGGGGGAGGCCAGTACCCTCATTTTCCAGATCCAAGAGGTCGAAAGGAGAACGATCATGTTGGGAACCTGGATCGACAGGACCAGCGCCGTATTTGCCGTCAGCTTGTCCGCCCCCTCCCTCCGGGGCGCGGCGGATCGTCTGCTGGCGTGGCACGATCGTGTCAGGAGCCGCCGCATCCTTCGCGCGCTTGACGACCGGATGCTCCGTGATTTGGGGCTGAGCCGCTGCGACGCGGAGCAGGAAGGCGGCAAACCTTTCTGGCGCTAGGTCCGAAATGACCACGGGCGAAATCCATGGCGGCGGCTGCCTCTGCGGCGCGATTCGCTACAGCCTAAAAGGCCAGCCGTCCCATGCGACGGTCTGCTACTGCACCCAGTGCCAGAAGCAGACCGGCTCGCTGGTTCCTGCCATGGTGACCTATGAGCTGGAAAACGTTGAGCTTTTGGCAGGAACTCCAGCGGTCTTCCGCTCTTCAACCATCGCCACCCGACAATTCTGCGACCGCTGCGGCTCCACCCTCTTCTGGCGCGGCGACGGCCGCACCGAAGTGGATATTTTTATGGGTACCCTCGACGATCCCTCGACGATGCCGGCGCCGTCCCTGGAATTATGGACGACGCATCGGGCAAAATGGCTCGCCCATCTCGATGGGACAGAGAGTCACGAGACCTCGCAAACTCCGGATGAGACGGATCAGCGGGCCGCGCTCGCTGCGCGCGACATTTCCCGCTGAAGCAGGACGAGATCGCCCGCGTGAATCACCAGGGCGACCCAGATGATGCCGAAGGGAAGGGCATCCGCCCAGGTAAAGGGCTCGTCATACATGAGCACGCCGACCAGCAGCGTGCAGACAGGTGCTATGAACTGCATGACGCCGAGAATCGAAAGCGGCAGTTTCCGGGCAGCTGCGGCGAAGGTGATCAGCGGCAGCGCGGTCACGATACCCGCGCCGAGCAGGAGCGCGTCAGTGAAGATATCCGTGCTTGAGAATGAGATCTCGTGCGTGAAAGTAAGCCAGAGGAGGTAACCGACCGCGGGAGCCAGATAGAGGCTCGATTCCAGCATGTAGCCGACCAGCGCCTCGGTCTGGACGATCTTGCGGATGAAGCCATAGGCGCTGAAGGTGATCGCCAGGCTCAAGGCGATCCAGGGCAATTCCCCGATTTGTACGGTGAGGATCACGACGCCAAGGATCGCAATAAGGCAGGCAATTTTCTGAAGCGGCCGCAAGCGTTCCCGGAGGAAAATCATCCCCATGGCAACCGAGATCAGGGGATTGATGAAAGCGCCGAGACTGGCGGCGACGATCTGGTCGCTGGTCACCGCATAGATGAAGACCCCCCAATTGGCGATCATCATGCCCATCGACAGGAGCAGAAGCAGCAGAACCTGCGGCTGGGACCAGGCCTCGAGGTAAGGCCGCCAGGAACGGACGCCGGTGATGATCGCCGCCGCCAGCAGGAATGACCAGACGACCCGATGGGCCATGATCTCCAAAATCGGGACTGCGCCCAGGATCTTGAAATAGATCGTCGTCGCCATCCCCCACCAGATGAGGGCGATGAGGGCGTAGAAGAGGCCGAGATTGAAGTCTCTCGCCGCGTTGCCGGCCGGGGTTTTCATGATTTTCTTATGGGGACGGTTGCTGCGATTGGGCGCGTACCATACAGGCTGCCTCCGACAGGAACCAAGAATGTTCGGCATAAAAATATTTTTGGCATGGGCCCGATCAGGGCTCGGTGAAGCGACCCAGTCGCGCTATCATTATTTGGGATTGCCCGCCTATGCAGCGGGTGGACCGGAGCCCATGGGATGAATGCCATGATGGTTCGTGTGCGTCAGGCAACCATGCAAGACGCCGCCTCGATCGCCAGGATCGATGTGGAAACGTGGCGTGCGACCTATGCGGGCGTGCTGCCGGACCGCCTGCTGATCGGCCTTTCCGAAGGCCGGCGGGCGGCGAACTGGGCCAGCGAAATCTCCCGCCACCCGGCCGATGTCCTGGTTGCCGAAGACGAACGGCAAGGCATCCTGGGCTTCGGCAATTGTGGCGCTCAGCGCGACAGCCGGATCGATTACGGCGGCGAGATCTATACGCTCTATGTATCGCCGGATTTCCAGGGACTCGGCATCGGCCGGCAGCTTCTGCTCGGCTTGTTCTCCCGGCTCTTGCGGGCGGGCCATAATTCCGCGGCGCTTTGGGTGCTGCGAAACAACCCCTCCCGCTATTTCTATGAACGGGTAGGCGGCACGTTGGCGCTGCGCAAGTCTATGACACTAGGCGGCCAATCGGTCGAGGCTGTGGCCTACGGCTGGCTCGACCTGCCGACGGTCCTCCATCAGCAAGCCCGAACGGCAAACCGTCCCGGCGAAGAAGAGCGTTAGGTCTTTATTTCCCCGGTGCGACGACCTTCAGCGCATCGCTGACGGTGCGGTAATCCTCGCTGTTCGGCGGGAGCTGCGCCAGGAGGTCACGCCAATAACCGGCTGCCTTGTCCGGATGGCCGGCTTCCGATTCGGCCAGCCCGAGGAGCCAGAGCGCCTTGGGCTGCTTCGGGTCGATCACCACCACCTTCTGCAGCACGGCGACAACTTCGGGCGAGACGCGGGTATTGGGCTGCTGTGCTGCCGTCAGCGCATCGGCCTGCTCCAGCAGCAGAGCCGTATCCCCTGGCTTCAGGCTCGCCGCATGGGCATAGGCATCGGCGGATTTCGCAGGGTCGCCCAGCACCTGATAGGCGCGTCCGAGCCGCATCCAGCCTTCGAGATCGGAGGGGTTCTCTTGCAGGCGCGATGCGAGGTTGGCGACCATGCCCTTGATCATCGCCGTGCGGTCGTCGGCATTCATCCCGGCCGCCGCGGCGATCTGCTCCTGGTTGGGACCGCGGGGAGCGGCGCCGCCGACGGATTGAGCGGGAGGCGGCATGGCCGGCGGGGCAGCAGGCCCCGCTGGGGCGGCCTTTATCTCCGGCACCGCCACCCCCGACGAACGCGCCGCATCCGCGATCTGCTGCCGAAGCGATGGCATCCAGGGCGCATCGGCGGGCGACTCGGCGGCAAGCTGCTGCCAGGTCTTGAGCGCGGCGGCGGTATTCCCCGCCTGGGCGTCCGCCAAACCGAGGTAGTAATGGGCGACCGCGTTTTTGGGATCCTGTGTCAGCACTTGGCTGAAGGCGTTTTTCGCCTGGGGTGTCACGATGCGGTTGGAGGCGAGCACCACCATCTCGCCATAGGCCGCCAGCACGTCGGGATTGGTGTTGGAGAGCTCGACGGCCTTCTGATAGGCGCGGGCCGCATCGGCCCAGCGCTGGGTCGTCGAATAGGTGCGGGCCAGAAGCAGCCAATTGTCCCCATTGCCGGGATCCTGTTTGAGTTTCTCTTCGAGCCTCGTTGCCGCCTCGTCGAGGGTCATTTGCGACGCGCCGGCCGTCGCGCGGTCAGCCGCACGGTCCGTCGTGCGCAGGGCCAAGGGCTGGTCGCCGACGCCGGGTGAACCCAAAGTCACGTAAAGGGCGATGCTCGCCAGGGTCACCAGGGCCGCCACCGCCGTGGCCGCCAATTTCGGGTTGCCGGACCGTGCCACTGTCGCACCGGCCTCGCCCGCGGTGAGAAGCCGCCGTTCGATCTCGATCCGGGCGCCGGTGGCTTGCTGCTCGCTCACCAATCCCCGCGCCACGTCGCGGTCGAGTTCCTTCAACTGGTCGCGATAGATGGCCCGGTCGTAGCTGGCGCGCGAAGGGGGCGGAGCCCTCAGCTTGAAGAGCGGCGCGATCACGATCGCCAATACCCCGCCGGTCAGCAGGGCCAGGGTCAACCAGAGGGCCATCAGCTCTCGCCTTCCGTCATCATCTGCTTGAGCCGGCTGCGCTCGACATCGGTCAGGGGAGCGGGTTCCTCGACGCCGGTCATTTTCCGCCGTCTGAACCAGACGACCGTTCCGACGGCGCCGATCAGCAGGATGGCGAGAGGTCCGTACCACAGCACCAAGGTCGCGCCCTTGACGGGGGGCTTCAGCAGGACGAAGTCGCCGTAGCGCGCCGTGATGAAGGCGATGGTCTGGCTGTCACTGTCCCCCGCCGTCAGTCTTTCGCGCACCAGGACCCTGAGATCGTGGGCGAGATCGGCATGGGAATCGTCGATGGTCTCATTCTGGCAGACAAGGCAGCGGAGATGATCGCTGATCCCGCGCGCGCGCGCTTCCAGTGCCGGATCGGCCAGGCGCTCGTTGGGTTCGACCGCAAAGCCGGGACCCATCGCGCCGAAAGTCAGGGCGGCGATGAGGATGAAGAAGGAGAGGGCGCGGGTCACGAGCGGCCGAGCTGCTTTAGCAGCGGCAGGATTTCGTTCTGCAGGTCCGAGGCGGTCAAGGGTCCCACATGACGCAGCCGGATGTTGCCGGCCTTGTCGATCACATAGGTCTCCGGCACTCCATAGACGCCGAAATCGATCCCGACGCGGCCGCTCTGGTCGACCCCGATGCGACTGTAGGGATCGCCGAGCTGGGTCAGGAAGCGCTGGGCATCCTCCGGCCGGTCCTTATAGGCGATGCCGTAGAGCGTCAGTTTTTCCTGCTCCGCCATCCGCATCAGGATCGGATGCTCGGCCCGGCAGGGCACGCACCAGGAGGCGAAGAAATTGACTAGCACCACCTGCCCCGCGAAATCGTCGCGCGCCAGGGGCGGCTTGGTGCCGAGCCCGGCGAGCGCGAAAGCCGGCGCGGGCTTGTCGATGAGCGCGGAGGGCAAGGTCGAAGGGTCGCGGGTCAGCGCCAGGCCGAAATAGGCCGCGAGACCCAGGAAAAGGACGACCGGAATGACGAAGAGAAGACGCTGCATGAAGATCAGGCCTTGGCGACGGCTTCAGCAGGCGCGCGGCGGGCGCGCCGCGCCGCGACTCCCACTCGCCAGCGCCGGTCGCTGAGGCTCAGGAGGCCGCCCAGCGCCATGATGCCGGCTCCGATCCAGATCCAGGGCACGAGCGGTTTGTAATAGGCGCGCAGCGTCCAATTGCCGGGCGCGTCGCCGTCGTTGAGCGCCAGATAAAGATCCGACAACAGCGTCGTATGGATCGCGGTGTTAGAGGTCGGCATGTTCTGCAGCGGGAAGAAGCGGCGCTCGGGGCGCATCACCGCGATGGCGCTGCCGTCCTTGGTGACGGTAAAGGTGCCGCGCGCCGAAGTATAATTCGATCCCTGGAGCTGCTCGATCCCGTCGAAATGGATGGAGAATCCGGCGAGTTCGATGTTGTCTCCCGGCCGGACCGTTTCGATCCGCTCGCTCTGCCAGGCGGCGGCGGCGATGCCCGCGACGGAAACCGCGAGCCCCAGATGGGCGATGCTCATGCCATAGGTGCTGCGCGGCAGATGGATGGCGCGCCGCCAGCTGTCGCCGAAGGGCGCGCGGAAAAGCTTGATCCGGTCGCTGTATTCGGCGAGCACGCCCATAAAGAGCCACATCGCGAGGCCGACGCCCAGGACCGCGAGAACCGGGCCGCCCCACTGGATGTAGAAAGTGATCAAGACGACGACAAAGGCTGCGAGGAAGGCGAATTTGAGCCGCTGAAGGGCGGCCAGGAGGTCGCCCCGCTTCCAGGCGAGCATCGGGCCAGCCGCTACCGCCGCGACCAGCGGGATCATCAAGGGCACGAAGGTCGCATTGAAGAAGGGATATCCCACCGAAACCTTCGCGCCGCCGATGGCGTCGAGGAAGAGCGGGTAGAGCGTCCCCAAGAAAACGGTCGCCGCGGCCGTCGACAGCAGCAGGTTGTTGAGGACGAGCGCCCCCTCCCGGGAGATCGGTTGGAAAAGCCCGCCGCCCTTCAACGCGGGAGCCCGGATCGCATAGAGCGTCAGCGAGCCGCCGATCACGATGAGCAGCAACAGCAGGATGAACGTGCCGCGCGCGGGATCGACCGCGAAGGCATGGACCGAGGTCAAGACGCCGGAACGCACCAGGAAGGTCCCGACGAGCGACAGCGAGAAGGTGACGATAGCCAGCAGGATCGTCCAGCTTTTGAGCGCATCCCGCTTTTCGACGACGATGGCCGAATGGATGAGCGCCGTGCCGACGAGCCAGGGCATGAAGGAGGCGTTCTCCACCGGGTCCCAGAACCACCAGCCACCCCAGCCCAGTGTGTAATAGGCCCACCAGCTTCCGAGCGCGATGCCGATGGTGAGCGCGCACCAAGCCGCCAGGGTCCAGGGACGGACCCAGCGCGCCCAGGCCGCATCAACCTTGCCCTCGATGAGGGCGGCCACCGCGAAGGAGAAGGCGACGGAGAAGCCGACATATCCGAGGTAAAGGAAGGGCGGATGGATTGCGAGACCCGGATCCTGGAGGATCGGATTGAGGCCGCGCCCGTCCATGGGCGCCGGCACGAGCCGGGTGAAAGGGTTCGAGGTCAGCAGGATGAAGAGATAGAAGCCCGTCCCGATCATCCCCTGAACGGCGAGCACCCGGGCCCGCAACTCGGCGGGCAGGTTGCCGCCAAACCAGGCGACTGCCGCGCCGAAGAGCGACAGGATCAATACCCAGAGCAGCATCGAGCCTTCGTGATTGCCCCAGACGCCGCTGATCTTATAGAGCAGGGGCTTGGCCGAATGGCTGTTCTCCGCGACGTTCAGCACGGAGAAATCGGAGGTGATGTAGGAATTCATCAGCGCCGCGAAAGCGAGTGCCACCAGCGCGAATTGGACGAGCGCCGTGCTTTGTCCCACCGCCATCCAGCCGTAATTCCGCCGCGCCGCCCCTATGAGTGGCAGCGTCGACTGGAGGATCGCCAGGAAGAGTGCCAGCACCAGGGCGTAATGTCCGATCTCTGCGATCATCGCGTCTGTCCTATTGCTTGGCGGAAGAGGTGCCGGGGGGCGGGCCGCCCTCCTGCCAATGTCCGGATTTCTTGAGCGCCTCAGCCACTTCGGGGGGCATGTATTTCTCGTCGTGCTTGGCGAGGAGGGTTGCCGCGCGGAAGGTGCCGCGGTCCATGGAACCTTCAGCCACCACGCCCTGACCCTCGCGGAAAAGATCGGGAATGACCCCCGTATAGGTCACCGGGACCGTGTTGTTGCCGTCGGTGATACGGAAGCGCAGCGTCTTGCCGCCGTCTTCGCGGGCGATGCTCTTGTCCTCGACAAGCCCGCCGATCCTGACGCGCCGGTCCTTGAGGGAGGCATCGGTCACGAGATCCGTCGGGGTCTTGAAGAAGACGAGGTTGTCGTTGAAGGCGTAAAGCACCAAGGCGGTTGCGAAGCCCAGGCAGGCGAGGCCCGCCAGCACGGCGATCAGGCGACGGCGCTTGCGTCTCATCGCCGCCTTCCCCGTCCGTCCTGCTGCAGCCGTTCAAGCTCGCCCTGGCGCTGGCGATAGGCGCGGAGGCTCTGGACCAGCATCCCGACCAGCAGAACACCCGCAAGGCCGAAGGCTGGCCAAACGAAGCGGGCATAGCCGCCCATCTCCAGGAAATGCGTCACGCCTTGGCTCAAGACGCGGACCTCGCGCCGGCGAAATCCTCGTCGGGCTCAAGCTCGGCCATCCGCAGGACCTGGAGCTTCCGGGCGATGATCGCGGTGCGGATACGGATCAGCAGCACGGTCAAGAAATAGAGCGTGAAGCCGATGGCCATCAGGAAGAGCGGCCAGAGCATGGAGGCGTCGATGGTCGGACCCCCCATCCGCATGATGCTGGCGGGCTGATGGAGCGTGTTCCACCAATCGACGGAAAACTTGATGATGGGAATATTGACCACGCCCACCAGCGCCAGGATGGCCCCGGCGCGCGCGCCCCGCGTCGGCTCGTCGAAGGCGTTCACCAGGGCGATGTAGCCGAGATAGAGGAAGAACAGCACGAGCACCGAGGTGAGGCGCGCGTCCCAGACCCACCAGGTGCCCCACATGGGCTGGCCCCAGAGCGATCCCGTCACGAGGCAGAGGAGGGTGAAGCCTGCCCCCAGCGGCGCCGCGGCCTGGCCCGCGAGATCGGCCAGCGGATGCCGCCAGATGAGCGCCACGGCGCTTGCCAAGGCCAGATTGCCATAGACGAACATCGCCATCCAGGCGGCGGGTACATGGATGAACATGATGCGGACCGCCTCGCCCTGCTGATAGTCGGGCGGGGCCACGAAAAGCGCGAGGTAAAGACCCACACCCAGCGTCAAGGCTGTGGCAATCGCGCACCAGGGCAGAACCGCCGCGCTGAGGCGCATGAACCGAGCAGGATTTGCAAAACGATGCATGGAGTTGGTTCTAACCCAAAATCGCCCGGAAGGGCAGTGGCCTCGGCATGACTGCGACTATTCGAGCGCTTGTCGAAGAGCTGCCGCGGTGGCCAACGGGCTGAGCGGAATCGCCGCCAGCATGAAGGCCCCCAGGATCATGAGATGAGGCCGGAAGGAGAGGCCCCCGATGGCGGCCTCGACCGCTGCGACCCCGAAGATCAGCACCGGGATATAAAGCGGTAGGATCAGCAGCGAGAGCAAAACCCCGCCTCGTCGCGCGCCCAGCGTCAGGGCCGCTCCCACCGCGCCGATCAGGCTGAGGCTCGGGGTGCCGAGCAGCATGGCGAGGATCAAGACCGGATAGCCCGCCGCATCGAGGTTCAGAAAGAGGGCGAGGAGCGGCGCCGCAAGCACCAGCGGCAGCCCGGTCACAATCCAGTGAGCAAGGCATTTCGCCACCACTACCGCTTCGAGCGGCAGGGGGGAGAGGGCGAGGATCTCGAGACTTCCGTCCTCATAGTCGGCGGTGAAGAGCCGGTCGAGTGAAAGTAGGGCGGCGAGAAGCGCCGTCACCCAGATGACGCCCGCGCCGATCCGCGCCAGGATCTCGGGCTCCGGACCCACGCCGAAGGGAAAGAGAATGACCGTGAGGACGAAGAAGCCCACGACCATGGCCGCATCCCCACCCTGGCGGAACGCCAGTCGCAGGTCGCGCTGGACCAGGAGCCGGAAGGCTCTCATGCGGCCCTGCGTCTCGGCGGCGCGAAATCGCTCATGACGAGAGAGGCGGCATCCGGCAGGTCGAAGGCGATATGGGTCGAGAGCACGATCCGGCCGCCGCCCGCCCGGTGATCCTTGACGATGGCGGCGAGATCCGCGGTTGCCTGGGTATCGAGGCCCAGAGTGGGTTCATCAAGCAGCCAGAGTTCCGCCGGGCTCGCGAGAAGCCGGGCGAGCGCCAGGCGGCGCTTCTGCCCGGCGGAAAGGAACCGGCAGGGGTGATCCGCGAGCTCCGTGAGCCGAAAGCGGTGGAGCGCCTGCTCCGCGCTGTCGGCGGGGGCTCCTCTGAGGCCTCCCCAGAAGCCGATCAACTCCCGCACGGTCAGCGGCGGCTTGATTGCATCCTGATGGCCGACGAAATGGAGACGCGCCCGATGTGCCTCGCGATCCTGTGTGATCGGTTCGCCGGCCCAGAGCATTTCTCCCGCTTCCGCCGGTGCGAGGCCCGCCATCAGACGCAGGAGGCTCGACTTTCCGCTGCCGTTGGGGCCGGTCAGGAGCAAAGCCCCGCCCCTGGGCAGGGTGAAATCCAGCCGTGCGAAAACCAGCCGCTCACCGCGCCGGCAGGCGAGGTTTCGACCGGAAAAGGCAAGATCCTGTGATGGGTTGGAAGGTCCGGGCAATCCGAAGGCCGGTCCGAGCGGGGAAAGACGAGCGGACTATCTCATGGGTCGAGGTCGCAGACCACTCCCGAAACGACAACGGCCCCGGCGGGGGGGAGCGCCGGGGCCATCTGACGTCGCGGTCCGGGGAGAACCGCGTTGGAGTCTGCGAGAGAGCTGAGACTGGGTGGGGGAAGGTCTGCTCGTCTCGCAAAGACATATGACCTCCAAAATCCGCCCGCTTTTCGGTCGAATAATGGCGAAACCATGATTTCTTCTCCGGCGCTTGCGGCAAGTCGGCGCTTGATCGGAAAGGGCTTTCGGGGTAGCGACAGGCGCGAAACGCGCCGATATGCCGCCGCCGATAAGCCGCCAAGGAGAGCCGCCCGTGTCCATCACCGGTCATGACAGCCTGAAAGCCCGCCGCACGCTGACCGTGGACGGCAAGAACTACGACTATTTCAGCCTGGATGCGGCCGCCAAGGCGGCTGACCTCGGCGATATCTCGCGGCTGCCTTTCTCGATGAAGGTGCTGCTGGAGAACCTGGTCCGCTACGAGAACGGCCGGACCGTCACCGTGGCCGACATCAAGGCTCTCGCCGAATGGCTGAAGACCCGGAAGTCCGACCTTGAAATCGCCTATCGCCCGGCGCGCGTGCTGATGCAGGATTTCACCGGCGTCCCCGCGGTGGCCGACCTTGCCGCCATGCGCCAGCAGATGGTGAAGCTCGGCGGCGATCCCAAGCGGATTAATCCCTTGAGCCCTGTCGACCTCGTCATCGACCATTCGGTGACCGTGGATAACTTCGGCACCTCCGAGGCCTTCGCCGCCAATGTGAAGGGCGAGTTCGAGCGCAACGGCGAGCGCTACGCCTTCCTGCGCTGGGGCCAGACCGCTTTCGATAACTTCCGCGTCGTGCCTCCGGGCACCGGCATCTGCCATCAGGTGAACCTCGAATATCTTTCGCAGGTCGTCTGGCTGGGCAAGGACGGGGACAGGGACGTCGCCTATCCCGATACGCTGGTCGGCACCGACAGCCATACGACCATGGTCAACGGCATGGCGGTGCTGGGCTGGGGCGTCGGCGGCATCGAGGCCGAGGCGGCCATGCTGGGCCAGCCCATTTCCATGGTTCTGCCGGAGGTCGTGGGCTTCCGTCTCCACGGCACCCTGCGGGAAGGGTTGACCGCCACCGATCTCGTGCTGACCGTCACGCAGATGCTGCGCAAGAAGGGCGTCGTCGGCCGTTTCGTCGAGTTCTACGGCCCGGGCGTCAGCTCGCTGGCGCTCGCCGACCGCGCGACCATCGGCAATATGGCGCCGGAATATGGCGCGACCTGCGGTTTCTTCCCGATCGACCAGGAGACGGTGGACTATCTCTCCTTCTCCGGCCGCGACCCGCACCGGGTAAAGCTGGTGGAGGCCTATGCCAAGGCACAGGGCCTTTGGCTCGACGCCAATGCGCCGGACCCCGTCTTCACCGATACGCTGGAACTGGACCTCAGCACGGTGGAGCCGTCGCTTGCCGGTCCCCGGCGTCCCCAAGACCGGGTCGTGCTCTCGGGCGTGGCGGCCTCCTTCGCGGCGGAGCTTCCGAAGCTCGCGGGCATCGCCGATCCGAAGCAGCTCGGCCGGTCGAGCCCCGTCAAGGGCAGCGACTACGAGCTTAAGGACGGCCATGTGGTGATCGCGGCCATCACGAGCTGCACGAATACCTCCAACCCCAGCGTCATGTTGGGGGCGGGTCTCGTCGCCCGCAACGCGGTGCGCCTCGGGCTGAAGGTGAAGCCCTGGGTCAAGACTTCCCTGGCGCCGGGCAGCCAGATCGTCACCGACTATTACGCGGCGGCCGATCTGCAGAAGGATCTCGACGCCCTGGGCTTCAACCTCGTGGGTTACGGCTGCACGACCTGTATCGGCAATTCGGGTCCCTTGCCCGATGCGGTCGCGGAAGCGGTCGATACCGGGGATCTCGTTGTCGCGGCAGTGCTCTCGGGCAACCGTAATTTCGAAGGCCGCGTTCATCCCCAGGTGCGGGCAAATTACCTCGCCTCGCCGCCCCTGGTGGTCGCCTACGCCCTGGCCGGTTCGGTGACGATCGACCTCGCGAAGGACCCGATCGGAACCGGCTCGGACGGCAAGCCCGTTTACCTTAAGGACATCTGGCCCTCGACCCAGGAAGTGGCCGATACCCTCAAGCAAGCCTTGACCCGCAACATGTTCCTGCAGCGCTACGCGAACGTCTTCGAGGGGCCTGAGGAATGGCGGAAGATCGAGACCGAAGCCGGTCTTACCTTCGGTTGGAGTTCCGCCTCGACCTATATCGCCCATCCGACCTTCTTCGAGAACATGCCGAAGGATCCCGAGGCGATGAACGACATCGTCGGGGCCCGGCCGCTGGCGATCCTGGGCGATAGCATCACGACCGATCACATCTCCCCGGCCGGCAGCATCAAGAAGGACAGCCCGGCGGGCGAATACCTGATGAGCTTTCAGGTGCGCCCGGCGGACTTCAATTCTTATGGCGCGCGCCGCGGCAACCATGAAGTCATGGCTCGGGGCACCTTCGCCAACATCCGCATCCGTAACGAGATGATCCCCGGCATCGAAGGCGGCATGACCAAGCATCTTCCCGATGGCGAGGTGATGCCGATCTATACCGCCGCCATGAAATACGAGGCTGAGGGCACGCCCCTCGTGATCGTCGCGGGCAAGGAATACGGCACGGGCTCGTCACGCGACTGGGCGGCCAAGGGGACGCGGCTCTTGGGCGTGAAGGCTGTCATCGTGGAGAGCTTCGAGCGCATTCATCGCTCCAACCTTGTCGGCATGGGCATATTGCCGCTGCAGTTCAAGGATGGGGTGACACGCATCGATCTGAAGCTCGACGGGACGGAACTCTTCGACGTCTCGGGCGTGGCCCAGGGATTGAAGCCGCGCGGCGATGTCGCCTGCACGATCCACCGGGCGAACGGCACGTCGGAAAAGATCCAGCTTCTCTGCCGGATCGACACGCTCGACGAGCTCGAGTATTTCCGCCACGGCGGCATCCTTCAATATGTGCTCCGCAACATGATGAAGGCGGCGTGACCGGCTTCACCCGCTTGTGAGGGGGCGTGACTGGCCCCCTTACCAAGGCCGGAGCATAGTGCTGGCATGGTAAAGCGACGATTTGGTCTGGGCGCCGGGATCTTCCTGGCGGCTCTTTCGATCTGGGCCGGCGCGGCGCGGGCCGAGGTGCCCCGCCCGCTTGTGGTGGTTGAGCTTTTCACCTCGCAGGGGTGCAGCTCCTGCCCGCCGGCCGATGCCTATCTGGCGGATCTCACGAAGCGGCCCGACGTGCTGCCGCTCGCCTTTCACGTGGATTATTGGAACTACATCGGCTGGGTCGATCCCTTCGCGTCGAAGGAGACCACGCAGCGGCAGCGCGACTACGCCAAGGCGCTGGCGCTTCGCTATGTCTATACGCCCCAGATGGTCGTCAACGGATCCTCGGAAGGCGTGGGCTCGGAGCGCGGCACCATCGACCGGCTTATCCAGGCCGCGCAGGATGCAAATCGCGAAGCGCCGACCCTCGTTCTGGAAAAGCGTGCCGACGGCACCATCGTGGCGCATGTGGGACCGGGCTCAGCGGGAAAGCCCGCCACGATCTGGCTCGTGACCTTCGATCCCCAGCGCGCCACCAAGGTATTGCGCGGCGAGAACGGCGGCAGGACGGCGACCGATTTCCAGGTGGTGCGCAGCATCCGCTCTGTCGGCACCTGGAGTGGAAAGGCAGCGGACGTCCCCTGCGGCTCCGCCTCCGTCGCACCCGGCACGCCAACGGGAACGGCCGTGCTCCTCCAGGCCGAAGGTCCGGGGCTGATCCTCGCGGCGGCCGTGCTGCGCTAGGCTGCCGGCCGGATCAATCCTTTTTCCAGAAGACCGGAGAGCCGTTTCGCGAAAGCGGTCGGATCCGGGAGCTGCTCGCCTTCCAGGATCCGGGCCTGATCCAGGAAAAGCCAGGCGAATTCCCTAAGCTCGTCGGTCGCCCCCTCCTTGCCGACCATGGCGGAGAGGCCGGAGACCAGCGGATGCTTGGGATTGAGCTCCAGCACCCGCGGCTGGGCGGTGTCGAGCTGCTTGTGCTGCTTCAGGAGCCGCGCCAGGTGCATGTCCATGTCGCCCTCTTCGGCGACGAGGCAGCAGGCGCTGTCGGTCAGGCGCTCCGAGGTTCGGACGTCCTTCACCGCCTCGCCGAGCGTCAGCTTGAAGATGGCGACCAGGCTCTGGATGTTGGGCGCCTTTTCATCGGCCGCCTTGTCGGCATCCTTCTTGTCCTCGTCCGAAGCGGCGATCTTAGAGAGATCGGCCCCGCCCCGGGTGACGGATTTCAGAGGGTGTTCCTTGTATTTGGCGATGGCTCCCGTCCAGAACTCGTCGATCGCATCGGTCAGCAGCAGGACTTCGACGCCCTTGGCTCGGAAACCTTCGATCTGCGGGCTCTTGCGGACGAGGTCGAGGTCGTCGCCGGTGATCGTATAGATCGCCTCCTGCCCCGGCTTCATACGGCTGACATATTCCTCCAGCGAGACCCAGCCATCCCCATCGGTCGAGCGGAAGCGGGCGAGGCCAAGCAGCGCGTCCCGCTGCTCCATGTCCTCATAAAGGCCTTCTTTCAGCACAGGCCCGAAATTCTCCCAGAAGGTCGCGTATTCCTCGGGCGCATCGGCAGCCTTGCGGGAGAGCTCGCCGAGCACCCGCTTGGTGATCTGGCCGCGCATCCGGGCGACGATGGGATTGGCCTGGAGTATTTCGCGGCTGACGTTGAGTGGGATGTCCTCGGAATCGACGACGCCCCGCAGGAAGCGGAGATAGGCGGGAACCAGTCCCTCGCAGTGATCTGTGATGAAGATCCGCCGCACATAGAGCTTCACCCGGTGCTTGCGTTCGGGGTCGAAGAGGTCGAAGGGCTTCATCGAGGGAATGAAGAGCAGGCTCGTATATTCGAGCGCGCCCTCGGCCTTGTTGTGCAGGGTCAGCCAGGGATCGTCAAAGCCGTGGCCGACGTGATGGTAGAATTCCTTGTACTGCTCCGGCGTGATGTCGGATTTCGACCGGGTCCAGAGCGCCGCCGCGTGATTGACCGTCTCGGTCTTGTCGCCGTCCTGCAGGACGATGGGCAGGGCGATATGGTCGGAATACTTCGTGATGACCGTGCGCAGTCGGAGAGCCTCGGCGTATTCCTTGTCGTCCTCGCGCAGCTTCAGGGTGATGGTCGTGCCGCGGCTTGGCTTTTCGGCCTCGTCGATGGTGAATTCGCCCTTGCCGTCCGAGACCCAGCGCCAGGCGGTCTCCTCGCCGGCCTTGCGGGATACGACTTCGACTTCCTCGGCCACCATGAAGGCGGAATAGAAGCCGACGCCGAACTGGCCAATCACCGACATGTCCTTGCGCGCGTCGCCGGAGAGCTGCTCCATGAAGGCGGTGGTGCCGGAGCGGGCGATGGTGCCGAGGTTCTCGATTAATTCGTCCCGGTTCATGCCGATCCCGTTGTCGGCAATGGTGAGGGTCCTTGCCTTCGAGTCGGGGGTGAGCGTCACATTGAACTGGGGATCGTCGGCGGTCAGCTCGGGTTGGGTCAGGGCCATATACCGCAAGCGGTCGCAGGCGTCGGAGGCGTTGGAGATCAGCTCGCGGAGGAAGACCTCCTTGTTGCTGTAGAGCGAATGAGCGACGATATCGAGCAGGCGGCTGACTTCCGCCTGAAAGCTTCTTTTTTCTTGCGACATGTGACCGCCGTTCGGGTTGATCGGAACTGGCGGAGATATGTGCAAAAGGGCTCGGTCATGCAAGGGAAGTCTTGCATGAAAAAACCCGCCGCGGCTTTTGCCACGGCGGGCTTCTTGAAACTAAGGGCTTTACCAGCAGCCCTGCGAGCGATCGACCGAGGCGCCGACCGAACCGCCGGCGATGGCGCCGCCGAGCACGCCGGCAATCGTCGCGGCGGTATTGCCCGATCCACGGCCGATATTGGAGCCGATGAGCCCGCCGAGACCGGCGCCAGCCAGGGCTCCGACCACCGGTGCGCCGGTCGTGCAGCTCACGGGCGCCGGAGCATAGACGGGCGCGGGAGCGTAACGGGGCGGCGGCGGGGCGTAGACCACCCGGGGCGGCGGTACGTAATAGGCCGGCGGCGGGGCGTAATAAACCGGGGGGCCTCATAATAGACCGGTGGGGGCGCCGAATAGACGACCGCGGGCGGCCCCCAATAATGGCGGTTGTGATGCCAATAGGGATCGGCTGCGGCCGGCTTCGCGATCAGCGGCAGCGCCAAAGCGACGGCGACAGCAGCCACGGCAGCAGAGCGGAAAGACGAAGCGATACGCATTTTAGTCTCCGTTGTTCGTTACCCAGACAACGGGGCCATGCGCGCCGCTATTCCTTAAAGCCTGTGGCATTTTGAAGGCAGGAATCCCGCCGCGACGATATCGCGCTGAGCCCATGCGGGTTGCGCCTTGCCTTTCCCGCGCGCAATCCCGATCCTGAAGGCATGGGCGTCCTCACCTCGGCTCCCCGGGTCGTCGCCGTTCTGGGCCCGACCAATACCGGCAAGACGTATCTCGCCATCGAGCGGATGCTCGGCCATTCCTCCGGCATGATCGGCTTTCCCCTTCGCCTCCTGGCGCGGGAAAACTACGACCGCATCGTGAAACTGAAGGGCGCCAGGGCCGTGGCGCTCATCACGGGCGAGGAAAAGATCGTCCCGCCCAATCCGGCCTATTTCATCTGCACCGTCGAATCGATGCCGCTCGACCGGCTGGTGGATTTCCTGGCCGTGGACGAGATCCAGCTCTGCGCCGATCCCGAGAGGGGCCATGTCTTCACCGCGCGCCTCCTCCATGCGCGAGGGCTGCACGAAACGATGTTTCTGGGCTCCGACACGATCAGGCCCCTGATACGTCGCCTTGTGCCGGAGGCGGAATATGTGAGCCGCCCGCGCTTCTCGACCCTCGTCTACACGGGCTACAAAAAGGTGACGCGCCTTCCCCCGCGCAGCGCCGTGGTCGCCTTCGCCGTCGCCGATGTCTTCCAGCTGGCCGAACAGCTGCGCCGCCAGCGCGGTGGCACGGCTATCGTGCTGGGGGCCTTGAGCCCCCGCGCCCGGAACGCCCAGGTCGGCATGTTCCAGGCCGGCGAGGTCGATTACCTGGTGGCGACCGACGCCATCGGCATGGGGCTCAACATGGACCTCGACCATGTGGCTTTCGCGCGGATCATGAAGTTCGACGGCCGCGCCCCGCGCCGCTTGAGCCCGCCCGAGATCGCCCAGATCGCGGGGCGCGCCGGACGGCACATGAGCGACGGGACCTTCGGGGCAACGGCGGAGCTCGAAGGTCTGGATCCCGAAATCGTCGAGGCGGTCGAGAGCCATCGCTTCGACCCGCTGGAACGGCTCTATTGGCGCAATTCCAGGCTCGATTTCGGCTCGCCCGGCCTCCTGCTGCGAAGCCTGGAGGTGCGACCTAAGCTGCCGGGCCTCGTCCTGGCCCGCGAGGCGGACGATCAGATGGCGCTCCAGGCGCTCTCGAAACTACCCGAGATCGCGGATCGGGCGACCAGCCCCGGGAGGGTGCGGCTCCTCTGGGAAGTTTGCCAGATCCCGGATTTCCGCAAGGTCATGAGCGATACCCATGCGAGGCTCCTGGGGCAGATCTACGGCCATCTGACAAGCGCCGAAGGGCGATTGCCGGCCGATTGGGTCGCGAACCAGATGCAGCAGCTCGACCGGCCCGACGGCGATATCGACATGCTGATGAGCCGGATCGCCCATATCCGGACCTGGACTTATATCACCCACCGCGGGGATTGGCTGAGCGCCGCCTCTCACTGGCAGGAGCGCGCCCGGACCATCGAGGACCGGCTGTCCGACGCCTTGCACGACCGGATCACCCAGCGTTTCGTCGACCGTCGCTCCGCTGTCCTGGTCAAGCGGCTGTCGGAGGCGGGGGATCTCCTCGCCTCGGTCGGATCGGATGGCGAGGTCAAGGTCGAGGGCCACTACGTCGGCCGGCTTTCGGGCTTCCGCTTCCAGCCCGATCCGGCTGCCTCGGGCGAAGAGGCGAAGACCCTGCTGGCGGCGGCGAACCGCGTGCTGAGGGGAGAGGTGCGCGAGCGGGTCCGGTCGCTGGCGGCCTCGGCCGACAAGGCTTTCACGCTGGGAGAGAACGGCGTCCTGCTCTGGGAGAACGGGCCGGTAGGGCGGTTGACACCCGGCGAAACGGTCCTGGCGCCTCGCGTGGAGGCTTTCGGCGCGGAGCATCTGGAAGGCGACCTCCGGGAGACGGTGCGTCGCCGGCTCGATCGCTTCGCTCGCAACGCCCTCCGCCAGGGTCTGGGCGCGCTCTTCGCCGCTGGCGAGGCGCCGCTTGAGGGTGCGGCGCGCGGCCTGGTCTTCCAGCTGTCGGAGGCTTTGGGCAGCATGGCGCTGAAAGCCGCCCAGGAACAGGTGAAGGCGCTTGATGCAAACCAGCGCCGGGTTCTGGCAAGGCTGGGCATTCGTTTCGGAACGGAATCGGTCTATCTGGAAGCGGTTTTGAAGCCCCGCGCTTTGCGTCTCCGCGCCCTGCTTTGGGCTGTCCGGCAAGGCGTCGATACGCCTGTGCTTCCGACGGGCGTCGCGATCGAGCGGGAGCCTGCCATAGGCGATGCCTTCTATGAGGCTGTCGGCTATCGGCTTCTGGGCAGTTGGGCCTTGCGGGTCGACCGGGTCGAAAGGCTCGCGGCGGGTGCGCGACGCCTCTCCCGCCAGGGGTCTTTTGCCGGGACGCCCGAACTCGCGGGCTTCGCGGGTTGCCCCGAAGCGGCGCTCCCCTCGATTCTGCCGGCGCTGGGATATCGCGCCGTCGTCGAGGAAAGCGGTGTCACCTTCCATGCCAAGGGGGGGCGGTCGAAATCGAAGCCGAAATACCGCCCTTCGCCCAAGCCGCAGTTCGAGATCCTGGATGGTCCCTTCGCAAAGCTGCGCGAGTTGCGACGGGCGCCGTGATGGAAGGATCGGCGACACAGCGGCTCGATAAATGGTTGTGGTTCGCGCGCTTCGTGAAGACGCGGTCGCTCGCCGCAAAGCTCTGTTCCAGGGGCTCGGTCTCGGTCAGCGGCGAACCGGCGTTGAAGCCCAATCATTCTCTGCGCATCGGCGACGAACTCGCCGTGACGCAGGGGCGTTTCGTCCGCCGGGTCACCGTTCTCAGTCTCGGCGACCGGCGCGGCCCCGCCGCTGAAGCCCGGCTTCTTTACGCCGAACCCCAGCCCCCGGTCCTGCTCGCCCAAGACGACTGGCAGCCCCTGCTGGAGGAGGAGTGACCTTGTCAAGCCGGAGCGCCCATGCCACGGTCCCGCACCTACCCGTCGCAGGCGCGGTCGGGCCCGATGTCGAGATGGATGTTGTCCTGATGGAAGCTGTCGCCCTCCGGGGTCAGCACGACGCTGAAGTAGCCGCAGGCGGCCCGGCCGACCTCATGAAGGAAATCGCTGCGCCTGCCGCTCCCTTTCCAGTCCTTCTCAACGGAAATGCGGCTGCCGTCGTCCAGTACGAAGCCCTTGATGTCGAAGGCCTTGCCGAAGGCATGCTGGCTCAGGCGATGGCGCGAGCCGGTCTCCTGGCGGCAAGCATAGGCGCCGAAGTTCTCCATCTCGCGAACGCCGCGCCCGAGATGGCGGCGCGCGGCGGGCTGGACGACCTCACGCTCGAAGCGTTCGACCTGGAGCGCCAGGGCGCAGCCCATGAGCGCCGGCTGGTTCCAGCCGAGGGTAGAGCGCTGGACCGAGACGGGATTCTCGATCTGGCAGGGCGAATTGGCCACGGTGGCTATGGTCGCGGGCCGGAAAGCCACTCCCCGCGCATTAAGTGCCGCTGTGCATTGGCTCGGCGAGAGATTGGGCACGGAAACGGGCGGAAGCCTCGGCGGGCGAGGGGGAGGACGAACCGAACAGGCCGCGAGCGCCAGCAGGCCTGTCATCAAAAGAATGCGGAACGGGTGCGATGAGGGCACGGCTTCCTGGAATGGACGCGGCGGTTCCCGCGTTGTCCGGCATTGCTCCCTCCCGGTCAAGAGGTCCGGAATGACAGAGACAGCCATCCCCGCCGATCTCGCCAGGGCCTTCAAGGGCGCGCGGGTGATGATCACCGGCGGGCTCGGTTTCATCGGCTCGGCCATGGCACGGCGGCTGGCGGATCTCGGCAGCGACGTGCTGCTGGTCGACAGCCTGATCCCGGAATATGGCGGTAATCCCTTCAACATCGAGGAGATCAGGGACCGCGTCCGGGTCAATATCTCGGATATCCGGGATACCCATGGGCTTCGACGGCTGGTGGCGGACCGCGACTATCTCTTCAATCTCGCCGGGCAGACGAGCCATCTCGATTCGATGTCGGAGCCGGTGACCGACCTGGAGATCAATTGCCTGGCGCAATTGACGCTTCTGGAGGCCTGCCGGGCGGTCAATCCCAAGATCAACATCGTCTTTGCCAGCACGCGCCAGATCTACGGCAAGCCCGACTATCTGCCGGTCGACGAGCAGCATCTGCTGCGTCCCGTGGACGTCAACGGCGTCAACAAGATGGCGGGCGAGGCCTATCACATCCTCTATCATAATGTTTACGGCATCAGGACCTGCGCGCTCCGGCTCACCAATACCTATGGGCCGCGCATGCGGATCAAGGATGCGCGGCAGACCTTTGTCGGGATCTGGTTGCGCGCGGTGATGGAAGGGCGCCCCTTCGAGGTCTGGGGCGGCGAGCAGTTGCGCGACTTCACCTATGTGGATGACGCCGTGGATGCTTTCCTGCTGGCGGCCGTGACGCCCGCCGCCAGCGGCCGGATCTTCAATATCGGCGGCGAGAGCGTCATCAGCCTGCGCCAATTGGCCGACGCCCTGGTCGAGGTCAACGGTGGGGGGCGTTACGAAATCCGCGAATTTCCGGCGGAGCGCAAGCGCATCGACATCGGCGATTATTATGCGGCCGATGGGCTTTTCCGCACCGCGACCGGCTGGCGCGCCGCAACGCCGATCCGCGAAGGCCTCGCGGCTTCCCTCGATTTTTTCCGCAAGAATCTGGATCATTACCTGTGAGCCCTAACCCCATCCCCCAGACCGACCCCCGCGCCGGATACCTCGCCCGCCGCAAGGCGATCGACGAGGCCATCGCCCGAACGCTTGAGAGCGGGTGGTACATCCTCGGTGCGGAGGTCAGTTCCTTCGAGGTCGAATTCGCCGCCTATATCGGGGGCAGGCATTGCGTCGGCGTCGGCAGCGGCACCGATGCGCTAGTGCTGGCGCTTCGGGCGGCTGGCGTGAGGCCGGGGGACTTCGTCGCCACGGTCTCCCATACGGCGGTCGCGACCGTCGCTGCCATCGAACTCGCCGGGGCGAAGCCGCTGCTGGTCGATATCGATCCCAAGACCTATACGATCGATCCGGAGAAGCTCTCCCAGGTCCTATCGTCGCCGCCGGGCCGCATCTCCGCGGTCATCGCGGTCCATCTCTATGGTCAGCCTGCCGATCTCGCGGCCCTGGTACCCCTGGTCGCCAAGCATGGCGTTCGCCTTATCGAGGATTGCGCACAAAGCCATGGCGCCTATTTCGGGGATCGCCGAGCCGGCACCTTCGGCGATATAGCCTGCTTCAGCTTCTATCCCACGAAGAACCTCGGGGCCTTGGGAGACGGTGGGGCGGTGGTGACGAGCGACGACGGCATCGCCGAGCGGCTGCGCGCCTTGCGGGAATATGGCTGGAAGGAACGCTATATCAGCGACATTCCCGGCACCAATTCGCGCCTCGACGAGCTGCAGGCGGCGATATTGCGGGCGAAGCTTCCCGCGCTCGATCTTGAAAACACGAGGCGCGCCGAGATCGCGGACGCTTACGACAAGGGCCTCCAGGGCCTCGCCCTGACCTTGCCGTATCGTCGTGCCGGAACGAGCCATGTGTTCCACCAATATGTCGTTCGGAGCGGAAAGCGTGAGGCCTTGCGGATGGCGCTCAAGCAGGAGGGGGTCGCGACCAACATCCATTATCCGGTGCCTGTGCACCGTCAGGCCGCCTACGAAGGCCGCATCGCCGTCGCCCCCAGCGGGATGGCCGAAACCGAGCGCGCCGCTCTCGAGGTCTTGAGCCTGCCCATGTATCCGCAGCTCGACGACGCCCAGGTCGATCGGGTGGTCGCGGCGCTGCGCAAGACGAGCTTCTCTTG
Organism: Rhodospirillales bacterium; assembly: GCA_947473305.1. Taxonomy (GTDB): domain Bacteria; phylum Pseudomonadota; class Alphaproteobacteria; order ATCC43930; family CGMCC-115725; genus CANJCB01. The sequence goes on from CANJCB010000033.1 coordinate 32,519, forward strand.
ACGATCATCTTCGGCTGCCATTTCGGAAAAATCATGGTACAGCCGGTGAGCAAAGGCCCCTAGGCAGGGCCGGGAATATCTTGGGACGGGAACGCGGACGCATGAAAGCCATCGAGAGCCTCATCGGCCCAAAGGACCTCGTCGTGGTCACCGGCGCCGGTGGATTTATCGGCGGGCATCTGGTGGGGGATCTCCTCCGCCGGGGCATCACCAACCTCCGCGCCGTGGACAAGAAGCCGCTCGACATGTGGTACCAGAAGCATGAGGGCGTCGATAACAAGGTCCTCAATCTGGAAGACCTCGGGAATTGCCGCGAGGCGGCGGCGGGTGCCGCCTATATCTTCAACCTGGCCTGCAACATGGGCGGCATGGGTTTCATCGAGACCCATAAGGCCTTGTGCATGATCTCGGTTCTGATCAACACGCATCTGCTGATGGCGGCAAAGGAAGTGGGCTGCAAGCGCTTCTATTATTCGTCCTCGGCCTGCGTCTATAACGCCACGCGCCAGACCGACCCCAATGTCACCGCGCTCAAGGAAGAGGACGCCTATCCCGCCCTCGCCGAGGATGGTTACGGCTGGGAAAAGCTCTTCAGCGAGCGCATGAGCCGTCATTTCCGCGAGGATTTCGGGCTCGAAACCCGGATCGTGCGCTACCACAACGTCTATGGGCCGCTCGGCACCTATGACGGCGGGCGGGAGAAGGCGCCGGCCGCCATCTGCCGCAAGATCGTGATGGCGAAGCTGGGCGGCGACCGCAGCATCGAAATCTGGGGCGACGGCCACCAGACCCGCAGCTTCATGTATATCGACGATTGCCTCAAGGGTACGCTCGCCATGATGGCGTCGGATTTCCGCGATCCGATCAATCTCGGCAGCTCCGAGCTTGTCAGCATCAACCAGCTCGTCGATATCGTCGAGGATATCGCGGGCGTGAAGACCAAGCGCAGCTACAATCTCGACGCGCCCAAGGGTGTCAGGGGCCGCAACAGCGACAACACGCTGATCCAACAGGTTCTGGGTTGGGAGCCGTCGATCCGGCTTCGGGACGGTCTTGAAAAGACCTATCGCTGGATCTTTGACGAGCTTAGCGGCGGCGCCGCCAAGACGATCTATCAGCTGCCCTACTGATCAGGCGGCGTGCAGCAGCAGGATCCCGCCGCAGATCAGCCCGATCCCGGCGAATTGCGCCATGCCCAGGGGCTCGCCCCAGAGGAAATGCGCGGCGACGGCGACCACCACGTAGCTGACGGAGACGCTGGGGAAGGCAAGCGATAGCGGGATCTTCTTGATCGAGACGATGTAGCAGCAGGCCGCTGCCACATAGACCGCGAAGCCGACGATCGTATAGGGCTCCAGGAATTGGGAGATAATTCCCGCTGGAGCCCGCTCTGCTCCCATTTTCAGCAGGATTTGTCCCACCACGCCGAAGACAATGCCGGCGGCCAGCGCCAGATAATAGGGCAGCATCAGCGCTGGTGCTCCTCGGCCGAAACGCTATGGGACACGTCCCGGACAGTCGATTGCGGCTTGCCGTTCACGGTGAGATAGAGCCGCCCCAGATATTCTCCGACCACGCCCAGGATCAGCAGTTGTATGCCGGAGAGCAGGAAGACCGCGGCCATGATCGACCCCCAGCCGGGTGGCGTGCGCGACATCAGGGCCTCGATCATGGCGGCAAGCGCGCCGAAAACGCCCAGCACGCTCAAGGCGATCCCGCTCAGGGTGCTGATCCGCAGCGGCATGACCGAGAAATTCACGAACATGTTGAGCCAGAGCCGCACCAGCCGCCGCAGGTTGTAATTGCTGCGGCCGATCGCGCGGGGCAGATGCTGGACCTCCAGCTCGCCGATGTTCTGGGTGACCTGGAGGAGGAGCCCGTCCACATAGGGGAAGGGACCCGTATATTCGGTCACGCGAGCGGCGACGAAGGCGGTCATGCAGCGAAAGCTGGAGAGATAAAGCCCCTTGGGCTTGTCCAGGAGATAATCCGCGACCCAATTGGTGAAGCGGCTGCCCAGATTGCGCCAGGCCGCGTGCTCCTTGCTGAGATAGCGGGTGTAGATGACGTCCTTGCCGGTGGTCTGGGCATATTCCAGCAGCCGCTTCACCTCGGACGGCGGGTTCTGCAGGTCGTCGTCCATATTGATGATATGGGCGCCCCGGGCATGGCGCAGCCCGGCCATGACGGCATTATGCTCGCCGTAATTCCGCGACAGGTTCACCAGGGTGATCGGCACGATGTTGCGGGCGACCAGGCTGCGACAGATTTCCAGGCTGTTGTCCGGGCTGTTGTCGTTGACGAGCACGATCTCGTGGCCGCCCGGAATGTCGAGCGACGCAAGGGCCTCGACCAGTTCCACGACCGTGGCGGCCCCGTTATAGACGGGGACCACGATGCTGAGCGCATAACGCGGGGTTGGGTCGGTCATGGCTTGATCGCCACGGCCAGGATCGATCCGCCGAAGGGAAGCCGCACCCGGCATCGAACGGCAAGATTTTCAAGGGCCATGATCTTGCGGAAAAGCCATTCCACAGGCGCCGGCAGAAGCGCCACGTCGCTGACAGGCGATTTCCCGCCCCGCAGTTTCGGCAGGACCAGCCGGCGCAGCAGCATCAGCGGAAAGAGGATCGTGTTCCAATAGAAGGTGTCGACCCGGTCGAAACCCGCGCTCGAAAGCTGTCGGTGGACGTCGCGCCGCTCGTAACGCCGGATATTGTCGACGGCGACGTCATGGTCCGAGAGCAGCCAGCGATAGGCCGGGAGATTGAGCACCAGCGCGCCGCCCGGTCGCAGACACCGCCGGAAGTCGCTCAAGGTCTTTTCCTCGTTCACCCCGCGATGGCAGAGCACGTCGGCGCTGAGGATCGCATCGAGGGAATTATCGGGAAAGGGCAGCGTTTCGACGGAGCCGGCGACGACCGGGCGGCCGCTCTTCGTCCGGGCCATGGCGCAGGCGTCCCGGTCGAGATCGATGCCCAGGGCGAGACGGTCCGGCATCGCGGCGCGCAGCCGCGAGAGGAGGCCGCCCGTGCCGCAGCCGGCATCGAGCATCAGCGTTTGTCCGTGTTCTTGCGGTTGCGCCCCGCGAAGGGCCGAAATCAGGTTCATATGCAGGCCCCGGAACCACCACATGCGCTCTTCGACCTCGTAGAGCTTGGCGTATTCGACCGCTTGCATGACCCGCGGCCGCTATTTGCGGAGCGGCGCAGCCTGCGCGATGGTGCGATGCAGCGCCCGGTCGGCGACGATCTGGCGGCGGTCGAGCACGATCGAAAGCAGGGCGCCCATGCGTTCCACCCGGAAGACTTCCTTGCCCGGCAGAGCCTTGTGGCAGTCGTCCTTGGTGAAGGAGATATAGAAATCCGCGTTATCCCGGTCCTCGGAAAAGACGAAGTTCGCCGGGAAATAATAGTCGGCCGAGATCGGCGGGCCGCAGACCGCCACGGTGAAATCGTGGTCCATATAGTCGGCGCCGTATTGGGCGTGCAGATAGTCCTGCAATCCGTCGACGGCCTCGGCATAGGAATTGGCCCAATAATCGGTCTTGAAGAGCCCGTCCGCCCCTTCGACCCCGCCGATGAAGCCGTTGTAATAGACGTATTCGTCGGGGTGCAGCTTCACCATGACCACCATATGCCCGGCGAGATAAAGAGCGACCGCGCCATAGGCGTAGCGGCGATAGGGCAGTTCCGCGACCGTCTTGAAGATATGGTCGAAGGCGATGGCCGCTTCGCAGGCGATCAGGGGCAGCACGAAGATGAAATGCCGCATGCCGTCGAAGAGCACGGCCTTTATTTCCACCGCATAGGCAATGGGGAACAGGATGCCGAAGCCGACCACGAAGTGGCTGAGCGTGATGTCGCGCTCCAGCTTCCAGCCGAAACGCCGGGCGGCCAGCACCGCCAGGATCGGCCCCGCCGCCAGCATGACGAGGATCAGTTCGGGCAGCGCCAGGATCACATGCACGGGCAGATAGGCCCAGGGCAGGTCGGTCGCCGCGAAATAGCTGCCGGCGAAGAGGGTGCGGAAGGGGAAGGTCTCGTGGGAGAAGAACGCGAGGGTGCGCAGGGGGTTGTCGATCGGCGCCTGCTGCGCCCAGGGCCAGAAGAGCATCATCACCGGATAGGCGACGGCCACGACCGGTAAGAGCACCCGCCAGAGGTTGGTGATGCCTTCGACAAGGAAGAGCTTCCAGTCCCGGGTCTCCGTGCCGCGCCAGATCGTATGGAGCAGGAGGAGAAGGCCGAGATAGCCGAAGAGCAGCAAGCCGCCGACCCTGACGCCTAGGGCCATTCCCGTGACGACGCCGAGCTTGATCAGCAGCGCCCAGGACGGTCGCGGCAGCGCCGGCACGATCCTGACCATGTAATAGGAGGCCCAGACGACGCCGACCGCGAAGGGCACGTCCTTCGGATTGTTGAACATCTGGCCGTAGTAGTTGGGCGTCAGCAGCAGGAAGGCCGCCGCGATGAAGCCCGCGCGAGGCCCCGCCATGTGGCGCGCAAGCTTCCAGACACCAATGAGACCCAGGATGCCGACGAGGCCATTCAGGAGATGGCGGGTCTCATAGATGCCGAAGGGCGATATGCGGTTCAGGAGCGCCGCCGTCATGTCGAAGGCGGCGCCGTAGTTGTAGAGATTGAGGAAGGTGAGGCAGCGCAGGTCTTTGAAGGCGGAGAGGTAATAGTCCAGGACATACATCCCGTACCAATTGTGAACGTCCTCGTCCCAGGTGATGCCGTAGTCGGAGAAGGTCAGCAGCACCAGCAGCGCCGCGCAGGCGAAAAGCGCCAGCGCCAGCTTGTCCCAAAGGGGACGGACCGGCGGCGACTGCGAAAGTGCTGCGCTCTCGAGCGACGACATCGTCACCTTGGGCTAGTCTCCTTGAACCGCCGGTTGACGATGTATCACAATCCGGCCCCGGCCATCAGTGCGGAGATAACGGCGTCGCTGTTGAAATATTCCCCGGCGACTTCACGCGCCGCGCGGCTGTGGGCCGGATAGTCGGCATTGAGCGTCGCGAAGGCCGCCACCGCTTCCTCGGTCGTGCTGTAGGTGAAGAGGCCCCGGCCCGAGGGATAGAACTTGGTGCAGCCGGTTTCCATGGTGACGACAGGGCGGCCGGCGGCCAGGTAGCAGACGCTCCGGTCGCTGAACCAGCCGCTGTTCGGCCGCACGTAGATGTCCTTGGCCACGGTGAATTCCCCGCGCGACCCCGCGATGAAATCGAGATAGCTGTCCATGTCGGCGGAGATCGGCCGGGCGTCGGTCAGGTTCCAGCCATTGCGGGTGAGTTCGGCCTCGACGCCCTGGGGCGGAGGCCCCATGGCAACGGTGAAGCGCTGCCCCGCCCGCTTGGGCACATCGAGGAAGCGGACGAAGTTCACATGCTTGGACCAGACGTAGCTCTCGCCCTCGAAGTCGATGTTCTTCCCCTTGTTCTCCCAGGTCGCGATCGTGCTGAAGCTGGGCGGCGCCGTGTCGCTGGTCGGCCACAGGTCCATGACCACCGGCGGCCGGGTCGGCTTCCAGTCGATCCCGCTCAAGGGGACGGGACAATCGGGTGAACCCAGGTTTTCGCCATAGGTGAAGAAGTGGGTGTGGGAATCGAGATAATCCCGCGCCTCGGGGTCCGCCTTGGCGTATTTGATCTGCTCGTAGACCGGGTCGGTGTCGACCATGATCCGGCGCGGGCAGGCCATGTGCTCCTCGCGCAATTTCGTCGCACCGCAGAGATTGATGAGCGCGTCGCTCTCGCGGTAGAGCCGCCGCACCTCCTCGCGGGAGAGGCCATGGTAGACGTCGTTGATGGCGTCCCAATAGGCCCAGCGGTCGCCGAGCCCGTAGCGCTCCATCATCCGCCGGATATAATCGACGTTGTATTCGCATTCCATGACGACGCTGTTGACCCTGGGATCGTAAGGATTCGCGCCGCCATCCTCGATATACCAGGCCTCATAGCCCAGCCGTTCCAGGCCCAGGACATAATGCATGGCCTGCCAGGCGATGCCCGCCATGGGCATCTGGCCGACGAAATGCAGGACGATGACCTTGCCGCGCGATGCCACCGCTCATTCACTCCCAAAGGGGCCCGAAACGGGCGCGACCATAGCAAGACTCGGGCCCTTGCTGACAGAAATTGTGCGCGCGGGCTGAAATCCCATATTCCGGCTAGGGTTGAAAGCCTGAGCACCTTCTGCTAGGCAAGGCCATGATTGACAGGCTTTTGGCCAAGCTCTGCGGAGAGCGGAAGACTCTCTCTGGCGGGAAGGACGAGCTTTCGATTTCCGTGGCCGCTCTCCTGCTGGAAGCCGCGAAGATCGATGCGCGTTTCGATACTGCCGAGCGCGAAAAGGTGCTGGCGCTCCTGGAGCGGCGGTTCGGCCTTTCGCCCGTGGATGCGGTCGAGCTTGTCGCAAAGGCGGACAAGGAGGTCGAGCGTTCGGCCCAGCTTTTCGGTTTCGTGCGCACGGTCAACGAGCATTTGACGCAAGAGAAGAAGATCGAGCTTATCGACATGCTGTGGGAGGTCGCCTATGCCGACGGCGTGCTCGATCCGCTGGAGGACGCGCTCCTGCGGCGGGTTGGCGGGCTGATCGATGTTCCCGACCGCGAGCGAGGCGCGTTGCGGCTTCGGGTGATGAACAGGCTGGGTGTGAGCACCGCAAGCTGAGAGAGCCGCCAATCGGGGCAGGCTCTGTCGATTCGAGGGAATTATGACTTACGTCGTCAACGAAGCATGCATCAAGTGCAAGTACATGGATTGCGTCGAGGTTTGCCCCGTGGATTGCTTCTACGAGGGCGAGAACATGCTCGTGATCCATCCTGACGAATGCATCGATTGCGGCGTTTGCGAACCGGAATGTCCCGCTGAAGCGATTGTTCCCGACAGCGAATCGGATGCCGAAAAATGGGTCGAGATTAACAGGCAATACGCCTCGCAATGGCCCAATATCACCCGAAAGAAGGATGCGCCCGCCGATGCGGACGCGTGGAAGGGTGTGCCGGACAAGTTCACCAAGTTCTTTAAGCCCTGACCATGGGCGCTTGGGGCGGAAGGCTTTTTCGTCCCAAGCGATAGCAATTCACCCGACTTCCGACTCGTCCAGGTTGCAAGCCGCCCCGCTCTGCGCGAGGCGCATGGCTGCCTTGCTGGCCTTCAGGGTCGCTTTGTGATAGGCTTCTGATCGTCGGATGCCGGTCGAGATCGCCGTTCCGATAGGTCCTTTGTGCTGGCGTGGGCGTTGCCGAGCGACGGGCTCGTTGCGACAGATCTGTCGTCGTGCCGGAAACCGGCGCCATATAGAGAGAAGCAAATGTCGGACAAGATTGGTTTCGCTGTAGGCGACTTCGTTGTGTATCCCACTCACGGGGTCGGCAAGATCCTCGGGGTCGAGGAGCAGGAGATCGCCGGCTACTCGCTGAGCGTCTTCGTGGTCCATTTCGACAAAGATCGCATGACGTTGCGGGTGCCGCTGACCAAGGCTAAGGCATCGGGTTTGCGCCGGCTTTCGACCCGCAAGGAAATGGACGCCGCCCTGGCCAAGCTGAAGGGCCGCTCCAAGGCGAAGCGGACCATGTGGAGCCGCCGCGCCCAGGAATACGAGGCGAAGATCAATTCGGGCGATCCCGCCTCGATCGCGGAGGTCGTGCGCGATCTCTACCGCAATGTCGGCCAGCCCGAGCAGTCCTATAGCGAGCGGCAGATCTACCAGGCTGCGCTCGACCGGCTCGTCCGGGAATTCGCGGCGGTCGAGAAGATCGACGAAGGCACGGCGACCCAGCGGGTCGAGCAGATGCTGAACGTCGCCTGACAGCGGCTTTCTTCTTTTATCGCGGGCGGGCGTGACCACGAGCGCAACTGCCACCGGTACTGTCCGTAAAGAGATCTATGCCCATCTGAAACGGGCAAGCCGGGTTTGGGCCGTCTCCTCGATCCACGGGGAAGCGGCCCGCCTGATCGCGCTTCATGGCGCTCTCGCGCATCGCTGGCGACCGGGTGATCGCCTCGTTTACCTCGGCAATTGCATTGGCCGGGGCGCGGGGCTGGCCCAGACCATCGCCGAGCTTCTTTCCTTCCGCACCGCCGTCATCGCCCAGAGAGGCGTCTTCGCCGCCGATGTCGCCTATCTGCGCGGCAGCCAGGAGGAGATGTGGCAGAAGCTCCTTGAATTGCAGTTCGCGCCCAATCCCCGGGAGGTGCTGCAATGGATGCTGGATCAGGGCGTCGGCGCCACGGTCGCGGCCTATGGCGCCAATCCCGAGGAAGGTTTGCGGGCCTGTCGTGAGGGGCCTCTCGCCATCACCCGGTGGACGAGCGCGCTCCGCGCGGCGATCAATGTCGTGCCGGGCCATCGGCCTTTCCTGACGGCGCTCCGCCGCGCGGCCTTCACCGACGAGGGCGGGGTTCTCTTCGTCCATGCGGGGGTCGCGGCGAACCGGCCGCTCTATGCCCAGAAGGACGTCTTCTGGTGGGGCGGCGGACCTTTCCTCGAACTCGACGAGCCTTTTTCCGGCTTTCGGCGCGTCGTGCGTGGTTACGAGCGTCAGCATAGCGGGATCGTCGAGGGGCAATTCGCCACATCGCTCGATGGGGGGTGCGGTTTCGGCGGCGACCTGCTTGCGGGGTGCTTCGGCCCCAAGGGCGAACTGCTCGAAACTCTCAAGGCTTAAGATTAACTATACCCCTAGGTACCGGGCCTGCCTTCGTATTGCCCTATCTGGTCTCTAGTGAAGCCACATTCCCATCCCTAGCTTTCAGATCGGTGTTCCAGGGGAACGGCGATCGAAAGAGGAAGATGATGATGGCGCACATTGACGATCCCGAAACTCAGCGGGCCAACCTCAGCTATATCAAGTCGTCCATGCGGGAGCCGGTGCTCTCGCGGGACTATGAATTCGAGCTCGCCCGGCGGTGGCGCGAGACCGAGGAGACCGGGGCGCTTCATTCCCTGGTGCGGGCCTATACCCGTCTCGTCATCGCGATCGCGGGCCGCTTCCGGAACTATGGGCTGCCGATGGGCGATCTCATGCAGGAGGGCAATGTGGGCCTGATGCAGGCGGCGCTCCGTTTCGAGCCCGACCGGGATGTCCGCTTCTCGACCTATGCCGCCTGGTGGATCCGCTCGGCGATGCAGGATTACGTGCTGCGCAACTGGTCGATCGTGCGAACCGGCACGACGGCGGCACAGAAATCCTTGTTCTTCAACCTCCGCCGCCTGCGCGCCGAGATCGAGCGGGCCTCGGGCCGGCCGCTAGACCAGGCGGGCCGCGTGAAAATCGCGACCACGCTCCAGGTCGATGTGGGCGAGGTCGAGACCATGGATCTGCGTCTCGCTGCTTCCGATCAGTCGCTCAACGCGCCGATCGGCGAGGAAGGCGATACGGATTGGCAGGATTTCCTCGCCGACGTGCGTCCCAATCCTGAGGATGTGGTGGTCGGCATGCGAGATGGCGAGACGCGCTCCCGCTGGCTCGCCGATGCGCTCGGGCAATTGAGTCCCCGCGAGCGGGAGATCATCTGCCAGCGCCGACTGACCGAGGAAGGCGCCACCTTGGAAGAGCTGGGTCGCGAGCTCGGTGTCTCAAAGGAACGGGTGCGCCAGCTTGAACATCGCGCGCTGCTGAAGCTCCGCGAAGCCATGCGCCGCCACGTCGATTGCGCCGACGATCTTTTCGCCACGGTCGATTAGGCGCGCTTTGGATGCGGAGGGGGAGATTTCCCCCTCGATAGAGGTATCGCAGAATAAGGTCGAGGCCCTCGGCCCCCCAGGGTAGACTCCCTCTTTGGGGCCGGGGCTCGACGGGCGATGCGCATCTTCCTCCTTTTGATCTGCGTGCTGGCGCTCTGCCTCTCCGGGCCGGCGTCGGCGCGCCGTAAACCGGCGTCCCAACCCCCTGAATTGCTGTCAGGCGGCTCCGCCCTCGTCGCCAGGGTCGCCGGCGATCGCCTGGTTCTCGACGATGGGCGGGAAGTCCGTCTCGTCGGGCTCGATCTGCCCGTCTTGGGCGCAGGTCCGGCCTGGGTTCCGCCCCGGTTTGCAGAGGCTGCGCAAGCGGCCCTGCGCGATCTGGCGGAGGGGCGGCGGGTCGAGCTTCGTTTCGATCGGAATCCCGCGGATCGCTATGGCCGTCTTCTCGCCCATGTGGTGCGCGACGACGGGTTATGGCTGCAGCAGGATCTCTTGCGGCGAGGCTTCGCCCGCGTTCATGGAATGAGCGACAATCGGGCTGCGCTTCCGGCAATGCTGGCGGCGGAGGCCCGCGCCCGGGCCTCGCATAAGGGGATCTGGGCGAAATCCGGCTATGCGCCGCGGCGGGCGGAGACCGCGAGTTCCTATCTCGGCAGTTTTCAGATCTTCGAGGGAAAGATCGTCGACGGGGCCCGGGTGCAGAGCCAGGTCTTCTTGAATTTCGGGGCCGATAGGGACCGCGATCTTACCTTGCGGATCGGCGGTCCGGCGCTTGTGCTTTTCCGATCGGAGGGACGGGATCCCCTCGCCTATGTGGGGCGTCCCCTTCGTGTTCGCGGCTGGTTGCGGCCGCGTGGGCGACCGCTCATCGACATCGCCCATCCCGACGAAATCGAGATTCTCACTCGATAGGGGTAAGGGAAATCACCTTTCCCTCACGCAATCAGACCCGGCAAGCTCGGAACCCATTGATTTTGCATCAACTCACGAAGGGGGAAGATAGATAAAATTTTCTTAAAAAAAGTAGTTGATTTCTCGTAAACGATAGATAAAATACATTTCAGTTTTTAAGGAAACATCAACTCTCTCTTCCGAGGCCACTGAAATGAACCGCTTCTTCCGCTCCGCCGCCACCGCCGCCGCCCTCGTGATCGCGGCTTCCGCCGCCCAGGCCGGCACCACCGGATCCGTCAACCTCTCCGGCTCCATCGGCCAGAGCTGCAACCTCACCGTCGTCGCACAGTCGATCGCC
>CANJCB010000034.1 GCA_947473305.1 Rhodospirillales bacterium
AAAGGTGAAAGCCACCGGTCAAGATCGGTTTTCCAGCTATCGTCCATGGTCGGCCCTCCGCGATGCCGACCACCCATGAATCACGCAATACGCGTTCCGGGAATCCCTAAAACGCCGATCCCTCAAAAATCTGCCAAAGTAGTGCTAGTCCGCCGTGGCCGGTCGCGCTGCTGCGCGGGGAGAAAATATTTTGAGACTTACGGTCGTCATGGTCCTGGGGGGCGCCTGGGGGGGCGCCTGGGGGGGCGCCTGGGGGGGCGTCGTGGCGGGCACGGCACAGGCGCAGCAGCCTGCCTCCGTCGCGCCGCGAAACATGCGGGCAATCACGGCGGCATTGGCGGATTGTACGGACGAGGTTTCTCTAGGCAGATATATGGAAGCGTCCAGGACTTTCGCCACGCTGCCGCAGCCTGATCATCCGCGCTGCAACGGCCGGCTTTGGGCTGGGACGTTAGGGCGATTTTCGAGGGGCCACTAGGCCTCTCGTTTTCGCTTCAGAAGGTGATCACCACCTTGCCGAAATGCTGCCCTCTTTCGAGATAGCGCAGCGCCTCCTTCAAATCCGCGAAGGGGAAGCGGCTGTCGATCACCGGCATCTCGCGGTGAAGGTCGATCGCGCGCATAAGATCCTCGGTCATCTCCCGCGAGCCCACGGCAAGCGCGGTCACCTGGACGCCCCGCTCGTGGAGCTGGCTCTTGGCGAAGGTGCCGGTCAGGTTGCCGACCGACTCCACATGGCCGCCGTCCTTCGCCGCGATGATCGACTGCCGGAGCGTTCCTTCTCCACCCACCTCCAGCACATGGTCTATGCCGCGACCGCCGGTCAGTTCCCGCGCCCGCTTTCCCCATTCCGGCACTTTTTTGTAATTTATGCCCTCGGCGGCGCCCATGTTCAGGAGACGCTGCAACTTGCCGTCGTCGCTGGAGGTCGCGATGACCCGCGCGCCGTTCATTTTCGCGATCTGCAGGCCCGCGACAGAAACACCGCCGCTGCCCATGACAAGGACGGTGTCGCCGGCTTTCACATGGCCGAAATAGACGAAGGCGTGCCAGGCGGTCACCCCCGCACAGGGGAGACAAGCGGCCTCTTCGAAGGAGAGGGAGGCGGGAATCGGCAGCACGTCCGCCTCCTGATAAACCGCGTATTCGAGGGCGACCCCGTCCACCTCGGCGGCCTTGGAGTTCCAGCCTGTGCGGTCGCTTGTCAGGGGACCCGTGTACCACCCCTCCCAATAGATCGGCAGGACGCGGTCGCCCGCCTTGAAGCGGGTGACGCCCTCGCCGACCTCGACGATTTCCCCCGCTCCGTCGGAGAGAAGCACCCTCGGCAAGGGTGGATTCATTCCGTTGACGCCCTTCAGGATCTTGAGATCGCGGAAGTTGAGCGAGGCCGCCTTCATCTTCACGAGCACCTGCCCTGGCCCCGTCTCGGGCACGTCGCGTATCCGCTCGACCAGGCCGTCATAGCCTAGAGCCTCCAGAACAAAAGCCTTGGTCTTCCGCTTCTCCAACTCTCAAATCCTCCTCAACGGACGTCTAATTACGGGTCTCAAACGCGGCATGGTTGTCGGAGGGTACTATTTTTCCAAGCGGAGTTCGCTGAGGATCCATTTCCGGATAGGATCGCCTCTCAACGTCGCCTATGCGGGTAACATGTTGCCAGTCGCAAACATCGTTCAGAAAAGCGGAACATAATGGCAATGCTCGTCGGAACCGGTGTCGAGCGGACCGAGGACCTGCGCTTTCTGCGGGGACGGGGCTGCTACATCGACGATGTGGAGATGCCCTCCATGGCCCATGCGGCCGTGTTGCGCAGTCCGGCCGCCCATGCTCGCATCCGCCGGATCGACGCGACCGCCGCCCGGGCGATGCCGGGCGTGATCGCGGTCCTGACCTTCGCCGATATCGCCGCCACCGCGAAGCCGATTCCCGTGCGTATCTATAAGCTGCCGGGCTTCGAGCGCTTCCTCCAGATGCCCCTGGCGGAGAGCAAGGTCCGCTACGTCGGCGAGCCTGTGGCTCTTGTCGTGGCCGAAAGCCCGGCGCTGGCCGAGGACGCGTTGGAACTGATCGAGGTCGATTACGACATCCTCGACCCGGTCATCGACCTCGCGACGGCGCGCGGGGAAAGTCATCTCCACGAGACCGTCGGGACCAATATCGCCTCGAACTACACCGTCGCCATGGGCGATGCGGAAGTCGCCTTCCGCGACGCCGACTATACGCGGCGGGAAACCTTCCGCTGCCATCGCCACACCGCCGTTCCCCTGGAGACGCGGGGGCTGCTGGCGGTCTGGGATGAGCCCGCGCAGCATCTCCAGGTCTGGGGCGCGGCGAAAGTGCCTTTCGCCAACCGGGCCATCCTCGCCGGCATGCTGGGCCTGCCGAATACCGCCGTCGATCTCCTGGAGGTGGATGTGGGCGGTAGCTTCGGCGTCAGGGGCGAGTTCTATCCTGAGGATTTCCTCGTCCCCTATGCCGCCCGGCTGCTCAAGCGCCCGGTGAAATGGATCGAGGACCGGCGCGAGCATTTGAGCGCCACCAACCATTCCCGCGAGATGGACTGCGAGTTGGAGATCGCCTGCCGCAAGGATGGGACGATCCTTGGCCTGCGAGGGCACCTGATGGCCGACATGGGCGCCTATGTCAGGACCAACGGCGGCGTGGTCGCGGGCATGTCGATCCAGTTCCTGCCCGGCCCCTATCGCGTCCCGAATTTCACCTGCGAGCTGACGGCCTTCGTCAGCAACAAGACGCCTGTCGGCACCTATCGCGGGCCGGGCCGCTTCGAATCGAGCTTCTTCCGGGAACGTCTCATCGACATGGCGGCGGCGGATCTGGGGATCGATGCTGCGGTGCTGCGCCGGCAGAATCTCTATACCTCGGCGGAACTGCCGCGGGGCGTGGGCGATCTGGTGCCGGGCGAGGCGGAACATGAGTTCGACAGCGGCGATTTTCCCGCCGTCTTGGACCGCGCGCTCGAAGAGATCCGCTGGGAAGACAAGAAGGCGCTCCAGGGGCGCGAGATCGACGGCTGGTATCATGGCATCGGGCTCGGCTGCTTTGTCGAGAGCGGCGGCGCCGGGCCGCGCGAGAACGCCAAGCTGCGACTGGAGAAGGACGGCACGATCAGCCTCTTCACCGGCTGCTCCGCCTCCGGCCAGGGCCACGAGACGATATTCGCCCAGATCTGCGCCGATACGCTGTCGCTGCCGCTCGACACCTTCAAGGTCTATCACGGCTCGACGACCTATCTGGACGAAGGCTTCGGCACCTATCACGGCCGGGCCGCGATCATGGGTGGCAGCGCCGTGCTCGACGCCGCCACGAAGCTTATCGAGCGGTTGCGGTCGGTCGCGGCGGACAAGCTGGGCCGGCCGAACAGCGACCTCACCTGGGCCGCTGGACGCTTTTCGACGGCGAAGGGCGACAGGGCTGTCGATCTCATGGCTCTTGCCGCCGGCAGCGAACAGCCCATTGAGGAGAATGGCCGTCACGCCAGCACCAAGGTCGCCTATAGCTATGGCACCCACGCCTGCCATCTGGCGGTCGATCCGGGGACGGGACGGGTCAAGATCATCGACTATGTGGCGGTCGAGGATCTGGGCCGCATCATCAACCCGCTGATCGTCCATGGCCAGGCCATCGGCGCGCTGGTCCAGGGGCTGGGCGGGACCTTTCTCGATGAATTCGTCTATGGGCCGGACGGCCAGCTTCTCACGGGGTCCTTCGCGGATTACCTGCTGCCAACCGCCAGCGACTTCCCGAATCTGCGCTGCATCAGCCTGGAACTGGCGCCCTCGCCGATCAATCCGTTGGGCGTCAAGGCGGCGGGCGAAGGGGGGATCGTGCCGGTCGCGGCAGTGATCGGCAATGCAATCACCGCCGCGCTGTCCTCCTTCGGGGTGGAGGTCCGAAGCCTCCCCCTCGGCCCGTCGAAGGTCTGGTCGCTCCTGAACCCGGAGCCTATTTCGGCGGTATGACCGGCAACAAGAGATTAGGGCTGCCGTCCCGGCGCGAAATGAAGCGTCTCCCGGGGGGGGGGGGACCCTAAGGCAATCACGGAAGTTCCATCGGCCCGCCATTTTTCTGCCCGCTTATGGGGAACTTATATCTCCTTGAAGAGTTTTGCCTGACGCCGTGCCCCCCTTCACGAGGAGAATAAGCATGTTTCGACGCACGATGACTGCCGCCGCCATTGCGATGCTCGCCCTGGTTGCTACCGAGACCGGACCCCATCCCCTTGGCGTGGCCCAGGCGGCCTGCGCGACGGGGGAGAGGATCGATGGATCGACCGCCTCCGACGCCAAGAAGAAGATGGAACAGGCGGGCTATCGCCAGGTGCGCGATCTGCGCAAGGGCTGCGACAACGTCTGGCATGCCTCTGCGATGAAGGACGGCGGTTCTGTCCTGATCGCGATTGCGCCGAATGGCACCGTGGTGCCGGAAGGGAACTGATCTTCCCGCGCGCGCCCTATCTCAGCGAATACTGCATGTAGAGCAGGGTGCGCGCGAGCTGATCGAGGGACAGGGTTCGGAGGTCCTCGGTTGCCTCCACCTGTTTTTTCAGGTCGCAGACGTGACGGAGCGACGAGGTGCTGCGGCCGAGGAACCAGTATTTATCCTTGGTTGAGAGCAGGAACTGCCGCAACAGGTTCGGATCGTTGTCTTCAACGAATCGATTCACGGCGTCGTCATAGGCATGGAAGATCTCGGCCATCTGCTGCACGAGGTTCGTGACCTTGGTGAGGATGGTGCTCTTCAGCATGGCGACCAATTCGTTGGCGGCGTCGCCGGTGTGACGAGAGGCCGAGTCGAGCCGGGATGAGCGCAGCCAGGTCATGAGCGCGCGCACTTCCCGCGCCCTTTCGTCGATCTGAGAGCGATAGTAGCAGATGCCGCGAAAGCCCGAGAGAACGTCGTCCCTTTGATCCCTGCCAAAGCGGAAGGCCTCCAGAAACGCCGCCGCCTGAACCCCGCTCGGCTCCCACAGGAAATCCACCATCCGGCTGGTGTGGCCGCCGAGGTCGTCGTGGCTGGGCATGGCCTTTTCGATGATCGGGCTGATTTGGCGCTCGATCGTCATCCGCGTCTGATATTCCTCCTCGGCCGTCAGATTGAGATATTGGGCGTCGCAGGGAAGCCCCGCCTCGTCGAAGGCGTATTTCATGAGGAAGGGGTCGAGCGACGGGATGCCGTCGAGAATTTCCAGCCGCGTCCTGTCCTGCCGCACCTCGTCATCTTCTTCGGCACTGAGATCGAAGCCCATGTGCTGGGTCAGGAGATCCATGAAATCGGGCTGGCGAAGATAGATGGCGAGGCCGCCCATGGTCGGGTCGTCGACGCTATAGGGACGGAAAAGGCCGGTCTCGACCGGTTGGCCCGCGACGGCCCGGAAATATTTCGTCCAGGGCTTTTCCATCTTGTTGCGGGCGGGGCTCAGCCCGAAGTTCGGAAATTTGAAGATGACGACATCGTTGAGCCCCTTCTTGGCGAAAAAGGGGGCCGGATTTTCCATGGCCGCGCGCTTGCCGAGAAGATCGAAGCTGACCGAGGCTCCCCCTTCCAGGATACGGTTCAGCGTCGGCAGGATCTGTCGGAAGATCCGGCTGGTTCCCGGTTTTCCGCCAGCCGCCTCGGAACCTGCTTCCGGCGCGTAAGCGGATGGCGGGACAAACTCGGCGCCCTCTGTTTCTCCCTGCACGTCCATTGTGGGCTCCCCAAGCCAGCCGAAGGTCGAGGCCGTCTCGCTGGCGAGGTGAACCCTATGCCGAGTTTGCTACCAAATAGTTTCCGTGCCGATATCGAATGCCACCCAAAAGATGTTTGGTTTTGTTTAGATTTTTTCGGATTTCAGAGGCTGTGAATCACCGGGCGAGATCCTCGGCCATCTTGAAGGCGCGTTCGCCATCGTCGAGTCGCAGCCGGTAAAGCTGGAGATTCTCCAGGACGCGCTGGACGTAGTTCCGCGTCTCCTTGAAGGGCATGGTTTCGATCCAATCCACCGGATCCAGGGTCCCGTTGCGCGGGTCGCCGAAGGCCGCAATCCATTGCCGCACGCGGCCGGGGCCGGCGTTATAGGCGGCTATGGCGAGGACATAGGAGCCGCCGAAGCTGTCCAGCAGCTGTCCAAGATAGGCGCGTCCCAGCGTGACGTTATAGGCGGGGTCCTGGGTGAGGCGCTCGGCGGCAAAGGGCAAGGTCAGCGACTTCGCGACATCCCGTGCGGTCGAGGGCAGGAGCTGCATCAATCCTCTCGCGTCCGAGCGGCTGATGACCGCGGGATCGAAGGCGCTTTCCTGACGGATCATGGCGAGGGCCAGCGCCCGCTCGGCGGGGCCTTTCGGGTCGAGGGGCACAATGGGATAGGCCGCTTCCATCAGCAGCGCCCCTTGAGTTCCGGCGCGCCGGGCCGCGGCCAAGGCCACGTCCTTGTGGCCGATCGCGCCGGCCAGCCCCGCGACGAGTTGCCAGTCGCCGAGCGTATTGGCTCCCGCATTGAGCTGGTTGAGAAAGGGCTTAGCCAAATCGATCTCGCCGATCTGGGCCAGCATGCGCGCTGCGCGAACCAGTTCGCGTTCGTTGAAGCGCGCGGCTTCCGGTGGAGACGGAAGGGGATCGGGGCCAATCGACGGCCTTTGCCGCAGCCCGTTACGGGCTGCCGCGAGCTGACCATAGTAGGTGAGCTGCTGATCCGCCGCCTTGGCGAACCATTGGCGTGCGTCATCGGCACGTCCCTGGGCCTCGGCCGCGCGCCCCGCCCAATAGGCGCCGCGCGCCAGACTGATCGGCGTTTTCACCTCGCCGTAGAGCTGGACGAAGCGACCGTAGGCCTTTCCCGGGTCCTTGAGCCGGGTCAGGGCCACCCATCCCGCCGCGAAATCCGCATCGGCCAATTCACTGCCGGCCTCGCCGAGACCCCGCCAGGCGTAGAGGTCGTAGGCCGCATCCGGGCGTTCATTGTCGAGAAGGCGCTGGGCCAAAAGGTCGCGTTCGGCCCACCAGGCACTCCCGTGGTCGAGCGGCTGAGGCGGCGCGCGCAGGGCTGACAAAGCCTCGTCGAGCCGGCCTGTTCTCCTGAGCCAGCGCGCGCGGTCGAAAAGCATGCCCGGATTGCCCCGAAATGCGTCTGGGAGGGCGGCGACAAGGGGTTCGGCGCCCGCCTGTTGGCTTTGCAGGGCGATCCTCGCCTCGCCCAGGTATCGCGCGTCGGTCGAGACCCTCGGCAATTGCCTGCGCGCAGGGGCCAATTGGCCGCTCCATAGCAGCCGGTCGAGACGCAGGGCGTGGTCCTCGGGCCGGAGTCGGCCGCCGAAGCGGTCGAGCACCAGACCCTCATCCTCGGGGCTGAGGTCCGAGCCGATCCATAACTCGCGAAGCAGGCTGTCGGCGGCCTCGCCGCTTCCGGCGGCGATGAGAAGGGAAGCGAGCCGGAGCTTGCCCTTCATCGTCTGCGGCCGGTGGCTGCGGAAATAGGGCTCGACCACCGCATCGGGAAGGCTGTCGCTGACGCCCTCGGCTCTCTGGCGCAGCGTGCCGGTCAGAGGCCAGCCCGGGTTTTGATCGGCAAAGGTCGTTATCTCGGCGAAGTTGGGATCGCTGCCCCGGAGATAGGCGAGCCAGCGCAGGATCTTCGCGGGGAGCCGCTCGCTCGCCTGCGCCGCCAGTTGATCGACCGCTGCCCAGTCCCTGGCGCGGGCGGCGCCGAAGGCCGCGCGATAGGCGAGTTCGTCCGGCGCAGACAGAAGCCGGGGTCCGGTGTCGGCGACGGCCGGCGCCACGACCAGCAGCAGCATGCCGAGGCAAACCGACAGGCGGAGGAGGAGTTTCTGCATGTTTCAGGGGGTTAGCGGGCCGCGAATTGGGTCTTGCCGAACATCACGTCGCGTTCCTTGTCGGTGATGGGGCCTTGGCGCTGCTTCTCCGACAGGACGGCGCAGCCCCTTTGCACGGCCGGCCGCGCCGACATGGCGTCGAACCAGCGTTTGACATGGGGATAGTCCTGCGGATCGACGTTGCGCCGCTCAGGGAACCGGAGCCAGGGATACATGATGATATCGGCGATGGAGTATTCGTCTCCCGCGAGCCATTCGGCTTCCGAGAGGCGCTTGTCGAGCACCCGGTGCAGCCGCTTCACCTCGTTCTGGTAACGCTCCAGGGCGTAGGGGATTTTTTCTGGCGCGTAATTGTTGAAATGGCCGAATTGTCCGAACATCGGGCCGACGCCGCTCATCTGGAACATCACCCATTCCAGGCAGATATAGCGTGCCGCGGGATCTTTGGGGATGAGCTTCCCGGCTTTCTCCCCCAGATAGATCAGGATCGCCCCCGATTCGAAGAGCCGGATCGGCTTGCCGCCCGGGCCGTCGGGATCGACGATCGCCGGGATGCGGTGGTTGGGGGTGATCGCCAGGAATTCGGGCTTGAACTGCTCGCCCGCCCCGATGTTCACGGGAACGAGCTTGTAGGGCAGTTCCAGCTCCTCCAAGGCGATATGGAGCTTATGGCCATTCGGGGTGGGCCAGGTCCAGGCTTCGATCATCGCGAGCGTCTCCGGAGAAAGGGCCAAGGGTGGGGATTGAGACACCGAACGATGCGGCGCGCAATCGTCCTTTCCCCTTGGATCGTTGCTCCTCTATCGGAGAGAGGATACCCTGCGCCCCGCTGTCCCAAGGCTGAAAGATGACCGACCAGATCCTGAATTTCGGCGTGACCGAAGCCTCCATCGCCCGCGATGAAACAGACGGTCATGCCGAAGAAGTCCGCCTGTCTGGCTTCACGGTCCTGGATAGCGGTCTTTCGCCGGTTGAGGTGACGCATTTACGGGACGGGATCGAGGCTGTCATCGCGCGTCAGACCGAGGAGGTGGGCGGGCACGACGTCATGGCCCGGCTCGACGAGGCCAATACCGGCCGTGCGATGCTCGCCTATGACGACAGGTTCATCGAGCTTGTCCGCAACGGTCCCCTCTTGGCGCTGATGGAGCGTCTGCTCGGTCGCTATTTCGTCCTGAACCAGCAAAACGCGATCGTTGTCCAACCTGACGATGTTCACCACCAGATCCGTTTCCACCGCGATCTGCCCTATCAGCATTTCGTTTCCAGCCGCCCTTTGGCGCTCAATGCCCTTTTCTGCGCGGATCCCTTCACCCTCGACAACGGCGCCACTTTCGTCATCCCCGGATCTCATAAGCACGAGCCTTTTCCGGACGAGGCTGTCGTGCGGCGGCTGCAGCGCCAGGTTACGGTTCCGGCGGGCGGCTTTCTGGTGCTCGACGCGATGACCTATCATCGTGCGGGGATCAATCGGTCGGCTCATCCTCGCCGGGCCATCAATCACGTCTTCACGCTTCCCTTCATCCGGCAGCAGATCGATCTCCCGGCGTTGCTGAAGGGACGCTACGCCGACGATCCGCTGCTCTCGCGCCTGTTCGGTTATGGATTGGAGGTGCCGGTGAGCGTCCGGGATTGGCGTCTCGCCCGCCTTAAGCGGCTGTGAAAAAGGTCCTGCCGCCCGGCACGATCCTGCAGCATCTTTATCTGAAAGAACGGTTGCGGCTGAGGCGGCCGGGCCGTTTTGTCGAGGTTGGTTGCGGCGATGGCGTCGTGTCCAGGCTTCTCCTCGAAGCCGGGTGGAAGGGGGTCGGATACGATCTCAATCCTGCTGCCTTGGACGTTGCGAGGGGGATCAATGCCGCTTTCCTCGCGCGCGGCGACTATGAAGTTCGTCGGGCCGACTGGCTGTCTGCGGACCTCGATGACCCGGCGGACCTCGTCATTTCCTGCCTCGTGGTCGAACATCTGTCGGACGAAGAGGAGGCCTCGTTTTATAAGCGCGCTCGCGAGACGCTTGCTCCCGGCGGGGTTCTGATCCTCCTGGTGCCGGGGTCGCCCTCGGACTGGGGAATCGAGGATGAGATCGCCGGCCACTTAAGGCGATACGATCCTGCCACCATCGCGCAGCGGCTGGCTCCGGCGGGTCTTGCGGTGGCTCATTGGGCGGGATTGACCTTTCCTCTCTCCAATCTGCTCCTGCCCTTGGCGAATCGGTTGGTCGCGCGGACCGAAGCCGACCTGGCCGCCTTGCCGGAAAAAGAGCGAACGATCAGATCGGGCCACCGGCGCGTGCCCTTTAAAACCTTCTTTCCTGCTGTGCTGGGTCTGATCCTGAATGAGCTGGTGCTCTATCCTTGGCATCTTCTGCAGAAGATGTTCCGGCGTCATCCGAGGGCTCAGATCCTATACGTGGAAAGCCGGGTCTCCTGACCAGGGGCAGTTTCTTGCCACCCCTGCCTGAAACTGGTAATGCAGCCGCGAAGGAGCCGATCCTCGGCGCCGCTCGGATTTCCGACATGAGCGTGACGGAAGCAGAACGGAAGCAGCGCCATCCGGCCGTCGTCGTCGCGGCTATCGCCGTGGCATTGATGATGCCGGTCGCCGTGTTCGCGCCGCTCGGCGAAGCCCCTCTCTGTGCTTGTGCGGGGGTGGCATTCCTGATCAGGCTGCTGTCCGAAATGTCTCCCGCTGTCCTGGCCCGGCGTCTCCGGCAGGATCCGCTGGTGTTGCTGTTCGCGGCTTTGCTGTTCTTCGCGGCCTTGTCCTGTTCGTGGTCGCCGGGAGGCCTGCAGAGCCTCAGGCCCATGCTCGAGGTAGCGGGCATGACCCTCGCCGGCATCGTCTCTCTCGCGGCGGCGCAATCTCTCAATGCGTCCGAGCGCGGGCTGATCCTCACGGCGTTGATCGCCGGTTTGGTGGTTGGCGGCGGGTTGATGGCTTTCGAACTCGGTTTTGATGGGCCGATCAGCAGAGTTCTCCGACGGAACGATCTGCATCATTTCTACACCCCCGCCCGCTTCAAACGGGGAATGACGGTGCTTGCCATCCTGATCTGGCCCGCCGCTTATTATTTCAGGGCAAGACGCGGGGTGCTCGCGGGGGCTGCGGTGATTGCCTGCGCTTCCGCTGTGATCCTGATATCGACGAGCCGGACGTCCATCCTCGGGCTGGTTGTCGCGCTGGCGATAGGGGCACTGTCCTTCCTTCGCTTTCGGGCGCTATTCAAGACCGTCCTTTGGCTCGCCGTAGCCGGGATTTTGCTGGCGCCTGCCGCAGCCGGCACGCTCTGGGGCTATCTTCAAGCCAAGGGCATCTTCACGACGCCTCTCGAGAAATACGAATTGGGCCGTCTCGGTATCTGGGACTATGCGACCGAACTGTTCCTGCGGAGCCCGATCGTCGGTTGGGGAATGGATGCATCGCGCTATCTTCCGCCCGACCCGCTTAACCCGCGTTACCGACATCTCGAACTCCATCCTCACAACGCGACGCTGCAGATCGCGCTGGAACTGGGGATACCGGGCCTGATCATCGTGTTCTGGGGGCTTTTTATCGTGATGCGGCGCGCGCTGAACTTCCGCGGGGCGCGGAAAGCATCCGCCGTTACGATGCTCGTTTCGATTCTTCTGGTCTGCTCGCTGGGCTATGGGGTTTGGCAGGTCTGGTGGCAAGCGGCCGCCTGGCTGGCTGTCACGCTGCTGGTAATCGCCTGGAGAGACGGGGACGAGACGGCGAAGACGCATGTCTCTTAAATCCTTCTGGGACGCCATCGCGCGGCGGGCCTATGTGGCGGTCCCTTTTGGCTGCCTCGTTTATTATCTGCTCTATTTCAACTATGGGATCGTTCTCGACGACGAAGGCTTTCTAATCTGGAACGCGTCGTCCATTTGGCACGGGCAATGGCCGGTGTCGGATTTCATCTCCTATCAACCCGCCATGTATTTCCTGCTCGCGGGTTTCTTCCGGCTGTTTGGCGAGACGCTGCTGGTCGAACGGATCTTCCTGATCCTTCATATCCTTGTCTGTGTCGTTTGCTTGATCTGGTGCGGCAAGCGCCTGTTGCCTGCGCGCTATGCGCTGATCCCGGCCCTGCTCTTCGCTTTCGCGCCGGGCCCTTGGTATAAGATCTTCTTTATCTTTCATCTGCTTCTGGTTCTCGTTGCAGCTCTTCGCTGCGCGGAGCGCCCGGACGCGCGCCGATCCTTCTGGTTCGCGCTCGCCATCGGTTTCGCAGCGACCAGCCGAGCCGAGGCGGTTTTGCTCTCGGTCACGCTCTTTGTGGCAACCCAGGGCCTCGATGGCTTGGCGCGGGTCTGGCGGGGAGGACGAGAGGCCATCCTCCCGACCTTGGAACGCATTGCGGTCAATAGCCTGGCGGGAATGCTCGGTTTCTGCTTGCCCCTCGCCGTCCTGGGCGCGGTTTACGGGATCGCAGGCAAACTCGACGCTTTCATCGCCAACACTCGGCTTTATGCGAGCGTTTCCTACCAATTCAGCATCGATTTGCTGGGACGCGCCCAGATTTTCAAGCCCGCGAGTTTGCTCGCTTCGCCGTCGTTGGAGCAGTGGTTCTTCGCGCTGGGATTGCTCGGCGCCTTGGCCTTACTGGCGGTAAATCTCCCGCGCCTCGGTCTCAGGAATGAGGCTGCTGCTCTTCGCGCGCGGCAAAAGGCGCTGGTTGGCGGCCTGGGGCTCGCCTCGATGAGCTATGCGTTCTTTTTCGTTTGGGATGCCAGGATGCTGTCGAGCTTCGCCATCGTCTATCTCGCGACGATCGTGACGCTTGCGGATGGGGCTGCGTGGTTCAGCCGCCGTGGATGGCAGCGTGGCACGACCTGGACGGTTCCAATCGGCGCGCTCGTCTTGCTGGCCTTCATCGGGGTTTTCTGTCGAATCGCGGTTTATTCCGGGTCGATCTCGGCGATCCTTCCCGCCTCGGTGCGGATCGATCATCCCTTTCTGAAGGGGGCATGGATCTACGATTTCCAGGCCCGGGACATCGAGGGCTTGATGGAGGTTGCGAGCGCGCACCCCGGGGCGACGATCGTGCCGATGTCGGAAGCAACCACCATGGGCTATCTCTCGGGGCTCCGGAATCCGACCTACATTCGGCTTTTTACCGGCGAACTCTCGCCATCCGGCGCGCAGGCCGCGGCGATAGCCACCTTCGAGCAGGAAAAAATAGACTACTTCGTGGCCCGCAGCGGCCAATTCATACCCGGTGGCGCGGCAGCCTCCGACCTCGGACGTTATGCCCCCGAGGTGAAGGCCTATCTTCTTACCCACTACGACGTGAAGAGACTTGGTGAGCGCTACGTATTGCTCGTGCGCCGCTCCCCTTCCTGAAGGCTGGGCCGGCACTCTAGGATGCAGTGGGTATAGGGAATACGCAGCAAGTCTTGCCGCATATGGGCGCTTACCGACGGAAATATGGCGCCAGCAAGCCCGGCATAGGCCTCTATAGTTCTGACATGGAGACCGCGATCCCTGTCGATGAGATATCGTGCGATCACCGATTGGCCACTGACATAGGCAGGATCGATTGTCACCATTCGACCTTGTGGCTTCAGAAGACGCGCCGCACTTCGATGAACTTCTCGAGCCTGCTCATTGTCGAGATGATGGATGAGGCCCGCCGCGATCACGATGTCGAACGATCCCGGTTCTTCCAGGGCGAACTGGGTGACGTCGCCGACGATGAAACGCCCTCGCCCTCGAAACCGCATAAGCGCCGCATCAATATAGGCAGCGCTATGGTCTATGCCGGTATAGTCAGCATCGATCATTTCCGCGAAATAGTCAGCCGGTCCGCATCCCAGATCCAGAATTCTGGCTTCAGGATAGGGGCGGATATACTCATCGATGACCCGTTTGCGGCCTGCCTTGGCCCCTGTCAGATCTTGGAAGAGCCGATAGATTGCCGGGAAACTGAGCAGGCTATGAAGGCCGTCGGTAGATTCACCCATGAGGGTTTCGCATGATCGCGATCATCGGTGTCGAGAGCCACGGTGGCAACGCGTCCATCATGCGCAGAAGGCCCGATCGGCGGAGGCCCGCTCCGGCCCATCTCACGGCCCTTCCATGGCGTTCGGAAAAGACCGGATCATAAGCCAAGCGGCGGAACACGCCTGAGAGAAGTCCCGGCACGAAAGAAATGGCAAGCCGATTTCGCTTCGCCGCGCGCTTCGCATCGCCGTAGGTCACAAAATTGAGCGAGCGCCAGACCGCCGAATTCCGCAAGGACGAAGGCAGGAGGGTAGCGGTCGCCGCAGGAAGGAATGGCAAAAGCGGGATCGATAAATGCGGCTCGTAGGGAATCCAATAATTTGGGCAAGAATGGATCATAAGCCCGCCGGGCTTGAGGACGCGCGTCATCGCGTCGATAGCTTCGTGAAAATCCGGTACGTGCTCCAGCACATTCACTGAAAAGATGAAGTCGAAGCTGCCATCCTGGGCGGGGTCGAGGTCTTGCACGCCCCTTTCGATGCGGGGCAGCGTCACGCCCGTTCTGGATGCTATTTCCTCAGTTGCGATTCTGAAAAGCTCGAAACCTTCTGCATAGGGCTCAAGCGCACAGATGTCGTAGCCGGCTTGCTTCAGATAGAGACTGACGATGCCAAAGCCGGCGCCCACTTCCAGGATGCGTTGACCCGGGACGAGGCCGCGCCTTGCGACGTCAAGGCCTATAGCACCCTCGGCCAAGTGAGCCGTGACAATGGCCCTCACCCGTTCTTCGGGCTCGCCGCTCCGTCGGACGATCTCCGCGATGAGAGACTCCGACCGCAGTGACGCACAGAAGCCTTCCCAGTCTTCCATCCCCAAGGGTGTCAAAGACTGTGCACCGCTTCGATAACGCGATGCTGTTCTTCTGTCGTCATACCCGGATAGAGCGGCAGCCGAAGCAGCCTGCTCGCGAGATCGTCGGTCATCACCAGATCACCCGCCGCCCGCCCATATTTGCGTCCGGCAGGTGACGAGTGGAGCGGCACATAGTGGAAGACGGCGTTGATGTCGCGTTCGGCGAGCGCCTGGAGCGCCTGGGTCCGCTGCGCCGCGTTTGGCATCAAAAGGTAATAGAGGTGGCCATTGTGAAGCGTTTCCGAAGGAACCACCGGGCGACGGACTCGGTCTTTTTTCTCCAGATCCGCGAAGGCCTCGTGGTAGCGGGTCCAGATCTCGCGACGCCAATCGGTGAGCGCATCGGCCTGTTCCAATTGCGCCCAGAGAAAGGCCGCGACGATTTCGCTCGGCAGGTAGGAGGATCCGATATCGACCCAGGTGTATTTATCGACTTCGCCGCGCCTGAACTGCGTGCGGTTGGTGCCTTTCTCGCGGATCACCTCGGCCCTATGCGCGAAGGCTTCGTCGTTGACGACAAGAGCTCCCCCTTCGCCAGCTATGACGTTCTTGGTCTCGTGGAAGCTGATCGCGGAAAGTTGGCCGAAGGTTCCGAGTGGACGGCCCTGATAGCTGGAGAGGAGCCCTTGGGCCGCATCCTCGATAACGACGAGCTTGCGATGGTTGGCGATCTCCATGATCCGGTCCATATCGCAGCCCACCCCGGCGTAGTGGACTGGCGCGATCGCCTTGGTACGGGACGTGATCGCGGCCTCGATGAGGTTTTCGTCGAGATTGAGGGTGTCGTTCCTGATGTCAACGAAGACCGGCACCGCACCTCGCAGAACGAAGGCATTGGCAGTGCTGACGAAGGTATAGGACGGCATGATAACCTCGTCCCCGGGACCCACATCCGCGAGGATTGCCGCCATTTCTAGTGCCGCTGTACAGGAATGCGTCAGAAGCGCCGTCCCGCAACCCAGCCTTTGCCGGATCCATTCATGGCAGCGTTTGGTGAAGGGACCATCGCCGGAAAGGTGATGATTGGCGATCGCCTCTCGAACGTAGTCGAGTTCGACGCCGGTCACATAAGGTCGATTGAAGGGAACATGCATGGCTAGGGTCAGGCCGAATTAGCGACGATGAGGCCGAGCATGATAATGCCTGTGCCGATCCAGCGTTGCATCGATACCTGCTCGCCCAGCCAGATACCGCTCATGAGCAGGACGAGCACGAAGGTAAGGCTCATGAATGGATAGGCGAGGTTGAGGGGCAAGCGGGTCATGGCTGCGATCCAGAGGAACCCGGCGACAAAGGCCGCAAAGATACCACTTAGTACCCAGGGATCGAAAGCAACTCGCAGCAGGAAAAAGAATTTTTCACCGACGGCGCCGTCGAAGGACCCTGCCTGCACGACCCGCTGCTTGATGATGATTTGGCCATAGGAGGTCAGCACTATGGTTCCGAGCACGGCAAGCCATGCGGCTATCTTGCTCAAAGCTAATCCCCCATTCTCCTGGACAATGTCCGCCGTCCTAATGTAACGGGGGGGAAGCGTCAATAGAGGCTGCCCGTGCTGGCGTCCAAGGGCGCGTGCCGGGATTGCCGCGAAGGGTTCATGTCGAAGCGCATCGCGATCATCCAGTCGAGCTACATTCCCTGGAGGGGATATTTCGACATTATCGGCAGCGTCGATGAATTCATCCTGTTCGACGATGTGCAGTTTACCCGGCGCGATTGGCGCAATCGCAACCGGATCAAGACGCCCACCGGGACCCAATGGCTCACCATCCCGGTCGCGACCAAGGACAAATATTCCCAGCGCATCTGCGATACCGAGATCGCCGATCGGTCTTGGACACGCAAGCATTGGTCAGCGCTCCGACATAGCTATGCGCGAGCCCCGGCCTTCAAGGTTTTTGCCGATCGGATCGGGGATCTCTACGAGAAGGCTTCCGGCGAGGGGATGCTCTCGTCGGTCAATCGGCTGTTCCTCCAGGAGATCTGCTCGATCCTGGATATCGGCACCCCCTTCGGCTGGTCGCCCGATTACCCTGGGACCGGCACCAAGACCGCGCGCCTCATCGAAATCTGCGAGGCGGTCGGCGCCGATTCCTATCTCAGCGGACCTTCTGCAGCGGCCTATATCGAGCCGGAACTCTTCGCGGCCCATGGGATCAAGCTCGACTATATGGATTATTCAGGCTATCCGCCGTATCCCCAGCTCCATGGTGAGTTCGATCCCTATGTCTCGATCCTGGACCTGCTGTTTCACCAGGGCGCCGATGCGCGTCGGCTCATGAAGCCGGTCCGATGACGGGAAAACCGATCGAAGAGGCTGTCGCCACCTATTATGCGGGGAAGCTTCAGCAGCACGGGCTGACGCCGCGCGGGGTGGATTGGAAAGACGCGGCATCCCAGGAATTGCGCTTTGCCCAACTCGCCCGTCTCTTTATCGAGCCTAAGGGTTCAGTGGCCGATTTCGGCTGCGGCTATGGTAGCTTTCTTCACTTCATGCGCGGCGCGGGCTTCGGTGGTGACTATCTGGGCCTCGATATCTCGCCCGAGATGGTTTCCGCGGCGCGGGATCATTGCAAAGGCATCGACGGTGCGGCCTTCGAGGTGGCTTCGACGGCGGACAGGCCGCGCGACTATGCGGTCGCCAGCGGGATCTTCAACGTGCGCCTCGCCTTCGAGAACGAGCCGTGGCTCCGTTATATTCATGAGACGCTGGAGGCGATGGATCGCGCCTCGACCAATGGTTTTGCCTTCAACTGCCTCACCAGCTATTCCGACGCGGACAAGATGCGGCCGGATCTTTACTATGCGGACCCGCTGGCGCTCTTCGACCGCTGCAAGCGCCGCTATGGAAAGAACGTGGCTTTGCTGCACGACTACGGCCTTTACGAATTCACGATCCTCGTCCGCAAGGACGGCGGAGGCAAGTCATGACCAAGCCGGTTGTCATCTTCGGCATGGGCGATATTGCCGAAATCGCACATTTCTATCTGACCCAGGACGCAGGTCGCGAAGTGGCGGCTTTTACGGTGGATGGGACTTACCTCAAAGCGCCCACGTTCAAGGGACTTCCCGCGGTTCCTTTCGAGGAGGTGGCGACCGCCTTCCCGCCTTCCGATCACGATTTCTTCGTGGCGGTCAGCTATACCGATCTAAACCGGTTGCGGGCGGCGAAATGCGCTGCCGCGATGGGTTTGGGATATGATCTCATTTCCTACGTCAGTTCGAAGGCGACGGTCTGGTCGGATCTTTCGATCGGCCATAATTGCTTCATCTTCGAAGACAATACGATCCAGCCCTTTGTCCGTATCGGCAACAACGTGACGCTCTGGAGCGGCAATCATATCGGCCATCATTCGGTGATCGAGGACGATTGCTTCCTGGCCTCCCATATCGTGGTCTCGGGCGGCGTGAGGGTCGGGCAGGGCTCCTTCCTGGGCGTGAACGCCACGCTGCGGGATCACATCAAGGTCGGGCAATACTGCGTGGTCGGCGCGGGCGCCATCCTGCTGGAGGACGCACCTGATTTCTCGGTCTATCGAGCCGTTTCGACCGAGCGGTCCAAGGTGCCGAGCACCAGGCTGCGCGGCATCTAGCGATGCTTCCGCAAGCGGAACTCGACCGGGTCGTCTATGAGATCGAGACGCTTGGTTTCTCGGTGGTCGAAGGGGTGACCAATCCGGCGCTGACAAAGCGTCTTAGAGAGGGGCTCCTGGCGGCGATCGAGCGCGATCAGGCCGAATGGGGGCACCGGCCGCAGAAGAGCTACGATCTTATCCATAATCTCATCCTGCATGGCGGCCCCTTCCTGGAGATGCTCGACCATGCCGTGATGCATCAGGTCTTCGGCGCATTCCTGGGGCCGACAGCGATCCTCTACAACTATGGCTCGACTTTCCTGCTGCCCGGCGGAAATCCGGGCAGCCGCCGGATTCACGTGGATACGCCGCGTCTCATCCCGAATTATCATTCCGGGCTGATCATGACGCTCGCCCTCGACGACTTCACCGAGGAGAACGGGGCGACGCTCTATCTGCCGGGGTCTCAGACGATGAGCCAGCCCCCCAGCGAAGAAATGATGGAGCGGTTGGGGGTCAGTGTCGCGCGTGGGGCGGGAGCGGCGGTCTTCTTCAATCCGCGCTGTTTCCATCGGGCGAGCCCCAATAACACCGAGACGATTCGCTGCGGCCTCACCATCTTCGCGGTCAGGGCTTTTATGAAGCAGCGCTTCGATTTCCCGCGCATGATAACCCCGGAGATGCTGGAGACCTTGAGCCCCAAGGCCCGGCAATTTCTAGGCTTCGATGCACGCGTGCCGGCGCATATGGGCGAGTTTTTCGTCGATGAACCGGACCGGCTCTACAAGGCGAACCAAGGCTGATGCGCTGGAAAAAGCTCGGGCAGGTTTTTTGCCCCCAGGATAATTTTCCCTGGATGAAGAGCCATGCGGCCAATCCCGTCGCCGAATCTCTCGGCGGCGATCTTTTCCGAATTTATTTCACTTGCCGAGACGGGCAGAACCGATCCCACATCGCCAGCCTGGATCTCGATATAAACGATCCCCGCAAGCTTCTTCGTCTCGACGATGAACCGCTGTTGGGTCCGGGAAAGCTCGGGACCTTCGACGATAGCGGCGCCGCGCTGGGTTGCGTTCTCGATATAGGCGGGACGAAATTCCTCTATTATCTCGGATGGAATCTCGGCGTCACCGTCCCCTGGCGCAACAGCATCGGCCTTGCCGTCTTGCCGCCGGGCGAAAAGCGTTTCATGAGGGTTTCGGAGGCGCCGATCCTAGACCGTAATGCGCTGGATCCATTTTCGCTCTCTTATCCTTGGGTGCTGCGCGAGGGGGGGCGATGGCGCATGTGGTACGGGTCGAACCTTTCCTGGGGGGTGGACCAGCGGGATATGGACCATGTGATCAAATATGCGGAATCGGCGGATGGTTTCGCTTGGACGCCCACGGGGCGCATCTCCATCGGCCTGGAGCCTCCGGGCGAATATGCGGTGGCGAAGCCTTGCGTGCTCCGGGACAGGGATTGCTATCGGATGTGGTATGCGCATCGGGGGCCTGCCTATCGCATCGGCTATGCCGAATCTCCGGACGGTCTCGACTGGCGTCGGAAGGATGAGAATGTCGGGATCGACGTTGCAGAAGAGGGCTGGGACAGCGGCATGATCGAATATGCCTCGGTCTTCGATCACGGTGGCCAGCGTTACATGCTGTATAATGGCGCCCGTTATGGGGCTACAGGCTTCGGGCTCGCGATGCTCGAGCAACCCTGACCGCCGCCCGGGGAAAAGATGGTGAGATCCGCCGATAATCCTATTGAGCTCAGCATCGTCGTGCCGGTCTATGGCTGTGCCGACTGCCTGGTCCCGCTTCATGCCAGGGTCATGGAGGCGGCAGCCCAGGCCGTGCCCGCCGACCGGATCGAACTCATTCTGGTCGACGATTGCGGTCCTGACAATTCCTGGCAGGTGATCGAGCATCTTGCTCGCAAGGATCCAAGGGTGCGGGGCGTTCGGTTGAGCCGGAATTTCGGCCAGCATATGGCGATCACCGCCGGTCTCGCTCAGGCGCGAGGCGCCTGGACCATGGTCATGGATTGCGACCTCCAGGACCCGCCCGAGTTGATCCCCGCCTTCTACGCCAAGGCTCGGGAAGGCTCCGATATCGTTCTGGGGCGTCGCATCACCCGGAACCATGGAGCCTTCCGGAAGGCCGCCGCCGCCGTTTATTTTCGCCTGTTGAGCAGCTTGTCGGGCGAGCACATCAATGGGGCTTACGGAACCTTCAGCATTCTGTCGCGGCAGGTGGTGCAGGAGTTCCTGAAATTCCAGGATCGCGACCGGCATTATCTTTTCATCGTTCACTGGCTGGGCTTTCGCCGCAGCGAGATCGACTACGAGTTGTCGGAGCGCTTCGCCGGTCGTTCGTCCTACAGTCTGGCGCTCCTGATCCGTCACGCGGTCGACGGTCTTTTTTTCCAGACGACGCGGCTCCTGCATTGGATCGTCTACACGGGGTTGGGAATAGCGGCCTTGGGCTTCCTGGCCGCATTTTTCTTCATCTACCGTTACCTTGTCGGGACGATGCTGCCGGGCTGGACCTCATTGATCGTGGTGCTCCTCATCATGAGCGGAATCACTCTCGTGAGCATCGGCGGCCTAGGCCTGTTCGTTGCCCGCATGTTCGAGCAGGTGAAGGCAAGGCCGCTTTTTATCGTGGCGGAAAATATCGGCGGGGAGGGCGAGGCCGGCTAGATCGGCACCAGGGCGGATCCGAAGCCAAGTCAAGAACCCTTGACCGCGCAGATCCCCTTGAGCGCGGTCCACTGGTCAGCCGCCAGGGCCGGCGTGGCGTCGCCGATTTTCTCCCCGCGGGCGAGGGTGGAGCGTTCCTTAAGGTCCGGATGGGACATCAGGAACGGCGGCAGCCCGCCCCTGGAATCATGTTCGGCGAGGCGGTCGAAGAAATCGGCGAAGCCGCTGGTGGCGATATGGGCGCCGCGCAGCAGTTCGATCGCGCCGGCATCGGCCTCGGCTTCCATGCTCCGGGTGAAGGATTGGCCCAGGGCGAACTGGCCCAGGTTGCCGATGCCGCTGCCCCCGGTGGCGATCTCGAAAAGCAGCGACATGCCGGAAGAGGCGACGAGACCCTTCAGGGAATGCCGCTTGAAGCTGTGTGTCATCTCATGGGCCAGCACGCCGGCAAGCTCGTCTGAGGATCGAGCCTGATCGAGCAGGCCGCGCAGGATGACGATCTGTCCTCCGGGCAGCGCGAAGGCGTTGACCAGGGAGAAGTCCACGACCCGGACCGAGAGCGGCATATCCCTATGGGATGTGGAGAGCTTCCCGGTGAGGTCGTCGAGCGCTGCGACGCCGGCCGGGGTGCCGCAATATTTCCAGGGAACGGTCGCGAGCAGATTGTCGCCGATCTTTCGCTCGGTTTCGAAAGGGACAAGGTCGACGATGGCGGAGGCGATCGCCGGCAGAGCCCACCAAAGCCCGCCTCCCGCTAGAGCGAAAAGGACGGCGGCCGTCACGGCGTATCGGAGGGCCTTCCCCCGTTCCCGGAAAAGTCCGGGAGCCGCGGCGCGTAAGGCCGCGGGGAAGGCTTGATCGTCGACGGTCAGCCTCTGCTCGCCCCAGGCGAGCCTGACCGGCCCCCGCCGGGATTCGTCTTCGATCAGGGACAGCGCCGCATAGCGCCAGGGGGCTATGTCGTCGGAGAAGGCGATCCCGTCCGGCCCGAGCGTAATCTTGACCCGCCGTTGGCTGGCGCTCCGCCCCTCCGCGAGGCGGGCATCGAAGGTTCGGGCGTCGCTCAGGCGAAACCTGTCGTGTCGAGGAGTTGCAGCAGCCCTTCGCCCCCCTCCTTCTGGCGCCGTCCCGGCTGCTGGGTCAAAACGTCGAGCGCGGCCCGGCCGACCACCATCACGTTACGGCAGACGAAGCGCAACTCCCGGTGCGCGAGGAAGGCCGATCCCATCCCCAGGGTCAGCAACATGACGAGGGCATTGCCGAAATAGAGGCGGAACAGTCGCCAAAACCGGATGTTTGCAACGAAGCGGACCTCTCCCAAGGCGGTGCCGCCTGCCAGATAACGCATCGTCCGCATCCGGAAATAGAGCCCCGAGAACCCCATCGCAACCATCACCAACAGCCAGAGAATCACGATGGCCGCCGCGAAGGCGGAGAGTGCCGCGCGATCTTCCGACAGGCCCCGTCCGAGATTATCGAGCGCCTCAATGCCGGATGACTGGCCGCCGCTCAAGGCCATCATGGTCGCCAGCACGGCGATGATGCAGATCGCAACCAGGCTGGCGATCGCGCAGGCATAGACCACAAGCCAGGGTTTCAAGAGGTGGCGGCCGCTGCCTTCGTAAGAGAATTGCCGGTCGCCCAGGCCGGTATTGTTCATTTCGTACCGCCAGAGGCTGACAAGCTGCCAGGGGACCGCCAGGCCGAGGGTCAGGGGGATGAGCAGGAAATATTTGAAGTTGATGAGCGCATAGGTCACCGACGAACCATCGAGCCCGCCCCGGATCCCACGCCAGAGGGTCCGGGTAAGCCGGTAGCGCCGTCCCCCGTAGCGACCGACCTGGATCAGGAAGAGGAAAAGCAGCAGGACCGCGTAGTGAAGGATGGCGGTCAGGATGAATGATCCCCCCAGCAATTCCATCACACCCGGCAAGGCGAGCAGGGGAACCAGCACGACCAGCGCCACGAGAAAGCGGCGGAAGAGCTCGCCGCCGGTCCCATCGTATTCGAAGCGGTCGCCATTGAGGCTCACCCGGCTCCACAGATATTTGCGGATGCGGGTGCGGCCCCAGAAACGATAGAAACCCAGCGTGATGAGCGATAGCAGGGCGGTCTTCAGCCAGAGGCCGAACAGCTCTCCGGTACGACCGTCATAAACGAGGAGCGCCTCGCTATCTTGGGTGAATATTCCAGAACTCCCATCGCTTGCGGCCATCTATTCCCCCCGGAGGCGACCGGTGGAAGCATAACCGAAGGTGTGTAAAGGGCATGAAGAAAAACTCGATTTGAGAACGCCCTATTTTGCTTCTAAACGCAAAGCGGGAACCGGGGTAGGATCACCTTGCCTGCCCCGTCATGCGCATAGGAGATCTTTCACGTGAATACCCCGCAACCTGGTTTCCCCGCCGCCCCGGCGGGTGGTGTGCCTGCTTCTGGCCTTGCGGCCCCCAATCTCGGCGGCCCCGGACTTGCGGCGAGCGGCCTTTCCGCCTCCTCGATGCTCGCATCGGCGGCGAAGCCTGCGGCGCCGGCGGCAACGGATCCCGGTCCGCGCAAGCTTATCGTCGGGCCGGGGATCAGCGTCTCCGGCGAGATCAACTCCTGTGATCTCCTGGTCATCGAGGGCACCGTCAAGGCGGACATCGTCGCATGCAAGGAGCTTCAGGTTGCGGAAGCCGGGTATCTCACTGGCACGGCGCAGGTCTCGGGTGCCGAGATCCAGGGCCGTTTCGAAGGTGAGCTCAATGTGGACGGCCGGCTCTATGTGAGGGCCAGCGGCAATATTTCGGGCAAGGTCCGCTATCGGCAGCTCGAAGTGGAGCGCGGCGGCAGAATTTCCGGCGACCTGCAATCCAAGGACGAGGAGAAGAGCTCGGAGGCGATTCCGCTCCGAGCCTAGAGCCTCCCTGTCTAGGCGCTCGCCTTGTCGAGGAGCGCGATGGAACCCTGATCGAGGTCGAGTCGCGTGGCCGCCACCAGTTCCTCGAATTGGGCAAGGCTGGTGGCGCTGGCGATCGGCGCCGCGATGGAGGGGCGAGCCGCGAGCCAGGCCAGTGCCACCTTGGCGGGCGTGGTTTTCAACTCCGCGGAAACTTGATCCAGCGCGGCGAGGATGCGTAAACCCCGTGGGGTGAGTTTGGATTTCATGCCCTGGCCGCGGGCGCTTTTGCCGAAATCGGCCTCGGACCGATACTTCCCCGTGAGGAAGCCGCTCGCCAAGGCGTAATAGGGGATGACCCCGATCTCTTCCTTGACGCAAAGGCCTTGGAGCTTCTCCTCGAAGTCCGCGCGATCGTAGAGGTTGTAGAGCGGTTGCAGCGTCTCGTAGCGCGGCCAGCCGTTCCGACGGCTGGCCTCCAGCGCCTCGGCCAGGCGCCCGGCGTCATAGTTGGAGGCGCCGAGCACCCTTACCTTCCCCTGTTTGACCAAGGTGGCGAAGGCCTCCATGGTCTCGTCGAGCGGCGTATCCGCGTCGTCCTGATGGGCCTGGTAGAGATCGATACGGTCGGTCTGAAGCCGCCGGAGCGAGGCTTCCACCTCCGCGATAATATAACTTCTGGCGAGGCCCTTCTCGGTCGGGCTCATCTGCATCCCGACCTTGGTGGCGAGCACGATCCGGTCGCGTTTGCCACTGCGCCTCAGCCAATTGCCGATGATCGTCTCGGATTCGCCGCCCTTGTTGCCGGGCGCCCATTTCGAATAGACGTCGGCCGTATCCACTAGGTTGAAGCCCGCATCGACGAAGGCGTCGAGGAGCTTGAAGGACTGGGCCTCGTCGATCGTCCAGCCGAAGACATTGCCGCCGAAAGCGAGCGGCGCGACTTCGATCCCGCTGCGACCCAGTTTTCTCATTTCAACCCTCGTCCGTGATAGGATGCCTAGCTTGGACAAGAGTGGGGCGCGGCGCAAGCGACCCCTCGAATCCATCGATGTCTCTTCTTTGCACCCCTCGGTCGGCACCCCATATCGAAAGGCAGCCCGATCCTCATTCGGGAAGAAGGAGCTCAAATGGCCCCCCAAATTGTGAGCGCTAGCACGATCTTTTTGCTCGTTCTTGCCCTCGTCGCCGTCGCGGTCGTCTTCGCCGGCGTCAAGACCGTGCCCCAGGGCGCGCAATGGACGGTCGAGCGTTTCGGGCGCTACCGGTCCACTCTGCACCCTGGCCTCAATCTCATCATCCCCTTCATCGACCGGATCGGCCGGAAGCTCAATGTCCAGGAGACGGTCCTGGAGATCCCGAGCCAGTCGGTCATCACCAAGGACAATGCCTCGGTGACGGTGGACGGGATCGTCTTCTTCCAGATCCTTGACGCAGGAAAAGCCGCCTACGAGGTACAGAACCTGCAGCAGGCGATCATCAACATCACCATGACCAATATCCGTACCGCCATCGGCGCGCTCGACCTCGACGAGACCCTGTCGAAGCGTGACGACATCAACGATCGATTGCTACGCGTCCTCGACGCCGCCTCCAACCCCTGGGGCACAAAGATCACCCGCGTCGAACTGAAGGACGTGCGCCCGCCCGAGGATGTCGTCTCTTCCATGTCGAAGCAGCTGACCGCCGAGCGCGAGAAGCGGGCCTCGATCCTCCAGGCGGAAGGTATCAAGCAGTCGGCCATCCTTCGCGCCGAAGGCGAAAAGCAGTCCCAGATCCTGGCAGCCGAAGGGCGCCTGACCGCAGCCGGCCGGGACGCGGAGGCGCGCGAACGCCTCGCGCTGGCCGAAGCCAATGCGACCAAGCTCGTGTCGGAAGCGGTGACGGGCGGCAATGTGCAGGCGCTCAACTACTTCGTCGCCCAGAAATATGTCGAGGCTCTGGTCCAGATCGGCGGCTCGCCCAATTCGAAGCTCGTCTTGATGCCGCTTGAAGCGAGCGGAGTGATCGGCGCCATCGGCGGCATCGCGGAACTGACCAAGGACGCTTTCCCGAATGGCCCTGGGGGTGGGCCTTGGGGCGCCCGCCCGGCTGACCGCAAATGAACCCCTGGTTCTGGGCCATCGGGGGACTTGCCCTCGGCCTCGTGGAAATCTTCGCGCCGGGTTTCTACCTCATCTGGCTGGCGCTGGCGGCGCTGCTGATCGGTCTCATCGGCGCGGTGTCGGATCTGACGCTGGAGATGCAACTCATCCTCTTCGCCGGTCTTTCCTTGGTGATCTGCTTTGGCGGACATTTCGCCTATCGGGCTATGAGGCTTGATACCCGTCCCGGCACGGATATGAACGACCCCTCCGGACGGCTCATCGGGCAACATGGAACGGTGGCGGAGCCGATCGTGAAGGGTGCCGGGAAAATCCGCCTGGGGGACAGCGTCTGGCTCGCCGAGGGACCGGATCTACCGCCCGGCGCATCGGTGACGGTCGTCGCCATGCGCGGGACCACGGCGGTGGTAAAGGCCCATTAGGAAAGGAGTTGCCAAACCTCCTTCGCACCGTACACTCGGCTGAAATTGTGCAGTGCAGCAGGAGTGGCGGGGAAAGTGGCTGAAAATTTATCGCAGACGGTGCTGGGCCTCGGGCTGACGGCCAAGCTCAAGGACATGATGGCCGCCAAATTCGAGCTCAAGTGCCTGCCGGAACAGGTCGACCCCAAGGCCCGGGTGCTGGTGGCCCAGGCGCTGAACGGCGTCGACCGGAAGCTGCTCGACAGTCTGCCCAATCTCGAACTCGTGGTCATCAACACGGCCGGTTTCGATCGCATCGATATCGCGACCATGAAAGAGCGCGGCATCATGCTGGCCAATGCCCGGGGCGCGCATGATATCTGCGTCTCCGACATGGCGATGGCCCTGCTCTTCGCCGCCGTCCGCCAGGTCGCAGCCGCGGACAGGTTCGTTCGCGAGGGCAAGTGGCTGACCGGTCGGTTCCCGGTCAATCGCCGGGTCACAGGGCGCCGCATGGGGATTTACGGCATGGGCTCTATCGGAGCGGCCATCGCCAAGCGCGCGGCGGGCGGTTTCGATATGGAGATCGGCTATTACAACCGGAATCCGCGCTCCGATGTGGGGTATCGCTATTTCGACAGCCTGCTCGGGCTTGCGGAATGGTGCGATTTCTTCGTTATCGCTTGTCCTCTCACCGAGGCAACGCGGGGCACGGTCACCGACGAGGTCTTGCGCGCAATCGGCCCGGAGGGCTGTCTCGTCAATATCGCGCGGGGCGCCATCGTCGATGAGCCCGCGATGGTCGAGGCGCTGGCGACCGGTGCGCTCGGCAGTGCCGGTCTCGATACCGTCGCCCAGGAGCCCCATGTGCCGGAGCGCCTTCTGACGCTCGACAATGTCGTGGTGACGCCGCATTACGCCTGGGCAACCAGCGATTCGCAGATGGATGTGCTGAATTGCGCGGTGGCGAACGTGGACAGCTTCCTGCGCACCGGCAAGCCGGTCGGCCACGTCAATCTCAAAGACTACGCCTGAAAGAAAAACCCTCTCCGTTTGGGACGGAGAGGGTTTGATCCTTGGGGAAGGCGAAGGCTAGAGCAGCCCCGCGCCCCGCGCCCACTTGTATTTGGCGCCCAGCACGGCCACCGGGATCTCGGTGGAATAGGCATAGGCCGGGATGCCGTGGTCGTAGAGATATTCTGCGGCTTCTTCGACTTCCACGTCGCCCGCGAGCGAAGCGACGACCGGCTTGTGGATGCCTTGCGCCTTCATCTCCTCGACGACTTCCACCATCAGCTTCGCGAAGACCATCGGCGGGGTCACGATCGTGTGCCAATAGCCGAGGATCAGCGAATGGATGCGATTGTCCTCCAGCCCCAGCTTGACCGTGTTCTGATAGGTGCGGGGAGGTTCGCCGCCGGTGATATCGACCGGGTTGCCGGCCGCACCGAAGGGCGGGATGAATTTACGGAAGGCCGCATCCAGGTCCGCCGGCATCGCCATCAGCTTCAAGCCGTTGTCGACGCAAGCATCCGACAACAGCACGCCTGAACCGCCGGCTCCGGTGATGATCACGACATTCTCGCCCTTGGGCGTCGGCAGCTTCGGCATGCCGCGCGCGAAGTCGAGCATGTCACGAAGGCTGCGGGCGCGGATGACGCCGGACTGTGCCAGCACGTCCTCGTAGATCTTGTCGTTGCCGGCGAGAGCGCCCGTGTGAGAACTCGCTGCCTTGGCGCCGGCCGAGGTCCGGCCCGCCTTCAGCATGACGACGGGCTTCTTCTTGGTGACGCGCTTGGCGACTTCCGCGAAGGCACGACCGTCCTTCAGATCCTCGCAATGCTGGGCGATGATATGCGTGTTCTCGTCCTGCTCGAAGAAGGTGAGGAGATCGTCCTCGTCGAGGTCGGACTTGTTGCCCAGGCCCACGATGGCGGAAACGCCCATCTTGGCCGACCGGCTGAAGCCGATGATCGCCATGCCGATGCCGCCCGACTGGGACGACAGCGCCGCATGGCCCTTCACGTCATAGGCCGTGCAGAAGGTCGCGCAGAGGTTTTTCCAGGTGTAGTAGAAGCCGTAGATGTTCGGCCCCATCAGGCGGATGTTGTACTTCCGTCCGATTTTCTGGATCTCGTCCTGGCCCTCCACGTTGCCCGTCTCGGCAAAGCCTGAGGGGATAAGGATCGCGCCGGCGATCTTCTTCTGGCCGCATTCGATGAGCGCGCCGGCAACGAACTTGGCCGGGATCGCGAAGACCGCCACGTCGACGTTGCCGGGGACGTCCTTCACCGACTTATAGGCCTTGCGGCCCATGATCTCGTCGGCCTTGGGATGGATCGGGTAGATCTTGCCCTGGTAGCCGCCGTTGATGAGGTTCTTCATCACGGAATTGCCGATCTTGCCGTCCTCCGAGGAGGCGCCGATCACGGCCACGGCATCAGGCTTCATGATTTTGTTCATGGAGACCAGGATGTCCGCCTGCTTCGGGCGATGGCGCTGCGGGGCGGGCGAGAAGTTCATGACGATCCGCACGTCCGCCGCAACAGCGCCCTGGGCCGTCGCGAAGACCGGATTGAGATCCATCTCGGAGATTTCCGGGAAGTCGCTGACGAGCTTCGAGACCCGGACGATGAGGTCGGAAAGCGCCTCGCGGCTCACGGCTTCGCCGCCGCGTACGCCCTTCAGCATGTCGGCCGCCTGGATGCCGTCGAGCATCGAGAGCGCGTCAGACTTGGTCGCAGGAGCCAGGCGGAAGGTGATGTCCTTCAGCACCTCGACCAGCACGCCGCCGAGACCGAAGGCGACGAGCTTGCCAAAGCTGCTGTCGGTCACCGCGCCAATGATGACTTCCTGGCCGCCGGCCATCATCTGCTGGACCTGGACGCCGTCGATCTTGGCCTTGGCGTTGTACTTCTTCGCATTGGCGAGGATCTTGGCATAGCCCTTTGCGACTTCCGCGGCGTTCTTCACGCCGACGATGACACCGCCCGCCTCGGTCTTATGAAGGATGTCCGGCGAGACGATCTTCATGACCACCGGGAAGCCCATTTTCGTGGCGAGCTTGACGGCCGTTTCCTTGTTCTTGGCAACGCCTTCCTTTGGCACCGTGATGCCATAGGCGTCGCAGAGCGCTTTGCCTTCGGGCGCGGTGAGCGAGGTGCGACCGGCTTTCTTCGCCGCATCCAGAACCTTGCGGACGGCCGCCTTGTCGATGACGAACGGCGCCGATTTCACGATTTTGACTTTAGCAGGCGCGGCCTTAGCAGCAGGCTTTGCCGCTATCTTCTTGGGTGCCGCCACCTTCTTCGGTGCGGCAACTTTCTTCGCGGCCGGAGCTTTCTTCGCCGGTGAGGCCTTTACTGCCGCTGCCTTGGCAGGTGCTGCCTTCGCGGCGGGAGCCTTCTTCACGGCTGCGGTCTTCTTGGGTGCCGCGACCTTGGCCGTAGCCGCCTTGACGGGTGCAGCCTTCGCTGCGGGTTTCTTCGCAACGGGGGCCTTGGCTGCCGCCGCCTTCTTGGGGGCCGCCTTGGCCTTTGTCTTCGCTGTCTTCGCCATTTGGATTTCTCCCCAAAAGTCAGATGTCTTGAAAGGCTGTGCTGAATCCGAAGGGCGAGGCCTTTTTCGAAGCCTCGCCCTCTTTATCTTTCCGTGCTGCTTATTCCGCTGCCGAACGGGCCGGCGCGGTGAGTGCGCCCGAGGCTTTGAGCGCCGAGATGCGGCCCTCGTCGAACTTCAGAACATCGCGCAGGATTTCGTCGGTGTGTTCGCCCAGGAGCGGCGAGCGGGTGACCTCGGTCGGGCTATCCGACATCTTGATCGGATTGCCGACGGAGAGGTATTTGCCACGGGTCGGATGATCGACCTCGACCACCGTGCCCGTGTCCCTCAACGACTGTTCTTCGGCCAATTCTTTCATGGAGAGGATCGGGCCGCAGGGGATGTCGTATTCGTTCAGGATCGCCATGGCCTCGAACTTGGTCTTGGTCATGGTCCAGGCTTCGATGGTCGCGAAGATTTCCTTCAGATGCGGCAGGCGCGCATCGGGCTTTGCGTATTCGGGATCGGTGATCCACTCGGGCTTGCCGATGACGTTGCAGATCTCCTTCCAGACCGGGGCCTGGGTGATGAAATAGATATAGGCATTGGGATCGGTCTCCCAACCCTTGCACTTCAGGATCGAGCCAGGCTGGCCGCCGCCCGAGGCATTGGCCGCGCGAGGCACCACGTCGCCGAATTTCCCATGGGGATATTGCGGGAATTCCTTCAGGGGCCCGTGAGCCAGCCGCTGCTGGTCGCGCAGCTTGACGCGGCAGAGGTTCAAGACGCCGTCCTGCATCGCGGCCATGACCCGCTGGCCCCGGCCCGTGGTGGTGCGTTGATGGATCGCGGCGACGATGCCGAGCGCCAGATGAAGCCCGGTGCCGCTGTCGCCGATCTGCGCGCCGGTGACGAGCGGCGGGCCGTCGTCGAAGCCGGTGGTCGAAGCCGAGCCGCCCGCGCATTGGGCGACGTTCTCATAGACCTTGCAATCCTCGTAGGGACCCGGGCCGAAGCCCTTGACCGAGGCCATGATCATGCGGGGGTTGAGTTCCTGCACCCGTTCCCAGGTGAAGCCCATGCGGTCGAGCGCACCGGGGGCGAAATTCTCGACCATCACGTCGCAGCTGACGATCAGCTCTTCCAGGAGCTTCTTGCCTTCGGGATGCTTGCTGTCGA
This sequence comes from Rhodospirillales bacterium, assembly GCA_947473305.1. Lineage (GTDB taxonomy): Bacteria > Pseudomonadota > Alphaproteobacteria > ATCC43930 > CGMCC-115725 > CANJCB01. Next base: position 31,061 of record CANJCB010000034.1, read on the forward strand.
TGGTGATCGACCGCTTGTTGTGGTTGAGCATCGTGAAATAGAGGCTGTCCGCGTTCGGCACGTCGCGGAGCTGTCCGCGCGTGATATCGCCCACGCCCGGCCGTTCCACCTTGATCACGTCGGCGCCGAACCAGGCGAGGAGCTGGGTGCAGGTCGGACCCGACTGCACGTGGGTGAAATCGAGGATCCGGACCCCGTCTAGCGCTTTGCCCATGCTTCTTTCCCTGCTCTCAGCGTCGGCTTACTTGTACATCGTCTGGTTCTTGGTGCCCGGCGCGTATTCGTTCGGATCGACCCAGATATTCACGACCGCCGACTTGCCGGTCTTGGCGACCATCTCGCGCGCCTGGAGAAGCGCGGGCTGGATCTTGGAGGCTTCGCGCACTTCGACGCCCCAGCCGCCCCATTGGCGGGGGAAGTAGGAGAATTCCATGTCGCCGAGCTTGTTGCCGACATTGCCGCGTTGCGGGCCATACTTTGCCATCTGCCCGTAGCGGATCTGGTTCATCGCCGAGTTGTTGCCGATGACCGCGATGTAGGGAACGCCGAAACGGTCGGCGGTCTCCATGTCGAAGGCGGTCATGCCGAAAGAACCATCGCCGTAGTAGCAGAGGACTTCCTTGTTCGGATGGGCCAAGCCCGCCGCGATGGAGAAGCCGGTGCCCACGCCGAGCGAACCCAGCGCCCCCGGATCCATCCAGTTGCCCGGCGCGCGCGGACGCACGGCCTGGGCCGAGATCGTCACCACGTCGCCGCCGTCTCCGATATAGATCGTGTCGTCGGTCAGGAACTCGTTCATCTCATAGGCGACGCGATAGGGATGGATCGGCGTCTGCTCCGACTTGAAGATCGGCATCAGCTTTTCCAGCGCCGCGTCCTCGGCCGCCATGAGGGTCTTCATCCAGTCCTTGCGGGCCTGGCGCTTGTCGTTCTTGAGACGGCCGGAAGCTGCTTGAAGAACCGCCTTGCAAACCGCGCCCGGATCGCCGGCGATGCCGAGGTCGATGTCGCGGTTCTTGCCGACGATCTGATAGCCCTGGTCGATCTGCACCAGGGTCGGGACGTTGATCCGCTTGCCGTAGCCCATGCGGAAATCGAAGGGCGTGCCGACGATCACGACCACGTCCGCCTTGCTGAAGGCCATGGTGCGGGTGCGGTCGAAATGATGGGGGTCGCCGGGTGGCAGGAAGCCGCGCGCGGCGCCATTGAAATAGCCGGGGATGTCGAGGCCGCGCAGCAGCGCGATAGCATCCTCATGCCCGCGGCAGGCCCAGACCTGCTGCCCGAAGAGGATGGCGGGGCGCTCGGCATTGACCAGAATGTCAGCCAGCTTCTCGATGTCGGCGGGATCGCCGGCGGATTTCACCGAGGCGCGATAATGGCCGGGTTTGGGCAACACGGCCTTGCTGATGTCGATCTCGCGGTCGAGCACGTCGCGTGGGATTTCAAGGTAGCTCGGGCCATAGGCGCCATTGAAGCATTCGCGCGCCGCCATGGAGACCATGTCGGCTACCCGCTCCGTCGACATGACGGTCGAGGCGAATTTGGTGATCGGCTTCATCATGTCGACATGGGGCAGGTCCTGGAGGCCGCCCATCTTCCATTGGTTGAGCGCGCTCTGGCCGCCGATGTGGAGGACCGGGCTCTCCGACCGGAAGGCGGTCGCGATGCCGGTAACGGCATTGGTGCAGCCGGGGCCGGCGGTGGTCACGACGCAACCAAGCTTGCCGGTCTGGCGGGCGTAACCGTCGGCGGCATGGGCGGCGGTCTGCTCGTGGCGCACGTCGACGATCTTTATGCCTTCGTCGATGCAGCCGTCATAGATGTCGATGATATGGCCGCCGCAGAGCGTGAAGATTGTGTCCACGCCTTCGGCCTTCAGGGCCTTGGCGACGAGATGGCCGCCCGAGATGACGCTCGCGTCCCGGCTCTTTTCCTTGAGCGTGTCCTCGGCGGTGGTGCGGGTCGCCGCGGGGGCGGTATTCGGTGCGGTCATCGGAAGGATCCTCGTCTACTGAAGCATTTCTTATGGCGGCAAAGCGCGGCCATCCCATACAGGATTAGGCCGAATTATGCACCGGGTTACGTTGTCGCGTTTCTGCTATCTAGCCTAGCGTGCGGAACGGCGCGCGTCGAATCGCTGTTGTATGAAATCGCGAAGGGGCTTTATGAAAACTAGACGAGGCCGCCCGTCGCCCGGACGGCCTCGCCGTGACATTATTCTGCGGGTCTTGGCTGAGCCGCTAAGTCTGCCTGAGCCCGCTTGTGGGCAGCCCTCATCGGTTTCAGCACGAAGAGCGCAAGAACCGCCGCCGTCGCATTGAGAATCGCCGCCACCACAAAGACGGCATGCCAGCTTCCAGTGGCCGCCTTCAGCACGTTGCCATAGGGGATGAGCAACGCTGCCGTTCCCTTGGCCGTGTAAAGAAGGCCGGCGTTGGTGGTCGCGAACTTCGACCCATAAACATCAGTGCAGGTCGAGGGAAAGAGGCTGTAGATCTCGCCCCAGGCGAAGAACACCAAACCGCTCAGGATGACGAACATCACGGGATCCTTGCCGTAGGCGCTCAAGGCCCAGATACCCACCGCCTCCAAGGCGAAGGCGATGAACATCGTGTTTTCGCGGCCTATATTGTCTGAGACCCATCCGAAGAACGGCCGGGTGACGCCATTCAGGATGCGGTCTATCGACAAGGCAAAAGTCAAGGCGGGCAAGGTGATGCCGACGAGATTGACCGGAACTTTCGCGATCTCGAAGTCGTTGGCGATGGGGGCGAGTTGTGCCGTTGCCATGAGGCCACCGGCGCCTACCATGACGAACATCAGATACATCACGTAGAAGATGGGGGAACGCAGCATCTCCGTGGGTGTGTAGCTCTTGACCGATTGCAGAACCCGGGCCGGCACCGGTACCTCGCCGTCGGCGGGCGCGCGCAGGAACCAGGCCAGCAACACGACGACAGCGCCTTGGCCGAGCCCGAACCACAGGAAAGTCTGCTCATAGCCGCTCGATTGGATCATGTTCTGAATCGGGATGACGGTCAGTGCAGAACCGGCTCCGAAGCCTGCCGCGGTCAAGCCTGCCGCGAGGCCGCGTCGATCCGGGAACCACTTGAGCGCGTTGCCGACGCAGGTCCCATAGACTCCGCCCGCCCCGATGCCGCCGATCACCGCCGCGACATAGAGCATCGTCAGCGAATCCGCGATTGAGTTAAGGGCCCAGGCGATCGCCACAAGGATACCGCCAACGAGAATGACGATCCGCGGACCATAACGGTCGACGAACCAGCCTTCGAGTGGAACGAGCCAGGTTTCCATTACGACGAAGAGGGTGAAGGCGACCTGGATGGCCGCCGGATCCCAATGGAATTTCTGTTGGATCGGATTAACAAAGAGCGTCCAACCGTATTGCAGGTTGGCGATCATGCACATGCAGACGATGCCGACAACCAACTGCAGCCACCGCCCGCCCGGCGCAGAGCCTGAGCTAGCATTCATCGACATTCCCTCGGTCCTTTATTTTGATCGTTTTTTAGGCAGGTATTTTTGAAGTTTTTAAGCTTAGACATGACAATTATGAGAAAGCAACGGCGACGTTACTTGTGTCTCGGTTCGTTGGGTTATGCATAAGAACTATTTGGTTAATTCACCTATGCTTGCGACTTTGCTCATCGGCGAGGAGAGTTGCGCGGCGGAGACGCTTGCCTCATCGTGTTCCCATCCGAAAAGGAGATTGCCTGGAGCATGACCTGGTCGATTGATGCCTCAGCCCCTCGATATTGCGGCTTCGACCATGCAGCGATCACGCTACAAATTTTGCGCATGGGGGCTTCAGCCTCATGAGCGAAGATGTGTTGCTGGATGTCCGCGATCTGCGCACCCATTTCACCTCCGACGAAGGCCCTGAATTCCGGGCGGTCGATGGGGTGAGCTTCACCCTGGCGCGTGGGCGCACCTTGGGCATCGTCGGCGAATCGGGATGCGGCAAGAGCGCCACGGCGCTTTCGATCATGGGGCTTGTCCCGCAACCGCCCGGCCGCATCGCGGGGGGCGAGGTCCGCTTCGGCAATGTCGATCTTCTCGCCCTGAAGCCCGCCGATCTCAGGGCGCTGCGGGGTAATGCGATCTCCATGATCTTCCAGGAGCCGATGACCTCGCTCAACCCGGCCTTCACCGTGGGGGACCAGGTCATGGAAGTTATCCTCCAGCATCGGAAGGTCAGCCGGCGCGAGGCCAAGGATCGCGCCATCGAGATGTTGCGCCGCGTCCGCATTCCCTCGCCCGAGCGGCGCTTCGACGAATATCCCCACAAGCTGTCGGGCGGGATGCGGCAGCGGGTCATGATCGCCATGGCGCTGGCCTGCGATCCCCAGCTTCTGATCGCCGACGAGCCGACCACCGCGCTCGACGTGACCATCCAGGCGCAGATCCTGGAACTGATGCGGACCCTGCGCGAAGAGACCGGCACGGCGATCGTGCTCATCACCCATGACCTGGGCGTGATCGCCGAACTCGCCCATGAAGTGGTCGTCATGTACGCGGGCAAGATCGTCGAGCGCGCGCCGGTCAAGTCGCTGTTCCAGGACCCGCAGCATCCCTACACCGTGGGACTTCTGGGCTCGATCCCGAAGCTTCACGAGGAGCAGAAGCGGCTCGCGACCATCGAGGGCGTCGTTCCCAATCCCCTGACGCCGCCCCAGGGGTGCCGTTTCCATCCGCGCTGTCCCTTCGCGGTCGATCAATGCCGCGCCGACGAGCCCGCATTGCGCGAGGTGAGGGAAGGGCATTTCGCCGCCTGCATCCGGGCGCCGCTTGTGGAGACGGTGCTGCAATGACGGCGCCGCTGCTGGAGGTGGAAAACCTCACCCGCCATTTCGCGGTGCGCAGGGGCTTGTTCGGGCGCGGCGGGACGGTTCGGGCCGTGGACGGTCTCAATTTCACTGTCCAGGCGGGCGAGACGCTGGCGCTGGTCGGTGAATCGGGCTGCGGCAAGTCGACGACCGGCCGCCTCGTCTTGCGGCTCCTGGAGCCGACCGAGGGCACGGTGCGCTTTGCCGGTCGCGATCTCTTGCACCTGTCGTCATCCGAGATGCGGGCCTTGCGGCGCGAGATGCAGATCGTCTTCCAGGACCCCTATGCGTCGCTCAACCCGCGAATGACCGTGGGGGATACCCTCTCAGAGCCGCTGGCGCTGCATGGTTTGGCCTCGTCCACCGGCCGGCGCGCGCGGGTTGCGGAGCTTCTGTCGCTCGTGGGCTTGCGGCCGGAGCATAGCCGCCGCTATCCCCATGAATTTTCCGGGGGACAGCGCCAGCGCATCGGGATCGCCCGGGCGCTCGCGGTTGAACCCAAGCTCATCGTTTGCGACGAGCCGGTTTCCGCGCTCGATGTGTCGATCCAGGCGCAGGTGGTGAACCTGCTCCAGGATCTGCAGAAGCGTTTCGGCCTGAGCTACATCTTCATCGCCCATGACCTTGCCGTGGTGAAGCATATCGCCGACCGGGTGGCGGTCATGTATCTCGGAAAGATCGTGGAGATCGGGGAGAAGAAGGCGCTCTTCGCGCGTCCGCGCCACCCCTATACCCAGGCGCTGCTTTCGGCGATTCCGATCCCGGATCCGGCGCTTCAGCGTCGGGGTCCCGTGCTGGAAGGCGATGTTCCAAGCCCCATGGCGCCGCCCCCCGGCTGCCGCTTCCATACCCGCTGCCCCTATGCCCGGGAGCGGTGCCGTGTCGAGGAGCCTTTGGCGGTGGACGATGGCGACGGGCATCGCACCGCCTGCCACTTCTGGCGCGAGATCGAGCCGCCACAGCGGCTCGGCGACCAATCGGCGGCCAACCCCAATCTGGCCAGGCTTCAGGCTTATTTCAATCAGCCTGTAACTTAAGCTGGCTGTTGGAAAACGTCGGGACTGTCATTGCGAAATGCCCCGAACGGCATCGTGGCGGTCCAGGAATTTTCCGCATTCCTGGATCGCCACGGCCGTTTTACGGCCTCGCGATGACGATATTAGAACAGTCCTGATGTGTCAGAGCGTGCGGTTATGCCACTTTGCCATGTAGTCGATGGCGCGCAGTCCGGCGCGGGTGCCGGTCAGGATCTCCGCATCGGCCTTCTTCAGGATATCCACCTGGACCGGGTTCATCAGGCCGGTGCGCATGCCCAGCAGATAATGGGGCTTCTTGCTCTTCATCGAGGCATCGGCGAGTTTCTGAACAAGCCCCGGTGCGAAATCGGGGTTGCCCATGGGGCTGCGGTCGAAGCCATCGACGCATTGCACGATCACATCGGTGTTGGGATCGGCGTCCAACACCTTCAGGCCATGAGGCAGGTTGCGGTCGAAATCGCCATGGCCCCAGGCGTCGATGGGATTGGCGTCGCCCGGCAGCTTGCCGATCACGCTTTCCGCTTCCTGACGGACTTCGGTCGTGGGGACGGGGACCTGGATGCCTTCCTGTTCGGCGATGTCGAGCACCAGTTCGGCGACGCCGCCTGAACCCACCACGAAGGAGGTCCGGCCGCCCTTGGGCCAGCGCTTGCCCTGGCAGACGGTGAGGACCTCGGACATCTCGTCGGTATCCCGGACCTCGATGGCGCGATGAGCCTTCAGCATGGCTGAGAAAGCCACCGGTTCGTCGCTGATCCCGGCGGTATGCCCAAGGATCGCGCGGCGGGTCCGGGCGCTCTTGCCGACCTTCAGGATTACCACAGGCTTGCCGGCCTTGTCGGCGCGGTCGAGGGCGGCCACGAATTTTTCCGGTTCGCGGATCGCCTCGATGAAGCAGGCGATGACCTTGGTGTTAGGGTCATCGACCATCCAGTCGATATAGGAAGCGACCGTGGTTGCCGCCTCGTTGCCGCAGGAAATGGCGACGCTGAAACCATAGCGGCGCGCGTCGTTCATCATGGTGATGGCGAAGCCGCCGCTATGGGAGACAAGGCCGACGTTGCCCCGGACCGCTTCGAGGTCCCGGACGGGCATCATGTAGGTGGCGCTGCGCCCATGGGGGTTGAAGACGCCCATGCAATTGGGGCCGCAGAGCGAGATGCCGCCTTCGTCGCAGATCGCCTTGATCCGGGCCTGGAGCTTCTTGCCCTCCTCGTCCTGTTCGGCGAAACCGCCGTCATAGATGACCGCGGCCTTGGCGCCGATCTCCGGCAGATGGACGAAGCTGTCGAGCACCCGCTGGTATCCGACCCGGAAAGCGACCACGTCCGGCACCTCGGGAAGATCCTTGAGGCTTGGATAGCAGGTCTTGCCGAAGACCGTCGGATAGCGCGGATTGATGGGATAGACGCCGCCCTTGAAGCCCATTTTATCGAGCGAGGCGAAGAGTTGGCCGATGCCCGGCTGGTTCTCGGTCGCACCCACGAGGGCGATCGAGCGGGGGTTCAAAAGGGCTTCGAGACTCATAAAGGACTTCCTCCAGTTATTTTCTTGTCAGTCGGCGATTACCGCCACCGCCTGAATTTCCAGCATTATGGCCGGATCGGCAAGGCCTGCGATCACGATTGAGGCGCTGGCGGGATAATCGGGACCGAAGAGCTTCGCCCGGATGTCGTTCATGGGCTTGATATAGGCCGCATCCGTCAGGAAGGCCGTCATGGTGACGACATCCTTCAAGGTGCCGCCCACCTTAGCCAGGGTCTTTTCCATATTGCTGAAGGTCTTATAGGTCTGCTCCTCTATACCGCCCTGGAGGAGGCTGCCGTCGTCGTTGCGGTAGCCGACGTGGCCGGCGAGCCAGACCTGGCGTCCGCCCCGGGTGACGATGGCCGGGGAATAGGCGAAGCGCGCCTGCTGCGGACCCTCGACCGCGTATTTCTCGAAACCTTTGTCGGACATCTGTTTTCTCCAGTGAAGGGCGTCAGCCGGTTGTGGCGGTGAAGGGGAAAGCGGGTCTTGCGGGTTGGCCCAGATGAAGCGCGATCATCGCCGCCTGCTGCATCAGCACGGTGGAGACGAGGCGCTCGGAATCCTTGTTCCAGCGGGATTTGCGCTCGGCGATGGCGAGATTGCCGACGATCTTGTGGTCGGGGCCGAAGATGGGAACGGCCATGCCCACGACGTCATGCTCCAATTCGCCGTGGGAGATGGCATAGCCCCGCGCCTGGATCTCGCGCAGGCTGCGCATGAGGCTTTGCAGCGTCGGGGGGCGGCGTCCCGATCCCGGCGAAGGCTGCGCCTTGTCAAGGATCTGGGCGATCGTATCGCTCGGCAGATAGGCCAGGATAGAGCGGCCGGAGGATCCCCAGAGGAGGCTTCGGGATTCCCGAACCGTCGCCGCCACGCGCGGCGGCTCCACCGGATCGATCTTGGCGATGGCGCTGCGGCTTTGCTTCGTCGGCAGATAGAGCGAGACGAAGCAGGTATGCCCCAATTGCCGGACCGCTTCCCGCATATAGGGCATCGAGGCCTGGACGAATTGCGACCGCGCCTCGATCAGCGAGGCCATGTAATGGAACTCAGGCCCGAGGCAATAGCGGCGCTGCGGCCCGCGGGCGATCATCCCGAGATCGGCAAGCTGTTTCAGAAGCCGGTGCGCCGTCGAGGCGGAGAGCCCGCAGAGATCGGCGATCTGACCCAGGGGCATGAAGGTCTCATGTTCCGAGAGCGCCCACATGACCGAGACGACGCGGGAAACGACCCCTTTTTCGTCGGTCGTATCCGGACTTTTCCGGGAGCGGGCGGCGGACTTCTCCGCTTGCCGGGGCTTTGCCGTCAGGCTCGGCCCATCACCTTCAGCGGGTTGGTCGAGCACGTGATGTCCAACTCCTCCTGGGTGAGGCCGAAAGCAGCCATGTAGTTGCGGATGAGCCGCATCGCTTCCACGGGCTCCGGGAAAAGCGGCCCGTCCGCGTCGCTCGACAAGGTCACATGCTCGACGCCGACCGCGCGGATCGCGTCGTACATGCGCTTGGGATCGACGCCCAGAAAGGGCGAGAGCTCGTCGTAGGTGAAGTTGAGATAGATGCCGGCGCGGGTGAAATGCTTCATCTCCGCGATAGTGAGGTCGATGAAGGGGCTGAAGGGATGGTCGATGACCGCTCGCTTGTAGCCCAGCTTCTCGACCAGTTCGGCGACGATAAACATCTCGTCATGGGTTGTATGGCCGAAGAAGAGCGCGATGCCCTCATCGGCGACCAGCTTGATGATGTCTTGGAAAACCGGAGCCAGCTTGCCCTTCTCGTCGAGCAGGAAATAGCCCTTCTCCAAGGCTTCCGGCCATTGCATGGGCAAGGAGTGGTCGGTCGGGGCCGCTGTCTTGTCCCACCAGGTGGTCTTGCCGCCGACCTTGTGCAGCGAATGAGCGTTGTTGGCGACGGGCAGCCAGATCGCGGCGAGACCGTCGTCGATCAGCTTCTTGACCTTGGCGACCGAGGGTTCCTCGTTGTCCTGCCCGACGACGGCGCCCATGAAGCATTCGACCGGCTTCACTCCCGTGTCGTCGGCCCAGCGATGCAGCTCGTCGCGCACCGGACGGAGGTAATAGGCGGGATCGTAGGTCCCATTGATCATGCCCATCTTGCCGATGGTCTTCATGACGAGGCCGGCCATGCCGCTTTCCGAGGCGAATTTCGCCGTGGACAAGGGATCGTTGCCACCGTCATGGACATGGCAATGGATGTCGATCGCTCCCGTCACTCCCGCGCAGGCCGGAGGATGCTGGGTCGGCGCCCGGAATTTCCGGCGTGCGGGATAGGAGGTGATGCAGCGTTCGGCGGTCGGCGTCGCCGGATCGATGTGGTCTGTCTCGCTTGCCACCAGGGCCTCCGATCGCTTCCTTATCAAGGCCCCGAGGCTATCGTCGGGCTTCCGATCCCGTCAAGGCACCGCCGAGGAAATTCTATCCAATGGAAAACGGCCACGCGCTCCATTGTGACCTCAATTCGCCTGCCACCAAGCTTGAAACCTTGGCTGCGCGGGATTTCTGGACCGCTCATGCCGAGACGCGCATACTTGAATAAACGGCCGCCGGGCGGAGATTCCGGGATGGTCAGGGGGGCTTTCCATCGACAAATTGGGAGAGGGGGTTACCGATGATCAATACACGCCATAAATTTCTCGGAATAGCGCTGGGCCTGACGGCCGGCGTGGCGCTCGCCGCAAGCGCCGAGGCTCAGACGCCCAAAAAGGGTGGAACGGCCGTTCTGGCCCTGACCCAGGATCCGGGCAATCTGATCGCCAATGTTTCGAACAACCTGCCGGACCGGATGGTCGGCTGCATCACCCACCAGGGGCTCGCCTATACGGCGCTCGATCTTTCGATCAAGCCGCAGCTCGCCAAGTCCTGGAGCGTGTCGCCTGATGGCCTTACTTATACCTTCGAGCTTACCAAGGCCGAATGGCATGACGGCAAGCCGCTGACTTCTGAGGACGTCAAATATACGATCCAGGAGATCAGCTCGAAGTATTCGGCGACCTTCGGAGCGGCCGCGCGCTCGATCGATACGATCGAGACGCCTGCGCCTGATAAGGTGGTCATCAAGCTGAAGCAGCCCTTCGGGCCGTTCCTGATGTCCATGAGCTGTATCGGCGGCAGCAGCGTCCAGCCGGCCCATGTCTACCAGGGTACCGATCCCAGGCAAAATCCGGCGACGACCACCAAGTCGATCGGCACCGGCGCCTTCATGATGAGCGAATGGAAGCGCGGCGACTATATCCGCCTGGTCAAGAATCCGAAGTATTGGGAGCCCGGCAAGCCCTATCTCGACGAGGTGATCGGCAAGGTTCTCACCAATTCCGCCACGCGCCTCCAGGCGCTCCAGGCGGGCGAGGTCGATATCGTCGAATTCTTCCCCGGCGGCAGCAAGGCGGCGGTGCTCGCCAACCCCAAGCTCAAGATCGAGCAGAGCGACCAGGCGCCCGAATCCTCGATGGCCTTCATCAACGTCAGCAATAAGCCGCTCGACGACAAGCGGGTGCGTCAGGCGCTGATGCTGGCGACGGACCGGGATTACCTTATGAAGAATGCCTTCTTCGATATTGGGGCGGTGGGCGTGGCGCCCTTCACCACCGAGATCAAATGGGCCGCGAACCCGGATATCGACTATCGCAAGATGTATCCCTTCGATATCGCCAAGGCCAATGCGCTCCTTGACGAGGCAGGGGTGAAGCGCGGCGCCGATGGCAAGCGGTTCGCGGTTCGCGTCATGATCTTCGCCAACCAATATCCCGAATTCCAGGTGGTGGCCCCGGCGCTCAAGAGCATGTGGGGCCAGGTCGGCATCGATGTGAACGTCGAGGCGCTGGAAGACCAGACCTATATCAAGAAGGTCTTCGTCGATCGTGACTTCGACGTGACGCTCCAGCTCTATACGAGCTATGCGGATCCGGTCCTCGGCATCGCCCGGACCTTCACGACGGGGATGATCGCCAAGCCTTATGGCAATCCCACGGGCTATTCCAACCCTGAGGTGGATGCGCTCTTCGACAAGGGCGAGAAGGGGGTCGGCGAACAGGCGCGCGGCGTCTTCTACAAGCAGGTCCAGACCATCCTGGCGCAGGATCTGCCGGTCCTTCAGCTCCGGCAATACACCGAGATCGATGGCGCGACCAAGCGGCTCCAGGGCCTCTGGGGCAAGTCCATCGGCACCGGCCATTGGAGCGACGCCTGGGTCAACGACTGATCGAGGTGGGGTGATCGAAGCCCTCTCTGCCTCCCGGGGTGGAGAGGGTTTCCGATATCTGGAATAACCGGGTGAAGTTGTTGCGTGAAGGCCGTCTCCCGCTCCAGACTCCAGCGAGTTAACAGAGGAGACGCGGCATGACGCGGCGGATGAGCTTGATGGCCTTCATGATGACCGGCCCGACCGGCCATCACCACGGCATGTGGCGGCATCCCGAGACCGACAACAATTTCCTCGAGCCCTATTGGTACGAGCATATCGCCAGGGTGTTGGAGCAGGGCTGCTTTGACGCCCTTTTCTTCGCCGATTCCTTAGAGCCCTTCCGGAAAGTTGTGATTCAGGCTGAGCGGGTTGCAGTTATGCGCCTTAGCATGATGCGGATCATGGCGAGGCGTATGAATGCGGCGGCTTTGCGGGCGTGACGTTCGAAGTCCTTGGCTAGGCGGCGGCAATTGCTG
>CANJCB010000035.1 GCA_947473305.1 Rhodospirillales bacterium
CCGGCCGGACGATCGCCTCGATGCGGGGGATCGTGAAGATCTATGGGACGCGGACGATCCTGGACCATGTGGAACTGGACGTTTCGGCAGGCGAGAAGGTCGCGCTGATCGGACCCTCGGGTTCGGGCAAGACGACCATCCTGCGGCTGATGATCGGGCTGATGCCGCCCGAGGCCGGGACCATCGAGATCGACGGCGAGTATCTCTGGCACACCAAGAACGCGGACGGCAGCCTGAAGCCCGCGGGCGAGCGTCACGCCCGGCGGGTGCGGCGCTCCCTCGGCATGGTGTTCCAGCAGTTCAACCTCTTCCCGCATATGACCGCCCTGGAGAACGTCTCAGAGCCGGTGCAGCAGGTGCTGAAGCTCTCCCGCGAGGAGAGCGAGGCCCGGGCCATCGACATCCTGAAGGAAGTGGGCCTCGGCGCCCATCTCCAGCAGCGGCCGAGCCAGCTTTCCGGCGGCCAGCAGCAGCGCGTCGCCATCGCCCGTTCCGTGGCGCTCAGGCCCAAGATCATGCTCTTCGACGAGGTCACTTCGGCGCTCGATCCGGAGCTTGTCGGCGAAGTGCTGCGCGTCATGCGGGACCTCGCCCATCATGGCGACATGTCCATGCTGATCGTCACCCACGAGATCAGCTTCGCCGAGGATATCGCCGACCGGGTCCTGATGTTCGACCAGGGCAAGATCGTCGAGCAAGGCCCGCCCAAGGAAGTCTTGAAAGACCCGCAGAACCCCCGGACCCGGCAGTTCCTCCGCGCCATCCTGGAGCGGTGAGGACTCAGTCCTCCAGGCGTTTGTCCAGCAGCCGTTCCAGCAGCAGATTGAAGATTTCCGTCGCCTCATAGGCCGACCAATGACCGGCGCCGGGCACCAGCACGGTGTCGGCGTCGGGGCAGGCCTGGCGGATGATCTCCTGTCGCTCCGGCAAGTAGGGCCAGGCGGCCCTATCGAACTCGCCCCAGATCGCGTCGAGCGGCATCTTGAGATCCGGCAGGATTTCCTTGAGCGCCGGCGTCCGCACGATCAGCAGCACCCGCACCCGGCCCAGCGGCACATAGGTCGCCTGGATGTAAAGCGCCGTGTCGTCCACCACGCCATTGTCGGAAAACATGATGTTGGCGAGGTTGCTGCGGTGGATCTCCAGAATCTTATCCGGCTCCAGCCCCTTCCATTCCACCAGTTCCTTGAGGTTCACGCCGCGTCGGGCGCCGAGACCCGCTGGCGAAACACCGGTAAAGGACCTGGCCCTATCGCCGAGGGCGCGCGCCACATAGCCGGCAATCAAGCCCCCGAAGGAAAAACCCACCACCTGGATCTTCTCAGGGTCGGGTACTAGGGTCCGCGCTCCATCGGCGATAATGGTGCCGATGGAATTGGCGTCATAGGGCTTGGGCGGTGGCGCGCTTTCCCCATGTCCCGGCATGTCGGGCACCAGCACGCGCCGCTTCTTTGCCAGGTAGTCGATGTTGCGTATCCAATGAGGCCAGCCGCCGTAGCCGCCATGGAGCAGGACCACCGCCGGCCCCTCCCCCCAGGAACGCCAGACCATCGTTCCCTCGCCGCAAGGCGTTTCGAACCGACGCGCGCGTGCGTCGAGAGCGACGATCTCGTCCGGCATCTTCATCGACTATCGGTCCAATCCTGTGGGGAGAAGGGAGACGTGCCCCCTTCTTAATGCGGCCGGTCGCCTTCCGCCACGATGCGATGCATGATCCGCCGGCCCTTGTAGTCGGCCAGCGGCTTGTGCAAGGCGCAACGGTTGTCCCAGAGCGCCAGCGAGCCCGCCCGCCAGCGGAAACGGCAGCTGAATTCCGGGCGAAGCTGATGCTGGTAGAGGAACTCCAGCAGCGGCTTACTCTCCTCCACGGTCCAATCCTTGAAGCGTTCCACATAGGCGCGGCAGACATAGAGCGCCTTGCGGCCGGTTTCCGGATGGGTGCGGATGACGGGATGTTCCACGGTGCTCGCCAGGGCCTCGCGCATGACGTCGTCGTGACGCAGCTTCATGGTCCGATCCTCGCCGAAGCGGCCGGCCATCAAGGACTTGTTATAGGGACCGGGCGAATGGACCGCGGTCAGCCCGTCGAGCGTCTTCCGCAAGCCGGGCGACAGCGTCTCATAGGCCAGATAGAGGTTGGTGAAGCCCGTGTCGCCGCCGTATTCCGGCACCTCCTTCGCATAGAGGCAGGAGCCCAGCGGCGGCTTTTCCATATAGGAACTGTCGGTATGCCAGCCGTCGCCGAAGACATAGGGCTCGTTCGCTTCCCGGGCCACGATCATAAGCTCCGGCCGACCATCGGGCGAGGCGATTACCGGATCGTGGATCAGCGGGCCGAAGTGCTGGGTGAAGGCGCCCTGCTGTTCGATTGTCAGGTCCTGATCCCGAAAAAAGATGACGATATTTTCCAGGAAGGCCTGGTGGATTTCCGAGAAAGTCTGCTGATTGAGATCCTTCGACAGGTCGACCCCGAAGATTTCCGCCCCGATATTGCCGGCCAGAGGCCGAACCTCGATCGTCTGATAAGTCATTGGCCAACCTCCAGGAAAGCATCGCGCAGATTCGTTTCGAACCAGCCTCCCCTCCAGAATTCAATAGCGGTTTTCATTATGCAAGAAGATTGTAAATAATCTGGAATCAGTGCAAAGTGAGGCGTCCGGGATGTGTGTTCGCTTCGCCGCCCGGCCGATCACAACCCCAGGGAACCGCAGGAACGCGCCATGCCCGCTGCCTCCTCGACGTTGAACATTCTACGCTCGAAATCGCTTCCCATGGCGGTCTATGACGAGATCCTGCGCCTGATCCTGGAAGGGGAATTCGACGCCGGCGAGAAATTGTCCGAGGGCCATCTGGCGGAACGCCTCGGCGTGAGCCGGGGCCCGGTCCGCGAAGCTTTTCGCGCGCTCGAAGAGGCCGGACTGGTCCAACTCGAAAAGAACCGCGGCGTTTTCGTTCGCAAGATCACCCATAACGAGGTTGAGGAGCTTTACGAGGTTCGCGCCGGTCTCGACGAGATGGTCGGCCGGCTCCTGGCCCCCAAGATCACCCAGACTCAACTCAACGAGCTCAAGACCCTGATCGAGCGTATGGAAAAATGCCTGAGCCAGGACAATATGGCCCAGTATTTTCCCCAGAACATCTTCTTCCACGATCGCATCGTGGAGATGGCCAACAACAAGAAGCTCATCGAGGTCTATCGCCGCGTCGTCAACCAGATGCATCTGATGCGGCGTCAAAGCATCGTCGGCGGGGGTGGCAATCTGCTCTCGAACGAGGAGCACCGGACCATCGTCGAGGCGCTCGCCACCCGCGACGGCAACCAGGCGGGCCGGGTCATGCGCGAGCATGTGATGTCGGGCCATCGGCGCCTGTTGGGCGCGCTGGATCAAGAAGACCAGGCTCCGAAGCTTCGCGGCATGCGGGCCTAAAACCGGCAACAGGGGACGTAACGCATCGCGGCATAATGCCCGGGGGCGGGCGTCCCAAAATTGTGACATGTTGCCCGAATATATTTCGGGTTGGATAGAAAGGCGGAGGTAAGCGGACCATGGGGGCCTATTTCAAGTTCAAGGAGCGTCGCATCGAGAAGGCGCTCGAACGGGACTCGATCCGAGGCTTCTCGGCCCCGCCCGCGCCGGAGCCCGAGTATGACGCGACGGACCGACGCCGGGCGATTCCCGCCAAGGGGCTGCGCGAATACTGGTATCCGCTGATCCATGAGGATCAGGTCGGCTACAAGAAGCCGGTCTATTGGCGGATCTGCGGCGAGGAACTCGCACTCTTCCGCGACGACCAGGGCAAGGTGGCGGCCGTCAGCGATGTTTGCCCCCACCGCGGCGCCAGCCTTTCGCAGGGCGACTGCTTTTATAAAGGCACAGTCTCCTGCCCCTACCACGGCGCCACCTTCGACAAGCACGGCGACTGCAAGGCTTTCATTCCGGAAGGCCCGGACTCCAAGATGGTCGGCAACCTGCCCATCAAGGCCTATCCCACGCAAACGCATCGCGGCTGGGTCTGGGTCTGGATGGGCGATGCGGAACCCGCCCCCATCGAAGAAGACATCCCCCCTGAATTCCTCGATCTTAAGACGACCAGCCTGTTCCACAGCACGACCTATTGGAACATGAACTGGATCATCGCGATCGAGAACCAGAACGACAGCCACAACGGCTTCTACGTCCATCGCAACGCGCTGATGCAGCTGATGTCGCCGCGCATGCGGGCGCGCACCCCGGTGGGGCCGCGCTCCAAGCTGATCGCCGACCGGGCGCTCACGCCGATGATGCAGAACCAGCGCTACTACCTCGACGACAAGGGCAACATGCCCTACCAGCTCTATCATGAGGGCGTCGGTGGGATGTGGCCGCTGCACACCTGGCGGAAATTGGTCTGGAAGCTTTTCAGCCCCTGGTATCGCTGGGGCGTGTACAATAAGTGGCGGCTCGATCCCAAGCGCTATCCCCTGCCCTCGCCCGAGGAATGGGCGGGTGTCCCGGGCGCCAGCGCCTGGCATCTGCCCTCGGCGATCCGCGTCAACGCGGGTGTCTATCTCTTCACGCGTTATGCGGTTCCGGTCGAGGAAAACCTCTCCCGTATCATCTACTTCCAGCACCGGCCGATGCCCCGCACGATCTTCGGGCATATCGCCCAGTGGATCTGGTTCCACGGCTATTTCAACTACTGGCTCAACTATAATTTCTCCGGCCAGGACGGCGTGGTCGCGGCTCCGACGCGCTATTGGACCAAAGAGAACCTGGCGCCGACCGACAGCCATATGTCGCTTCTGCGCAAGCTCGTGACCGAGCGGTCGCGAGATGCCAAGCGACGGGTCGCGGCGCTGAAGGCGGCCGCGGCCGCGGCGATCGCGGGTGGCGATACGCTTCCCCCCAAATCCGCAGCCATCGGCTCCGACTCGGTGGACGCCGATCTCGAAGCCGCGGCTCAGGAAAAGGCCGAGATGGCTCCCTTGGGCGTCATTGTGCATAAACGCCCCAAGATGGTGTGAGGACGAGATGGCATTGCACAAGGTCGGTTCGGTCTCGGGCATCAGCGACGGCGAAATGCAAGTCGTCGATGCCGGGGGAGAAGAAGTTCTTCTCCTCAAGACGGAGGGGCAGGTTTATGCGGTCGCCGCGATCTGCACCCATGCCCTGGGCTATCTCGACCAGGGCGACCTGGAAGAGTTCACCGTCTTCTGTCCCCTGCACGAAGGGTCTTTCGATGTGCGAACGGGGGCGGCCTTGACGCTTCCCTGCACGGAGCCGCTCAAGACCTTTCCGGTGAAGGTCGAAGGCGACGACATCTTCGTCGAAGCCTAGAAAGCCCTTTCAATCGAAGCAAAAACGCTCGGGTCCAGGCCCGAGCGTTTTTCGTTACAGATAAGCGCTTATCGTCACACCGGCCGATCGCCCTCGGCGACGATCCGGTGCATGACGCGGCGCTGGCCGTGATAATCGTTGATCGGGCGATGCTGCGCGGCGCGGTTGTCCCAGAGCGCCATGGAGCCCGCGCGCCAGCGGAAGCGGCAGGTGAATTCCGGCCGCACCACGTGCTCGTAGAGGAACTCCAGCAGCGGCTTGCTCTCCTCCTCGGTCCAGCCGGCGAAGCGCTTCACATAGGCGCGGTTTACATAGAGCGCCTTTTTGCCCGTCTCGGGATGCGTGCGGACGACGGGATGTTCGACCGCGATCTTCAAGGCCTCTTGCATCACCTCGTCGTTCCGAAGCTGCATGGTCCGGTCCGAGGTATAGAGCCCCTTGGCGATGACCTGGGCATAACCCTCGGGCGTATGAACCGCCTTCAAGCTGTCGAGTTCTTTCTTGAGCCCGGCGGACAAGGCATCATAGGCGAGATACTGGTTCGAGAACATCGTATCCCCGCCCGAGACCGGCACCTCCTTCGCATAGAGGCAGGAGGCCATCGGCGGCTTTTCCATGAAGGTCGAGTCGGAATGCCAGCCCTCGCCAAAGGCAAGGCGCTCGTGCTTGTCCTTGGCGACGACCAGCAGTTCCGGCCGGTCTTCCGGCGCCTTGACGAAAGGGTCCTCGATCAGCGGCCCCAAGCGCCGGACAAAAGCCGCCTGCCGGTCGATGGCGAGGTCCTGATCCCGGAAGAAGATCACGAGATGGCTCAAAAAGGCCTGATGGATCTCGGAATAGGTTTGCTGGCTAAGTTCTTTTGAAAGGTCGGCGCCGAACACTTCGGCGCCGATGGCGCCGGCAAGCGGTTTCACCTCGATTGTCTCATATGCCATGGCTCGCCTCGCTCTCCTTGACCCCAGGGTTATAATCGCCGACAGTCCCCGGCCAAAATTACCTGGCAATCTGACTGTCTGGAATGGGAATCATCCTATCCTTAGACACACCCAAGATTGTCAACAATGTTCATGCTTGTTATATACGTGCCCGGCGCGCATCGGATCCCAGGGGATGCGCGGCCTGCCACGTTGTAGACTGGAGTCCAAATGGAAGTCACCCGCACGCTCGCCCGCTTTGTCGTCGAGTCGGAATTTTCGCAGATCCCTGACTCGGTCAAGCGGGAGGCGGTCCGGTCCTTGCTGAACTGGGTCGGCTGTGCCGTGGGCGGGTCGCGCCATACGACCATCGACCGGGCACTCGCCGCCGTCCGCCCCTTCCAGGGCCAGGAACAGGCCGTGCTGCTCGGCCGGTCGGAACGCACCGACGTGTTGAACGCGGCGCTCCTCAACGGGATCGCGAGCCATGTCTTCGATTTCGACGACACCCATCTGAAGACCATCATTCATCCGGCGGGTCCCATCGCCGCGGCCCTGACGGCGCTGGCCCATCACGTGAAGATGACGGGACCCGAACTGCTCCATGCCTTCATCCTGGGCGTCGAGGTCGAGTGCCGCATCGGCAACGCGGTCTATCCCGCCCATTACGACATCGGCTGGCACATCACCGGCACCGCGGGCGTCTTCGGCGCGGCGGCGGCCGTGGGCAAGATTTTGAAGCTCAACGAGCAACAGATGATCTGGGCGCTCGGCACGGCGGGGACGCAGTCCTCCGGGTTCCGGGAGATGTTCGGCACCATGTGCAAGCCCTTCCATCCCGGTCGCGCCGCGCAGAACGGGCTGCTCTCCGCGTTCCTGGCGCAGCAGAATTTCACGAGTTCCGACCGGGTGCTCGAAGCGCCCCGCGGTTTTGCCCATGTCATGTCGACGGAACGGAACTTCTCCGAGATCACCGACAATCTCGGCAAGACCTATGAGATCGCGCTCAACACCTACAAGCCCTTCGCCTGCGGCATCGTCATCCATCCGTCGATCGACGGCTGCGCCCAGATCCGCAACAAGTACAAGCTCAAGGCGGAAGACATCGAGCGGATTGACCTCAAGGTCGCCCCGCTCGTGCTGGAGCTGACCGGCAAGCGCACGCCCCGCACCGGCCTCGAAAGCAAGTTCAGCGTGTTCCATTCCTGCGCGGTCGCCATCATCTATGGTGCGGCCGGCGAGGCGGAATATAGCGACGAATGCGTCGCCGACCCCAAGGTCATCGCGCTGCGCGACCGGGTCGATGCCGTGGCCGACAAGTCGATCCGCGACGACGAGGTCCATGTCCAGGTGACGCTGAAGAACGGCACCAAGCACGACCTCCATGTGGAGCATGCGGTCGGCAGCCTCGAGCATCCCATGAGCAACGAGGCCCTGGAGGCGAAGTTCCGGGCCATGGCGCAGGAAATCCTGACCCCGGCCGAGACCGACCGGCTGATCGGCATCTGCTGGAACATCCTGGATCAGACCGACGCCGCCGCGCTCAACCGCGCCGCCGTGCCGAAGAGCCTCGCCGTCGAGGCCGCCGACTGATCATTTAAACCGCGCAAAACCCTCGACTCTGCTTGGATTGAAAGTCTATTGTAAACAATCCAAGCAGGGGACGAGCAGGATGGGCGCCGCTTTCGATCTCGTAATCCGTAACGGCACGATCCTCGACGGATCGGGCGACGCCGCCTTCGACGGCGATGTCGCGATCAGCGGCGGCAAGATCGCGGCACTCGGCAAAATCTCCGGATCCGGCACGGAGGAGATCGACGCCAAGGGCAAGCTCGTCACCCCAGGTTTCGTCGATATCCATACCCATTACGACGGTCAGGCGACCTGGTCCAACACCCTTTCGCCCTCGTCGACCCATGGCGTCACCAGCGTCGTCATGGGGAATTGCGGCGTCGGCTTCGCGCCCTGCCGTCCTGACCACCACGACATGCTGCTCCGAGTCATGGAGGGGGTCGAGGAGATCCCCAAGCCGGTGCTTGCCGAGGGCGTGACCTGGACCTGGGAATCCTTCCCGGAATACCTCGATAGCCTCGGCCGCAACCATTACGACATGGATTGCGCGGCGCTCGTGCCCCACGCTCCCGTACGGGTCTATGTCATGGGAAAACGCGGGGCGGATCGCGAGCCCGCGACCCAGCAGGACGCCATCCGCATGAGCGCGCTGGTGAAGGAAGGAATTGAAGCCGGAGCGCTCGGCTTTTCCACCTCCCGCACGATGATCCATCGGCTGACCGACGGATCCCTCGCCCCCACGATCACGGCCGGCGAGGAGGAACTCACCGCCATCGCGCTGGCCATGAAGGAAGCCGGCAAGGGCGTGCTGCAGCTGACCCATGACGATTACGACGTGACCCAAGAGGGGATCACCGGCCTCGGCATGTGGCGACGGATCGTCGAATTGTCGGGCCGCCCCCTGACGGTCAGCCTCTCGCAGAAGAGCCGCATGTTCACCGACAAGTGGCGGCTCTCGCTCAAGTTCCTGGAAGACGCCCACCGCGACGGGCTGCCGATCATCGCCCAGGTGTCCAACCGCACGGTGGGCGTGCTCTTCGGCCTGGAATGCGAGCGCAATCCCTTCACCGGCTGCCCGAGCTTCGAGCGCATCCAGCACCTGCCCCTGGAGCAGAAACTTGCCGAGATGCGGAAGCCCGAGATGCGGGCGAAACTTCTTTCGGAAGAAGGTTTCGATCCCAATCCGGGCAAGCTCACGCAGCTTCGCCGCTTCGAGCAGATGTTCCTGCTCGGCGATCCGCCGAACTATGCTCCGCCCAAGGACCAGAACATCGCCGCCCTTGCCGCGCGGCGAGGCATTCCTGTCCTCGAATTCGCCTACGACCTGCTGCTCGCCAACGATGGCCACAACATCTTCTATTACCCCGCCACCAACTACTTCGATTTCAATTTCGAGGCGGTGGAAACCATGATGCGCCACCCCCATACCATTCAAGGGTTGGGCGACGGCGGGGCGCATGTGGGGACGATCTGCGACGCCAGCCTGCCGACTCATATGCTGACCTATTGGACGCGCGACCGCAGGGATGGCGAGAAGCTGCCGCTGCCCTGGGCGGTCCAGGAGCTGACCTCGAAGACAGCCGGCTTCTTCGGCCTCAACGACCGCGGCTACCTGAAGCCCGGCTATCGGGCCGACGTCAATGTCATCGACTACGACCGCCTGCATCTCCATGGCCCCCGTGCGGTCTATGACCTGCCGGCCGGCGGGCGGCGGCTTATCCAGAAGGCGGATGGCTACGAGGCCACGATCTGCAACGGCCAAGTAACCTATCGCGAAGGACAACACACCGGCGCGTTGCCGGGACGACTGGTGCGCGGCACACAAGCCGCACCCGCTTGAGGAGGAAACAGATGGGCGATTTCAGGAGCTTTCACCTCAACAAGCGCGTTCCCGCCAAGGCGATGGAACCCGTCGTCGATCCCGCGAACTGGGATCCCAACGAGCTTCGCGACGTGGATAGCTGGAGCTATCGGATCACCGACCGCGATGTGTCCGAACTGGCGGCGGGTGTCGCCGCCGTGAAGAAGGCCGGTGTCGATATCGTCGATGTGGACCGGGATAACTTCCCGCTCGGGCCTTTCGCCAAGATCCTCGGCGACGTGCGCGAGGAACTCGCCCATGGGCGCGGCATCGTCATGATCAAGGATTTCCCCGTCGACCAGTTCGACCGGGAAGCCCAGGCGATCGCCTATCTCGGCCTCGGTTCCTACCTCGGCAAGAAGCTGATCCAGAACGCGCAGGGTCACATCCTGGGGCATGTGAAAGACCTGGGCGGCGACTATTGGGCGCCCAATACGCGCAGCTATGTCACCAACGCTGAGCTGCGCTTCCATACCGATACGGCCGAATACGTCGGCCTTCTCTGCCTGGAGCGCCCCATGCAGGGCGGCCAGAGCCGGATCGCCAGTTCCGTCACCATCTACAACCGGCTTCTCCAGCGCCGGCCGGACATCGTCAAGCTGCTGCTGGAGGAGTGGTATTACACCAAGAGCGGCGAGATAAATCCCGGCGAGGATCCCTGGCACAAACAACCGGTCTTCGGTTTCGAGCAAGGCTATTTCGGTGCCGGCTCGATCAATGCCCATACCGAAAAGGCGCAGAAGCTGCCCGGCGTCCCGCAATGGGATGCGGCGCATCTCGAAGCGGTGAAGGTCTATTACGAGACCGTCGAGGAATGCGCCATCGACATCACCTTCGAGAAGGGCGACATCCAGTTCCTCAACAATCACGTCATGCTGCACAGCCGGCGCGAATACAAGGACTGGCCGGCGGAAGACGGCCGCAAGAGGCATCTGTTGCGCCTCTGGCTCTCCGATCCCGTCGCCCGACCCGTCGTGAAGGCGCGGCGCGAGGGGCGCAGCGGCAAGGGCGTCGTGCTCGACGGCATGAAGGTCATCGCCCCGCTCGACGTGCACGAGATGGCTTGAAACTATTGGGTTAAGGCGGGGGTCCGGCCGGGAGCGGCGAATCGCCACCCGGCTGCCCACGCCGGCATTGTTGACAATCCTATGAAAATGGCTCTCCATGGCTCGGCCATACGCTATGATGTTTCGTGGTATATTCGGGGCGGTAGAACCCCTGAGTGAGGAGCCGTCGCCATGGGCGATTTCCGCAGTTTCCTGAAGAACAAGCGCGTTCCCGCGATCCCCATGGAGCCGCTCGACGATCCGGCCGGTTGGCCCGCGAAGGATCTGGAGGATGTATCTTCCTGGAGCTATTGGATCACCGACCAGGACACAGACGAGCTTGCCGCCGCTGTCCAGGCGGTGAAGAAGGCGGGCGTGCCGGTGGCCGAGATCTCCCGCAAGGACTTCCCGCTCAAAGGTTTCGGCGATGTTCTCGGCGACGTGCGGCGCGAACTGATCGACGGCCGCGGTATCGTCATGATGCGGAATTTCCCGGTCCAGCAGTTCGACCGTGAGAGCCAAGCCATCGCCTATCTGGGCCTCGGCTCCTATCTCGGCAAGACGCTGTCGCAGAACGCGCAAGGCCATGTACTGGGCCATGTGAAAGATCTTGGCGGCGACTACAACGACCGCAACACGCGCAGCTATGTGACCCGCGCGGAACTGCGCTTCCATTGCGACAGCGCCGAATACGTCGGGCTGCTCTGTCTCCAGACCGCGAAGGAAGGCGGGCAGAGCCGGATCGCCAGTTCCGTCACCGCCTACAACAAGATGCTGAAGGAGCGTCCGGACTGCGTGAAGCTCCTCATGGAGGACTGGTATTACACCCGCAGCGGCGAGCTGCTGCCGGGTGAGTTGCCCTATTACAAGCAGCCGATCTTCGCCTTCGTCGACGGCTATTTCAGCGCGAGTTCCATCGGCGCGATTACCGAGAAGGCCCAGGGTGTTCCGGGCGTGCCGCTCTGGACCGAAGCGCAGAAGGAATGCGTCCGCGTCTATCAGCAGACCGTCGCCGATTGCGCCGTGGACATTCAGTTCCAGCAAGGCGACATCCAGTTCCTGAACAACCACGTCATGCTGCACAGCCGGCGTGAATACTGGGATTGGCCGGAAGACGAGCGGAAGCGCCATCTGCTGCGCCTCTGGCTTTTCGACGAGGATGCGCGGCCGATTCCGCAGATCAAGCGCGACGGGCGCGGCGGGCGTGGCGTTCACCTGAAGGGCGTGAAATTGACCGCGCCGCTGAATGTTTTCGCGATGGCCGACTAAAGGCCACGCGTTCCAAGGGGGAGACGGAGTTAATGGCTGAAGTTCTGGTATGCCGGAATGGCGAGATGAAGGACGACACGGTTCGCATCGTGAAGACGGGCGATGTTGAGATCGGCGTCATCCGCCACGAGGGCAAATACTACGCCTATCGCAACCTCTGTCCGCACATGGGCGGCCCCGCCTGCGAAGGGGTCCGGATGCCGGGCATCGAGGAACTCATCGCCGAGGACAAGACCTACATCGGTCAGCGCTTCGTCATGGAAGACATGCATATCGTCTGCCCCTGGCACTCCTACGAGTTCCATTTGGAGACGGGCATCAACACCTGCGACAAGGCGCTGCGCCTCCAGAAATTCAATGTGACCGAGAAGAATGGTGAGGTCTTTGTCTCCGTCTGAGAAAGACCACGAGGCCGAACGCGCGCGCATCCAGGAGATCGCGAGCGAGATCGCCGGTTCTCTCGCCGAGGCGATCGACGAGGGTCGCCTGGACGATGTGCCGGACGACGCCTTGGGACAGCTTTTCGCGAGCGTCGTCCGGATCTATGCGGCGAAGGCCCAGGAGGGCAATCCGCCCCGTCCCTTCGCCCGCAACAGCGGCATCTGCGCCACCGATGTGATGATCGGCTGCACGGCCATGCTGCAAGCCGTCAACGTACCGCTCTTCGATCTCAACATGTGGCAGGCCTGGTCCAGGGTCGGCCGCCGCGAGCCCGAAGCGGAAGACACAAAAACCGCGACTTAAAAAAGGAAGTAGGGAGATCATGGATACGCTCGAGACGCGCTACCGGGACCTGTCGGTCGAGGAATTCGACACGCGCACCCTTCTCGCCAACGCCCGGCAGCAGGCCGTGCAGCGCAAGCTCGACGATTTCCTGATCGTCGATGTGGACGCGCACCACTACGAGACCGAATCCTTCGCCGAGATCGCGGACTTCATCGAAGATCCCGTGATGCGCTATGAGGCGAAGTATCAGGGCTACGGCGGCCAGGGCATTTCGAGCCAGCGCGGCAATTACCAGAACCTCACGGGCCGTGTCGCCCGCCAGTCCCAGGCGCGCAAGGAGAAGACGCCGGCGGCCGACCATCACCGCGACATCGAAGTCACCAAGAAGTGGATGGATGCGATCAGCATCGACATCTGCTGCATGTTCCCGACCCCGATGCTGGGCCTCGGCACGACGCCCAGGGTCGACGTCGAAGTCTCGCTCGCCCGCGCCTATAACCGCTGGCTCATCGAGAAAGTCTTGGCCCACGAGCCGCGGATCAAGGCCTCGCTCTACCTGCCGTTCAACGATCCCGCCGCTTGCGTGAAGATGATCGAGGACTTCGGCGACGCGAAGGGCGTCATCGGCTTCACCGTGACCTCGCCCCATTACAAGGGCGTCTATGACAACGCCTATATGAAGACCTATGCGATGCTGGAAGAGCGCAACCTGCCGCTCATTTTCCACAGCGCCATCGCCTGGGGCGGCGACCAGCATCTCCAGCTCTGCAACCGCTTCATGGCGGTCCATGCGCTGGGCTTCACCTGGTTCAACATCCTCCATATGACGAACTGGATCTGCAACGCCCTGCCGGAGCGCTTCCCCAAGCTCAAGACCGTTTGGATCGAGAGCGGGCTCGCCTGGATCCCCTTCGTGATGCAGCGCCTCGACAACGAATACATGATGCGCAGCTCCGAGGTTCCGGGCTTGAAGAAGCTGCCCTCCGACTATATGCGCGACATGTATTACAGCTCCCAGCCCATGGAAGCGGTGAAGAACCGCGAGATGCTGGAATGCACCTTCAAGATGATCAAGGCGGACACGCAGCTCCTCTACTCGTCGGACTATCCCCATTGGGACATGGACCTGCCCAGCACGATCTATGACCTGCCCTTCCTCGACGAAACCGCCAAGCGCAACATTCTTGGCGGCAACGCCAAGCGCGTCTTCAACCTTTAGTCCAACCGTACCCCACGGGAGATCCAAGCCATGTCCGATGTCCAGAAAGAGATGAAAAAGTTCGTGGGTCGCCACGCGGAGAAGCAGTGGGACTGGAATGCCTTTTCCCGCACCGACGGCTATGCCGAACTGCGCCGCGCCCAGATGCGCTATGTCGGCGCCGGCGGCTCGCCGAAGGTGGACGATCCCGATACCATCAAGCCCGAGCATTTCACCTTGAGCTTCCTGGAATTGCCCCAGGGCAACTACGGAGCCATGCATACCCATGCCGATTGCGAAGAAACCTTCCACGGCATCCAGGGCTATACCTCGGTGGGCTGGGCCTTCGACGACGAGGCCGTCGTCGCCAAGGTCGGCCCCAAGGACCTGCTGTGGCAACCGATCGGCCGGCCTCACGCCTATAAGAACGTCATGAGCGAGCCGGTGATGCTCTCGATCATGGTCGGCAGCGGCAAGCCGCTTCCCCCGGTGATCCATACCCATCCCGACAGTTCGCCCTATGCGGCGACTTTCGGCGCGACGCCCGACAAGGTGATCGAATTCTCCTCGCGGAGCGAAGATCCCCGCATCAAGGAATACGCCAAGCATCTCGTCCGCTACAGCCAGCAGAAGATCCACGCCCATTCCGCCGGCTTCGGCTACATGAAGTATGTGGGCGGCGATGGCGCGGCGGTTCCGGCTGTGCATTACCGCGAGGACTTGATCCATCTTCCGGCCGGCAAGGGCGTCAAGACCTATGAGCGGGAAGTGGAAGACGTCTATCTCGTCTTCGAGGGTCTTCTGACCGTGGGCTGGGAAGAAGACGGCAAGGTCGTCGAGCAGCAGATCGGCCCCCGCGACATCATCTTTAACCCGCCGGGCCGGAAGCATTATTTCCGTAACGACGGTCTCGATACGACGCAGTTCATGATGGTGACGGGCACGCGCACGCCCGAGACCGTCAAGTTCCAGGCGGCCTGAGTCCATCATGATCATCGAGCTTCGCTTCGAGCTTCTGGTTCCACGGCAAGTCCGGGCGGCGGAGGAGCGGCTTGAAAAGCTGCTCCCCGAACGCACCAAGCTGTCGCCTCTCGGCGGGCTCTGGAAGGTCGAGGTGGGAACGGTCGATCAACTCGTTTCCATCTGGGCCTATGACGATCTCGCCCATCGCGACCGGGTGCTGGCCCAAGCGGAGAAGATCGGCTGGAACACGGTGATCGACGACATCATCATGGAACAGCGGATCCAGATCCTGACGCCCGCTCCCTTCTCGCCGCCGATCGAGCCGAAGACCTTCGGCCAGATCTACGAGTTGCGGATGTATACCTATAAGACCGGCATGATCCCGACGATCAGCGAGCGCTGGCAGCAGAAGATCGAGGACCGGGTCAAGCTCTCGCCCATCGTTATCTGCGGCTCGACCCAGTTCGGTCTCACGTCCCAATGGGTCCATCTGTGGGCCTATAAGGATGTGGCCGAACGCCAGCATCTGAGGGCGGAATCGCTCCGCCTCGGCATCTGGCCGCCCGATGCGACCATCGGGCTTCTGAAGCAGGACAATATGCTGCTGATCCCGTCCCGCCTCTCGCCGCTCCAGTAAAAGATGTCCGACGACCTGATCCGCCTCACCGCGACGGAGGCGGTCGCCAAGCTCAAGACGCGGGAAATCAGCCCGCTCGACCTGATCGACGCGGCCGAAGCCCGGATCGCCAAGGTCGATCCGGAGGTCAACGCGCTGCCCACCCGCTGCTACGACCGCGCCCGCGAGCATGCCAAGCGGGTGATGGCGGAGCCCCGGGATGGACGCGAGAACCAGCCGGGCTGGCTCGGCGGGTTGCCGGTCGCGATCAAGGATCTGATGGATGTGAAGGATGTGCGGACCACCTATGGTTCGCTTCTCTTCAAGGATCACGTGCCGACCGCCTCTCACCCGCTGGTCGAGCGGATCGAATCCAAGGGCGGGCTTGTCCTCGCCAAGTCGAACACGCCGGAATTCGGCGCGGGCGGCAATACTTTCAACGAAGTCTTCGGCCGCACGCTCAATCCCTGGAACACGGCGCTCACTTGCGGCGGCTCCACGGGCGGTGGTGCTGTGGCCATGGCGACCGGCGAAGTCTGGCTCGCCCATGGCACGGATCACGCCGGCAGCCTGCGCCGCCCGGCGAGCTATTGCTCGATCGTGGGCCTGCGCCCCTCGCCCGGCCGGGTGACGCGAGGCACGCCCAACAATCTCTGGTCGTCGAATTCGGTCCAGGGGCCGATGGCGCGCAACGTCCCGGACCTGGCGCTTTTCCTCGACACGATGGCTGGCTTCGATCCCAACGATCCACAGACCTTCGACGCGCCGGCGATTTCGTTTTCCGCCATGGTCGCGGCGCCGGTCATGCCGAAGCGGATCGCCTTTACGCCCGACTTCAACGGCCGCGTACCCGTGGACCGCGAGACCCGCGAAATCTGCGCCCGCATGGTTCGCAAGTTCGAGGAATTGGGTGCCACGGTCGAGGAAGCCTGCCCCGAGATCGGACCCGAATGCGTCGATGTCTTCCTGGCGCTGCGCTCCCAGCATTTCCTCGTTGACCGGGAGCTGATGCTCGACAAATTCCCCGGCCAATTGAAGGAAGACATCGTCTGGCAAGTCGAGCAAGGCCGGAAGCAGACTCCGAGCCGCATCGCCTGGGCGGAACGCGAGCGCGCGGCGCTCTACCGCCGCTTCCAGGAATTCTTCAAGACCTACGATCTGCTGATTTCGCCCGGCGCGGCGACGCCCGCCTTCGACGTGGCGCTGCGCTTCCCGACTCATGTGGATGGGGTGAAGCAGGCGAACTATCAAAGCGCCTCGCTCATCAGTTCCGCCATCACCATGATATCGAGCCCGGCGCTCGCCGTGCCCTGCGGCTTCGATCAATACGGTCGTCCCGTGGGTTTGCAGATCGTCGGACGGCCGCGCGCTGAAGCCGTGGTCCTGCAGGCGGCCGCTCTCTTTGAGAAGGCCACCGGCCTCGACAAGCTTCTGCCCATGAATCCTAAGTTCGGAACGATACCGCCTACTCTTGAAAGTCCTTCTCCGCCCTCCAGGGGGGAGAAGGATTTAGGATGAGGTGGGGCGAGGACAGCCATCTGCCCGAGCATCTCACAAGCGGCACAACCCACCTCACCCAACTCTCTCCCCCCTGAAGGGCGGAGAGGGCTTTTCTGAGAATCGGGCCAGTCGCGCCCTATGGAGCTTTGCATTCGATGAATCTCGACCGCCTGATCAAGCCCCGTTCCATCGCCGTGATCGGCGCATCTGAAAACGTCGTCGGCACGAAGCGGATTTTCACCTCGCTTCAGACCCTGGGCTACGAGGGCGCGATCTATCCGATCAACCCCAAGTACGACACGCTCTTCGGGATGAAGTGCTATCCCTCGCTGAAGGACCTGCCCGAGGCGCCGGACCTCGTCTCCTTCCGGGTGGGCTTCCAGCGCATCCTGGAAAATTTCGAGATGCTGCCCCAGGTCGGCGCCGGAGCGGCGGTGATCTACGACGGCGGCTTCGCGGAATCGGGCGAGGAAGGCCGGAAGCTCCAGGACGCGATCATGAGCATCAGCCGCGAGTCCGGCATCGCGCTCTGCGGCCCTAATTGCATGGGCGTGCTGAACCCCCATCATCGCAGTTCCTCGACGACCCAGATCGTCTCGAACCTCGACGCCTTGCGGGGCAACGTGGGGCTCATCTCCCATAGCGGTTCGGTCGGCATCGGCCTCGTCGCGGACGTGCGCCGCTTCGGCTACAGTCTCTATGTCTCCTCCGGCAACGAAGCCGTGGTGAGTTGCGACGACTATATGAATTGGCTGATCGACGACCCGAACACCAAGGTCATCGCCATGTTCATGGAAGCCGTACGCAAGCCCGAGCAATTCGTGGCCGCGCTGGACCGTGCCGCCGCTGCCGGGAAACCGGTCGTCATCCTGAAGGTCGGCCGCAGCGAGCGAACCCGCCGAGCCATCACCAGCCATACCGGCGGGCTCGCCGGCTCCTCCAAGGTCTTCTCCGAAGCCATCAAGGCCCATCGCGCCATCGAGGTTACGGACATGGACGAGATGTTCGAAGTCCTCTCCGTCTGCCAGGGCCGCGTGCTGCCCAAGGGCCGGGGGCTTTCGCTTATCACCGGCTCCGGCGGGCTTGCGGAACTGATGCTCGACGTGGCGACGGAAGCGGGCTGTCATTTGCCGCCGATCTCGGACGAGACCCGGGCGGAAGCCGAAAGCGTCATCGGCCATATCGGCGGCGACGGCAATCCGATGGATGCCTGGGGCCACGGCGATTTCCAGCGCAACCTGCCCCATGCCATGGCCTGCTTCGACAAGGCCCCGACGACCCATGCCATCCTGCTCTGCACCGAGACCTTCGACCAGGCCCCGTTCCTGCTTCCGCCCCTGGGCAACGTCCCGGCGGTCGCCGAAGCCGGCATGAAGAGCGACAAGCCCCATTACGTGCTGAATTCCCGCCCCGGCATCCTGCATGGGGAACAAGTCAAATACATGCGCGAGCGCGGTCTCGTCTGCCTCGGCGGCGGGCGCCAGGGCCTGATGGCCATCGACCGCGTGGCACGGTGGAACACGCCCCTGCCGCCAATACGCAAAAGCGCGGCAAAGCCTGCCTCGGTCGCCATCGGCGGGCGGTCGACGGTCCATGAGTTCGACGCCAAGCAGATGCTCGCCGCCTGTGGCGTGAGCGTAACCCGGGAAAAGCTGGCGACGACGCTTGAAGCCGCGAAGACGGCGGCCAAGGAGATCGGCTACCCGGTCGTCGTGAAGGCCGTTTCCGACGATATCCCGCACAAGTCCGAATATGGGCTGGTGAAGGTGGGGCTTGCCGACGAGGCGGCCGTGACAGCCGCCTGGGCCGAACTCGAAGCCAATGTGAAGAAGGTCGGCAAGCCGGTGAAGCTCGCGGGCTTCGTGGTCCAGGAGATGGTCAAGGACGGCATCGAGATGTTCGCGGGCGTCTCGCGCGACCCCGATTTCGGTCTCACCCTGGCGGTGGGTTTCGGCGGGATCGAGATCGAGATCACCCGGGACTTCGCGCTGCGGCCGCTTCCCCTGCGCGAGGGCGATGCCGAGGCCATGCTGGCGGAGCTGAAGGGGGCGGCCCGACTGGGCGCGATCCGGGGCAAGCCGCCCGCGGATGTGAAGAGCCTGGCCCAGGCGATCTACGGCCTCGCCGATTTCGTGGCGGCCAATGGCGACCAGATCGCCGAGATCGATCTCAACCCCATCAAGCTCATGCCCGAGGGCAAGGGCGCCATCGTCGTCGACGCCCTCATCGTTCCGAAAAACTAACCCCGAAAACGCCGAACCCCGCTCTCTTCGCACCATGTGCGAGGAGCGGGGTCGTGCGTCATTTTTCAAATCTCATACAATTTTCTTTCCTACAATCTTCCTTGCAATGGCATTTGCGCGCGCGTTATCTAGGCGTCGAGGGGGACGCGACAGTTGGATGTCGGTTCGAGCACCGAGGGACTGAGGAACAACGCGGTTTCCCGCGTCAATCTGCGCGCGCGCGGCGTGACGATCCACTATTGGGTGGAACGTGCGAATGCGGCCTTTCTCGCGGTCGACGGCATCGATGTCGATATCCAGGAAGGCGAATTCGTTGCCATTCTCGGCCCCAGCGGCTGCGGCAAAACCACCTTCATCAACGCGGTCAGCGGGACGCAAGCCATCTCTGGCGGCAGCCTGACTTTGGACGGAAAATCCATCGAGGGACCCGGTCCCGACCGGGCCATGGTCTTCCAACAGGCAAGCCTCCTGCCCTGGCGCTCGGTGCGCGACAACGTCCTTTTCGGCGCCCAGATGCAGCGCCGGCTCGGGCGCGAGGAAAGCGCGCGACGCGCCGATCATCTCATCAAGCTCGTCGGCCTCGGCGGTTTCGAGAAAGCCTATCCCTCGGAGCTTTCGGGCGGCATGCAGCAGCGGGTCAACCTCGCCCGCGCGCTCGCCACCAACCCCAGGATGCTGCTTCTCGACGAGCCCTTCGCGGCGCTCGACGCGCAGACCCGGGAACTGATGCAGGATGAACTTCTCCGCGTCTGGGAAGAGGAAAAGACCACCGCTCTCTTCATCACCCACGACATCAAGGAAGCCGTCTTCCTGGCCGACCGGGTCATCGTCTTCTCCGCGCGCCCGGGCCGGATCAAGCGGGAAGTCCAGGTCGATCTTCCCCGGCCGCGTGGTCGCGAGACCCGCCGCTCCGACCGTTTCCGCGAGATCGAGGATCTGCTTCACGACAGCATCCAGGAGGAAGTCCTGGCCGCCGCCAAGCGCGAGCTCGCCAGAGGCGCGGCATGACGGACAGGGCTGCCCAGCGCGAAGCCGCCACCCGGGATGCCGTAGAAACCCGCGTCTCCGCCACGCCCGACCGCATCCCGGGTCAGCCCGGCCCCATCGCGCGATATGAACGCGCGATCATCGGAACCGTCTCCGTCGTCTCCTTCCTGATCTTCTGGGAAGTCATCGCCCAGATCCGGCTCATGCCGGAGCTTTTCCTGCCGGGTCCTTCCGACATCTGGCGCGCCTATCTCGTTCTCCTGAAGACGAATACGCTGGGCCGCGACATCTGGGTCAGCGGTCAGGAACTGCTGGTGGGCTATGGGCTGGCCATCGTCGTCGGCCTGCCCTTCGGCCTGCTTATGGCATGGTACAAGAGGCTGGGCTTCGCGCTCGACCCCTTCGTCAACTTCTTCTTCGCCACGCCGCGCACGGCTATGTTCCCGCTGTTCCTGATCTGGTTCGGGCTCGGGCTTGGATCGAAGGTTGCGATCGTTTTCCTGGGCGCCTTCTTCCCCATCGTCATCAACACGATCGCCGGCGTGCGAAATCTCGATCCCGCGCTCATCCGGATGGCGCGCTCCTTCTCCGCGCGCGATTGGGATCTTTTCCGCGATATCGTCCTGCCCGGATCGGTGCCCTTTATCCTCAGCGGCTGCCGGCTGGGCCTCGGCCATGCGCTCATCTCCGTCGTGGTCGGCGAGATGATCGGCGCGGAAGCCGGCATCGGCCTCATGATGGCGAACGCGGGATCAGTCTTTCAGACGGCCCGCGTCTTCGTCGGCATCACCATCGTCGCCGGCGCCGGCGTCATCCTCACTCTCATCCTTCAGAAGATCGAGGCTCGCTTCCAATCCTGGAAGCCGCAGCCCTAATCGGGAAAGCCCTATGACAGACGTTCTTGAAAACCTCTTCAATCCCCGCACCGTGGCCGTGATCGGTGCCTCCTCCGAAGTGACGAAGCTCGGTGGCATCATCGTCAAGAACAACCTCGACATCGGCTTCAAGGGCGAACTTTTTCCGATCAATCCCTCGGTCCCGGAAATCCAGGGCCTGAAGGCCTATCCCTCCATCGGCGCCATCGGCAAGCAGATCGACTGCGCCGTGATCATCGTGCCGGCCTCAGGCGTGATGGCGGCGGTCGAGGATTGCGTCGCGAACAAGGTGCCGGCCGCCGTTATCTGCAGCTCCGGCTTTGCAGAGGTCAGCGAGGAAGGCCGCCGCCTGCAAGAGAAGGTCGCCGCCGTCGCCAAGGCGGGCAACCTGCGTCTCATCGGGCCCAACACCTTGGGCGTGATGAGCTTCGCCAATAATTTCGCCGCGAGCTTCGCGCTTATCACCCGCCACAACGACGGCAAGGGCTGGCCCAAGTCGGGCTCGGTAAGCATCGCCAGCCAGAGCGGCGCCATGGGAACCCAGATTCTGGTCCTGCTGCGCGAACGCGGAATGAAGCTCGCCAAATGGGTCGCGACCGGCAACCAGATCGACATCGACGTCGCCGAATGCATCGAGCATCTGGCCGCCGACGATGTGACCAAGGTGATCGCGGTCTATATGGAAGGGACCGAGAACGGCGCGAAGCTTCGGGCCGCTTTCGAATCCGCCCGCAAAGCCAGGAAGCCGGTCGTCATCATCAAGGTCGGCCGGAGCGAAGCCGGCGCCAAGGCCGCAGCTTCGCATACCGCCTCACTCGCCGGTTCCGACACGGTCTATGACTCGGTCTTCGAGGAGGCGGGCGTGATCCGCGTCGACACGCTGCATGAGATGGCGGATGTGGTCGCCGCCTGCAGCATCGGGCACTACCCGCAGAACAACAAGGTCGGCATCGTCACCAATTCCGGCGGCATCGGCGTGCTGATGGCCGACGCGGCGGCTGTCGAGAAATTCGAATTGCCCTCCCCGAGCCAAGAGGTCCAGGCGGAACTCGCGGGCCTCGGAAAGCTCGTGGTGACAACCAATCCCTTCGACATCGGCCCCGGCGGCACCAGCAACATGGGGCTGGTCGCGGCCTTCGCCGATAAGGTCCTGGAAAAGACCGATTTTGCCGGTGTGTTGATCTTCTACGGCCACATCTGCTTCATCGAGAAGACCCGGCAGAGCATCCTCGAAACCCTGACGCCGGTACGCGAGCGCTATCCGAACCGGCCGATCGGCGCTATCGGCAATATGCCGCCCGAATTCCGGGACACGCTGATGAGCCGTGGCATCATGGCCTTCGACGACCCGACCAAGGCCATGCAGTCCCTGGGCGCCCTACGCCGGCTTAAAGAAGCTTACGACCGTCCCGCCCCCACCTTGCCCGTGGCCTCTCCGACGCCCTCGCCCCACCCCTCCAAGGGCGCCGGGAGCGAGAAGGCGGCCAAGGGTCTCCTCGCGGAGATCGGCGTGACCGTGGTACCCGATCGCATGGTCCAGACGGCGGCGGAAGCGGTCGCGGCCTATCGCGCGTTCGGCACGCCGAAGGTGGTGCTAAAAATCTCCTCCGCCGACATTCCCCATAAATCGGACATCGGCGGCGTCGCCGTGGGGCTCGCATCGGAAGAGGCGGTGGCAGAGGCTTTCGAGCGCATCATGGCCTCGGTCAAGAAGGCGCGGCCCGATGCCAAGCTCGACGGCATCCTCGCCTCGCCGATGATCGAGGATGGGATCGAAACCATCGTCGGCGTAAGCCGCGATCCCGCCTTCGGTCCCATCGTGCTCTTCGGCATGGGCGGCATCTTCGTGGAGATTGTTCGCGACGTGGCGCTTCGCGTCGCGCCAATCGGCCCCGATGTCGCGCGCCAGATGATCGAGGGAACGGCGGCCTATCACCTGCTGCAAGGTGCCCGTGGACGCCCGCCCGCGGATATCGACGCGCTGGCTCGGACGCTCTCGCTCATTTCCGATTACGCGGCCCGCAACGAGGACCTCGAAAGCATCGACATCAACCCGCTGATCGTACGGCCCGCCGGCAAGGGCGTGGTGGCGGTCGACGGTCTCGTCGAATTGCGTAAATCACACTGATCTCACAACACGTCCAACCAGATCCACGAAGGGGAAATCATGGCTAAGTATCAGGACTTCACATGCGTCAAGGTCGAGATCGACGAGGAAGGCATCACCTGGGTGACCTTCAACCGTCCCGAGAAGCGCAACGCGATGAACCCCACGCTCCATTTCGAGATGCTGGAAATCATGACCGCCCTCGAGAACGACAATGACTGCAAGGTCATCGTGCTGACCGGCGCCGGCAACAGCTGGAGTGCCGGCATGGACCTTAAGGAATACTTCCGCGAGACCGAGAACAATCCGGACCTCGGGTTCCGCGCGACCATGGCGCATCGCTATTGGGCGACCTACGTCACCAATTGGTCCAAGAAGCCGACCATCGCCATGGTCAACGGCTATTGCTTCGGCGGCGCCTTCCATTCGCTGGCCCATTGCGACATCGTCGTCTCGGCCGACGAGGCGACCTACGGCCTCTCCGAAGTCAACTGGGGCATCATCCCCGGCGGCAACGTGGCCAAGGTCTTCAACAACCTGGTGAATCACCGGGACGCGCTCTTCTATGCCATGACCGGCCGCACCTTCGACGGCCAGAAGGCCGTTGAGATGGGCGTCGCCAATATCTCGGTGCCCCTGGCCCAGCTCAAGGAAGAGACGATCAAGATCTGCCGCGAGCTCATGGAAAAGAGCCCGATGGTGCTGGCCTATACCAAGCAATGCGTCCGCGCGGTGCAGGGCATGGACATGACCGAATCCTTCGAATACCTGGGCGCCAAGGCCCTGGCGCTGCGCACCGTCGATCCCCGGAAGACCCGCGCCACCGGCATGGAGGAATTCCTCGACAAGAAGACCTATCGTCCGGGTCTCCAGGCGGTGAAGAAGACCTCGTAAAAAACAAAAAATCTCAGAGGGAGCGGATCATGGAGATGTGGCGGGAGATTTTCAGCCGAATGGCGGCGCTGGTGACGGTGGGGCTGCTTTTTGCCTCGCCGGCCGGTGCTCAGACTAAGCTCACGGGGGTTTATACCGCGGGCCATATCTCCGTCCTTCCACTCCTGATCGCCAAGGATCAGGGCTTCCTCGCCAAGCGCGGCATCGATCTGGACCTCCGCTACGTCCAGGCGGGTAGCCAGCCAATGAGCGCTCTTCTCTCAGGCGACGTGCAACTCTATATCGGGACCGGCGACGGGATCACCGCCCGCCTCGCCGGGGCCGATGTGCTTTATGTAATGGGTTTCACCAAGGTCGCCGCCTGGGGCGTCTGGACTCCCGGAAACAGCCCGATCAAGACCATGGCGGATCTCAAAGGCAAGCGGATCGGGGTGGTCGGCGGCGTCAGCGGATCGGCGCGCTCCTCCGTCGAATTCCTGCTGCTGCAGGCCCAACTCAAGATCGACGATGTCCGCTACGTGCAGATGGCCTCCGCCGCGACGACTTTGACCGCGCTCGAAACCGGCGCGCTTGAGGCCGGAACGCTGATCGCGCCGGAGGCGATCAAGGGCCGCGCGTCAGGCATGCGTCTTATCGGCATGGCGCGGGATCACGGCTGGGAATCGGTCGGCACCTCGCTCAGCGTCATGGCCGATTATCTCAAGAAAAACCGCGACTTGGTGAAGCGGCTCATCGAAGCGGATATGGAAGGCATCGCGGTCACGCAGAAAGACCCCACGCTCGCCAAGAGGATCCTGAAGGCCGCCGATAAGGCCGATGACGACAAACTGATCGAGGAACTCTTCGGCGCCTTCCAGAGCGAATATCTGATCATCCCGGAGCCGCCCTCAGCCAAGGCGTTCCAGGACGTGTTGAACCACGTGGTCTCCACTTTCCCCAATGCGGCCACCACCAACCCCGCCGTCTTCGCCGACCGCACTCTCGTCGAGGAGATCGCGAAGTCAGGCTTCGCCGACAAGCTCAAATAGGACGCTTAAATGCTCAACGAGGATCAGGCCGCGCTCAAGGACCACGCCGAACGCTTCGCCCGCGAAGTCGCGGGACCAGCGGCACTCCGCAAGGCGAAGGACGAAGCCAACGGCCTCGACCAGGCGCTGCTGGGGCAGGTCGGGGAGAACGGGTGGTTCTCGCTCCTGACCTCGGATGAGCAAGGCGGTACGGGTCTCGGCTACACCGAGCTTTGCCTCGTGAGCGAAGCCTTCGGCGCCGGTATCCTGCCGCTTCCCTATGCCGCTGTGACGGGCGCGCTGCGGGCCCTCGGCGGGAGGGAAGAGTTCGCCACCGGGCGGAAACTGGTGGTCCCAGTCCTCGCGGCCTCGGGCAATCGGACATCCTTGCAGGCCAGCGGCTCCACGATTACCGGCGCCGTGAAGGCCATCCCCCTGGCCCAGGCGGCCGACGCCTTCCTGGTCGCCACCGACGATCTGGTGGCACTCCTGCCGAAAGGCCACACCGGTATTTCCCTGACCGAGCATCGCGCCGTCGACGGCACGTCCCTCACAGGCGTGAGCTTCGACAAGGTCTCGGTTCCCGACAATGCCGTCATCGCGCGGGGGGCCGACGCCGTGCGGCTGCGGCGGGAGCTTCTGCTGGCCATCGACCTGGGCCAGGCGGCGGAATTGATCGGCCTCACCACCACGGCGATCAATGTCACCACCGAATACATGAAGACCAGAACCCAATTCGGCAAGGCGATCAGCAGCTTCCAGGCGCTCCAGCACATGGCGGTCGATTGCTATATGCAGAGCGGGATTGCCCACTGCCTCGTCTTGGAAACAGCGCGTCTCGCCGACGAGGGTGCGCCCCAGGCAGGCGCCCTGGCGGCGGCCGCGCGCGCCAAGGCGACGGATGCGGCGCTCCAGGCGACCAAGACCATGATCCAGCTTCATGGCGCCATCGGCTTTACCGAGGAATGCGACATCGGGCTTTACCTGAAACGTGCGCTCACGGTGGGGACAAGCTACGGCACGGCCAAGGACCATCGACGTCGGGCGCTTGCCGGCACCCAGGGAAATGATCGGGGCCGGCTCCTGAGCTTCCGCAGCGACAGCCCCGAGGAAGCCGCTTTCCGCCAGGAAGTGCGGGACTGGCTTTCCCAAACGCTCCCGAAACATCTCCGCAATCTCCCCATTCGTCCCTCTTTCGAGGACGCGCGGTGGTGGCACAAGCAGCTCGTGGCGAGGGGCTGGATCGCGCCCCATTGGCCCAAGGAATACGGCGGAATGGGCGCGACGCTCTCCCAGCGCATCATCCTGGCGGATGAATTGGCCTCGGCGGGCTCGCCCGAGATGTCGGCCCAGGCCGTCCATCACATCGGCCCGACCCTGATCGAATTCGGCACGCCGGAACAGAAGGCGAAGTTCCTGCCCGGCATGCTGTCCGGCGACGTGATCTGGGCCCAGGGCTATTCCGAGCCCAACGCGGGCTCCGATCTTTCGAGCCTCAAGACCACGGCGATCCTCGACGGCGATCATTTCGTGGTCAACGGCAGCAAGATCTGGACGACCTGGGCGCATTACGCGGATTGGATGTTCGCCCTCGTGCGCACCGATCCAGGTGCCGCGCGGCAGCAGGAGGGCATCAGCCTCATCCTGATCGACTTGAAGAGTCCCGGCGTCACCTGCCGACCGATCCTCACCATCACCGGCGAGGACGAGTTGGCCCAAGTTTTCATGGACAACGTGAGGGTCCCCGCCGAGAACATCGTCGGCAAGGTCAACGATGGCTGGCGTCTCGCCAACGCGCTGCTCGCCAAGGAACGCTTCAACGGCGCGAACCCGCAACGCTCCCTTAACCTGCTCGCGAAGATCCACGGGGCCGCCAACGGGACCGGCGTCATGGACGACCCGGTGTTCCGCGAACGCCTCACGGCGGCGGAGATCGAGGTCGCGGCCTTGAGCGCCACCTTCTCGCATCTCGTCTCCATGAGTGCCGCGGGCAAGGTTCCCGGCGCCGAGTTCAGCCACTGCAAGATCTTCTCGTCGGAGTTGCAGCAAAGCCTCTGCGACTTGCTGGTGGAGGCGAGCGGCGACGACGCGGCCATCGCCGATCCGATATCCTATGGCGAGGTCCGGGTCGATCCCGGCATCACCTGGCTTCAGAACCGTCGCGCAACCATTTTTGGCGGGACTATGCAGATCCAGCGCAATATCGTCGCCAAGCAGACCCTGGGCCTGAAGTAAGGGGGACTGGAATGAGCGAAGCTTATCGGACGATCACGGTCAGCCCCATAGCCGGCGCGCTCGGGGCGGAAATCTCGGGCGTCGACCTTTCTCGGCCCTTGAACCAACAGACCTGGAGCGAGATTCACCGGGCCTTCCTGGAAAACCTTGTCATCTTCTTCCGGGATCAGAAGCTCGATCCTCAGAGCTTCAAGACCTTTGCCGCGCATTTCGGCCCGCTTCTCGAAGACCCGATCGTCAAGCCGAAGGAGGGCGAGCCGCTCATCCTGTCGGTCACCAAGGAAAAACACGAGCGCAAGGCCTTCGGCGAGACCTGGCATTCGGATTCAACCCATTGGGAAAAGCCGCCGCTCGCCTCTTTGCTCTATGCGGTGGAAATCCCGCCTGTGGGCGGGGACACGATGTTCGCCAATCAATACATGGCCTATGAGACACTCTCACCCGGCCTCAAGAGCACCTTGGCCGACATGCGAAGCGTCCACCGCCCCGATCATTACCGCAAAGCCTTCTTCGAGGGGGCTTTCGACGACCGTTCCATGAAGATGCGGGACGACGAGGCCGCTCGGGCGAATGTCATGAAGGAGAGCCTCCACCCGGTGATCCGCACCCATCCGGAGATCGGCCGCAAGGCGCTCTTCGTCAACAATTCCTATACCCGCTACTTCGAGGGCTGGACCGAGGAAGAGAGCAAGCCGCTCTTCCAGATGCTGATGGCCCATGCGGTGCGGCCCGAATTCACCTGCCGTTTCCGCTGGAGCCCCGGCGCGGTGGCGATCTGGGACAACCGCTGCGCCATGCATCATCCGATCAACGACTATCACGGCTATCGCCGCGAGATGATGCGGATCGTGGTCGAAGGCGACCGCCCCGCTTAACCCTCTCCTCATCGGCTGTCCGAATATGGTAGGCATCTGCGCTCAACGAACGAGAGGAGAGCGGAAATGCCCCATGCGATGCGCTTCCACAAGACCGGCGGCCCCGAAGTCCTGACCTGGGAAGAGGTTCCGGTCGGCAAACCGGGACCCGGCGAAGCGCTG
This sequence comes from Rhodospirillales bacterium, assembly GCA_947473305.1. Taxonomy (GTDB): domain Bacteria; phylum Pseudomonadota; class Alphaproteobacteria; order ATCC43930; family CGMCC-115725; genus CANJCB01. The sequence continues at coordinate 28,369 of CANJCB010000035.1, forward strand.
GTCCGCAACACCGCCGTCGGCCTCAATTTCGTGGAAACCTATATCCGCAGCGGGCTTTATCCGATGCCGCTCCCGAGCGGGCTCGGCACCGAAGCCGCCGGCGTCGTCGAGGCGGTGGGCGAGGGCGTGACTGACATCAAGCCGGGTGACCGGGTCGCCTATGCGGGCGGCCCTATCGGCTCCTATTCCGAACTGCGCGTGATGCCGGCGCAATGGCTGGTGAGCCTGCCGGACGGCATCTCGGACCAGCAGGGCGCGGCCATGATGCTGAAGGGCCTCACCACGCAATATCTCATCCGCCAGATCTACAAGGTGCAGAAGGGCGACACCGTGCTGTGGCATGCGGCTGCGGGCGGCGTCGGGCTCATCGCCTGCCAGTGGCTGAAGCACCTCGGTGCGACCGTCATCGGCACGGTCGGCAGCGGGGACAAGGCGAAGCTCGCCAAGGCGCATGGCTGCGACCACACGATCCTCTACCGGACCGAGGATTTCGTGACGAAGGCGATCGAGATCAACGGCGGCAAGAAATTACCCGTGGTCTATGATTCGGTCGGCAAGGACACCTTCATGAAGTCACTCGATTGCCTGCGGCCGCGCGGCATGATGGTGAGCTTCGGCCAGGCCTCGGGCGCGATCCCGCCGGTCGATCTCGGCATCTTCGCCCAGAAGGGCTCGCTGATGTTCACCCGACCGACGCTCGTCCATTTTGCCGGCACCAGGACAGCGCTGCTGGAAATGGCCAAGGATCTCTTCGACGTCGTGCTCTCAGGTGCCGTGAAGATCGAGATCGGCCGCACATATCCCCTGAAGGAAGCGGCCCAGGCGCACCGCGACCTGCAAGGCCGCGAGACCACGGGTTCGACGGTCCTTCTCGTCTGACCTATGCACCCGGCGCGGGAAAGCCATCCCCCGCGCCGGGCTTACTCCAGGGAGACCGATCCCCATTTTAGTCGGATAACGATCGGGGAGAGGAAGCCATGACCGAAACCACGCTGAAGACGGGCCGCCGCGTCGTCTGGTCCGGCGAAGGCATGCCGGCGAGCGACGGGGCGGGCGTCAAGCTGACGCGCGTCATCGGTCAGCCGAAGCTGCCGGACCTCGATCCCTTCCTGATGCTCGACGAATTCCGCTCGGACGATCCCAAGGCCTATATGGCGGGGTTCCCCGATCATCCCCACCGGGGCTTCGAGACGGTCACCTATATGCTGGCAGGGCGCTTGCGGCACCGGGATAACACCGGCCGCGAGGGCCTCCTGACCGCGGGCTCGGTGCAATGGATGACCGCCGGGCGCGGCATCGTCCATTCCGAGATGCCGGAACAGGAGCGAGGGCTGATGCAGGGCTTCCAGCTCTGGATCAACCTGCCCGCCAAGGACAAGATGACCGCACCGCGCTACCAGGAGTTCGCACCCGAGACGATCCCCGAAGCGACCTTGGCCGAAGGTGCTAAGGTGAAGGTCGTGGCCGGTCTCGTCAGCGGCGTCAAAGGCCCGGTCGAACCCGGCGAGACGGAACCCGTCTTCCTTGACATCTCCCTTTCCGCCGGCGCCGAGGCCATCATCCCCTTGCCCGAGGGCCATAGCGCCTTCCTTTATCCCCATGAGGGTTCGGTCCTCGTTGGCGAAGGCGAGGAACGCCTGGCCCGCGGCCGGGTGGCCGTCCTGTCGCCGGGAGATCATGTGACGCTGACGGCCGAGGGAGCGGGAGCTCGCCTCCTGCTCATCGCGGGCAAGCCGCTGAAAGAGCCCGTCGCGAAATACGGCCCCTTCGTGATGAACACGGAAGCGGAACTGAGACAAGCCGTGCAGGACTTCCAGGCCGGCCGCTTCTAGCTTCAGGACTTCAGAATAGCCGCCAGCCGCGAGGGTGTGATCGGCAGTTGCGTGATCGCACCCGGCCGGCCGATCGCATCGTCCACCGCCGAAGCGATCGTCGCGCCGACCGCGGTGACACCGGCCTCCCCCACCCCCTTCAACCCGATGGGATTGAGCGGGCTCGGGAAGTCCTGAGCCAAAAGCACGTCGATATCCGGCACTTCCGCCGCCGTCGGCATCAGATAATCGGCAAAAGTGGTGGAGAGCGGCTGGCCCCGCTCGTCGTAGCGGAATTCCTCCAGCAGCGCCCCGCCCAACCCCTGGACGACGCCACCCACGATCTGCCCCTCGCAAAGCATCGGATTGATCGCCCGCCCGACGTCATGCGCGGCAAGATATTTCTCGACCTTCACGGCCCCTGTCTCCCGATCCACCCGCACCATGGCGAGGTGAAGCCCATAGGGGAAAACCTTGTGCGCGGTGCGGAACCAGCCTTCCGCCCAGAGTCCCGGGTCGCGGTCGCCGAGCACGGCGGATGTGGGCGCGAGGCTCGCCGCGATCTTGGCGAGCGTCACGGTAGGACCGCCCTCCCGGTCGGTTCGAAAGACCACGCCATCCCGGATTTCGAGCGCCTCCGCCGGGGCCTGGAGAAGCTGCGCCGCCATATCGATGGCCTTTTCGCGCACCTTCAGGGCCGCCACCCGGGTCGCCGAACCCGTCATGACCGTGGCGCGGGAGGCATGCGCCCCGATGCCATATTGGATCATGTCGGTCTGGCCGTGGATCACCCGGCATTGGCGATAGTCGGCCCCCAGGAACTCGGCGCAGACCTGGGCGATGATGGTCTCGAACCCTTGCCCTACCGAAGCGCCACCGGTCAAAACCTCGATGGCGCCGTCCGCATCGACCGTGATCCGGACCCCGTCGCGCGGACCGGTCCCGCCTTTTTCCACATAGGCGCCGAGGCCGAGGCCGACCGCCTCGCCCTCCGCCTTGCGCCGCACCACTTCCTCCTGAAGCTTTCGCCAGCCGAAGCGGTCGAGAGTCTTGTCGAAAAGCCCCCCATAGTCACCCGAATCGTAACGGATATGCTCCTCTCCCACCATCAAGGGCGTCTCATAGGGCATATCCGCCACCGTCAGGAGATTGCGGCGGCGCACCTCGATCCGGTCGAGCCCAAGCCGGGCAGCAATGGCGTCCATCAGCCGTTCGCGCACGAAAGCAGCCTCGAAGATCCCCGGCGACCGATAGGTTCCGGCCGGCGTCTTGTTCGACATGCGAAAATGGCCCGTGGCGCGATAGGCAGGAATTTTATAGGGGCCGGGCAGCAGCGCCGTGGTCAGTTCAACCACGCGCTTTTCGATGGTGCGCACATAGGCGCCCTGGTTCAGGAAGAAATCCGTATCGACCGCGAGAAGCTTGCCCTCCGGCGTGCAGGCGGCGCGGACACGGTGACGCTGCTCGCGGGAATGGTTGGTGGCGACCAGATGCTCGAAACGGTCCTCGATCCACTTCACCGGCCGCCCGAGCCGCATGGCCGCCACCAGGACCATGACATCCTCGGGATAGATTTCGCCCCGGACGCCGAAGCCGCCGCCCGTATGGCCCTCGTGAAGATGGAGCCCCGCCAGCGGTCGCCCCAGCATGCGGGCCAGATGCTCGCGGTTCCGGTGAAGCACCTTGGCCGCGCCGTGGAGTTCCAGGATATCCTTGGAGCCGTCGTAGCGGCCGATCGCGCCCCGGGTCTCCATGGGCACGCCCGAATGCCGACCCGTCGAAAGCGTCAGTTCGACCACGACCGGCGCGTCGCGGAAAACGGGATCCACATCGCCGAAGCCCTGCTGGACGATATAGGCCTCCGAACTTAAGCCCTGGCTGAACTCCTTGGGCTCCCCATCGACGTCGATAAGTGGCGTAAGCTCTTCGATCTCCACCTCGATCAATTCGGCAGCGTCTTCGGCGATATAAGGGTCCTCGGCGAAAACAGCCACGATGGGCTCGCCGGCATATCGCACGAAGCCCTGGGCCAGGATGGGCTGGCAATAGGGCTCGAGCTTCTCGATGCGCGAGCCGCGGGGATAGATGCGGGAGACATCGGCAATGTCCTCATGCGTCCAGACCGCGAAGACGCCGGGCAGCGCCAGGGCAACCTCGGCATTGATGGAAACGATCCGGCCATGGGCATAGCCCGAGCGCACGAGCCGCATATGAAGCTGATGGGGAAAGGAGATATCGGCCGCAAAACGCCCGCGTCCCGTAATAAGGATCGGGTCTTCAAGCCGCCTCACCGACTGGCCCAGCACGCCCTGGCTACCCGATGCAACGGGTTTCACGAAATTCAAGTCTGCCTCTCACTCTCCTGCGGCTGAGAGATTTTATCCGCTCTCTCCGCCCAAACGCCAACCTATTCCAAAATTCTTACAAATTCCCTGAATTAGGAAAGAGGGTCCCCTATAGAGCGGCTATCTGGTGAAAAGTTTTTTGCACAAGGTTGACTTCCCTTGACCTCCGGGGTCAGTCTTTTTACCCAGATCCAGGCAAATGCGAACTGGGTGTAAAGCCGGCTTTCGCGTTAAGCTCTCCTCAGCTTGGACAGTCAAATCAGGGATTTTCGATGAAGCTTGGCTCGCTTTTCTCCGGCATGGCGCAGCGTCGCGCCGATCATGTCGCCATCATCTGCAAGGATCGCCGCATCACCTTCCGGGAGTTGGAAGGGACGACCAACCGGATCGCCAATGCGCTCCTGGCGCGCGGATTGAAACCTTTGGATCGCATGGCACTCTGGGTTCCGAACAGCGCCGAGATCGTCGAGGCCATGGGCGGCGTGGTGAAGATGGGCGGGATTATCGTCCCGATCTCCACGCGCCTTACGCTGTCGGAGGTCCAATTCATCCTGGGCGACGTGGAGCCCCGGGTGGTCTTCTTTTCGCCCGAAACCCGCAAGGGCGCCCGCGAGGCGGCCACGAAAATGGACAACCCGGTGCTGATCGTGACTGAGGGAGAGGCCGAGCCCGGCGAGATCGCCCTTTCGACGCTGGCCGCGGAGGGCAGCGACGCTCCGCCGCCCTATCTTCCGGCGGATCCCGACGATTGCCTCATCGCCTATACCTCCGGCACCACGGGTCATCCCAAAGGCGCCATCTCGACCCATGCCAATTTGGTCTTCTCCGCCGGCTTCCTGAATGCGACCGAGTTCCAGGTGACGGCCGACGACGCCATCCTGGTGACGACGCCCATCGCCCATCGGATCGGCTTGAGCCGCATCACCAATATGCTGACCACCGGCTGTCGGCTCGTCATCATGACCCGCTTCGATCCCGTCGAAGCGGTGGACCTCATCGAGAAAGAAGGCATCACCATCCTCGGCTGCGTGCCGACAGTGGTGCGCCTCATGATGCCGGAGATCGAGAAGCGGCCCCAGGCGCTGAAGCCCTTGCGGCTCATCTCCGCGACGGGCGAGGTGTTCCCGGTGGAACTGAAGAAGCGGCTTTTCGCGGCCGTACCCGATGTCGGCATCTATAGCTATTACGCAGGCACGGAACCCGCCTCGGTCGCGGCGCTCCTGCCGCACGAGCAGCGCGGCAATCCCGGCTCCATGGGTCGCGCCATTCCGGGCGTCGAGGTTCGCCTCGTGGACCAGGAGTTAAAGGATGTGCCGCTCGGCACCACCGGCGAGATCCTGGTGCGCTGCGGGCGGCCCGGGCTCTTCACCATGATGAAGGGCTATTACAAGCGGCCGGAAGCCAACAAGGAAGTCTTCGTCCAGGACGGTTGGCTCCGGACCGGCGACCTCGCCTACAAGGATGCGGAAGGCTATTTCTATTTCGTCGACCGCGCCAAGGACATGGTGGTGAGCGGCGGCTTCAACATCTATTCGAAGGAGGTGGAGCTTGCGCTCCTCTCCCACCCCGCAGTGGCCGACGCGGCCGTGATCGGCATCCCGGACGAGGAATACGGGGAAGCTGTCATGGCCTTCATCGAACAGAAGCCCGGCACCACGGCCACGCCCGAGGAGATCATCGAGCACTGCCGGGACCGGATCGCCAGCTACAAGAAACCCCGCCACGTGCGCTTCATCCCGACCCTGCCGCGCACCGGCACAGGCAAGGTGCAGAAGGGCGAGTTGCGCAAGCTGGCGGCTGCGGAGAAGACCTGATGCGCGGGCGGGTCGACGTCCACCACCACATCTTCCCACCGGATTATGTGTCGTCGATGCCGCCCGAGATCCTGCGAGTGCCCAAGGACCCCTGGTCGGTTGAACAAGCTCTCGAGGTCATGGGGCAGAACAACATCGAATTCGCGGCAACCTCCGTCTCGACGGAGGTGACGCTGCCCGACCGGGGGGCGACGGCGAAAATCGCCCGGCACTGCAACGATTACGGCGCACGGCTCCGGCACGACAAGCCCGACCGCTTCGGCCTCCTGGCCACCTTGCCGCTGCCCTATATGGACGAAACGCTGCGGGAGGTGGGCTACGCCTTCGACGAATTAGAGGCCGATGGCGTGGCGCTCATGACCAATTACCAGGGAAAATATCTGGGAGACCCTGAGCTGGAACCGCTCCTCGCGGAACTCGACCGGCGTCATGCCGTGGCTTTCGTGCATCCCACCACCTGCGACTGCCCGACCTGTCATCCCAAGGTCAATATCAGCCTCCTGGAATTTCCCTTCGACACGACGCGCACGATCACCAGCCTCTTCTTTTCCGGGGCGCTCTACAAATATTCGAACATCCAGTTCATCTTCAGCCATGGCGGCGGGACGGTGTCCCATCTCGCCTATCGCATCGCCATGGTGGCGAAGACCAATCCCGCCATGGCCTATCCCGGCGCGCCGGACATCTGGACCGCGCTGAAGGGGCTCTACTACGACGTGGTCACCGCGGTCGCACCGTCGATGATGCGCTCGCTGCTCGAAGTGGCGCCGCTCGACCATGTGCTCTTCGGCACCGACTACCCCTTCATTCCCGCCTGGCGCGTCGCGCTCATGATCGAGCAATTCGGGGATTCAGGCCTTTCGGCCGAAGATATCGGGAAGATCGGCTTCGACAACGCCCGGCCGCTCTTCCCGCGCCTTCTGGGATAATCAGCGCCGCCGGGTCGAGTGCTTCCAGGTCACGAAATGGTTTTCCAGGAGGCCGATCAGCGTGATCCCCAGGGTGGCGAAAAGCGTGATGCAGAGCAGCGCCGCGAAAACCAGCGGCGTGTCGAGATTGAACTGACCCGAGAGCACCAGATAGCCCGCGCCGACATTGCCCGCGATGAACTCGCCGACGATTGATCCGACCAGCGCCAGGGGAAAGGCGATCCGCAGAGCATCTGTAATGTAGGGAACGGCATTGATGAGCCGCACCTTCAGGAAGATGCGCCAGGGTGTTCCGCCGGAAAGCCGCGAGAGATCGAGCACATCGGCTTCGATTTCCCCCAGACCGGTAATCGAATTCACGAAGATCGGAAAGACGGACAACAGGAAGGCCAGCACGATCTTGGTCTCGGCGCCAAGCCCGAACCAGATCACCAGGAGCGGCGCCACCGCGATCTTGGGAATGCTGTTGAAGGCCGCCAGAAGCGGCATGATCATCGCCTTCAACGGCTTGATATAAACCACGGCCAGCGCCATCAGCACGCCAACCACCAGGGCCAGGGCGAGGCCCACGACCGTGGTAAAACCGGTCGCGACGAAAAGGTGATAGAGCTGTTCGTTCCGGGTCGCCCAAAGCCGCGCCAGGATGACCGTCGGCGCGGGCAGGATATATTCCGGGAAATTCGCCAGGCGCACGCCCACCTGCCACACCACCAGCAGGACGACGAAACCCAGGAACGGGCGCAGATGCTTCAATGCGTTGATCATGGCCCCTCTCCCTATTCCACCCACTGCGCGTCGATCTGATCGCGCACATCGGCGGCGAGTTCGACGAAACGCGGATCCTTCATCATCGAGGCGAGCCTGGGACGCGGCAGATCGACCTTCACGATCTTCTTGATGGTACCGGGCCTCCCGCTCATCACCACGATGGTGTCCGAGAGCAGCACGGCCTCGGTGATGCTATGGGTCACGAAGATCACGGTCTGACGCCCGACGCTCCAGATCTTCTGCAACTCGAAGCCCATGCGTTCGCGCGTCATGATGTCGAGCGCACCGAAAGGCTCGTCCATCAGCAGGAGTTGGGGGCTGGAGACCAGCGCCCGGCAAATCGCCACGCGTTGCTGCATGCCGCCGGAAAGCTGATAGGGCGCATGGTTCTCGAAACCTTCGAGGCCCGCGAGCTTTATAAGTTCGAGCGCCTTGGCCTGGTATTTCGAGCGGCGCTCGCCCCTCATCTCGATCGGGAAAAGCACATTGGTCAGAACGCTGCGCCAGGGCAGCAATACCGGAGCCTGGAAGACCATGCCCACGTCCTTGATCGGCCCCCGGACTTCGGCGCCGCGCACCAGGACCTTGCCGGCGGTGGGCTCGGTCAGCCCCGCGATGACGCGTAAAGCCGTCGACTTGCCGCAACCGCTCGGCCCCACGATCGACAGAAACTCATGATTGGCGACGTTGAAGGACATGTCACCGATCGCGGTCACTTCCCCGAAGCTCTTTTTTAACCCTTCGATCGTCACCATGGGCGCCCCGCTCAGGGACCGAACTTCATCCATCCTGCCTTGAACTCCCCACTCGAACGTATTCGCGGCCACTTTGAGCCGAAAAAGTCATCTTGTCGCAATTTTTGTACAGTTGGTTAGCGCGAGCGCCGCTTCGCCGGTGTGATTTCCGCCAGCCGGGCCTTGGCGGCGGGACTGTCTATGCCCATCCGCTCACGGGCCGCAAGCAGGCTGCGAAGATATTCGGCCGCCGCATGCCCTCGAAGCGCCCCCGCCCAGATGTCGGCGACCACCCGTTCATGGAGCGTCAAGGCTTCGGGCGCGGAGGTGATCATGGCGACGCCCAGGCGAACATTCGGCTGCTCGCCGAGCCGGAAGGGGCTGATGGTCAGGAAGCGCTGCGTCGGCTGCCGGAAGATCTGGAACCCCGCCCGCGGCAGGTTGTCGAGCACGAGGCCGACCTGGACCCCGATGGGTTCCTTTTCGAGGATCGCGATATGATGCTCGACCTCGGCGCGGGCGATGCGGCGGCGTTCCTCCGCGACCGCGTCGGGGAGCATGGTGCGCCCGACCGCACCGGTCATCAGATAGCGCTCCATCTCCAGCGCCGAAACCAGATGCAGGCAGGCGGGCTTGCGCTGCAGGCGGGTCGCCTTGCGTTCCCGCATGATCTCGATAATCTGCCCGATATCGGCCAAGGCCTTGGCCCGGTTGGGCGCCTTGTCGGGCACGCTCTCGTTAAGCGACTGCTCCAGGATGCCTTCGAATTCCTGCGTCGCGAGGAAATAGGAAATCGGGCCGGCCAGGATGGTGATGTGCTCGGCCGTCTCCTCGATCTGGCGGATGCGCTCGTAATAGGTCACCGGCGAGGAGACATATTCGATGCCCACCCCCAGGAGGGTCGGCAGCGACACATCCAGCAGCTCCGAAAGCTTTTCGAGGGTCTCGATCTTGGCGAGTTCCCCCTTCTCGAAGCGATAGAGCGCGGTGCGAGAGATGCCGATGCGGCGCGAAATTTCTTCCGCGCTGAGCCCCGAGCCCATGCGAAACGCCTTCAGCCGCAGTCCGATTTCGTCGTAGCGGAGGGACAAAAGCGCTCCCCGAAAATATGATTACCCCAAAGCGCAGTCTATCACACAGCCGCCACGGGCATTCAAGGGTGGCGCTAGTAAGGAGCGCCGGCCCCGACCATGGTTGTCCGCAGCAGAAGCCGCCTTTCGCCGGCCGGAAAATCGGTCCGCGCATGCATCGAGCAGCGGTTGTCCCAGATCACGAGATCGTCAGGCTGCCAGACATGCTCATAGATCCATTCCGGATTTTCCGAGTGATCGAAGACCCGGGCGAGCAGGTCGTCGCTCTCCGACTTCGGCATATCGACGATTTGCTCCGTCATCAAGCGATTGACATAGACCGCCTTGCGGCCGGTCTCCTCATGGGTGCGGAACACGGGATGGGAGGATTCGGAAAAAGCCTCGATCCCGTTTTTCCCGTGCCGCTGGGTTTCCCCATAGTTGTAGTGGTGGAAGGCCCTGCGCCCCTCGAGCCGGTCACGCAGATCGCGCGGCATGAGGTCATAGGCGGTCGCGCAATTGGCGAAGAGGGTATTGCCGCCCACGCTGGGGATATCCACCGCATAAAGACAGGTCCCCTTGTCGGGGTTCGCGGCATGGATCATGTCGTGATGGAACATCATTTCGCCGTCGGGCAGCGAGCCGATCGCGACACCGCCCTCCCGAACGTTCGAGATCAGCATGATGCCTTCCAGAAGACGACCGTAACCCACCGGATGGAAAGCTTTGGGCCGGGCGAGTTTTGCCGGGGTTCCGAAATAGCCGGTGACGCGGAGGAGCGCTTCCTGGTCGAGTTTTTGTCCCCGGAAAACCAGGATGACATGCTCGAGCCAGAGCCGCTTCAGTTCCGTTTGGGTCTTCTCGTCGATCGGGCCGCTGAGATCGATCCCTGTGACTTGGGCGCCAATGTGAGGCGTAAGCGTCTTGGCGGCAATCATCTAAAGTCCCCGGCTGTTCGGACGCATAAGCCTATCATCTCGCCGATTGTATGCAAATGCCCGGCGTTCAGGCGGAAGCTTGCGTCACGAATTTGGTGACGAAATAGCCTTCCATGGCATCGACGCCGCCATCCGAGCCTTGACCCGAATCCTTCACGCCCCCAAAAGGAACTTCGGGCAATCCGAGACCGTGATGGTTGATCGATACCATGCCGGCTTCGACAGCCGCCGCGAAGGCGCTCGCCGTCTTGACCGAGCGGGTATAGGCATAGGCCGAGAGCCCATAGGGCAGCCGGTTCGCTTCCGCCATGGCGTCGTCGAAGCCCTTGAAAGGCGCCATCAGCGCCATGGGGCCGAAAGGCTCCTCGTTCATCACCCGCGCGTCGAGCGGCACGTCGCTCAATACCGTGGGCGCGAAGAAATAGCCCTTGTTGCCGAGGCGCTTGCCGCCTGTGCGAAGACGGGCGCCGCGCTTCACCGCATCGGCGACAAAGCCCTCCATGGCCGCGACGCGACGGCCGTTGGCCAGAGGACCCATGATGACGCCCGGCTCGAAACCCTCGCCGACCTTCACCTGCTCCGCATGGGTTACGAACTGATCAACGAAGCGATCGTAGACCTTTTCCTGGACCAGGAAGCGGGTCGGCGAGATGCAGCCTTGCCCGGAATTCCGGTATTTCACCTGGGCCAAGGCGGCAGCCGCGAGATCGACATCCGCGTCGTCGAAGATCAACACGGGCGAATGGCCGCCCAGTTCCATGGTGAGCCGCTTCATGTGGGCGCCCGCGATCTGGGCCAGCTGCTTGCCGACGACCGTCGAGCCCGTGAAGGTGATCTTGCGGATCGTGGGATGGGGGATGAGATATTCCGAAATCTCCGCCGGCACGCCATAGACGAGGTTCATGACCCCATCCGGCACGCCCGCCTCGGCAAGCGCGCGCACCACTTCGGCAGAGGAAGCCGGCGTCTCCTCCGCCGCCTTCAGGATCACGGAGCAACCGGCCGCCAGCGCAAGGCAGATTTTCCGGCTCGCCTGGTTCACCGGGATGTTCCAGGGCGTGAAGGCGGCCACCGGTCCGACCGGCTCCTTGACGACGAGTTGATAGATGCCCTCGCCCCGCGCCGGGATCACCCGGCCATAGGCGCGGCTCGCCTCGCCCGCGAACCATTCGAGCGCGTCGCAGGCAAGCTGGACTTCTCCCTTAGCCTGAGCAAACGGCTTGCCCTGTTCCATCACCATGAGCCGGGCGACCATGTCGGTCCGTTCCCGCAGGATGTCCGCGGCCTTCACCAGGATCTTTGCGCGGTTATAGGCGGGCACGGCCCTCCAGAGGGCGAAGCCTCTTTCCGCCGCTGCCAAGGCCCGGTCGAGATCGGCTCTATCGGCCCGCGCCACGGTTCCGATCTGCTCTTCGGTCGCAGGGTTCAGGACCGGGATCGTGCCGGCGCCGCCGTCACGCCACTTGCCGTCGATGAAGAGCTGAACATTCGGATACATCGCCTCGCCCCCGCCGCCATATCGTTGCGGATAGACTGCCCCGAAAAGGACATCTGTCAACTTTTCCGCGCAATGGGAAGGTTCTGGCACAGACGGTTTCAATCGCTATAATGGCTGATCTTCAAGGAGGGGAATTGGCCCATGTCCGCACAAGTTCAGTCACTGCATTCAAACCGCCCGGGCGTCGAGACCGAGCTTCAACTGCGCCGGGACCTCGCCGCCGCCTACCGGATTTTCGGTTATTTCGGCTGGGCGATGACGATTTTTGGCCACATCACGGTGCGCGTTCCCGGCCCGGAACGGCATTTCCTGATCAACCCCTTCGGCTTGCGCTATGACGAGATCACGGCTTCCAACCTGGTGAAGATTGACCTCGACGGCAATATCGTCGAGCCGAGCAACTATCCGGTCAACCGGGCGGGCTTCATCATCCACAGCGCGGTCCATGCGGCGCGCGAGGACGCGCATTGCGTGATGCATACTCACACGATCCCGGGGATGGCTATCGCCGCCACCCGCGACGGCCTGGGTCTCCTGGATTTCGCCGGCGCCTCGCTCTATGAGAAGGTCGCCTATCACGACTTCCTGGGCGTCCATGCGGACGACAGCGACCGCGTACCGCTCGTACGCGACCTCGGCGACAAGAACGCGATGATCCTTCGGAACCACGGTCTTCTGACCTGCGGCTCGACGATCGCGCAGGCCTTCCAGACGCTCCATACCCTGGAGACCGCCTGCAGGGTCCAGATGACCGCCTATTCGATGAACGTGCCGCTGCAACCGACGACCCCTGAAGTCGCCCGGGTTCATTCGGCCCATCTCTCCGAGCCGCGTGGCGGACCGGAGAAGGTTTTTGCGGCGCTCTACCGGCTCATGGAAAAGCGCGACCCGTCGTTCCTCGAATAGCCACCCTCCGGCGGACCCGGACCAAATTCAGCTCGAAGGAGCTCTTTTGGTCCGGGTCCCCGATCTCGGCAGATACCGGCATCGTTTAGACCGGCTCTGGACTCCATTTCCGTCAAATCCCATATGTCGCTCACACGAGCGGGAGCCGTTCTAGGGAAACGCCTCCCCGGATTTGAAGGTCTGGAAGAATTCATGAACGACCGACCGTTGCCCGGCGCCCTCGCGATCGCCGACGGACTGACCCGCACGGGACGGGCCAGCGATGTCGAATACCACCCGCCCTATCTCCGCATCCGGGCATCGCACGGGGGCTATTATTGGGTGTCCTTCGACGGGACAAAGGTGTTGCGCGGCTGGCACCTGGGCGATGTCGAGGAGTTGCAGGCCGGCTTCGTCGAGGCGATGGAGCGCGAAGGCGCCTAGAAAGCACCCTTCCAGGAGCGCGACAGCCGCGCCGCCGTATGAATGAGACCGACCATCGAATAGGTCTGCGGGAAATTTCCCCAAAGCTCGCCGGTCTTGGTATCGAGATCCTCCGCCAGCAGGCCTAGGGAATTGCGCCGCGAGAGCAGATGCTCGAAAAGCTCGCGCGCTTCCTCCACCCGTCCTTGCATGGCAATCGCCTCGGCGTACCAGAAGGTACAGACCGTAAAGGCATTGGCCGGCCGTCCGAAATCGTCGGGCTCCACATAGCGGTAGATGTAATGGCCATCGTGAAGCAGTTCCTGCTCCATGCGCTCGACCGTGGCGGCGAAGCGCGGATCCTTCGCGTCGATGAGGCCAAGGTTCGGCATGAGCAGCAGGCTTGCGTCGAGTGCCTCGCCGCCGAAGGTTGCCACGAAGGCCTTGCGTTTATCGCTCCAGGCCTGTTCCAGGATGGCGGCGCGGATCTTGTCGGCGCGGGTGCGCCACTGCTGGTACTTGGTCTGGAGCCCCAGCCTTCCCGCGATCAGCGCGAGCCGGTCGCAGGCCGCCCAGCAAAGCAGGCTCGAATGGGTATGCACCGCCTCGCGGCCGCGGTACTCCCAGATCCCGGCGTCCGGCTGGTCCCAGCGGGCCGCCGCCTGCTCGCCGAGTTGATCCACCCCCATTGAATTGGTCCACCTGAAAGTATGTCCTTTGACATAGGAAAGGAGGACCGAAATGCCCAAGAGAAGACCGACACCCGAGGAGATTGTTGCGAAGTTGCGGCAGGTTGACGTGCTCGCGTCGCAGGGTAGGAGCA